>NZ_JBYBKW010000001.1:0-568490 GCF_057475285.1 Paenalcaligenes sp. DL 309
CGTGAAAGGCTATCGTTGGAATCACAAGCGTGTGTATCGTATTTACCGTGAGCTAGAGCTCAATTTACGCATTAAACCGCGTCGTCGCTTAACACGCGATAAGCCGGATGCCTTGAGTGTGCCAAGCCAGATGAATCAAGTGTGGTCGATGGATTTTATGTCTGACAGTTTAGAGGATGGTAGGAAATTACGCACATTTAATGTGCTGGATGATTACAATCGGGAAGCATTAGCCATCGAAGTGGATATTTCCTTGCCCACCTCACGCATCATTCGTGTCCTCGAACAGGTCATTGAATGGCGTGGGAAGCCCGCTGCAATCCGATGTGATAATGGACCGGAATATATCTCTAAAGAGCTCATTTTATGGGCAACAACACATGAGATTACGATGTTATATATTCAACCGGGTAAGCCAACGCAAAATGCGTACATTGAACGATTTAATCGCACGGTACGCCATGAATGGTTAGATTTACATCTGTTTGAAAGCGTTGAGCAGGCACAGCATCTTGCCACCGAATGGTTATGGATTTATAACAATGAAAGACCCAATACAGCGATTGGCGGTATTCCGCCAACACAACTAATCTGTTCCCTTTAATTTATTCTATGAATAAGTACTGGCTAAAAAGGGGGGATTACACCTGAAGCCTACGCTATTTTGGATAATTTCCACTGGACGGCAGACGACATGGGTGAAGTTATCTTAATGAATGAACAAACCGACACAGACCCTTACGAAAATGCCAAAAAGTGGGTAACTAACCACCCAGAACTAGTTGAAAAATGGACTACTCAAAATAATTAGATAAAAACTAAAACTCATAGCGCATCATACGATGCGCTATGTTTGCCTCTTGATAAATTTCACCATACGGCTCAAAACCATAACGAGTGTAAAAATCCAACGCATGCACTTGAGCAGATAAATACACCTTTTTGTGTCCTTGTTTGCTGGCTGCCTTCACTAGATTTTGTAAAATTAAAGCACCTACGCCCTGCCCTCTATACTCAGCCAATACGGCCATACGACCTATATGCGCATTGGGTAACAAACGAGCTGTGCCTATAGGTACGCGGCCCTCATAGGCAACAGCATGCAAACTATTAACGTCTGCATTGTCCATTTCTATAAGAAGTGGTACCTGCTGCTCTTTCACAAAAACTGCATAACGCACTGCGGTGGCCTCGGTCTGTAACTCAGACCAAGCACCGATTTTAACTGTATGATTTTTCATACTATTTATTTTGCAGTACTTTGACGTTTTCTAAATAAATAATCCCTTTATTCTTAATGGTATCTAGCTCGTTTTTCTCTGAAGCCACATGTACTTCTTCCAGCTGCTCAGCTAATTCATCAATTGCCTCTTCCATGTACTCTAAGGCATTTTCTAAGCTGTATGTGAGCTCGTGTACTTTAACGCCATCTTGAGGGGATAATTTATCCTGCGCTAGAATATCGGCCAGCTCGTTATTGTATTTCGTCAGATTATCTTGAGCTTCACTCCAACTACTAACGCTCGCGCCTTTAAAGTGAGCTGGACGATCATCATCGGCTTGCGCCGCTGTACCAAACAGTAAAAGTGCTGCCGCCGCACTTACAACCCATGTATTACCTTTCATCATTTTTCCTTAATAGCCTGATAAGTTTAATATAACCGTCATGTGAATGATAGCGATTATCATTTACATTGTCTATGTTGTTTTAATAATTATTGATTTATCAATTACGCACAAAATGCATCCTAAAGTTTTTCCCTTTAATACCCGCCTCTTGCACGCGGTTGACTGCGCTTTGTGCCACACGCCTATCAAGAGCCACATGCGTCACCACCATTCCCACATTAATCTTACCTACTTGCTCTTTAGATAAGCCACCATCACCCGTAAAAGCTCCCAAGATATCTCCTGGACGCATTTTATCACGCTTACCTCCAATAATTACTAAGGTTTGCATGGGTGCTTTTTGAGGTTTAATCTGACTTTTAGCCTGAGGTATTACTTCGAAAGCAATGGGAGCATCACGCTGACTAGCCAGTTGATCTAACAAGGCGTGATCATACTGATCACATAAACTGAAGACCATTCCTTTTTGATCTACCCTACCCGTACGCCCTATACGATGCGTGTACACCTCGGGCTGATGGGGTAACTCTACGTTAATCACCGCGGGTAATTCTGCAATATCTAACCCCCTGGCTGCTACATCAGTAGCCACCAAAATAGAACAACTATGATTCGCAAATTGGATTAAAACCTCGTCTCTATCTCGCTGATCTAAATCTCCATGCAGCACCAAAGCACTGAAACCTAAGCTGCGTAGATAATGGGTAAGACTATCGCAATTGGCTTTAGTATTACAAAAAACCAAGGTGGAACTAGGCTCATACTCTAATAATAAAGACACCACCGCATCAAATCGCTCAGACTCAGGTACCTCATAAAAATGCTGCTCAATTTGTGCTGCACTTACTTGCGACTCCACCGTCACATGCACCGCATCACGTAAAAAAATCGTTGCATCTTTACCAATGGTGTCAGGATACGTAGCAGAAAATAGCAAGGTTTGGCGTCGCGGTGGACAAGCCGCTACTATATGGCTCATATCCTCATAAAACCCCATATCAATCATACGATCAGCTTCATCTAAAACTAAGGTGTGCACAGAGCGTAAATCAATGGATTGCGTATCTATGTGATCAATGATGCGCCCTGGTGTGCCCACAATAATATGCACACCATGCGCTAAGGAATCCACTTGACGCTGCACCGGCACCCCACCCGTTACCGTCATAATTTTCATATTAGGAATGCCACGTGCTAAGCGTCTAAGCTCTTCAGCTACTTGGCCAGCAAGCTCTCTGGTAGGACACAACACCAAACCCTGAGGCCGTAAGCGTTGTGTATCAATTTTTTGTAATAAACCCAAACCAAAGGCCGCTGTTTTACCACTACCGGTTTTCGCTTGCGCAATCACATCATGACCTTCAAGTATAAGCGGTAAACTTTGCTCTTGAATGGCGGTCATTTGATGGTATTGCAACTGCTCAAGCGTATCTAACAGGGCTGCTTGCAATGGCAGTTGAGGAAATGAAGAAGCGGTCATACTTATACCTAATTAAAATAATACTAAATAAGCTCCATTGTATCCTGCCTACTACAGTTTCAAGCGAAATCTACACAAAGCCGCTGAAATATATACAATAGGTACTCCATCACAACTTATGCTCAATATGAGTTTAATAATATGCGCTCACTTTTAACCCGTAAAAATATTGAATTTTCCCTACGCCGTTATGGGGTAGAAACCATGAACTTTATGACCTTAGGGTTATTCAGTTCATTAATTATTGGGCTCATACTTAAAACGGTGGGTACATGGTTAGATCTAGCGTGGCTCATAGAAATTGGGGCTTTAGCGCAGGCGGGTTTAGGAGCCGCTATTGGGGTGGGAGTCGCTTATGGTCTTCAAGCGCCACCAATGGTGATCTTCAGTAGTGCCATGGTGGGCTCACTTGCTATTAGTGTAGGAGGCGGCCCTATAGGTGCCTTTGTAGCAGTAGCCATCAGTAGTGAACTTAGTAAACTCGTAAGTAAAACTACGCCTATTGATATTATCATCACCCCTGCTACCGCGCTCATCAGCGGTATGTTGGCAGCTCAATGGATGGCACCTTATCTGGGGGATTTAATGCGTGCCACGGGTCAAACCATTGAATGGGCCATGACGTTACAGCCCTTTTTTATGAGTATTGTGATTGCGCTAGTCATGGGTTTATTACTTACCGGTCCGACTTCTAGTGCTGCTGTCGCTATTTCTTTAAATCTAGGGGGTTTGGCTGCTGGCGCTGCTACCATAGGCTGCTGCGCCCAGATGATAGGTTTTGCCACCATGAGTTACAGAGATAACGGCCCTTCAGGTGTATTAGGTGTGGGCTTAGGCACTAGTATGCTGCAACTGGCTAATATAGTACGTAATCCACTGATTTTAATACCCCCTATGCTTACAGCAGCTCTATTAGCCCCCATAGGGACCTTGGTCTTTAAAATGCAGAACGTGCCTACAGGAGCAGGCATGGGCACCAGCGGTTTTGTAGGTCAAGTAGGCACCTTAGCAGCCATGGGTGATAGTAGCGACGTATGGCTAGCCATAGGGCTGTTGCACTTTTTATTACCTGCTGTATTGTGCGGTGTGATGATGTGGTGGATGCAGCGTCAAGGCTGGATTAAAACCGGTGACTTGACGCTAAAAACCTAAGTGTATTGGCAATAACTGCTTGAGGCATAATATTTAATTTGCTGGCAAGTAACGCGTGGCGTCTACCGCCTTACCATTATAGCGCAGTTCAAAGTAGAGCTGTACATGGCTGGTATCAGAGCTGCCCATAGTTGCAATGGTTTGCCCTTGTTTCACGGATTGATTTTCTTTGACATTCAAGCTGTCATTATGAGCATATACACTCATAAAATTATCATCGTGACTAATAATAATCATATTGCCATAACCCCGTAAGCCGTGCCCAGCATACATGACCTTACCCGCAGCTGCGGCTTGGATAGGACTGCCTTTGGCGCCTTTAATAAATACTCCTTGCGACTGCGCCCCTGTACCTCTACGGTGTGAGCCATTAGCAGGCCACACAAGTTTGATGGATCGCGGTGCGGCCACCGATTTGCCCGTGGTGGCCTTAGGTGTTTGTGCCGTAGAACTACCTGCGGTAGGCAACGGGGCGGCGCGGCTACTGCCATTAACGCGCAATACTTGCCCTATGCGAATATGATTGGGATTACGCAGGCTGTTGAGCTGCATTAAGCTATTTACACTTTGACCGTGTTGGCGAGCAATTTTTGAAAGCGTATCTCCTTTAACCACACGATAAGTCCCTGTACCTCCCCCTAGCGCTCCTTTTTTTGGGCTGGAGCCGCATGCAGCTAATACCACTGCTATCATAATCACTGCTAGTAAACGCATATTTTTACTCTCTTGTTACTCTTCTTTTTTCTCAGTTGCTATCTCACTGTCTAGTGTAGAGTGTGTTTGCTCTATTATCTCCATACGCTGGGTAGGATGTAGACTTAGATTTGATTTCTCAAAATTGGCTAACACTTTAAAAAACACCTCACTGCGCACGGCATTGATAAGGCGCGGCGAAGACAAATAAATGTATAAACTGTATGCAATCCCCCCCGCCTCAAATCCATCAATAATAACCAGAGGTTCGGGATCTGTTAACACCTCTTCGGTACTTTCTACCGCATCAAATAAACATTGACGCACCCGTTCTGCTGAAACATTAACCGGCATAATAACGGTGATACGCCCTCGGCCTAAAGGGTCACTGAGCGTAACATTTCTCACCGTTTTTGTGATGAGCTCGGAGTTAGGCACAATCACCGTAGACCTATCGAACATTTCAATTTCAGTAGCTCGAGCATTAATTTGGCGCACATTCCCTTCCACCCCTGTACCTATAGATATCCAATCGCCCACCTTAATAGGGCGTTCAGCTAAAAGTAATAAGCCAGAGACAAAGTTTTGTACTACGGCTTGTAAACCAAAACCTATACCTACCGATAACGCACTCACAATCCACGCCAACCGCTCAAAACCAATGCCTGCCGTTGATAGGGCTAAGACCCCAGCCAACATATACCCTACATAACTCACTAAACGCGCTGTAGAAGCACCCATACCATCTTCTAAACCAGTATAAGGTAAATACTTATCGGCTAACCAACGCTGCAAATGCTGTACTACCCATATACCACCTACCAATACTAAACCGGCATAAAGTAAAGCAGTAGGCTTAACGGTTACCTCACCAAAAGCAAAACCTTTCAATAAAAAGGTAAGTCTGCGCTGCAACCAAGCAGTGGGGTCCTCACCAAAGGGTAAAAAAATCAATAACAGTGTCATCAATACTAAAGCTACCTTCAACACCCCAGCCATTAACAACACAAACTGTCCACGAGCACGTAATTGACGTTCAGTAATCCTCTCTGCTTCGTTCTCTTTATTGAAGCTATTTAATATAGCTTCTGCCACATCGTCTAAAAAACACAGCAATAAATAAGAGGTAAATATAATGGTGCCCAGCCACACTACTTCTTGAATAATGAAATTACTCAACGCAATATAACCAAACAACCAAGCCAACACACTGCTTGCAATCGCAAACGTAACGACTTTAAGCGCTAAACTATGCAAACTCGTAGCCAAAGGCGTACCTAATTCTAATCTGCCCTCTGCTCTATAATATTTTTGTGCCCGGCCTACGGCTAAGCCCACTATGGCGTTTAATCCAAGGGCAAACACGCTATTCACTAGCAATAGCGTGCTGATGTTCGAGCTCACTAAGGTTGTGATCTTTTGTATAGACCACATAAGAAGAATGAAAGCGCCTAATACCACGGGCAGCCACTCTAACGCCTTGGCCACTGGGTCAGGCAGTTGCGGTAAGCGCCACGTGGGCTTATTAGCCGATAACAAAGCACGACCCAAGCCGGCAATAAAGGCTGCCAAAGCCAAAATACCTATAAACTGCTGTACAAACAATGTGAGCTCATCACTTAAGCCGTGGGCACTACTAAGGATAGAAAGTAAAATTATTACCATCCCCGTAGGTAAAAGCACGTATAGCCCAACAAGAAACGTAGCGAGCAATGTGCGCCGTAAGCGTGTGGATTGGCTGCTTTTTAATAAATAACGCATAAAGCGCTTCCACACATAGAGCAAACTAAATGCCCATAAGGCAGCTAATCCCGTTAAAAGCCACCGTCTTTTTAAAGAAACATGCTCAACACTGATGATTATCTCATTAAAAACCTGATAGGCGGCACGCAAATCTGGTCCGAAATCCTCTTTAATCTGACGCCAAGATTCTGAAGAAAAGGGGGATAAAAAGCGTTGACCTAATACTGCTTGAAATTGCTCTTTACGTATCAAACCTAAGTCTTCTAAACTTTGTTTAACTTCTACCGATATAAGACGTGCTATTTTCAGTTGACCATCAATAGTGGCCACTTCTTTAGTGAGGTTATCTCGTTGCTTTTTTAAGTCTCCCGCCTCAGGCACATCCGGATCAATTTGCCCTAATTCAGCTAAGCGTGCCTTACTACTTTCCAAAGAAGGACTTAAAGCACTATCTACCGCCGTGGCTTGCGCTTGCAATTTATTTAAACGATCCCGTAAATCATTGAGTTGCACCTCATTCAATGGTTTCTCGGGTGCTTTAAGCGTCTCCTGAATCTTTTTTAAATCATTACGCGCTTGATCTAAACTTAAATCAGCTTCTTTTACTGTTTTTATTTCTTGAGCTTCGGTTTTTTGCGCATAGACGTTACTACTAAGAACTAGTAAAAACAAGCCGTGACAAAAAATCACCAAAAACAAAGCCCCCATCCACCGCAGGAAAGGGGCTTTAGTAAGAGCCTGAAAGGTAATTAATCTGTGCACCTTAGGCATAGTACACTCTAGGCAACCGTAACACCCGCAGCACCGTCTTGCACCGAACCGACCACTGCAGCAGAGGCAAAGCCTTGCTGCTGAAATAAGGCAAGCACTTCCTCTACGGCGGTGGGGTTGCAGGAGACGAGTAATCCACCCGATGTTTGAGGGTCTGTGAGCATAGCACGTTGTGTTTCAGTAATCGATTCTGCTAACGTAATATGCTCACCGTAGGCTTCCCAATTACGCCCGGAAGCGCCAGTAATAAAACCTTGATGTGCTAGCTCAGCGGTATTGGGTAACCAAGGCAAAGCATTAAAATCGATTTGTAGATGCAAAGCGGAGCCACGGGCAATTTCCCAAGCATGGCCCAGTAAACCAAACCCCGTAACGTCTGTCATGGCGTGCACCCCTTCCATACTACCCAAAGCAATACCGGGGGTATTAAGCTGCGTAGTACTGTGCACCATAGTGGCGTAATCCGCCTCAGACAGCTGATTTTTCTTAAACGCTGCCGACATAACACCTACGCCTAACCCTTTACCTAAAATGAGTACATCGCCTTTTTGCGCCGCCGCGTTTTTACGCACGCGCTGCGGATGCACCAAACCCATGGCCGCTAAACCATAAATAGGCTCTACAGAGTCAATGGAGTGGCCACCCGCCACAGGAATCCCTGCAGCTTTACAGACATCAGCGCCCCCTTTAAGGATTTGAGCAATGTCTTTTTTACTCATGGTATTAATAGGCATACCTACTATAGCTAAGGCCATAATGGGCGTGCCACCCATGGCATAGACATCCGATAACGCATTTGTGGCCGCAATACGACCAAAATCATACGGATTATCTACGATGGGCATAAAGAAATCAGTAGTAGCGATCAACGCTTGCTCATCATTGAGCTGATACACTGCTGCATCATCAGCGGTATCGGTACCCACAAGTAAATTCGCATAGCCCTGCATAGAAGGCATGTCTGCTAATAATTCAGACAAGACTGCGGGAGAAATTTTACAACCGCAGCCCCCACCATGCGCTAAGGAGGTGAGACGAACAGCAGTAGTTGGTGTAGATTCTGACATGAAATTGGCTCCGAAACTCGAATTTAAGGCAAACACGTTGCACATGCAGCCAAGCATGAGGGATGAATATAAAAGATGGCGGAAGGCAGCAGGAGTCGAACCTACCTAAGAGTGTCTAACACCCTCAACTGGGTTTGAAGCCCAGCCGCATCACCAGATACGAATGCCCTCCGTTATTACTATTATTTACGGCTTAGTAAATACGGTATTATCGGGACGGATTAGATGCCGATCCCGCAAACGTCGAGTATAGCCAATACGCTCGAAAAACTCGAGGATTTGTATGGTTCTTTTACGCCCTAAGGATAAATGATCACGGAAATCAGCCGCTTTAATCCCTTTTTCACCAGCTAAGCTGGCAAATAAATCGGCTAATTCCAGCACATGATCACGATGATAGTATAAATCACGTACCACTTGAAACAACACCCCTTGACGAACAAGCTTACGCCCTAAGCTGCGTAATTGTTCTTCGGGCACTTCTAAAGTGGCCGCCATATCTCGCACCCAGGGCGGATTAAACTGCCCATCATAAGACAATCCTACAAGTTTATGAGCGATGATTTCCTCTTCAGGGCTAAAACTCACGGTATGCGCGGTTAAATGATACCAAGGGCCATTGAGCGCTATACGTTGACGCTGTGTTAACTCATGTAAGGCCGCAAACCACAAGGTATCCGAGCAACGTGGTGCTACCATACGACGCAAACGCGCGGCCTCTATGCCGGGCTCATCCGGATAACGTTCATGTGCTTCACTTAATACCGTTTCAATGCGTGCTAATAATTGCTCCCATGCATTATTATGAATAAGCACTTGCGCTTTTGTACGAGGAGCTTGTACCCATAATGCCGCATCTGGCAGGGTTAACTGTTGCGGCATACTGGCATCGGATTGAGTTAAGCGCTGTAAAAACAATTGCTCCAAACCATAGGGAGCTTGGCGTAAAAGTAAATCTAAGCCTCTGCCCAACAAATAACTTTCCACTCCATCTAACCAAGACAAACGCGCTAAAGCCCTACGCTTTCGATCGGGAGCATTCGGGTCTAAGACAACTCCCCCACCTACCGTAAGCTTTGCTTGGGCATTGCGCACAATGAACCTATCATTTGGCATAGCACAAATGGGTTCATCAAAGACCAGCTGCGCTAAGGCCGATTGCCCTGGTTGAATTAAATCTTGGCTCAACGGCACCACATGCGCCACATAATGGGCTGCCCCTATATGTACATGCAAAGGAGACCAGGTTTTAATTACCGCATCTGCCTGATCGAGTAAATTTAAACGTACATCCACATGCGTGGAAGGAATGAAGCAACGCGCATCTGCTACCCAATCTCCTCGCTGGATTTGCTCTTTGGCAATCCCAGATAAATTTAACGCACAACGCTGTCCTTCCAAGGCCGTAACGCTATTTTGATTTTGAGCATGGATGCTACGAATACGTATAGGTACATTGGAAGGCATAAGACGAATATCGGCCTCATTATTCCCAACATGCGCCACACCACTATGCACCGTACCTGTCACTACCGTTCCTTGTCCTTCTAGGGTAAATACTCGATCTATGGCTAGCCTAAATAAACGGTCTGCCGGCTTTGGTTGTGCCATACGCTGTGCTTGCTCATGCAAATGGGCATGTAAAGCCGTAATTCCTTCATTAGAAAGACTATCCACCATAAAAACAGGTGCTTGTGCTAAAAAACCGTTTTGCAATAAAGCTTGCACATCCGCCTGTACTTGCGCCAATTGATCGGCATCGGCGCGGTCTTTTTTTGTGATCACCACACAACCCTGCTCTAAGCCTAAAAGCGACAAAATCGCAATGTGCTCACGCGTTTGCGGCATAACACCATCATCTGCCGCAATAATTAACAGAGCATAATCAATACCCGTAGCACCGGCCACCATGGTATGAATCAGATTTTCATGACCAGGCACATCCACAAAACCTAAGATTTCCCCACTATCTAACGCTTGGTACGCATAGCCTAGAGCTATGGTAATACCTCGAACTTGCTCATCTTGTAGCCTATCGGTATTCACGCCTGTTAAAGCACGTATCAGGGCGGTTTTCCCATGGTCAATATGACCTGCAGTACCTACTATCATGCTAAGGGTTCACTCCACAACGCTTGTAGTTGCAACAGATCGGCTGCCGTTAAACATCGCAAATCTAACAATAAGGTATCTTGCTGAATACGCCCAATCACGGGCCGTGTCAAACTACGTAACCAACGCTCCACTTTCATAATCGCGCTACCGGCTGTCTTAGTAGGGCCGGTATAGCGCACCGTAACACCATAACTAGGCAACACATCGACGGGCATAGCGCCGCTCCCTATTTGACTCATCATAGGCGCTGTAGCCACCGTATACTCAGCACCCAAGGCTTGTTGTAAATGCGGTAATAAAGCCTCCGCTTGCTCTTGCATTTGCGCTTGAGGGCGCGTTAATAAGCGTAAAGTGGTTAAACGCTGCGCTAAAAGCTCTGGACTACGGTACAACGCTAACACAGGCTCTAAAGCGGCTAAAGTCAATTTGCCTACTCGTAAGGCTCGTTTTAAGGGGTTTTTCTTAATGGCCTGTATGTATTGTTTACGACCTACAATAATGCCGGCCTGCGGACCTCCCAGCAATTTATCACCGCTGAAGGTGACCACATCAGCACCGGCTTCTATAGTTTGCCGTACCGTGGGCTCATGCGGTAGGTCCCATTGGGCTAAATCTACTAAAGTACCGCTACCTAGATCCACTGTAACGGGCACATTATGTTTATGACCAATTCCCACAAGCTGTGGCAATTTAACTTCTTTGGTAAAGCCTACCACTTCATAATTACTACAATGTACCTTCATAAGCATGCTTGTGTGCTCAGTGATGGCATTTTCATAATCGTGTGCATGGGTACGATTAGTAGTCCCCACCTCCACAAGCTTAGCTCCAGAATGGCTCATAATGTCTGGTATACGAAATGCGCCTCCAATCTCTACTAGTTCACCACGTGACACCACCACCTCTTTGTTCTTTGCCATAGTGCTTAACATGAGCATAACGGCAGCGGCGTTATTATTAACTACAGTAGCGGCTTCGGCCCCTGTGAGCTCACAGATAAGCTCCTCTATAAGGTCATCTCTATCGCCACGTTTACCGGTGGCCACATCAAACTCAAGATTTGAAGGCGATTGCATCGCTGTGACTACGGCCTGTATAGCCGCATCCGGTAATAAGGCACGCCCTAAATTTGTATGTAAAACGGTGCCCGTTAAATTAATCATAGGGCGCAGTTTTGGTTGCATATGTTGCTGTAACTGCACCTTAAATTGTGACACGATGAGACTATCTTCCAACTGCGCTAAAGTAAGCTCTCCGGCCAAAGCTTGCTTGCGTAACCGCCCTAAAAAAATACGCAGTTGATTAGTGATTAACTGATGCCCATACTGCGGCAATAGTGCTCCTATATCGGCCTGTTTTAAAAGACGATCTACAGCAGGTATATCAGCAGCACGGGCAGCAGTCATAGTAATTATCAATAATTATTCATTCGAGTTTTGTTGCCATAGCAACGGATTATCATTAACACGGAAAAAGCCCTCTTCGCCCATGAGCATATCAAGCTCTAAGCTAGCTAAATCATCAGCTACGGCTTCCACCATATGATCTTTATCTTGATAGAAGATTTTACGGTACGTATTACAATTACCGCAGGACTCCGCCTTAATGGCCTCCGAACCTTCTTCAATAGAATGATAGGCTATATCTTTGGTTGATTCGCATTGAGTACAAGTCACACGGACTATGTGCCATTCCGTAGTACATAATGAGCAAGTTGCATAGCGCATGCCATCACGCTTACCACCAATACGCACCACAGAAGAGACAGGTAAACTACCACAACACGGGCATAGCCCAAAAGGCGTAATTACCGGTAATTGTTTTTCATCAAAATCCACAGCTAAGCGCGTCCAATAAACCTGTAACGCTGCCATTACAAAGGGCGCACTGGCTGCATCAATGCCTTCTTCAAAACGCGCCAAAATAGCATCTGCTAAATTCTCTAAGGCTTCAGGCTGCTCTTTAATTGCAGAGGCAATGGCTTGCGCAATAACTTTAGCATTATCTGCCACATCGGTTTGCTTAGCTACGTGGGCTAAGATGTCTGCCAATATAGCCAACCACTGAGGGTCTCTCCCCCAACCTGTGGCCTGTAAAGGTGGCATGCCGTGCGCTTGAGCACGATCAATTTTCTCAGGATCCGGCCCTGGAATATCGGTATATTTTTCTAAGGCATCATGCTGTGCATCCGCCACATGAGCCATTAGTAATAAATAATCTTTAATTGTGCTCTCAGGCGCGAGCTGACGCAAACGATTAGCACGCTCTTGAAAAGCAAAACGCTCTTTAGCGACAAAAACACGAGGAATATAGGTGTGATCTAAATCTTCAATCTCACCACGCGGGAGAATACGTTGCATCTGGAATCCTAGAAAAAGACGGCTGCTATCGATAAAAGATAACGATAGCAGCCATTTTAGCGTTACGCTAATATTAACGAAAGGCGGAAACGGTTATTCAGCGTTTTCGTTTCTTACTATTTTACGATACCAGTCACGATGGTTTTTCCAGGCCCAACCGGGACTGACCGTACCACGTGTCATGGCACGCATAGAGCCTTTTACCCAAATCCCGGCATAAATGTGAATAATAATTGCACAAATAATCAGGAAGGCAAAAAATGCGTGTAGCAGTGATGCAAATTGCACTACTCCTAAACCGAAAAAGTGAGAGAAGTATTCACGCCACATCACCAAACCGGATGCCAACAGTCCAAGCATTAAAATAATCAATGCGAAGAACAGTACCTTTTGCCCACCATTATAACGGCCGGTATCGGGCACACCTGCAGTCTCATGCTTTAACACCTTGGGGGTGGCAGCAATCCACTCTCTGTCTTTTTTCGTAATTTTATTAAAACGCCATAAGCGAATTGCAAAAAGAAAGAAACAGACAAACATCAACACCCCGATAAAGGGATGAAGAATGCGCGTCCAAACACCGCCCCCTAATAGATTTGACATCCAGTAGAAAGCAGGATGAAACAGCGCCAAACCTGATACCGTTAGCAACACAAAGGTGATAGCTATGATCCAATGGTTTATACGCTGGCCTGGTGTGTACCGCACAATGGAGTACTTTTTAGGATCAGACATGAGTTTCCTCCTTAGCTTTCTGGGCCTCTTGAGCGGCAGCTAACTCATCTTCAGGAGTCACCTCTACTGGGCCTCTACGAATGTAATGGATAAACCCAGCAAATGCCGCCAACGCCATAGTAGCGACGCCAAACGGTTTAGCTATGCCTTTCCATAACGACACCATGGGGCTGATTTTAGGATCTTTAGCTAAATTGCTATAAAGCTCCGGCTTATCAGCATGGTGCAATACATACATAACGTTTGTACCACCTACCCCTTGCGGGTCGTATAAGCCAGCCTGATCGAAACCTCGTGACTGTAGATCAACAATACGATCTGCTGCATGATGTTTCATGTCTTCTTTGGAACCAAACACAATGGCTCCAGTAGGACAGGTTTTTACACACGCTGGCTCTTGACCTACGGCTACGCGGTCAGAACACAAAGTGCATTTGTAGGCTTTGTTGTCTTTTTCTGAAATTCGAGGAATATCAAAAGGACAACCGGTAATACAGTAACCACAACCTATACAGTTAGCTTGGTTAAAGTCTACAATGCCGTTTGTGTGCTGAACAATGGCGCCCGGTGAAGGACAGGCAGTTAAACAGCCAGGTTCTTCACAGTGCATACAACCATCTTTACGAATAAGCCATTCTAAATCGCCATCTTCTTTTTCATACTCAGCAAAGCGCATGAGCGTCCAAGTATCAGCGGTTAGATCGTTCGGGTTATCGTAAGTACCGTAGTTATCACCCACTTCATCACGTAAATCATTCCACTCCATACACGCCACTTGACATGCCTTACAACCAATACATTTTGTAGTATCGATTAATTTGGCTACGCCTTCAGTTGTAGGAATAGGATTACGAATACTCGGCGAAGGAGTGGTCGTCGCAGAGCGACGTTTTATGTCCATTGCTTGTAATGCCATGACAATCTCCTTATACCTTTTCTACGTTAACGAGGAAGGATTTAAACTCAGGTGTTTGCGAGTTACCATCGCCCACAAATGGGGTGAGAGTATTGGCTAAGAACCCGGGTTTAGCTAGACCCACAAAGCCCCAGTGAATAGGAATACCCACATGGTGCACTCGTTTACCATCGATATCTAGGCCTTTAATACGCTTAGTCACGACTGCCTTGGCTTTGATATAACCACGGTTAGAAGTCACTTTCACCATATCACCGGCTTTAATACCTAAATCATTACCTAGCTCTTCGCCAATTTCTACAAACTGCTCTGGCTGGGTAATAGCGTTAAGCATGTTGTGTTTCGTCCAATAATGGAAATGTTCAGTTAAGCGGTACGTAGTAGCAGCATAAGGGAACTTGTCTGCTTTACCAAACTCAGCCCAAACATCTTCAAAAACACGCGCAGCGGGATTACTCGTTGCCTTGTCATTTTCAGGATATAACGGGTTATATCCTATAGGCGTTTCAAAGGGCTCATAATGAACAGGGAAAGGTCCTTCAGCCATATTTTTGCGAGCAAAGAAACGTGCCACACCTTCGGGGTTCATAATAAATGGCCCCATGCCATCGCGTGGCGGCTCATCTGCCTTGTAGTCAGGCACATCCGCTCCTACCCATTTACTGCCATTCCATTCAATTAGCTCACGAGCCGGATCAAATGGCTGACCGTCTAAATCACAGGAAGCGCGGTTATACAAGACTCGGCGGTTTGCTGGCCATGCCCAAGCCCAGTTTAGGGTTTGACCTATGCCAGTGGGGTCGCTGTTATCACGGCGAGCCATCATATTGCCATCTTCGGTCCAGGATCCAGCATAAATCCAGCAACCACCTAAGGTGGAGCCATCATCACGCATTTCACCAAAGCCAGCTAATTGCTCACCCGCTTTACGGATGACCTCACCATTAGCATTTCGTAAATCAACTAATGCTCTACCGTTTAACTCTTTTGCTAACTCAGCAGCGGTAGGATCATCAGGGTTGGAATACGGCCAATTGATATTAAGTATAGGATCTGGGAATACACCACCTTCTTTTTCATATAAATCGAAAATAGCGCGATGCAACAGAGCCATGATATTAATATCAGTTTTCGCTTCACCTGGCGGTTCGGCAGCCTTCCAATGCCATTGCAACCAACGACCAGAGTTAACCAGCGCGCCCTCTTCCTCAGCAAAACAGGATGTGGGTAAGCGGAAAACTTCCGTTTGAATGCTAGCTGTGTCTACATCGTTATACTCACCCGCATTACGCCAGAACTCAGACGTTTCCGTCTCAAGTGGATCCATGATAACTAGATACTTAAGCTTAGAAAAACCTCTGATTAGCTTTCCTTTATCAGGAGCGGCAGCTAAAGGGTTAAAGCCTTGACAAATGTACCCATTCATCTTGCCTTTATCCATCAGCTCATAGACTTGCAACATGTCATAAAGCTTATCGAGCTTAGGCATGTTATCGAAAGCAAAGTTATTTGCTTCCGTAGCGTTATCACCCCACCACGCTTTCATTAAACTCACATGGAATTTTTTGTAATTACTCCAGTAGCTCAACTGATTTGGACGTAATGGTTTATGAGCTCGTGCGGCGATATAAGCATCAAAGTCTTGCTCATTTTGATTGGGTAACGTCATGTAACCGGGTAATAGATTAGACATTAAACCAATATCGGTTAGACCTTGAATATTAGAGTGGCCGCGTAAAGCATTCATACCACCACCTGCGATACCGATGTTACCGAGTAACAACTGCATCATGGCACCAGTACGAATCATTTGTGAACCAATAGAGTGCTGCGTCCAACCCAAGGCATACAAAATCGTCCCAGCACGATCAGGTGAGGAGGTAGAGGATAATACCTCACAAATCTGCTCAAATTTATCAGTGGGTGTACCGCAAATACGACTCACCATTTCTGGTGTGTAGCGCTCATAGTGTTTTTTCAATAGCTGATAGACACAACGGGGATGTTGCAAGGTGCGATCTACAACCACCATGCCATCTTCACCTAGCTCGTAATCCCACGAATCCTTATCATAAGTGCGATTCTCTTCGTTATAGCCGGAGTAAATACCGTCGTCGAAGTCATAGTCTGCACGCACAACAAAGGAAAAGTCCGTGTAATTACGAACGTATTCGTGTTGGATCTTATCGTTATCTAGAAGGTATTTAATCACACCACCTAGAAACACAATATCCGTACCAGTGCGTATAGGCGCGTAAATATCCGCCACAGACGCAGAGCGTGTGAAGCGTGGATCAACCACTATTAATTTTGCATTGTTATGTGCTTTGGCTTCCGTTACCCATTTAAACCCGCAAGGGTGAGCTTCGGCTGCATTACCGCCCATAACTAAAACCACATCGGCGTTTTTGATGTCGACCCAATGGTTCGTCATCGCACCTCGGCCAAACGTCGGGGCAAGACCTGCCACCGTCGGACCGTGTCAAACGCGTGCTTGGTTATCGAATGCAAGCATTCCTAATGTACGTGCCACTTTATGAGTTATATAACCCACCTCATTACTACTGGCTGATGCCGCTAACATACCTGTGGTGGTCCAACGGTTAACGGTTTTACCGTCTTCCGTTTCCACAAAGTTTGCATCGCGGTCTTCTTTCATGAGCTTCGCAATGCGTGTTAGCGCGTCATCCCAAGAAATACGCTCCCAAGTATCAGACCCAGGGGCACGATATTCAGGATACTGCAAACGATTAGGGCTGTGAATAAAATCAACTAAACCAGCACCCTTAGGACACAACGTCCCGCGGTTAACGGGGTGATCGCTGTCACCCTCAATATGCTCTACAGACGGTTTGGCGTTTTTGGCGCCATCACCTAAGCTATAAATTAAAATGCCACAGGCTACGGAACAATAGGGACAGGTACTGCGGGTTTCAGTCATACGCAATAACTTGTATTGACGTGCAGCTGCAACCGCAGGTGTAGGTGTTACACCTAGTAAGGCCATACTAGACCCTGCTAGCGTACCCCCTGTCACCTTAAAAAACTGGCGCCGACTCATGTTATTCATGGAGGCTCTCCCAATAAGGTAAACAACAATTGTGATATCAAGACTAGAGCATAAAGTTTTTTTATTGCTACTATCCTTATGCATCGTATTGTACCTAGATTACTACAATTCCCATATAAACCTTTATATATAGCGGATTTTTTTCTTTACGAAAAATAACACTTAGAAAAACTCATATATATCAACACCTTAAGAGTAAAAAAATAATAAAAAAACGTATTTCATCGTATATTTCTACGTGATAACACTTATATAACTTCTTGTTATATATCAAGAAGTTCTCTCTTAGTAGCCTACTTCTTGTTGACGGTTTTTTGGAACACTCCTTGACTTAAGACCCTTTTCGCCCTTAGTATTAACAATAGCATTTTGATATGAAATGCTTATAGAGATGCCCGCCATAATGCGGGCTTTTTATCTGGGGCCATTTATCCGACTTGCTCGCCCCTGGCAATGGTGCCTAAGAGCTAAAAAGGAAAACTTATTATTATGTCTTATACATTTGTGGTCGACGGTGAAACGTTTACAGGTAAAACTATTTCTGAAGCTGGTGTGGTTAAAATCTATCAGCCTAAAAAGAAACGCACGGTAGCTACCTTTTTCCCCGAAGCTTCTTCATTATTCAGTGATCGCGCTAGTGGTGCGTGGTCAGCCATTCACCCTGACACCAGCTTGACCTTTCTGGAAAAAATCCAGCCTCAGGTGGTTGCTGCATGCAAACAGCGTATTATAAGCAAACACGCTTCCTAGCCTTGCACCTACCCTATTAAATAGAGGTCTAAAGATTTGCCCCCTTACGCCACAAGCCTAAGGGGGCTTTTTGTTGTTTTTTATCTTTTCAGCGCACAAAAAAAGCCACCCTTGGGTGACTTTCAATGAATGCGATTGAAAAATGAATCACATCTATTTGTTCGATTTACTAATGGGACATGAGTTAATACCCACTAATGTATAAAGTGGACAAAATTTAAATAAGCCAGTAGCCAAAGGCACTACACCAATCCAACCCCAAACACCAATTGTGCCTGTGAGAGTTAAAGCGATCAACACCAAACCAAGCACAATACGTAAAACTCTATCTATACCGCCAACGTTTTTCTTCATGGAATTCCCTTATAAATCAGTGTAAATGACAAATTAACAGTTAATGCTCCTATAATCATTATACAATAACATATAATATAAAGTATAGAATTACTGCACTTCCTTTAAGGAGCCCTTATGTCAAAGATTAATCGCCGTCGTTTTTTGCAGTTTAGCACCTTAGCTGCAGGAAGCTCGGCAATCAGTTTAAAAAGCCCCTCTGTACAGGCGGCTTCAAAAACTAAAACCTCTGCTCGTATTGTGATAGCAGGGGCAGGTGCTGCTGGTTTAAGCGCCGCTAACTTGTTAAGTCAGCGTCTAGATGGCGCAAAAATCACTTTATTAGATGCACGTAAAGCTCATTATTATCAGCCCGGTTTCACCCTCATTGCCGCGGGTCTCAAACCCATGTCATATGTAGAAACCACCACCAAAGAATACATACCTAAAGGCGTAGAGTTAATAACTCAATCCGTAGCTGAGTTTCACCCTGAAACCAATCAACTCATTACAGCAGATGGCACCACCGTTGACTATGATTACTTAATTTTAGCCACAGGTTTAGATTTAGATTACAGCGCCATTGAAGGCATGGATGAAAATCGTATTGGCACAAAGGGGTTAGGAAGCATTTATCACAGCCCTGAAAAAGCCTATGCCACTTGGCAATTACTGGACAAATTTGCTGACACCGGTGGCAATGGTGTGTTTTTACGCCCAAACACTGAAATGAAATGCGCCGGAGCCCCTTTAAAATACACCTTCATTACTGAAGATCACTTAGTACGTCGTGGTAATCGTAGCAAAGCAAACTTAATTTACAACTCAAATAATAATGCATTGTTTAGTGTGCCTATAGTGCACGAAAAAATACGTATGCTGTATGAAGATCGTGATATTGGCATAAATTACAATCATATTCTCTCTAGCATTGATCCAGATAAGCAAATAGCCACCTTCACCACCCCTGAAGGCACGGTAGACATGGATTACGATTTTATTAACGTTATTCCACCCATGCGTGCCGCTCAAGCAATACGTAATAGCTCTTTACCTTGGCAAGATGGCCCATGGGCTGCTGATGGCTGGGTAGAAGTAGATAGAAACAATATGCGCCATGCGCGTTACCCTAATATATTTGCCGTAGGTGATATTGCAGGCGTGCCTAAAGGTAAAACGGCGGCCAGTGTAAAATGGCAAGTGCCAGTAGCAGTGGATCATTTAGTCGCCGAAATAGCAGGAACGACTACAGACGCTTTTTACGATGGCTACACGTCTTGCCCCATGATCACACGTTTAGGCCGCGCCATGTTGGTAGAATTTGATTATCACAATAACCTCACTCCTTCTTTCCCCGGTGTGATTGCTCCCTTAGAAGAATTATGGGTCAGCTGGGTCATGAAAACCATGGGACTTAAGCCCACCTACATCAGCATGTTACGTGGTAGAGCATAATTGGCCTTAATAACGCAACAGACATAACTCTAATTATTAATAGATCAAAAGGAATGTATTATGCAATCTATGGATCCTATGGTTTTTCTGGCCGTATTCCAAGAAATGCTTGGCCCATTATTATGGGTAATTTTATTTATTGTCATTGTCGGCACAGTGGCTTTTATTGCTTTGCTTATTAAAGAAAAGCATATTGCTTCTAAACGTTTAGTGGGTTCAGAAATAGTTGGTGTGGTGGGGGGGGTGTTAGCCTTAATATTGATGGCAAAAGTATCATCATCAGGCTTTACTGACGCAGCCGGACCTATTGATTGGCTTGTGATAGCAGGTGTGTTTGTTGCTGGTTTAATAGGCACCACTATTTTAAGCTATACCATCAGTGGCTGGTACGCGCAGCGCAAACTTGTTTAACTCTTATTCTTTCTTCTTTTAGGATTCCTTATGCGCACCACAGACTTTGTTGCTACTTTATTTGAAGATACCACAGGCAAGCAAAACAAAATCATCATTGCTTTAACCATGGCTTTAAATGCTGCCGAAAAAGGCCACAGTTCCACCTTAATACTAATGGGCGATGCTGTACTCTTAGGCACACCAAAAGCCATGAATGCCATTGATATTGGCGCTCCTTTTAAATCGGCCAATGAACTGCTAGAAGCCTATTTAAAACTTGACGGTAGAATCGCTGTTTGTAAGTCTTGTATGATTAATAAAGGCCTCAGTGAAGAACAACTAGATCCACGCTATGTTTGCATCACTGGCGCCGATGTGATTGATCTCACCATGAATGCCATAGGCAGCTTACAGATCGCCTAATAGTGATTAATCTTTAGAAGCAATATCTATCATTGCCTCAGCCACAATATCATTGACCTCTGAAAGTAAGGTTTTATTTGTGGCTGAGCTCACTAAAGCTTCACGGCTATACACCAAATAGGGGTAACCCGTAAGCATTAACCCATGGCGCAATGGTGTTAATTCTTGAGCATCGCGCTGCTCTAACTGCAACAAAGGCTCAGGCACATAGCCCCACCCTAAACCATCTCGAATCGCATCTCGCACTAACTCAAAACTACTCAAGGCAATGCGCTCACTGCCTACATGCTCCATATGAAAACGCTCTTGATTAGAGCTGTCCATATAGGTAATTTGTGGCAAGCTGCGTAAATCTGCATCTGTGACATACTGCAACCGGCTAAGGGGATGATCATGAGTAATCATCATACGCATCACAATACGCCCTAAAACACGCCTGTGTAGGCCCTCTGCAGGATCATATAAGTTTTCAGATACCCCATAAGCGATATCTAAATGTTGCTGTCGCACTAAATCGGGCAATTCATCTGAGGAGGCAAAACGCATGCTTAAACTTAAGTGCGGATAACGCTGACGTAATTGCAAAATAATGTGCCGCCAAAAAGCTTCTGATAAAGCATCATCACGCCCTATTCGTAATTCTTGACGCTGGGTGTGATCTCCCATGAGGCAACGCTGCTTAATGCCTAAGCTCAAACTTAATAAACGATGACAATCATCTAAGATGCTTTCACCTATAGCTGATAACTCCAAGCTATTACCGGTGCGCTCAAAAAGGGCGACGCCCAGCTCATCTTCTAAAGCAGAAATCGCCATACTGACGGTGCTGCGTTGCCGCCCTAAAGCGGCGGCTGCCTTAGCTATGGAACCCAATCGAGCAGTGGCTACAAAATAATCAATATGATCAATACGCATGCGTGAATACCTTTTAGCGTCAAAATAATTGACGCCCAGAGATTTTGCATAACCCCTTAAAACCTTTAGTATAGCTTTATGTTTATTCTATGGAGCGTTCTTAAACTGGACGGTTTTTATGCATTGGGTCTTTTTGACACTAGCAATTGTAGGTGAAGTCCTAGGGACTTCGTTAATGAAAGTTTTCATCAGTGAGGGTTATTTAATCGCTGGCACTGCCACTGCCATGATAGCTGTAGGTATTTCCTACTTACTTTTAAGTCGAGCCACCATTCGTATACCCGTTGCTTTTGCCAACGCCGCTTGGGAAGGTATAGGCATGGTGCTGATCGCAGTTGTTTCTTTTTTGTGGTTGCATGAGCAAATCTCTCCCACTCAAACTGTGGGTATTATTTTATCTTTAATGGGTATTGCTGTAATACATCATGGCTATAACCAAGCAGAGGTAGAAGAAAACAATCTTCCTCCGTTAACATGAGCATTCACTTGCTCTACCTATTAGGCTCCGCACTATTAGATATACTGGCTAATTTAGCGCTTACCTTATCAAAGGGTTTTAAGAAAAAAATCTGGGGCGTGGTTTCTATATTTTTAATTATGGGGGCCTTTGCTTTATTAGCCTTAGCGGTGCATGGTATTCCATTATTTGTGGCTTATACCGTTTGGGGGGTGCTCTCTATTTCAGGCACCGCTCTTGCCACTTGGTGGTTTCTCGATCAACCAATGAACCGCACTATTGTGTTTGGTATTGCTATACTAATCTTAGCTATTGTTTTAATGCAAATAGATTAGTTCCCTCATTACTATAATACCGAGCTCACGTATGTTCTATAGGCGCCCCCCACTGCCTCCTTTTATCAAATACCGTCTGGCGGGCATTTGTGCATTTGTAGCGCTAGTGTCTGGGTGCAGCTTACAACCTCTTTTAGATCGCTCGGAAAGCCAAGCCATTAGCGCTACTGAGGCGCAAAACACCACCCTAGGCAAAGCCTTACAACCCTTAGCGGATGCTCATCCTGGTCTTAGTGGTATAAGCGCTTTAGCGGATGCTCACGACGCTTTTGCTGTACGCGGTTTACTCACGCGTGCTGCTGAAAAATCCTTAGATGTGCAATATTACATCTGGAGAAATGACACTACGGGTATGCTGCTATTACAAAACTTGCAAAATGCAGCTGATCGGGGGGTACGCGTGCGTTTACTTTTAGACGACAACGGCATTAGTAAACGCTTAGATAAAGATTTAGCTTTATTAAACACCCACCCCAATATAGAAATTCGGCTCTTTAACCCCTTTGTGTGGCGTAGCCCTAAAGCGCTCAATTACCTCACTGATTTTCACCGCTTAAATCACCGCATGCACAATAAGTCATTTACGGTAGATAATATGGCCACAGTAGTAGGTGGACGCAATATTGGTGATGAATATTTTGGCGCTACGGAACAAGTGTTATTTGCTGACTTAGACGTACTAGCTTTTGGGCCAGTAGTGCAATCCGTCTCCGAAGATTTTGACAAATACTGGGCTAGTCCGGTGGCTTACCCCATAGATCAAATTGTTAACCTACATGCAAACGATGAGCTTAATGATTTAAATTTAACGGCTACGCTTGAAAAAAACCCAGAACGCACCAAAGATTACTTAAAAATCCTTGCACAAACCGATATTATTCAAGAGTTATTAAATCAAAGCCTAGCCGTAGAATGGGTAAAAACCGAGATGGTAAGCGATGACCCTTCTAAGATAAAGGGTCAAGCCACTAAAGAGCAGATGCTTACCCATCAGCTTAATCGAGCCATAGGCTCACCAAAAACTCAGGTTGATCTGGTTTCGCCTTATTTTGTACCAACAAAAACTGGCGTTAAAAGCTTCCAAGAGCTGCTCAAAAAGCCCAATATGAAAGTGCGACTCTTAACTAACTCATATGAGGCTACGGATGTGGCGGCTGTACACGCTGGTTACATGAAACGTCGTAAAGATCTCATCAAAGCGGGGATGGAGGTCTACGAGCTTAAAGCACAGTCTTCCGGTAATTTAAAACGCAGTGGTAAAACACCTTTTGGTAGTTCGGGCTCTAGTTTGCATGCCAAAACCTTTGCTATAGATGGTGAGCGTGTTTTTATAGGCTCATTTAATTTTGATCCACGCTCAGCCAATCTCAACACAGAATTAGGTTTTGTTATACATAGCCCCAGCTTAGCCAAAGAAATATCTGGTATTTTTGACTATCAAGTCCCCTACTCTAGCTACCAAGTAATTTTAGACAAAAACAAAAAAGAAGTGTGGCTAGAGCGCGAGGAAGATGGCTCAGTCAAATCTCATACTACTGAGCCTGGCACCAGTTTATTTAGCCGATGGTGGGTGATTTTTATGTCTAAGCTTCCTATTGAATGGATGCTGTAGAAGGCGGATTTTCTATACGAACATCACGCCCGGCAAACATACCAAGCAGTAAAATAACGGTTGCTATTAACATACACAATAACAAGGTTGAATTCCAGCTCCCACTGGAATCATGTAAACCTCCGGTTATGCTAGGCCCCGTGGCTGCCAAGGTGTAACCCACAAACTGCGCCATTCCTGAGAGACTAGCCGCCATTTTCGATGTACTAACTCGCATGCCAATAAAGGACAAGCCCAAGACAAAAACTCCGCCACAACCCAAGCCTAAAAAAGCACTCCAGACCATGGCCTGCCCTGGATAAAATAGCAATCCAAGTAAACCTATAAACACCGGTATAATCATGATCAACACTACAGGGCGCTGATCTTTAAAACGTGCTACTAAAGGTATGATAATCAACCCTGAAAAAGCAGTTGCTAGCTGTGTCATTCCATGGGCTCTGCCTGCATACACTGCACTAAAACCCGCCTCCTCAAGTATGGCTGGTAACCAACTAATAACTATGTAATACAGCAAGGAGTTTAATCCAAAAAACAAGGAGACCTGCCAGGCTAAAGACTTACGCCATAATGAAACTCTTTGCATAGTACTGGTTTTTTCTGTGGTCTCTCTTGTTTTTGCTCTTGCTTGTAACCACTGCGGCCACCAAACCACTAAGGCCACAAACACCATAACGCCAATCATTAATAAAGAATAACGCCAGTTTGAACCTTGTAGATTAGCAATAGGTACAGCAAAAGCAGAAACAAAGGCGGCCATAAAACCCATTGTTAATGCATATAAACCGGTAATAAAAGCCACTCTATATGGAAAATCACGCTTAATGAGACTAGGTAACAGCACATTAGCCATAGAAATACCTATGGCTACAATATTATTACCCAAAAACAAAGCTTCTATGCTGGGCAATGAACGAATCACTACACCTATCAACATTAACCAGAGGGCATAAAATAAACTGCTCTCTAATCCAAACCGCGTTGCTATTCGTGGACTCAACAAAGAAATTATCGCAAACACTAATAACGGCGTGGTAGTGAGCAAGCCTGCCACCGTGGAGGACAAGCCCAAATCTATCTGTATAGCGCTAATTAAAGTAGGCAGCCCAGTAATGGGGGCCCGTAAGTTAGCAGCAATAAGAAGAATGCCTAAAATTAACCATTCTGGCCGACGCGTGAGTTTCATGAAAAACCTGTGATGTTATTAAAATAAATTAAGAGCTACTCTACGCTATTTTTTCTGTATAGCCCAATCAATCAACACCCAATTTTCATCTATAAAACGTAACTGGGCGTGTATGCGATGCTGATGCAGTATATTTAGAATATAAATATAACTAGGCGTGGCTAGCTCTGGGTTTTTCTGGGTATCTACATTCGGATTGGCGCCAAAGGTAATTTTTGCTGGATACGTCAGATACACATGACGCTTAGCATGGGCGTGCATTTTTAATAAAGCAGCCTCCATATCTTCCACCAAGGTAGAACGAGAGGCTACCACTACGTCACATAGTGGAATATTTTGCCAATTATCTGCCCAGCTTTTACATAATAATTTTATATTATGTGTATTATAATGCTGCATATTTACAGATAATTTATTAAGCATGCCCTGACTGTAATCTATAGCGTAGACTTTTTTTACTAAAGGAGCAGCAAGCACTGCAATATTCCCCACCCCACAACCTATATCTAATAAAGTGTCTTCGGCTGTTATTTGCATAGCAGTCAATAAAGCCTTAGTGTAAGGGCTTTCTAATTGACCCACTTCCATTTCTTGCGCTTTTTGATCCCAGCGCTCAGCTTTAGAAGGTGGTCGGGCTGCTAACTGTTTATGATTTATATAAAGAACAGCGAAATTAACGTCATGAATAGTTTGTATTGGCATTTGCTTAATAGTTAATCTTTAAAATTTACGCCACTAATGCATGTAACTACCATGCACAATAGCTTATGATATGTGTGAATATATAGTAAGCCATTTTCTTGATCCAACTGGAGCTGATGTATGTATCGTTTGCTAACGCGCTATACCACATTTTATATTGTGATTATTGGCGCGATTGTTTTTAGTCTACTGGCATTAATAAGTGGTGTTGCCTGGTGGGTGCTAGCTCTGCCTTTCATTGCTCTCAGCTTATTAGGAGTAATAGATTTAAGCCAAACTAAACATGCCATACGACGTAATTATCCCGTCATAGGTAATCTACGCTTTCTTTTTGAGTTTATACGCCCAGAAATACGTCAATATTTCATGGAGAGCGATGATCAACAGCTACCTTTTTCTCGTGCCAGTCGTTCCTTAGTCTATCAACGCGCTAAACAACAACAAGATAAACAACCTTTTGGCACTCAAATAGATACATATAGCAGTGGTTACGAATGGATTAACCATTCTATGGCACCTACAAACATTAAAAACACAAATTTTCGTATAACTGTAGGGGGGCCAGATTGCACACAACCCTACTCGCTTTCTGTATTTAATATTTCAGCTATGAGTTTTGGCGCCCTATCGGCTAATGCCGTTATGGCCCTTAACCGTGGAGCTATTTTAGGCGATTTTGCGCACGATACCGGTGAGGGTGGTGTAAGTCGTTATCATACAAAATACGGTGGCGATTTGATTTGGAATATCGGCTCTGGTTATTTTGGCTGTAGAAATGAAGACGGCAGCTTTTCCGCCGAACGCTTTGCTAAACGCGCTCAACAAGAGCAAATTAAAATGATTGAGATCAAGCTCTCTCAAGGTGCCAAACCTGGCCAAGGAGGGATTTTACCCGCCGCTAAAGTCACTGCTGAAATTGCCGCAGCACGTGAGGTTCCGGTAGGTCAAGATTGCATGTCACCTGCCCAGCATAGTGCCTTTAGCACTCCTATAGAATTGATGGAATTTGTGGCCCAACTGCGTGAGCTCTCTGGTGGTAAACCTGTGGGTTTTAAACTAACTATTGGTCACCCTTGGGAATGGTTTGCGATTGCTAAAGCCATGCTAAAAACTAACATCGCACCTGATTTTATTGTGGTTGATGGCGCAGAAGGGGGGACAGGTGCCGCCCCTGTTGAGTTTATGGACCACGTAGGGGTTCCGCTGGTAGAAGCTTTGCGTTTAGTACATAACACCTTAGTGGGTATTGGCTTGCGCGGTAAAGTTAAAATCGGTGCTTCAGGTAAAATTATTAGTGCCTTTGATATGGCAAGAATCATGGCGCTAGGGGCCGACTGGTGTAATAGTGCCCGCGGCTTCATGTTTGCTATTGGCTGTATCCAAGCCTTGGCATGCCATACAGGCAAATGCCCCACGGGCGTGACCACCCAAAGTGTATTACGCCAAAAAGCCTTGGTGGTATCAGATAAATCATTACGGGTAGCAAGTTTTCATAACAACACCCTAAAGGCTTTAGGTGAGCTACTGAGCGCAGCAGGTCTGGAGCATCCGTCTAACTTACGCCCTCACCATATTGCACGCCGCATTGCTAATGGTGAGGTGCGAGTATTATCAGCTCTATTTCCAGACTTAGAAGAAGGTGAATTACTGCGTGGAGAGTTTAAACAAACGGTATTTCGTACCGTATGGCCTATGGCTACGGCTGAGTCTTTTCAGCCTTTGTATAGTCTTAGTGCAGCGCTGTCAGGACACCACGCCATTAGTCCTCAACCTACTGCAAAAATATAACAAAGCCACCTTATAACAATCCTCGATCATATAAGTGCTGTAAGCAGCTGTCACCATCGACGGTGTCAGCTGCAAAAATCCCCTCACCGTCTAAATCATAAGCTTTAAGCAGATATTCTGCCGCCCGCTCATGGTTAAGACGCCAATAACACTTACCCAACATATAGTAAGGGTACGGGTTTTCTTTGGCCTCGGGACATTCCATGGCTTGCGTTAAAGTCGCTATAGCTTGCTCGAAATCCTCTAATTGATAATAGCCTTCTGCAATGGAAGCATAAAGCCAAAAAGCAGCCTGCCACTGCACTATAGGTTCAGGCAATAACTGCAATGCTTCTTCCCAAAGTAAAATAGCCTCATTAAAGTGGCCTTGATCTATAGCAATATTACCTTGATCGGCTAAACCGCTTAATTCATTATAAATAGCATCAGATAACTGCATAATTATTCCCTACTGTATAGTAAGCGTAGATTTGTAAGGGCTACTTGGCGTGTTGCTAGTATCCAATTTACCATCGAGTATCTTAGAAACACGCTTTATCGTCATCCAATCACTCTAATGCTTACTAGGAATCAAACGGGGTGCAATCATATGCTGTGGCTTGAGGATGTCGTTAAGGACTTCTTCATCTAGTAGCTCTTCTTCCCGCACTAGTTCTAAAATACCTCTACCTGTTTCTAAGGCTTTTTTTGCAATCCGCGTGGAGTTTTTATAGCCAATATAGGGATTTAAAGCGGTGACCAAACCTATAGAATGCTCAACTAAATGTAAGCAATGCTCTTCATTAGCGGTAATGTCGTCTATACAAAGCTCACGCAACATATCCATGGAACGATAGAGTAAACGGATAGAGTCAAACATTTTATAAGCAATGATGGGCTCCATGACATTAAGCTGTAACTGCCCGGCTTCAGCCGCCATGGTTAAGGTGAGATCATTACCAATAATCTCAAAAGCCACTTGATTAACGGCCTCTGGAATCACCGGATTCACCTTACCTGGCATAATTGAACTACCTGGCTGACGTGGAGGCAAATTAATTTCATTGATTCCAGTACGGGGCCCGCTAGAGAGTAGACGTAAGTCATTACATATCTTTGATAGTTTGACTGCCGTACGCTTCAACATGCCCGAAAACAACACAAAATCCCCCATATCGGAGGTAGCTTCAATTAAGTCCGCGGCCGATTTAACCTCATGACCACTAATAGCCGCTAAGCGCTCAATCGCTAATCTCTGATAACTGGGATCAGCATTAATACCGGTGCCAATGGCTGTACCACCTAAGTTCATTTCACAGAGCAACTCAGGCACTATGGTGCGTAGACGACATAAATCTTCTTCTAAGGTCGTGGCAAAGGCTTGAAACTCTTGACCCAGCGTCATGGGCACAGCGTCTTGTAACTGCGTGCGTCCCATTTTAAGTATATGTTCAAACTCTGTGGCTTTCTCTTTAAACGAAGCTATTAATTTTTCAATACTCTGAAGCAAACGATCATGACCCAGTAACAACCCTAAGCGTATAGCGGTAGGATAAGAATCATTCGTGGACTGCGCCATATTGACATCGTTGTTTGGGTCTATTTGATTATAGTCCCCTTTCTCACAGTTTAAATACTCTAAGGCAATATTTGTAATCACCTCATTGGCATTCATATTAGTAGATGTACCGGCTCCGCCTTGGATCATGTCTACCACAAACTGATCATGAAACTCACGATTCATAATACGCTGACAGGCATGAGTAATAGCTTTATGTTTACAAGTGGTGAGATAACCTAATTGATGATTGGCGTCTGCGGCTGCATGTTTTACCATTGCGAGCGCAATCACAAAGTTAGGGAAATGAGAAAGCGGTACCCCTGATAGGCTGAAATTCTGTACAGCACGTAAGGTTTGCACACCGTAATAGGCATGAGAGGGAACTTCTAGAGAACCTAATAGGTCTTCCTCGATACGAGTGGATGCATTTTCTGGCACGATAATTTAACCTAATCAAAGCGCTTTAAAGCGTTGTATTGATGTATAAAAAGAAATGAATAATGGGTAAAGAACAGAAAGTAAAGAATAAAGTATAAAGAACGTTAAGAAAAATGCGCAATCATTTTTTTTAACATAGTTTAATATTTAGGAATAAAAAAAACACTAATCTACGTGTATAAAACGTAAAGCGTCTACATTGATATAACCAATGCGCCCTTGATGATCACAAACTAACCACCAATCATCACTTTGCTGTTGATGCGTTAAAAACTCACGTTGGGCCTCAAGCACTCCTACTACCTCTGAGCCCTCTTTAGGGCGCAAATAAATAGTTAAACGCCTATATAAACTACGCCCTTTTTTTTGAAAAAAATGCGCGGGCATGGGGGTAGCTAGCCAATGCCCTGGACGATCAGGATCAATGGTAACTACACCAAACTCTGCCAAGCGTTGCAATAAACGCTCCGCATTTTTAGTACTTATATTTAAATGCAATTGCAAGTCTGAGACGCTCGCCTTTTGCTGTAACCAAATGCAATGTGCAGCCTCAGTAACTATATCCAATGCAGCGCCTTTTTATTTAGCTAAATAAAACACGGCAACGCATGGTGCCAGGAATCTCTTTCAACGCCTGATAAGCGAGCTGAGAATCCGCCTGGTCTACATCGATCACTACATAACCAACGGCTTCATCCGTTTGTAAAAATTGCCCAGTGACGTTGATATCATTATCAGCAAACACCTTATTAATAGCCCCTAACATACCCGGCTGATTTTGGTGCACATGTAAGATGCGATGTTTACCTGGATGCGAAGGCAAAGCTAACTCAGGGAAGTTTACCGATGACACAGACGTACCATTATCACTATATTTAACTAGCTTTTGGGCAACTTCAATACCAATATTAGCCTGTGCTTCTTGAGTTGAACCACCAATATGGGGAGTTAGAATCACATTATCAAAACCACGTAAGGGGCTGATAAATTCATCATCATTAGAGCGCGGCTCTACGGGGAACACATCTATGGCAGCACCTGCAAGGTGCTTATCTTGAATAGCAGCGGCTAAGGCTTCTATATCAACTACCGTACCACGAGCTGCATTAAGTAAAATGGCACCCTTTTTCATGGTGCGAATCTGTGCTTCAGAGATCATCATATGCGTAGAAGGTAGCTGAGGCACATGTAAAGACACCACATCACTTTCAGCTAATAACTCATTAAGTGTATCGACTTGACGAGCATTACCAATGGGCAATTTAGTAATTACATCATAATATAATACCTGCATACCTAAAGCTTCGGCCAAAACGGAAAACTGCATACCTATAGAACCATAGCCAATAATACCTAGCTTTTTACCTCGTGCCTCAAAAGAGCCCGATGCACTTTTGTTCCATTTACCAGCATGAGCTGCGGTGCTTTTATCGGGAATGCCGCGTAGCAACATAATGGCTTCAGCTAAGACTAGCTCCGCAACGGAGCGCGTATTAGAGTAAGGGGCATTAAAGACAACAATACCGCGCTCCCGCGCCGCATTCAAGTCAACTTGGTTTGTGCCTATACAAAAACACCCTACTGTTACGAGCTTTTCAGCCACAGCAAACACGTCTTGGGTTAGCTGAGTGCGTGAGCGTATACCCACAAAGTGTGCATCAGAAATCTTCTCTTTTAGCTCAGCCTCAGACAAGGCGCTAGAGATAGATTCGATATTGTAATAACCAGCAGCATTGAAGGTGTCTATGGCATTTTGGTGCACACCTTCAAGTAATAAAATACGGATTTTGCTTTTATCCAAGGATGTTTTGCTCATCAATTAACCTTTTTGCAAGAAAAACGAATACAACACTCGCTAAGACTCTGATAATATCACACAGCGAAATTAGTATATATTGGCACACTAAAGTTTCCCTTTTTTCACAGAGGTATCACCTTGTTTGGCACCAATTTTAGTGAGTTTTTAGACGGTGAACTAGGGCGTATTATATCGTCTTTAATGATTGTTTTAGTGGCAATGACGCTAAGTCACTTAAATAGACGTTATTACACCTCACCGGCGCGTGCTCAAAAAAAGCGTAGTCATAGCCGCCAGCAATTAGTGCTTATAAAAAACATCATCATTCTAAGTGCCGTAGTGATGATTGTGATTATTTGGGCTACGAAAATTGCCGGTGTTGCCATTTCATTATCTGCCTTTGCGGTTGCTTTGGTGCTTTCCACAAAAGAACTGATCATGTGCATTACAGGCTATATTTTATTTGTGATGTCACGCCCTTTTAATGTGGGTGACCTAATTGAAGTGAATGGTAGCCAAGGCTTAGTAGTGGATGTAGGCTTGTTAAATCTCACCCTGTCTGAAACCAATGGCTCACAACAAATCACAGGCAAAACCATTGTGCTGCCAAATAGTATTTTACTAACCGCAGTGGTCACAAACCATGTCGGATTAGGACGTTTTGTAGTGGGCTCAGTACGTCTAGCTGTGCCTTATAGTACAGATAGAACCACTTTTAACCAAGTCGCTCTGGAAATAGCCACAAAACTCTGTGATCCATGGGCTACCGAGGCATTAAAACACTTCCAACGCTTAGGATCTAAAGCACTTTTAGATGCACCTTCAAATAAAGTGGAAATATTTTGGGAATCTGAAGACGTAAAACAACATTGGGTAGAAATTCGTTTTTTTGTACCTGCCTCTCAACAAGAGCTGCTCGCACAGCAAATACAACAAGAAATTTGGCTAAAATATGGCCCTGAACTGAGCGCGGCAGCCGCTAAAATCTGACAATAACTGCTACCATTAGAGTTAACGGTTATTCACCAAGGAGTTTTTATGCCTACGCCACCCACTCCAGAAAAAAAGTCCGACTTAAACCTTAAACCGGCTCTAGCTGCTATTGCCATTGGTGTGCTTGTTTGGCTGTTACCGCAACCTGTGGCAGTCACGAATGAGGGCTGGCTCATGCTGGCCATTTTTATAGGCACCATCGCTGCCATTATTGGTAAAGCCATGTCTATAGGTGCCATTTCTATTGTGGCTATTGCTTTAGTAGCTGCCAGTGGTGTGACGGCTGAAAATCCAGGGCAATCCATAGATAACGCTTTAAGTAGTTTCTCTAACCCGCTTATTTGGCTAATTGCCATTGCCGTGATGATTTCACGTGGTTTAATTAACACAGGCTTAGGCGCTCGTATTGGTTATTATTTTATTTCTCTTTTTGGCAAAAAAACCTTGGGTATTGCTTATGGCTTAGCCATTTCTGAATTAGTTATTGCTCCAGTTACCCCTAGCAATACCGCACGTGGTGGGGCAATCATCCACCCAATTATGCAATCCATTGCCAATAGTTTTGATAGCAGCCCAGAAAAAAACAGTAGTGATTTAATCGGTAAGTATTTAGCTTTGGTGAATTACCACAGCAACCCCATCACCTCTGCCATGTTTATTACGGCCACCGCACCGAATCCACTGACTGTAAAACTTATTGCCGAAGCCACGGATATGCAAATCCAGCTCAGCTGGACGACGTGGATGGTGGCCATGCTTTTACCCGGCTTATTAGCTATAGCCGTGATGCCCTTAGTTTTATATTGGATATACCCCCCTAAAATCAAAACTACGCCGGATGCTTCTGCCTTTGCCAAGAAACAACTAGCCGATTTAGGGCCCATACATAAAGATGAAAAGATCATGCTAGGCGTATTTGGGCTTTTACTTTTACTTTGGGCTGATATTCCAGCTCTAATTTTTGGTAGTTTTCTAACACTTAACGCCACCACTACCGCTTTTATAGGCCTATCCATTTTAATACTTTCCGGTGTATTAAAATGGGAAGACGTCCTTAAAGAACGTAATGCTTGGGATACCCTAGTCTGGTTTGGTGCTCTGGTTATGATGGCAAGTCAGCTTAATCATTTAGGTGTCATTGCCTGGTTTTCACAGAGCATGCAAAACATCATTGCTAATGCCGGCATGGGCTGGCCCGCAGGCACAGCTTTATTAGTCGCTGTGTTTTTGTATTCGCACTACTTCTTTGCCAGCACTACAGCACACATTACCGCTATGATGGGTGCTTTTTTGATAGTGGGTTTAAGCCTTGGTGCCCCACCCATGCCTTTTGTACTTATGATGGCAGCGGCCTCATCCATTATGATGACGCTTACTCATTATGCCACCGGCACCTCCCCCGTTATTTTTAATTCTGGCTACGTAAGCCTAACGGAATGGTGGAAAGCAGGTTTTATAATGAGTGTAGTGAACTTAACGATTTGGGTAGTAGTTGGTGGGCTTTGGTGGAAGGTGCTGGGGTATTGGTAAGTCTAGCGGTTAGGTCAGAAAGCCTTTATTTTTTAAAAAGGTAATCCCTATCACGGAAAGTGCAAACCCACTCTGGCCGGTACACCACCAATGCCGCAATACTGACCCCATTCATTAACCCCTCAGGTAAGGCGACTAATGGGATGATGAGCAGGTAGTCCGCCTTAACGGCATCCCAGCTATAAACACCCGTTAACGCTAAATACCCCCCCACCATCAACATTTTAGTGGTAAGCGTTAAAACTCCATTAAAAAATCCCGCTATAAATATATAAACAAATAAATGTCTAGGCATATAGCTATACGTAAGCAAGAAAACAAAATAACTTAATGATACCGGCCAAACAGCTCCAAAGAATACGTTTTCTGCTAGGCTAGCCCAACTACTAATGCCCACTGCCGTAACGAGAAAAGTAGCCACACTCGCAATAAGAATACTAAGCCGCCAACCAAGCATTAAAGTCAGCGCAGTCAAACCTAAAAAATGCACTTCTAAACCGGGTCTAATACCGGTTTGTAAGGCCCAGATGGCAGTTATAATACAGACCGAAATCACACTGAGCTGCTTACGAGTGCTATCTTTTAGAAACTCTGCCCAATTCAATTCGCGTACTGCAGTAACTAGAGTCCATATGGCTACGAGTAATAATATGGCTTTGGTCATAAGGAATTTTAGAAATATCAATCAGTAAACTTTGCCGTCCTCAATTATCTTTTTACATGCTAAAATAAATTACTAAAAATTAGGTATAAATTTTAACTATTAATGAGGGAGAAATGGATAAAACTAAAAAATTGCGCTCCAAGCGCAAAACAATGGGTATTTTTACCACTCAACAAGCTGCTGAACAAGCAAAACAGCACTTATCGAATTTATATTCGGGCGATGAGTCAAAAATAGCTTTTATTACACCTGATGACCCTGATGTAGACGCTAAACTCAAAGATGAGCTCACTGCTATGGGTACTTTAGGCTTCTCCGTGCATTTTATATCTATAATTGTCAGTCTTATACTCGGTGTTGCTTTTTGGGGCATTATGTACAACGCCGGTTCACTCATGTTTGTACATGAACCCGTGATTTCTTTCATGGGCGTGGTGTGTGTATTTCTTTTAATTGGCGTAATTATAGGTGTATTAATTGCTTATACTCCCGGCCGTAATGCTGTAATTGCTCCCGTAAAGACTGCGGTTGCAAACGGTAAATGGGTAATTATTGCCTATCCACAATCTCAATCAGAAACAAAAGCCACCATTGATTACTTCGATAAGTTAGAAGCCTCTCCTAACTAATAGTCTTTTAAATATTAGAAAGCGTGCTTCCATAATTTGTGGTGATTTATCTTCCACTATTACAGCACGCTATCAAAATTGATTTTTTCTTCGCTCTAATCGACAAGGTGTTTCGCACATTTTGCTAAATAGCAAAAATCTAATCAACCGCACTGATCAAATAGGGGCTCGGTCAATTTTCGATAATTGCTCGTGCACAGCAAAAATCTTGCCGTTTACAGGTGAAATCCCAAAATCATTTAAACGCGCAGTATGCATGGTTAAATAAGCCTCGGCACTCGCCTTATCTTCAAATAAATAAACGCCTCCTGCCTCCTTCTCTGTCTCATTAGTGGTCCATATTTTCCAAATAAGCCCAGGTTCGTTTGCGATTGAGCGCGCCAACCCCTCCATAGCAGCAGTCATTTCATCCCCCCAGGGGCCAGTGTAAGGAAAATCAACTTGCAAAATATAACTCATAAAAACTCCAATTCTTTTATTTGAAATTATCAAGAAAACTCATGCCGTAAATCAAGAGTAGATATTTCGCCTAAGTTAGCATGATGCTCATCAAGAAATGCTTTAGCCGAGGCACGTCCTATGTCGCGCAAATGCACCAAAAACTCCCACTCTGAATTCATTTTGCTGGAAGCGGCTAAGGGACTTAAATGCTCAGTGGCCTCGATTCGATGCACTAGTACATCGGCATAATGTGCTCTATCTAATTTATTTTTTTGTAATAATCTATGTACAAACTCAATACTTCGCAATTCTCTTAACAAAGAAGAATTGAAGGAAATTTCATTGATGCGATTTTGTATATCTTTCGCTGATTTTGGTGTTTCATTGCGCTCAACTGGATTAATTTGCACAATAACTACATCTTTAGATTTAGTGGAATGAAATAAAGGATACAAAGGCGGATTGCCCACATAACCTCCGTCCCAGTAAGGCACACCATCAATTTCAACCGCTTTATAAAGCGTAGGCAAACACGCTGAAGCTAAAATCATATCGGCGGTTAGTTCTTCGCGCTCAAATACTTTTATCTTACCCGAATGTACATTAGTGGCCGCAATGAATAGCTTTAATGCACTACACTCTCTAACTTTTTCAAAATCAATAGTGGATTCGACCAGTTCTCGTAACGGGTTAATATCAAGCGGATTTATATCATAAGGTGAAGCCACACGGCTGAATAGATCAATCATCGTATTTAACGGTGAATAACCCATACTCCAACTGCCTGTAAGTACGCTTAATGGACTACGCTGAATGGGGCTAAAACGCCCCATCTCTGCGACCTTCCGCCAAAACCTATTCAGTGCTTCACGAGCGCCCTCAGCACCCCCGTCTAAATATCCGTGTGCTAGCATGGCGGCATTCATGGCTCCGGCGCTTGTACCCGAAATGCCACCTATGCTGATGCGCTCGTCTTCCATAAAGTAATCCAGTACACCCCAAGTGAACGCACCGTGTGAGCCACCACCTTGTAATGCCAAATTAATTGATTTTTTTTGCATTTAGACCACATTCCTTTTTTCTTCTACTAAGAAAAAATATAGTAACACGCTGTACAGCGGGATAGCAGCCCACCCGTAGACGGCATTAGTTTGTTGATAACTCTTTCAAACTTAGCTTAGCTAAAACTGTAATTTAGATATTTCAGATGCCGAAATAGGTGGGGAAAAAAGATCACCTTGAAACCAATCGCAGCCATGCTTTGAAAAATAATCAAACTGCCACCCAGCTTCTACTCCCCCCACTATTACTTCTAAACCTAGAATATGACCCAAGGCAATAATTGCTACAGCTACTACACGATCACCCACCCGATCTGACAAATTTTGCACCCGTAAAAAATCAAGCGGTAAACGCTCAATATGTTGAACAGCAGAACATTCTGTGCCAGATCCTTCTAGCGAAAAGCGTACACCTAAAGCTTTTAACTCTTGTATTCTCAAGATATTGATTTCAATATCTGAGAAATACACCGATTCAGTCAATTTAAAACAAAGTAAGGACGGGTTTGCACCGGTTTTCTCAAGAGTATGGCGTATAAAGGTGATAACAGATTGATTTTGTAATTGGCGTGTACTCATATCAATCGCTATAGTTAAATGAGTCAAACTACTACTTTGACTCCACTCCACTAATTGCTTACATACCTTTTCAAGTGACCATTGAAATATTGGAATCTCTAGATTATTTCTTTCTACTAACTCCTGAAAGGTGTTAGGTGACAAAACTCCTTTAGCGGGATGCTTCCAATAAGCCATAGCATCAAAACCTTGAATATTACGTTTTTTATCAACTATTGCTTGATAGCGTAGAGTGAATTCATTACGTGCTAAGGCCTGCTGCAAGTCTTGAAATAAAGCATTACGCTCAACCACAATATCTTGTAGTTGTGAATTAAACACATATATTCGGTTTCGCCCTAGCTCTTTGGCTTTGTACAGGGCCATATCAGCTTGACTCAATAAAGTAGACTTACTGTTTTCAAGCTCATTAAATAATACTAAACCCATACTAGCGGTCACACTTGCTTGAAGGCCATCAAGCGTAAAACTGATATCTAGTGATTTGCGCACCTCTTCTGCCCGTCTCTCTGCCTCTTGCTTTGCTCGGTCAGGATCCACACCCAAGTTTGCAAATAAAATAACAAATTCATCACCTCCTAAACGACCCGCTATGTCTTGATCTATTATTAAACAACTGAGCTGCTTGGCCACTTGGCGCAATACATTATCACCCGTAGCATGCCCCATTCTGTCATTGATTTCTTTAAAGTTATCTAAATCTAATAATATAAGAGCCGCATATTGATTTATGACACCTATTTCTTGAATGGTTTTTTCTAAAAACTCATAAAGCTGCGCTCTATTTGGTAAGCCAGTTAACTCATCATGCCAAGCCAAATGATATAAATGCTGCTCTAACTGCTTACGCTCTGTGATGTCAGCTCGCACGGCAATGTATTTTCTCGGCTTCCCGTTCGGTCCTAAAAAAGGAGTAATAGTGGTCTGAACCCAATAAAGCGAACCATCTTTAGCACGATTGCATATTTCTCCGTTCCAGACGTCTCCTGAGGAAATGGTAAACCAAAGATCTTGAAAAAATTCTCGCGGATGATGACCTGAATTAATGAGACGATGATTTTGCCCAATTAATTCCTCGCGGGAGTATTGCGATATATCACAAAACTGCTCATTACAATCAATGATTATTCCTTTTGCATCCGTTATTGCCACAATGGCATGGGCATCTAGTGCTTCTTTTAGCTCACCTAGCCTTTGAAGATATGAGTACGAGATTTTTTTCAACTGATTTTTAGGCATGGCGATGTTCTTTCATTTACTTACGTATTGATAGATATATCATACCTAAAAGCCCTGTATGCCAAGGGATAACCCCACAAAAAAGCCCGCTTAAGCGGGCTTTACCAGATATATGAGTTTAACAGTGGGCTAGGATAGAAATTTCATGCCGATATTAGCGTTCAAGCTCTAGACGGACGATTTCTGCGCCTGCACTCAAGGCATGTAACTTGCCTCTTGCCACGTCGCGAGCTAAGGGTGCCATTCCGCAGTTGGTAGAGGGATAAAGTTTATCCGCCTCTACAAACTGCAGTGCTTTGCGTAATACGCTAGCCACTTGTTCGGGCGTTTCAATGGTGTTGGTTGCCACATCAATGGCACCTACCATGACTTTTTTACCTCGAATAAGCTCAATTAAATCCATAGGCACATGGGAGTTTTGACATTCTAATGAGATGATATCAATATTGGATTTCTGTAATTTTGGAAAGGATTCTTCATATTGGCGCCATTCAGAGCCTAGCGTTTTTTTCCAATCCGTATTCGCTTTGATGCCATAACCATAACAAATATGTACAGCTGTTTCACACTTCAATCCTTCAATGGCTCTTTCTAAAGTAGCAATACCCCAGTCATTCACTTCATCAAAGAAAACATTAAATGCCGGCTCATCAAATTGGATAATATCCACGCCCGCTGCTTCTAATTCTAGCGCCTCTTGATTCAGAATTTTAGCAAACTCCCACGCTAATTTTTCACGGCTTTTATAATGATTATCATAAAGCGTATCAATCATGGTCATAGGACCTGGAAGTGCCCATTTAATAGGCTTTGTAGTTTGCTGACGTAAAAACTTAGCATCTTCCACAAAAACAGGCTTTTGCCTACTGACTGCCCCTACAACAGTAGGCACACTCGCATCATAACGATCTCGGATTTTAACGGTTTCGCGCTTCTCAAAATCAACCCCGTCAAGGTGTTCAATAAAAGTCGTCACAAAATGCTGACGCGTTTGCTCACCATCACTAACAATATCAATGCCTGCTTGTAATTGCTCTTGTAAAGACACACGCAAAGCATCTTGCTTGGCTTCAATTAACTCTGCACCCTGTAATTTCCAAGGAGACCAGAGTTTTTCAGGCTCTGCCAGCCAAGAAGGCTTAGGTAGGCTGCCAGCGGTGGACGTAGGTAATAGTATTTTTTTTGTCATAGTAAATATCAATACAGAATATGAAAATATAAATATATAAATATATAAATATAAAAATAATTTTTAATAAATGAAGGACTTATTGTGCGTAATTAGCAGCCCACTGCTCAAGAACCGTCTTGTACGGCTTAATAAAATGCTCCTCAGTAAACCTCCCTTGTTTCACTGCTAACTCATTACGCTCTTCTCTATCATAAACAATTTGCGTTAATGAATGATCCGAATTTTTTAGATTAGGTTTATAACTTTGTCCTGCTGGCGCATTGGCATTATAGATTTCAGGTCGATAAATTTTTTGAAAAGTTTCCATTGTACTGATCGTACTAATAAGTTCTAGATTACTGTAATCATTCAGTAAATCACCCAAGAAGAAAAAGGCCAACGGTGCCACGCTATTGGGTGGCATAAAATAACGCACTTGTAAGCCCATTTTTTTGAAATATTGCTCAGTCAAAGAGGATTCATTGGGTTCATACTCATAACCTAATATGGGGTGCTGGTTTTCAGTGCGTTGGTAAGTTTTGCTATCGGACACACTCAGACAAATTACAGGTGCTTTGTTAAAGCGCTGTTTATACGCTTCTGAATTGACAAAGCACTGAAATATTTTCCCATGTAACTCACCGAAATTATCAGGAATACTAAAGGTAGATTGATTCTTGTTATGATCTAACAACCATACGCTAAAGTCATAATCGCGCACATAAGAAGAAAAGTTATTACCTACAATGCCTTCAATGCGTTCGTTAGTTTTGTGGTCAATAATATTTGTCTTCAATACTTCAATCGATGGGAAGGATTGACCATCACCTTCAATATCCATATCCACAGAAATAATTTCCAGCTCTACCGAATACCTATCTCCGTTCGGGTTATCCCAATTTGCTAAGGCATTAAAACGGTTGTTAATCATATTTAGGGTGTTACGCAAGTTCTCTTGACGGCTCTCCCCTCTAGCCAAGTTCGCAAAGTTGGTGGTAAGGCGCGTATTGTCCGAAGGATGATAGTTCTCATCGAAAAAAATGCTCTTGATATTAAATGCAAACTCTTTGCTCATGATGCTCTGGCGTCCTAATTTCGAATGGTTTCATATTAAGTAAGTAGATTGCATTGTAGAAAAGCGCACACATGAAGTAAAATGGTCTTATTTCACATACCCATGAATATATCTCATATCTATTATTGTTTACTATGTTAGAACGTATCCACCTGAGCATTGTGCAACAAGTAGCAAAACAAGGCTCCTTAACCGCTGCAGCAAACGTACTGCACGTGACGCAGTCTGCCCTAAGCCATAGCATACGAAAACTAGAGCAGCAGTTAGGCACCGAGATCTGGCGACGCGAAGGTCGCAATTTGCAGCTGACTCAGGCAGGCCAACATCTATTGACCGTAGCCAACCGTGTGTTACCACAATTGGAACTGGCCGAAGAGCGCTTGCTCCAGTTTGCACAGGGTGAACGCGGCTCTCTACGCATTGGCATGGAGTGCCACCCTTGCTATCAATGGCTATTAAAAGTCGTTTCACCTTATTTAAATGCCTGGCCCGATGTGGATGTGGATGTAATACAAAAATTCCAATTTGGCGGCATAGGTGCCCTTTTTGGTTATGAGATTGATTTACTCGTTACCCCTGATCCCGTATTCAAGCCTAGCCTGAAATTTGAGCCGGTATTCGACTACGAACAGGTGTTGGTAGTCCCCAAAAACCACCCTCTGGCAAAGACCCCCTACGTAGAGCCACCCCAGCTCAACAACGAAGTACTGATTACTTATCCGGTAGACATTGGGCGTCTAGACATCTACAACCAATTTCTGCTACCAGCCGGTATCGCACCTAAACGCCACAAAACCATTGAAACCACCGATATCATGCTACAAATGGTAGCCTGTGGCCGCGGTGTGGCCGCGTTGCCCCGTTGGCTCGTTGAAGAGTACGCAGACCAGTTCGCCGTAGCCCCCGTGCGCTTGGGGCCTAATGGTATTGCGAAGCAAATTTTTCTGGGCGCACGTGAAGCGGATATTACTACGGATTATGTACAAGCGTTTATAGAACTGGCTAGAACGACGTCGCCGGGGTTTTATCAAAGCATGACCTAATGACGGTCTAAGTCAGTTACCGTTGACTCATTACGGGTTTTCCCTTACGATACTCAAATAATAGACCAGTTGGTATAAGTTTGCAGTGGAACCATTAGTAATGAATAAAAAAGTAAAACCTAAAGACGCGCTCATTGAAACGGCAGCCCGTCTTTTTAGAGTACGTGGTTATAGCGGCGTGGGCTTGAACGAGATCCTTGAGGAAAGTGGCGTCCCTAAAGGCTCGCTGTATTATTACTTTCCAGAAGGCAAAGAAGAATTAGCGATTGCGGCCATTAACAGTACCAAACAATTAGTGATGGAAGATATTCAAGGCATTTTTGCTGATATCTCCAATCCAATAGATGCCTTTCAAGCCTATGTAGACGAATTATCCAGAGTATTTGGAGAGGACGGCACACCGCTTGGTTCGCCGATTGGCGCCATTACGGGAGAAAAGCACTCCACCAGCGAACCGATTCGTCTGGCGTGTGAAGCGACGTTTGAAGACTGGCAATCCATTTATGCTGAAAAACTCCTAGAGGCTGGCTATACAAAGCAAAAAGCCACGGATTTAGCCATCGTTTTTCATGCCCTCACGGAAGGCGGCATTCTTTTAGCTTTAGCCACCAAAAGCGGCGACCCCCTTAAAACCATCGCAGAACAAATCCCCTCCTTATTCCATCAACCTAGAGAAATTTAATGTCTACAGCAGTAAGCGAAAAAGATCAAATCACTATAAAACCAGTGCCGATTTTAATCTCCTTTTTAATCGCGGGATTCATCGGATTATTTAGCGAAACCGCATTAAATATGGCGTTGGGTAATTTAATGCAAGAGTTGGATGTGGTTTCTTCCACAGTGCAATGGGTAACAACTGGCTACTTGCTCACTATGGGAATACTCATCCCCGTTTCAGCCTTGTTAATACAAAGGTATAGCACTAGGCAACTATTCATTACTTCGCTACTTTTTTCCATCCTTGGAGTCGTAGTATCCGGTATAGCACCTGTTTTTGGTGTATTACTTATAGGCCGTATTATTCAGGCCATAGGAACCGGTTTATTAATCCCCCTGATGTTTCACACCGCATTAGTCATTTTCCCCATTCATCGAAGAGGTACCATTATGGGGGTGATTGGGCTTGTGATGATGTCAGCACCGGCGCTTGGACCAGCCACTTCGGGCTTAATTATTGAACTATTAAGCTGGAATTGGATTCTGTGGTTAATTCTGCCCTTTCTTATTTTTACTTTAATCTACGGACTGATTTTTGTGCAGAACGTTACGACTCTCACAAAACCCAAAATAGATGTGCCTTCAATCTTTTTGTCCACTCTTGGCTTTGGTGGCATTGTCTATGGCTTTAGTGTGGCAGGGCACCAAGGATGGAGCAGCACAACCGTCATTAGTACCTTAATAATGGGTATAGTATCTCTACTGGTGTTTTCATCAAGACAGCTAAAACTCGATACCCCTATGTTAGATTTACGTGTTTTGAAATACCCGATCTATACCTTAGGTTTATTGAGTGTGTCTGTCACGTTCATGATTATTTTATCAAGTATGATTCTTTTGCCCTTATTTCTACAAATTGGACTCGGGCTAACGGCGCTGACTGCAGGGCTTACGCTTATGCCTGGAGGCGCAATAAATGGCATTTTATCGCCATTTGCTGGACGTATTTATGATAATTATGGTCCCAAATGGTTATTTGCTCCTGGCTTCATCATTATGCTTATGATGTTATGGAATCTCTCAAATGTAAACACAGAAACGTCTGCTCTGACGATCATCTTATTACATTCCGGTCTTATGATTGGCGTCACCTTCGTGATGATGCCTTTGCAAACTCATGCTTTAAATGTGTTACCTCAAAAACTATATCCAGACGGCACGGCTTTAATAAATACCTTACTGCAAGTATCCGGTTCCATTGGCACTGCTCTTGCCATTACTATTATGTCGGCTGCGCAAAGCAACTACTTGAAAACCGTTACAGACCCATCGGCGCCATTTGTAGCTAGCACCTCTTTAACGGCTGGAGTACAAACGGCTTTTATTTTGGGAATTGTGCTCGCTATCAGCGGCTTAATTATGGCGTTTTTTATCAATTTACCCAGAAAACCGCAAAACAATAAAAGCAAAGCCTAACCCTATGGCCATTTCATTTGGTTATAAAGAAAGGGCGTCAAAAGTAGGCGCCCTTTCTTATTTGTACAACAAATTATTTTTTATGCAACAAGTGAAATTACTCCCACTCGATTATCAATAGAAACAAAAAAAGTTTATTTTTCAACATGATACTAACCACAAAAAGCAAAAGACCATGAAAAATACCACGTCGAGAAATCACCAACTTAAGCAACAAAGTCGATACTCGGAGCCTATCTTAGCGTTCAAAGCTTAGCCTGAGACTCAATAGGCAACCTAGGACGCAAATCAAGAAGGTGTACATGTATATAGGCTCCGCCTCCCAAAGCCTGTTGCACTCTGTCAGCCTCTGCAGTCAGCAGCGACAATAACTCATCCGCTTTGATCCTGCGCTTTTCATCTGGATGTTGCCATTGACGGTCTTTTGCAAGAGTCACCAGCAAAGCTCCAGCTTTACTGTATTCTGCTGCCATGTATTTCCTAACAAGCTGATTTTCTATTGTATCTCGCAAGTCTGTCGCTGTGCGCCCATCACCAAGTTTTAGTTCAATCACAGCTTCATGCTTAGAAAGAACAGAGCGCAAACGTATATCAGTTTCCTTTTCGTCAGCTGTAACAGCCTCTTGGTCCACAGTGTAGATCGAGTTCGCGGCATAGCTCAGCTCGCGCGAAATTTCTCGACGCATGACCCTCTCATCTGATATCCCTGCCCAAGCCTCTCGCGGTGACGTGTCACGGAGAAGAAGGTCGTTTAGGTCAGACAGCCTATCCTTCAAAATCGCAAACATGGCTTCATTCGTTGAGGCAGGCGCCTCCCCGCTTCGATCAAGCGCTACTGCTTGAGCCTCATCAAATACCTCAGCATCAATCTCTTGCGCCCAACTCTCTTCTGCCACAGCCAAAATGCGATCCTTGAAATGAACGCACAAAGGATCTGCGGCCATCTCGAGCTTGGTAGCAAAGCCCTCCTCGCCTTTCGCGTTGAGTAATGCCGTTACAATGCTATTGCGTGCCTGTTCCGCGTTGTCTCGAGTATCCGGTGAATAGGACCCTTCGTGGTGCGCATCGTCTTGTATTCGAACGTGGCGATAGGCCAAACGAAGAAGCCTCAGCAGTAGTTGCGGCGTGAATCGTTCGTCACCCAAATCAATTCCGTCTTGGCGATCACCAAAGAGGCTGGCCAGCCATGTCACAGCGTCTGATCGCTCAGATGGTTCAACTATCTCAATCTGATCCGCCAGCTTTTCGACACTCGTCTGCGGATCAATTCGCATTAAGGTCGACAACCAAACAAAGCGCAGCGAAAACGGCAATTGTTGTTCCAATCTTTGTAGTGCCCGTTCTTGAAGTCTCTTAATTTCCGCAGCATCGCCATGCTTCAAGATAACCCGTGTGACTTGCCGAACCCTTTCGGTCATTCCGGTCGTGTTATCGGCGCCATTAATCCAGTCCCCACCGTCATCTAGCCAGGATTCCAGTCGAGGTAAAAATAAACTGGCTACCCTCTCAGGCGCATAATCAATTCCTTGAATTAAGCTCGAATGTCCACGCTCACCTGACGGCCGGTTCAGCTCCCACGACAATTCATTTCCAAGCGTTCGGTCCACAGCGTTTGGGTGCGTGTCTACGAGACCTTCTATCCACTGAGGCAGGCCGTTCAGTTCAATCAGAGCGTACCGCGCGGCTAGCTCGGCTTCGGCATCGCCGAGTTTAGCTGCCCAGTCGGGCGCCTCCGCTTCGGCGTAGATCGCGGCTAGACCAAGTTGCCAACGTACAAGGAATGTATTGCGCTCGCCTTCGGACCTTTCGCTGGGAAAAGTTGGGTGGTCATCACGCCAGATCTTCATCAGCACCCGGCGAAGCTTGTCGGCCGTTTCTTGATTGAATTGCTCTTCAATGAATCGCCGGTTCCAGCCTGACGATCGACTGTCTTCACCATCATGACTCATGGCGCGCCACAAGTTCCAAGCAGTGTTCCAGCTTTGCTCCGTCGAAAATGCGTTTTCAGGCTGATTGGCAACTTCTCGCCAGAACTGAACCCAGCTCGCGCGGTTCTTGGCCTTTCGCCGCTCTTCTTGCTTCTTTCGTTCAGCCTGCTTCTTTTCCCAACGACGATGCTCTTTGTCGTGCTTCGATGGCTTCAGCGAGTCGTCAAGTCTTTGCACGAATGAAGGTTCATCCACTATTAGAGGCCTAAGTCCTTCAACGTGTTTTTTCCATGTATCACGATCCGGCGACAGACGGATGGCTGCCTCCAAGAGCATTGCGCGTTCACCCGCATCCCGGGTCGTGTCACCAAGCGCTTCACTCACCCAAGTCAGATCCCGGTCCGGTCTTAGCTGAACTGGTCCATCGTGAATAGTGATCTCTGCGAGCCGTCTCCAAGGATCTTTGATTTCATGGAGCGACTGCAGCAAAGCGTCCTCAACCCAGAAAAGACGCTCATTGTCCACTGCTTTCAGATTGATCAGCCGTTCGCGAAGTGATTTGATCGGCTCATCGTCGCAATGGTCTCGGTGGTGTAATCGCAATGCGATTACACCACCATGCAGCCACTGGTCGTCTAGGCTTATATCGAGGCCGCGTTCACATGTTGCTGCGAGTGCTCCACTGAGATGTGGCCTATCACTCATAATATGCGGCCACTCTTTTCGCCATTTAAGCCCCTCTGATACTAGCGCGAGGAGACCATCACGAAGTTCCTCAAGGACAGGGAGATCAAGAGATGCTCCTGCTATCAGGCGTGGTAGTTGCCAACTAAGATCGCCTACATTGCGCTTCTCTCGTTTTATCCATCTAAGGGTCCGACAAAGCTGCTCAACCGACATGTATTTTGGGAAAAGGCGTAGTATGGCACCGCGTACTACTCTGTCAGGCCAAAGATCATCAGCATCAGCTATTCTGGCAGAAACTATCCCTAATCTCTCGTCACCAAGGGCTACTAAAGCGTCAATAGCCATTATGCGCTCGACCGCAGTTGCAGCAATGTCCTGAGTGATATCGAATACGATGTCTGCACAAGCTTCTATGCGCCCCGCCTCTATAAGGCTGATGAGGACTTCTCGTACATCCGGATTCTCTACTCCACTGCGCCAAATCCTGTCGATTTCTTCTGCCAACTCGTTCGATGCAAATCGGTGGACCTGAATGTGAGGCACCTGAAGGCCTCTCCACCCACCAGGGCCGTAGCGTTTAGCGTAGGCGTGAAGAGCTTGATTTCGCTGCGTCTGCGTTAGCGACTCTGGGTCGCCTTCATCCAGAAGCACAGCAGGCTCATTGTCCCGCAAGAGTTCAAATATCCCGTCTTCTTGCAAGGCTAGCCACCCCGCCACTGGTCGCTTGGACGGGCGAACGATTGTGTTACCTTTTGTCTCCGCGAAGAGAAGACGTTTGAGGGCTCGAAACGGCATGCCTTGTCTGCGAAAAGCTATTAGCCGCTCCGCAGCAAGGTACTCGGCAACAGAGCGATGATGGAAGCGCACTCGGCCATAAGAAGCGAAGCCAAATAACGGACGCTCCAGCAGTGCTTTTCGTTCGTTCGGCTGCCAATCGGATAGGATGATCGCGGGATCAAGAGCTGCCTCCTCGTCAACAGCGTCGGACGCTGCACTATGACGAATGGTTATACGACGTGTCATCTGAACTGCAAGCGCGAGTCGGCTAGCTCCTTCGATCGCCTTGTCGACAGATAATTCCGCCGGTTCAGGTCTGTCTTCGCGAGGAAGCAACTTCACGCGAACATTCGTGGCAACCTGATCGCGATGTGTTCGGATGCGTTTATGCTCACGCCAGTCCGCGCATAACTCAATGAGGTCCTGAGGCCTACGTGCAAACTCTAGGGCATTGCGACGTCGTAAGTCTTCAAAAAGAAGCTCAGGATCGCTCACTCCCTGGTGTCGACAAAAATCGACGATCTGTTCGTCCGACAATGGCATTAAAGCTACAGACCGCCAATCGGGCGATTGATTATTTCTTCTGTTGCCGTGTGGCTCCCGATGCTCACGCATTGCGATCTTCGCAAATGCTTCTTCATCGGAGTCCGAAGACGGCACCATAGGAACAGGCAGTACGTTTCGGACCAGCTGTTCGTCGAAGGGGATCGGCCGTGTCGTGATGACGACGCGCGCCCGATGAAGCTGACCTCCGATACACTTTTTCAGTCGTTTGAGCGCGCGCTCAAACGACCCCATCGTCAATTTTAGCTCGTCAATCGAGTCCAGAAAAAATGTCGCCACCTCAGACTGTGAGGCAAGCCACCCATCCAGCCGGGCTTCTTCATCTGCATCTAACAGACTGCGAAGGTCTTCTGTTGCCAACGCGGCCAATTCAATGAAGAATGCAGGTTCTCCCGAGGCCCAAAGGCGCTCCGACTGTTTACGGCATTCGTAGGTTTTTCCTGCCCCTGCCTCGGAAATTATCAGTACACGTTTTGAATGTAGCAAATCATCCCATGTATATCCTCGCGACCAGCCCAGGCTGACCAAGAAAGACTGTTGGTCGGCATCATTAACCTTCCCATCAGGGATATCTTTAAAGGTCCGCTCTATTATTATCACTAATGCCACCTATAAAATTTTTACCAATTAGACCCGAATCTAGTGGTGCGCTTCGTTACAGCCTCAACATATTTAAATACAGCACCATGAGACTCATTAGCGAAACTGGACTCCCCTTCAATGCTGAGGCACAACGACTCCAACATACTTATAAATCGTTGTGCGAGAGACTCCATAAAGACGAGCTACGTCTGCAACACGCATATCAGGGTTGCTTAGAAGTTCTTCAATCTCCCGAACTTGCTTATCATCAAGCTTAGGCTTCCGCCCTCCAGCCCGGCCCCTAGCACGTGCTGCAGCAAGACCAGGCTGCGTTTGTTTGCGAATCAAGCTACGTCGAAATTCAGCTAGTGCAGCAAATACATGAATAACTACTTTTCCTGCTGCACCGGTAGTTTCGATCTGCTCGGTAATGCTCTCAAACCCCACCCCTTGCTGCTCTAGACTTTCCACTGTCATTACTAAGTCGGACAAACTTCGCCCTAGATCATCCAACCGCCAAACCACTAGGGAATCCCCCGCACGCAACTCCCTAAGGCACTGTTCAAGCTTTGGGCGCTCTCTGCTATTACCGCTGAAAGCTTCTTCATAGATCGCGCGACACCCTGCCTTCTTGAGGGCCTCACGCTGGAGGTCTAGGTGCTGGCTATCCGGCGATACTCGGATGTATCCTATGCGTTGATTCATTGACACAACCAGAACATTGAAAAGTTAACGGAAATATTAACAGCCTTCGCTAGCTCAGGCGAGCTGAAGTTGAGAGCATCGCTGAGTAACCTGCTCCTAATTCATAGGCGCTATGATTGATACATCAAGAGACGGATTGAGGAGCGATAGAATGAGCAAGAAGAGCCCAGAAGAATCAAGTAATTACACCAAGAAAGCTTTGCCACTCGAAGCTGACGCCGCCAGCCGGGGCGCTCAGAGACTGACAGACCAGGAGAAATTGGAACTTCGGCGGGATATGATGGAGTCTTCAGCTTGGGCAAAGGAAGAGCTGGCCCGCCGACGTAAAAACAAGGGGAGCGATCATAGCCTTGTCATGGCTCAGACCTCAGCATAACAATCTTGGTCATGACCTTACCCATTTCCTCCTGTGTCGCCTCAATCTTGCTGAGAACAGCAAGGATTGTAGACTAGCCGAACTGGGCAGTTCGCACGTCATCGGTAAGCCATAGCTTCAATAGGCCACCTAAGCGGCCAAGGTCGCCGTTGATTCGGGCCAATTCCCGAACCTGCTCATAATCCACCACACCAGAGATGTGATAACCCTGACCGACTTCGCGTAAGTACCGTGCAGCACTCATACCAGCTCGTTTTGCCTGCGCCTCGATCTGCTCCTTTTCCTCGGGCAGGCAGTACACTTTGATAGGTGTGCTGCTCTTCCTCGTTATTCGTTCTGTCTTATCGTGCATCATCTTTTGCCTTGGTTCCTTGTCACTTGGCGGATAGTGTCCAACGCCTGCTCGAAGTCATCCGGCGTCGCTCGGCCAGTTTCAGCCTGGTAGTAAAGGATTGTGAACATATTGGCGACCGCCTCCGCGACGGGCGAAATCTGCCGGGCGGTTTCCTGGTCGATGAACTCCAGGGCGGCCAGCTTGGTCGCTGCGTGATGAATTGCTTGCTGAACTTCGATATTATGCGTGGTTGTCATGTGTCACCTCTCTGACAGGTGGTATGTGGAAATGCGGGCCGGTGCACCATCACCGGCCCGTGTGCTTTCTATAGGCCGGTATTGGAAAACCCGGCCACTTCTGAAAACGGGGTTTTCCCGGTTCCAGCCCCTGCGTCATTGCTGATGCGTATGCTGCTCGATGCCCCCACCCGACCAGTAGGATCCGGGCGATTCACAAAGGCCGCAATCTCCGCTTCGGTGTCTTTCTCTTCCTCGGTCGATGGTTCGACAACCGGCACAAAATCGGCTTCTGTGCGGGGTTCCTGGTCTTTGTCGAGCATATCCAGGGCAGCCATGAAATTACGTTCTTTCATCGTCTTATCTCCTTACGTATCTTGCCGATCGCGGTTCACAAAGCTGGCAACCTCTTCATTACGTTCCTGCTGTCGTTCCTGGGCATACGAAACGTAGTCCCCGACGTCGAAGGTGTGCTTTTCCGGGTCGCGTGCTTGCCACTCAGCGTGTGATTGGCGGGCCTTGTCCTGGTCCTCGCTGGACAGAGCATCAAAGCCGCCCGCTTGGTTTACCCAGCCGCCGCCGTTGCCACCGCTCAAGCTATCGCTGTCGAACGATGCGGTATCACTCACCTGATCAGCGCTACCAGCATCGTTATCACTCTTTGGCTCCATGCTTTCACGAATTGAGGATGCCAGGCGTCCTCCGGCGGTCTGATTAGCCTTGTCTTGAAAACTTCCGGCCATCTTTGCCCCGACCCCTTTAGCAAGCTCGCCAGCCGTTCCGGCTGCTAGAGAAGCTGCCCGACCAAACCCACCGCCAGAGCTGGAACTACCCGTTCCGGAAAAACCTGCTGCCTGGGCAAATGGCGTATCACCCGTGCTCGCGTTATCACTGCCAGTGGCGCTACCACCCCAGCTTTCGCCGGTATCACTAGAGCTACCGCCGAAGCTCGGCATGTCTCCACCGGCCATATTAGTCGCCCCGGACATGGCAGCGCTTCCAAGCGCAGCACCACCCGATGCGACGGCTGCACCGGCACCGACAGCACCACCAATCAAGGCCCCTGCACTGAATGAACTACCAGCGCTCGCAGCAGCACCACCGCCAGGGATCAAACCTGCAACCACGTTTGGTACGGAGTTAACGAGAATAACCATGACAAGGGACACAACGAAAATGACCAACAATTCGTCCATTGGCGCACCTTCTGAAAGGTCGGAGTGATAACCATCGATAATAGAAACAGCGATCCCAACCAGCAGTGTCATTGTCATGATTTTGAGTGCTATACCGGCCACACTCCTGAAATAGTTGACGGCAATGTCAGAGGTCCAACGCGAGCCACCGAAGCCCAAGACAAAAATTCCCGCGTAAGCAATAATCCATGCCGTAACTAGGGCAAGAAGAACGTTGGCCGCGACAATGGCCATGCATGCCAATATGGCAAGCGTGGTCAGGAAGATGGACAAGTTGTCCATAGGGCTAGTGATGCTATAGCTGCTCGCTGCCTTAGCGATAATATCAAACGCAATATCTATCGGCGTGGACGGATTCAACCCCCTTGGCAGGCCGGATGCTTCAGCCGCGATATTTCTCAACGAGTTGATAATATCCATTGCAAAGCCAGGCCCATTGATCAACAGCCACCAAAAGAACCCGGTAGTAATGGTGAAGCGGGTAAACTCGGCGAAGAACTCGCCAATGTCGGCTTTGCGCAATGCCATCATGCCGAACGTCCAGACCATTGAGATAACAACCAGTGTCCAGAATAACCAGGACGCATGATCAGTAATTGTTGTCGCCCAATTTGAGCTTTCGGTTAAAAAACGGTCCGAAACTTCATTCAACACGCCGCCTTTATCTATTTCGGCAAAGGCGGCTGGTGAAATGGAAGCAAAGGGCAGTACTGCCCCAAAGCGAAGAAGTACTGTTTTCATATCAGAACTCCTTGCTCTTAGAGCGATCCACCGGTTCTTTCAGGCTATCGTAGATAGTCCCGTCCTGTTTTTCGCACTGCTCTTGCTGTTGGTTTGTTTTTTCGCAGTTTTCTTCCTTCTCACTACATCCCGCCATGAGGAACAAAGAAAGCAGGAGCGTCAGCATTTGAATCATGTATTTCATGCTTAGTACTCCTTGCTGTGAGAACGGTTGACTGGCTCTGACAGCCCCTCATAGAGCTTATCGCGTGAAGCCTGATACTGAGCTTCGCGGTCGGCTTCGGCCTGCATTTGCGTGCCGACGGCATTCTGCTGAGCAATCAGCAAGCTGCGGATTTGCAGGAGCTGGTTGGCCTGGTTGCTGGCGAGCTGGTTAGCGTACCCGATGGCGGCCAGTTGGCCATCCGCGCCCTGGGCGGCAGATTGCAAACGTTGGAGTTGTCGAGCGTCAGCCTGCAAGTTGTCTTGCTGCTGCTCAAGACCCTTAAACAGCGCGTCGTTGGCCTTCTTCTGCGATTCAGACGCCAGGCGGCGGTTCTCGGCCATCGCGACCCGTTCGGCATCGCTGCACCCCGCCGATGAAAAGCACGGCGAGCTGCGGTAATAGGCCACGTCCTGGAACTTGCCCAGGTAGGCATCGAGGCTGCCAAGCTGATTTTGGTAATAGGCGAGTGTGTTGGTTGCCTGGTTCAGATCATTGATGGTGCGCTGCGCCTGGTCCCAAATATGGGCCGCCGGTGCCATCGTGTTTTGCAGTTGGTTTTCGTACTGCTGGAGTTGAGTTTGGTATTCCTGAATCTGCTTGAGCGTCTGCGCAACCGCTTCCATCGCGGTCATGATGTTCTGCGATAGGTTTGTGCCATCAACTACAGGAATACCGGCGTGGACAGGCTGCAAAGTGCAGGTCGTCATGGCGACGACCAGAGTAATTTTAGCGGCTAAATTTTTTCTTCTAACTTTTTGCATTCGTTGATCTCCATTACCAATGAATGCTTTATCGTGCCTTTCAATGCATAACGTATAAGCTCAATAATTGGACATAAAAGTTGACATGGAGAAATTTAATCCAACAACTCCTACGGCGGCAGCCAATGGCCTCGCAGAGCAGGATGACCGTTGAGCGCCCGGCGCGAATAAGGTAAGTGAAGAAGGAACCACCGACTTGTCGGTGAGCCTACTTCACCTATCCTGCCCGCACCACAGCGTTGATTCTTGCACGTACGGTATGTGCATTTCTGTGCAATAACATGTTTATTCCTGTGCAAACCGTGTTTTTCCGAGCAAATCGACCTTTACAGCGGTATGACAGCGCACTTATAGCGACTCAACAGCGCTAAAATAGTGGTCTAGCAGCGTTTTGAGATGACTACTTTCCTCGCCATTCACTACACACAAAAACACAGCTTTCCTGTGAGTTGCCTCATGTGGCCACCTTGCTTGAAATCCCGCCCCTCAAATGTCAATGAAACACGTGGGCATCCGACACATTGCTTTGTTTTACAAAGACTTCCATAACACCCCACCCACTTAACTGCCATTTCATTGACTGTTTGGGGTCGGTATTAGTTGAGGCATTCTTGTTGCGCCGCGCACCCACCTTCAGACAGGTTGCGAGCACGATGTATATGCGAATAGGAAATGTAGCGTTGTAGTATGTTGTATGGTGCTACTACATAAGTGCTTAGGCAGATATTTTCATGCATACTGCCGGTAGGATCTCAGCTTAGGACGGCAGCATGGCAAGGCGCTTCATCCCTAAGCGCATTCGGCACTCACTGAAGGGCCGACGTGATGAGACAGATTTTCGCCATACCCAGGGCCTTCTGAAAGTGCTCCAGGAGCAAGAAGATCGGGGCGAGCACGAGCTGTATTACTTCGATGAGTCAGGTTTCTCGCAGTCCTCATCGGTACCCTATGCGTGGAGCGCTATCGGAAAACCGTGGGAGGTAACGGCGTACTCTCATAACCATAGGCTGAACGTGCTGGGGTTCGTGAGCCGAAAAGGGAAGCTGGTCTACCACACGACCACCGAGTCGGTCACCACCGAGACAGTCATTGAGGCGTTCGATCAGTTGGTGGCTCAGAAAGACCCCGATGCCTTCGCCGTGGTGGTGCTGGACAATGCCAGTATGCATCGCTCCAAGGCGTTCAAGAGCAAGATTCTGGAGTGGATGTCGCATCGTGTGCATCTGGTCTACCTATCCGCTTACTCGCCAGAACTGAACTTGATCGAGATCTTGTGGCGACAGATCAAATACTACTGGCTGCCCTTGGGCGCCTATCTCTCATTTGATCGGCTCTGCGCTGAGGTCCATCGCTTGCTCGGGGACTACGGCACGGAATACACGATTAATTATGCATAATCACTTACTACAAACTACACACATTTACAGACCGCTACTGGCTTAAGTTGCTATTCATCTTGATGCATTGAATACGCTTTCTGAACCGCCCAGAGAGGCGCTTCGGGCATCGCCCTCCAGTACCCCTAGTCGGCCTCTGAACGACGCTCCTGGAGCGTATAAGGCGGCTTTGGTCGTCCTTCGGACGGATTGAACGCCAAGAAGAGGTGATAGCCCTTAGCGAGGAAGCAGAATCGGCCACCCTCTTGGCGTTAAAACATCGGCCAAAGGCCGATTGAGTTGGCAAGGCATGAACGCGCCATTCAGGCGCGGGCTATGCCGCGCATGATGGATATTCTTTGGAATATCTTGGATCGATTTCCAAAACAGGCCGGAAAGCCTTGCCCTGCAAGCGTTTGCGCGATTGAAGCGGGTACCGTTATGCCGGGGATGGGATACCGTTATGCCGGGGGACGGGTACTATTATGCCGGGGATGGGTGCTGTCACGCCGGGGGCTGGCTTGGTTGGCCCCTGGCCGCCTAATCTCCCATTTTCCCTTGGCGTATTCATGTACAGTCCAGCCCACTGAAATAAGTTCAGTCAACGCTTTCCGGGCCGTCTGACGGCGCTTTTTCAAGGTGTTGGGGTTCTTCGTTGCATCCGGCCAAACGTAGTTGCAAAGAGTATTCAGTTCTACCCGTCCAGATTTACCGGCATCAATCCAGCCCGATAATCGCTGATGTATTAATCGAGCAGGATCGGTCTGTAGCGCCCGAACCTCAGTCATGTCGAGCCGAGTATGTGGACGTTCTCCCATTACAGCCTCTGCTAATCGAGGGTTTAGGCTGACAAACAGTTTACCTTCCCGGTCGTCGCTGACGTAATCGGACAAGATGCGGAAACCCTGACGCTGCCCGTTACGCTCCACAATGACCGATACTGCCCATAGGCGCTCGATGCTATCGCGGATAGTTTTGAACTGGCTGCCTCCATCGTCGGCATACCCAAGTTCTCGGGCCAGTTGTCGAAAGCTGCCCTTGGCAACCATTGCATCCTTCTCAACCGCGTCCCACTTCAGGTCTAGCAAGAGACGCAATTGCTGCCCAACTTCTGACTCTGTTTCGTTTCGCAGCACAATCCCGCGTCCCCCATCACCAGAAATTGCGGCCATAGCCACAAGCCCTTGTAGGATGCGAAGATCATCAACACCTAGAGGCTCAGGCCCCCAGAAACGTATCGAATCCTCGCCATGGGTATAGGTTACGTCCAGCTTGAGCCGCTTTCGCTCTCCACGCTTCAGACTACGGAACAAGCCAGGAGCCAGGCAGTGAGCTGGATCATGTCGAACATGGGTAAGATCAAAGCTCATCACGTGACCTCACCTTAGATTTCTTGAATGGCAGCACGCCATTGGCTACGCGCTGCCTCTCCAGCACGGCAGGTTTGAGCACACCGCCCTCGTGACGCCGGAACCAACGCTCTGCGAAAGGAGAGCCATAATTCGCCTTGCTCACGCCATAGCGAACGAAGTACCCACGCTGACTATCATCAACACCCCATTCCTCAGCCTCGGTTTGCGTCATGCCAGACAGGTACGATTGCCAGCGAATGTTATCGACCAGAACAGACGACCCACGGCTGGCCTGTTGCTGGTCACCCGCACCAATCATGGCGGCGCTCTTACTGGCATGGTGCAAAAAAACGATAGAGCACCCTGTATCGGCGGCGATGGCTTCCATACGTCCGATCACTTGCGCCATTGGACCGCTAACGTTTTCATCTTCGATGTGGAAACGACGTAAGGTGTCCAGGATCATAAGGCGGCGACCCGCAGCCGCTCGCTTAAGGCCGTCGAACCAATCGAGACACATAATGTTGGGGCACCTTCCTATCAGCGGCTCAATCAACAAGCCTTCAGCAACAGCTTGCCGCTGCTCGGCGGTGAGATGCGCTCCAAGCGCATGTAATCGGTGATGGATAGCAGCGGGAGGATCTTCTGCGGGAAGATAGATAACTGGCCCAACAGGAAATTCTCCGACTTCCAGCAAGTCTGGGCCTCCAGCGATCTGCGTGGCAAGCTGTAAGGCCAGCATGGATTTTCCGGCACCACCTGGTGAAACCAAGGCCCCTACCGTACCGGAAACCATGTTAGGTAAAACATAATCAAGAGGCGGCGGCGTTTCCGAAAAGGCCGCCATAAGATCAAGGGCCATAATGTTAGGCCCCTATGGTGTTGCCAGGTCGAGCAGCCTGGATTCCAGACGTTTTACGCGTCTCTATCCATTCTTCCACTTCCGATAAATCCCAAGCAACATTTCTGCTTGTAAGCGCTATGCGCTTCGGAAACTCCCCACGCTGTTCCAGGTTATAAATTGTGCGCGTTGAAAGTGGAATCATCTCCAAGAGTTGTTTCCTGTTGATGAGAACTTTATTTGCCATTGTTTGCATGCTTGAACCTCCATTTACCTGTTGAGGCTTCATGGTGCCAAGCAATGCAACTTGATTGAGCTTTATTTTTGGACTATAAGGTTGTTATGAATATCGAACACCAAGCTAGACTAGACCTAGGGCAAGACTACATAGCCATCCTTCCAGGCTGCGCCCAGCCTGTTTCTCTTGCTATAGCCAAATTTAGAACGCGCTGGGGACCTTACTCTGCCTTCTCTCGGCGCTACCCCATTCTTCGCCTGATACAAGAACTGATCGATCCTGCCATAGCTGAGTACATGGATTCCCTCCCAAACAGCTATAAAAACCATGTTGCAGGTATTGGCTCAGGGGTTGGATTTAGCGAAATCATCCGGCTAATAGGTCTGGAAGCAATGGTGCGCATGCAGCGCCAACTGCTACGTCAGTTCATAAAGACAAGTGATGAACAAACCCAAAGAGATCAGTGCTTCGTCGCAACCATTGAATCGTTAATCGCATTAACATGGGATTGCGCCTGTAAGCGTCCGAAGAAATCAGCAGCGACCAAAGGCGTCAACCTAAACGTACAACGAAAACATAATTTCTGCGAATTCTGTGGAAACCTTACGGAGTACTCAAAATTCATGCTCGCAGTCGAGCAGAAACAAACAAATGAGGTTGAACTTATAGACCACAAGAAACTAGAACTTAGCCACAATTACTGTAAAGAGCATCGCCCCAAACTTGCCAATGACGAGTGGAATCCAAGTTACAAACAGGCAAAGCGCTCCCTCGCACAATTCAATATCGAGCTTTCCAGGTTAACTCATCAATCTGCACATCGCGCTAAGCCTCATGCAATGTCAGGAGACAAACTGATCGATGACTATTTCTTCCTATTCATGTTGAATTTAACATTACAGCCAGCAGACGTGGCGGAGCTTCGCAATCTGGCTCGAAAGATGGTCGACTCTAAACTTTCAGACAATAAGAAGAAAATGCTGGTACTTCAGCATTATGGCTACACTCAATCTCAAATTGGCAAAAAGCTACCAAGCAGAAAACAACAACCAATGACACCTCAAGCAATATCTAAAGCATTAGCAGCGGTTCGAAAAGATTTTTTGCTTCCTGCTAACAGGCCAGGAAAAGGCCAACGGAAATTTTAGCGGCTAAAATATACCAGCTCAGGCTTGAGCCGATACTCTCTGTCCGAATTGGCAGGAAGCAACGGCCCAAAGGAGACATGAAACTTCTATTGCATGGAGCGGGAGAGCATTACCTTGGCTGTACTAAGGTAGCACCCAATATGGTCGTACCGTCTATGGTTTCGACTCCCGCCGGGGCCAGTAATTGCCGTATCCAGCCAATAGCACGCCCTCGCTCAACACTCTGGGAGAAAAACGCACGCTGCTTTGCTCTGGTAAAGGCAACAAAAAAGGTGTTTAGCTCTTCACCCCGTTGCGGCGTAAGGCTCCACCAAGTCTGATTGTCGAGCCCGTAAAATATCATCGTATGGAACTCAAGACCTTTGCTTTTATGGACGGTCATCAGAGCTACCTGGCCAATACCTTCGAACTCATCCAGCGCCTCCGTCCAGTTGCTGCTGTGTTCTGCGCACTCTTTCAGGAGAGTGACGAATCCATTCCACACCCTCGCAAAATCCCTTGCACGCTGGTAAGCGGGAAAGGATTGCCGAAACGTAGGGGTTCCGACAAATTCAAGAAGCATCTCTGCAATCTCTTCCGCCGAATCCGGACCAGGCTGGCGATGCGCTAGCTCTGCTCTTAATTGACGGACGAATGCTTCAAGCTTAACCAGCAATCGCTCCTGCGTGAGATCGTTATCCGGATCGGCAGCCTCCAGAAACAGATAGTTCTGCTGGGCCTGCTCCCAGTTTTCCGGGCTTCGGCTCGTCGCTCCCAGGCGGAGCAAAGGAACGAATATGCCGGTCAGCTCTTCACCAAGCAGATCCTGTATCTGAATTTCACCGACTGACCGGGCCGCATTTCTGATTCTGAGACCTCGTTGAGCAAAAGCAGGGGATATTTCACCCTCAACCTGATCTGCCCGCATTCTGATCAGAATCGCTACATCATGTGGTGCAACACGCCCTGACTGAACCTCACGGCTCACCCATTCAGCCAGATAATTGTTCTCGTCATCTGCGCTCCGGAATTGCCAGATAGCAGAAACCTCACCTTCGATTTCACGGGTCCCTTGTGCCTGCGCTTCTTCCACATTATCGTCTATCCGGCGGGCAATCTCGTGCTGAATACGAACCAGATCCACATGTGAGCGCCAGTTAGAAAGCAGTGTTATGCGTCTGGCAGCAAAGTCGTTTTCAAACTGGTCAAAGGCGTCATCCATGGCTCCCGCCCATCCCATGATGCGCTGCTTATCATCGCCGACTGCTGTGAAAAGAGCATCGCTACCATTGAACGCAGTTAGCAGCATGTCGAACTGGGCATAGGTGGTATCTTGGTATTCATCAAGAAAAACGATGGGATATGTCGCTTGTAAGGCCCGACGGATATATGAGTTTTCCTGCAGCAGCAGTTTTACAAGCCTGTTTATCATCGGGAAGGACAAAGATATCTCCTCTCCTCCGAAAAATTGTTCATGCCAGTAATCTGCTAACGCACGATTTACTTCAGATCCATTTGACAAGTCAATTGGCAGGTCTGTCAGAAGCAGTCTTCTCTCAAGCTGTTGAGCACTCACTCCATAATAACCATGACGCTCAATAAAATCCTCATAATCCCTACGAAACGGATTAATGATCTGATACATACCGGGGGCATTGAACGGCTCTGGTAAAGCAGAACGGAATCGGTCCAGAAGCCCCTTGGTAAAGGCATCAAAAGTCATTGAATCAAAGCGACGCGCTTGATCCCTCGGGCAACGTTTTGCAACCCTCTCAGCAAGGTTTCGGGCGGCATCCTTTTTAAAACTGATGGCCAAAATGCGTTTGGGGGCCGGACAAATACCTGTCTGAAGAAGATAGGTCGCCTTTTGTGCCAGGAACTCTGTTTTTCCGGCACCGGCACCAGCAGTCACGAGGACGCTGCTTTCGGTTTCACGTAAGGCTTCCCATGCTCTGTTTTCAAGACCACCAACTCCCTGAGGTACCCAATCATCCTTGCGTACGCGAGTCATGCATCCTCTCCCGGCAGCTCAAGCTTCTGTTTTACATGCTCAATGAGCGTCCTAAGCTCATGAGGTGCTAACCTAGCAATATCGCCGTCTGGAATACGGGAAAAGGCCGATAGGTGAGTCTCGGGCTTGCTGCTGCTCAGGAACAGATACGGGTACCATTTAAAAGCGTCATCATAATGATGAGTGTATAAAGCGGGACTGCCACCTGTTTTCAGGGTGGTGCGCTTCCTAGCCTGAATTGCCTCTTCAGTCCCCATGGGGCCGCGCCCACCGGGGTTAGGCACCTGATATGCCTGCGGAAATGCGCGTAGCATGGCAAAATCGAGATCGATAGGATAGGAGAAGAAAACACCTTCCTCACGGAAAGCATGAAGCCAGTTTGTTTGTATATCGCCGCCAAGAAGGTTTTGGTTTGTGAGCTGATCAGCTTCATCAGGATCGACATTGCCAAGCAAATATTGAGTGTTATTTCGAAAGTCATTCCCAATAGCAGCCAGGTTCTCCAAGCAGCTTCTCATGGTATTCGCCCCACCATGCCTACGCCCCAGATCAAGATCTAGCAATGTGGCATGTGGAATCTCAAGATCACTAAGCAACCGCCAGAAATGCGCTACAAACCGTCCTCCTAACGGGACGACAGGAACAAATGACGGGTCAAGTGGAACCCCCATATCTTCCGCAATTTTCGGAATGACGACGCGCTCTGAATCCCCCTCACCCAGGATTACAAATCGCGCAAAATAGAGTTCAGGATATGCTTTTACTGCCAGCCTGACATATACACTTGCCTCAGTACCATCCTCCGGTAATGTCAGCTCGCGGATCGATGAGCATCGGGCGCCTCGATCCATACGATGATATCTCACTTCATTCGGCTCTATTCGGCTCAGAATCGCCGGTGAATGGCTAGATAGCAGAACCTGCGCGGAAGGCAGTGCGCCTATATCCCTCGCTTGCCTGATAATACGAGAAAAAAAGAACGGTGAAAGGCTATTTTCAGGCTCTTCGATGGCAAGAATCGTTAGGTGAACACGGCGTAACTTATCCTGTTCAAATGAGCTGTCATCAGCAGGCAAAGAAAAAGCTTCCCGCTCGGTTTCGAGCGTTGCCGCTGTAAGGGCAATATGAAACAGAGAACGCTGCCCATCACTCAGTTCGGACAACCGACGCTCCTGCCCTTCTTCATCAGGCGCAAAGGTAAATTCGGCCTTACGAACAAGCTCCTCAAAACGATTTTCGATGAGCCTTAAACGCGGCTGACTGTCTGTATCAGCTTCATGGACCTGTTGCCACCGCTTTGAAAGACGCTTCAGCAGAACCTTCGACGGTTCTTCCGCCTCGAAGCGGTTCTGGATCTGATCCGCATTATCAAAACTTGCATCCCTGAATACCGGCGACCATTTAGCAGCCTGCCATAACCGCCCCTTAAGAAGTGCGGTCACCTGCGTCGTCGCATCACGGTTGGCTGGTAAATAGATAAACTGGATCGAAGAGCGCTCTACAGCCTGAACCCTGGAACAGTCATCCCATTCAAAATTATCATCTAGGGTTCTTATCCAGCGTATATCCTCCTCAATTGCTCCTTCCGGCGTACCGTCATCCGTCCATGTTGCTTGTAGTCGTATCCGGGCCTTAAGGGGCTCTCCCTCACCGGAAGCCGCCATCTGATTAAAGAACTCCGGAACGGCATCAAGAGGAGAAGCGTCTTGCTCTTCCAGTTCAGGGAAGGCAAGTACTGCTTCGACAAACAGACTATCGCCAGACTGCAGCTCCTGCCGGTCAATAGGTATATGAAAATCCCGACGCTGTACCGACCGCTGCGCTGATGATGTACCAAACAACCGGGACACAGCTTGCAGCACTGCCGTCTTTCCGGAGCCGTTTCCGCCGACAAGTATTGTCAGTTCTTCCTCGAAATTTAGCTCGACCACCTCATGCCCGAAACAACGAAAATTTTGTAGCTTTATCTTCTCTATTTTCATCCCTGATTACCTTTTTGTAAGAGATGCCTTTAAAAGTTGGCGAGCCCCCTAAATAACCCACTCATCAATCATATCAGCCCAGTCCTGCAACATAGATGTACGCTGCTCACGATATTCGGCTTTGTTATAGATTGCCCTTACGCCTTTTTGCTCATGTGCTAGGCATTTCTCTATCCAGTCGGTGTTGTAACCGGCTTCATGGAGCAAGGTACTGGCCGTGCGCCTCAGATCGTGGGGTCCAAACTTGGCAAGAGGCTGCCCCTCTTTCTGAGCCAGCTTGTAAGTCATCGTCATCACCCGGTTCAGCGTGGCACTGCTCATGGGGACGTCAGAATCGTAGCGTGACGGCAGAACATACTCCGATCCACCGGAGAACGTCTTCAAAGCGATGAAGATGTCCATGGCCTGCCTGGATAGAAACACCAGGTGAGGGTTTCGCCGTTTCATCCGTTCCTTGGGAATCGTCCAGAGCGCTTCGCTGAAGTTGATCTCACTCCAGGTGGCATTCGTCAGCTCGCTTTTACGCACCATCGTCAACAACAGTAGCTTGACCGCTGCCCGGATCGATGGCGATGTACCAATACGCCCCATGTACTGGTACATAAGTCTGATTTCTTCAGGCGTTAGGGTACGATCTCGCGGCTCAAACTTGGCAATGCTCGCTGGCCTCACCAGGTCTGCCGGGTTCTCGACTTTCTGGCCTCGCTCAGTCGCCCAGCGGTATACTTGGAGTACGATCTCACGCGCATGAACCGCCGTAGCAGGTGCACCGCGCTCTACGATGGCGTCGGTTAATGCTCGCAAGTCCTCGTGGGTGATTTCGGTCAGCTTCTGATTGCCGAATTTCGTTTCCAGCTCTCTCGTATAAACCGAGCGGCGCATATCACGGGTAGAATCGGCCATCTGATAGCCACGTAGCCACTTTTCCGCCCAGGCACCAAAGGTTTCAGCCCCTTTAACACGCGCCTTGTCTCGGGCCTTCTCCTTCGCTGGCGACTTTCCATCGGCGACCATCCGCTTGGCTTCACCAAGCCGCTCACGGGCTTCTGCCAGAGTGATACCCCCAACGCCATAGCGGCCAAAGGTGATTGTCTCTTGCCTACCATTGATCGAGTAGTTGTAACGGAATGAGATAGAACCGGCAGGAGTGACGGCCACGTAGAGGCCATCCCGGTCATTCACTTTGTAGAGTTTATCCCTCGGCTTGAGGTTGCGCAGCTTGGTATCGGTCAGCAAGAGTCTTATCCTTCTTCGATTCCAATACCATGCTGGAAGATTACCCGAAAATCAGGCCATAAAGCCAATAAAAACAGTTAGTTAAACAATTTCGATACCATGAACACATAAGATCAAGCAGCATGGTATCGGCTATCACTCATGGCATCATGTCTCGATAATACCACCTTGGATACCACGCTCAAGCGGTGCTTCCCGCTGCCATCAGTTGCCAAACACTGCCAGACATAAAAGTAAAAAAGCCCATGAAAACATGGGCTTGAGTATCATTTAATGCCAGTTAGTACCAGCTAATGCCTAACGTGTGATCATTCCCACTCAATCGTCGCCGGCGGCTTACTAGACACATCGTAGGTGACACGGTTAATACCGCGCACTTCATTAATGATACGACTAGAAACGCGCTTCAATAAAGCATAGGGCAGTTCAGCCCAATCGGCAGTCATAAAGTCTGACGTTTCTACAGCACGCAGGGCCACTACGTACTCGTAAGTACGCGCATCACCCATCACCCCTACGCTTTTCACCGGTAAAAACACCGTAAACGCTTGAGAGGTTAAGTCATACCAGTTTTTACCGGTTTCGGCATCCACAGTATTACGTAACTCTTCAATGAAAATAGCATCCGCACGGCGGAGTAAATCGGCGTACTCTTTTTTCACTTCACCTAAGATACGCACCCCAAGTCCTGGACCGGGGAATGGGTGCCTATAAACCATATCGTGTGGTAAGCCTAGGGCTACACCCAGTTTACGCACTTCGTCTTTGAAAAGCTCACGCAGTGGTTCAAGTAAACTTAGGTTTAAGGTATCTGGCAAACCACCCACATTATGGTGTGACTTAATACCGGTGGCTTTACCCGATTTGGCTGCCGCCGATTCAATTACATCGGGGTAAATGGTACCTTGCGCTAACCATTTAGCATTATCTACCTTGCTGGCTTCACGTTGGAAGATTTCTACAAACTCTTTGCCAATGATTTTGCGTTTAGCCTCGGGGTCGGTAACGCCGGCTAACTCGCCCATGAACTGGGCGGTAGCATCCACATGAATGATTTTCATGCCGAAGTTTTGCGCGAAGGTTTCCATCACCTGTTTGCCTTCGTCTAAACGCAGCAAACCATGATCTACAAACACACAAGTGAGCTGATCACCAATGGCACGGTGTATTAACGCTGCCGCCACCGAGGAATCCACACCACCCGATAAACCTAAAATAACGTGATCGGTACCCACTTGCGTGCGTATGCTGGCAATGGCCTCTTCCACGTAATCGGGCATATTCCAATCACCCGTGCAGCCACAAATATCCCGCACAAAACGCTGGAAAATAGCCGCCCCTTGCTTGGTGTGTGTGACCTCAGGGTGAAACTGTAAGCCATAAAATTGCTTGGACTCTTCCGCCATACCTGCAATGGGACAAGACGGCGTGGAGGCCATCACTTTGAAGCCTTTAGGTAATTCTGTGACTTGATCACCGTGTGACATCCAGACATTCAACATGCCATGGCCTTCATCAGTAACGAAGTCTTCAATGCCATTTAAGAGGGCCGTATGCCCATGAGCACGCACTTGCGCATGACCAAACTCACGCCGTTCAGTTTGCTCAGTTTTACCGCCTAAATGCAACGCCATGGCTTGCATACCATAGCAAATGCCTAAGACCGGCACACCGGCCTCAAACACCGCACTAGGCACTTCTAAAGCATTATCAGCATAAACTGAAGCATGACTACCTGACAAAATAATGCCATGTAAATTGGGCTGCGCAGCAATGAAATCATTGCCTACGTCACCGGGATGAATTTCACAAAACGCACCCGCTTCACGCACCCGACGCGCGATGAGCTGTGTGACCTGAGAGCCATAATCTAAAATAAGAATACGTTGATGCTGTGGCTGATGTTCAGACTGATTAACTTGATTTTGTTGCATATTAATCAGCTCTGTAATTAGGGGCTTCTTTGGTGATTTGCACATCATGCACATGCGACTCACGTACACCTGCTGCCGTAATTTCTACAAACTCGGCCTTTTCATGCAAATCAGTAATGGATGCAGCACCGCAATACCCCATAGAAGCACGAATACCACCCACCAACTGATAAATAATGGCTAGCACTGTGCCTTTATACGGTACACGCCCTTCAATGCCTTCAGGAACGAGCTTATCCGCATTGCTACCGGCTTCTTGGAAATAGCGATCTGCAGAGCCTTCTGCCATGGCACCTAAGCTGCCCATACCACGGTATGATTTGTAAGATCTACCTTGGTAAAGAACCACTTCACCAGGGGCCTCTTCGGTGCCGGCAAACAACCCACCCATCATACAAGTGGATGCTCCAGCGGCTAAAGCTTTAGCCACATCACCGGAGAAACGAATGCCGCCATCAGCAATTAGAGGTACGCCGGTGTCTTTTAACGCTTCTGCCACATCACTGATGGCCGTTACCTGAGGCACACCCACACCCGCTACAACGCGTGTAGTACAAATAGAACCTGGGCCAATGCCCACTTTGACGCCATCTGCACCTGCTTCAACTAGGGCTAAGGCAGCTGCAGCAGTAGCAATATTACCGCCAATAACTTGGATATGCGGGTAATTTTCTTTCACCCAACGCACACGGTCAATTACGCCTTTAGAATGGCCATGAGCGGTATCTACCACAATGGCATCTACGCCAGCCTTAGCCAGTAAGGCCACACGTTTTTCTGTATCACCACCTACGCCTACAGCAGCAGCCACACGCAACTGACCGTACTGATCTTTACACGCTTTAGGGTGCTCGGTGTTTTTAACAATATCTTTAACCGTAGCTAAGCCACGTAATTCGAAATCGTCATTGACAATTAGCACGCGCTCTAAACGATGCTTATGCATAAGCGCTTGCGCCTGCTCTAAGGTAGCACCTTCTGGCATAGTGACTAGGCGCTCTTGCGTGGTCATCACCTTACTAATAGGCAGTTCTAAACGGTCTTCAAAACGAAGATCACGGTTAGTCACAATACCTACTAATTTGCCGTTATCAATAACCGGCAAGCCAGAAAAACCATTTTCTTTTTGTAAATGAATGGCATCACGTACCGTCATGCTAGGAGTCACCGTGACTGGGTCAATCACTATACCGAACTCATGACGTTTAACGCGAGATACTTCCCGTGCCTGCTTTTCTGCAGAAAGATTTTTATGAATGACCCCAATACCGCCTTCTTGAGCCATCGCAATGGCAAGGCGAGCCTCGGTAACCGTATCCATAGCGGCTGAAGCTAAGGGTATATTGAGTTTAATATCCTTTGTAAACTGTGCGGTGAGCACCGCATCTTGCGGTAACACCTGCGAATATGCTGGCACTAACAACACATCATCAAAGGTAAGTGCTTTTCTGATAAGACGCATGTTCTTATATCCCGTCCAAAACCTGATTATACGCTTAAGTTTTTAACCTAGCCAGACCCGTGCGTTATAGAACAAACGCATCCAGGGAGTTAAGCCACCAGTTGTGGCTTGGTCACCACCACTATCTGCACTACCCCAGCGCTCTGGAGCCCATGAAAGTTGTACATTACGAATCACTCGCTCAGGGTGCGGCATCATGATGGTAAAGCGACCATCGGTGGTAGTGAGGCCGGCTATACCGCTGGGACTGCCATTCGGATTAAAGGGGTAATTTTCAGTGCGTTGACCCTGATTATCGGTGTAATGCAGTACCGATTTCGCTTGCGCCACATTCCCCTGGCGATCAAAGTTCGCAAAACCTTCACCGTGCGATACCACGATGGGTAAACGTGCTCCAGCCATGCCTTGTAAAAAAATGGAAGGAGATTCAGCAACTTCAACGGTAGCCAAACGCGCTTCATACTTCATTGACTGGTTTGCCGTAAATAATGGCCAGTCTTCAGCCCCCGGAATCATGGGTGCCAAGGCAGCCATCATTTGACAGCCATTACATACGCCCAAAGCAAAGGTGTCTTCACGTTGAAAGAAGGCGGAAAACTGATCGTTTAATTTTGAATTAAAACGAATAGTGCGCGCCCACCCTTGGCCTGCACCTAACACGTCCCCATAGCTAAAACCACCGGCTGCCACAATGCCTTTTAAATCGGCTAAATCATAACGTCCGCTCAGTAGATCAGTCATGGGGAGATCAATCACATCAAAGCCAGCTTGATCAAAAGCCCACGCCATTTCTACTTGGCTGTTACTACCTTGCTCACGCATAACGGCAATTTTAGGACGTACACCCGTTTTGATATAAGGTGCAGCACTATTTTCTTGGGGGTTAAAGACCACATTAGCGACATTAAGACCTGGATCTTCCACATCATCCCAAAGGGAATGTTCAGCAGCAGCACTAGCTGGGTTGTCACGTAACAACATCATTTGATGCGTCACCTCCGACCACACTTTACCTAGCTCAGCGCGTGCAATTTGATAAATACACTCACCATCACGGTACACCCCTATAGTATCTGTACTATTAGGCTTGCCGATTACATGTGAATAAGGTGAGAGCCCTACCTCACGTAACTGGTGTAATACCTCATCACGCTTATTAGCAGGCACTTGAATGACGGCACCCGCCTCTTCGTTAAAGAGGGCTTTAAAAGTGAGCTCATCACGCTGTACAGCCACTTGATTTGCACGGATTTTAAAATCACCCCAATCGGCAGCATGTGGGTCTATGGTGAGCATATCAATGTTTAATGACACACCGGTATGCCCCGCAAAGGCCATTTCGGCCACCGTCGCAAATAGACCACCGTCAGACTTATCATGGTAAGCCCACAGCAGATCTTGGTCTGCTAGCTGGCGGATACTATTCACAAAAGCCGTCAAACGTGCCGCATCGGTAAAATCTGGGGCCTCTACGCCTTCCTGATTAAAAGCATGACACAGTACGGAACCGGCCATGCGTTGCTGACCCGCCGCTAAATCAATAAAAATTAAGACACTATCTTCATCTGTACGCAACTGTGGGGTTAAGGTTTTACGTACATCAGCCACTTGAGCAAAAGCGGTAACCACCAGAGATACTGGAGCAATCACATCACGCTCACTGCCATCTTCAGCTTGCCACGTCGTACGCATAGATAATGAATCTTTGCCTACCGGTATCGATAAACCTAACTCTTGACACCATTGGCTCACAGCAGACACCGTGTCATACAGAGCCGCATCTTGGCCTTCTACTCCGCAAGCAGCCATCCAGTTAGCAGATAGTTTAATATCATCAAAACTGCGCACATCACTGGCAACAATATTTGTGATGGCTTCGGTAACCGCCATACGGCCAGAAGCCGGAGCATCAAAAATAGCAATAGGGCTACGCTCACCCATGGCCATGGCCTCACCACGAACTTGCTCAAAATCCGCCAAAGTAACCGCGCAATCCGCCACGGGAATTTGCCAAGGACCTACCAGCTGATCTCGACTACACAAACCACCCACACTACGATCGCCAATAGTAATTAAAAAGTTTTTATTAGCAACAGTAGGATGCCGCATGACGCGTTCTACCGCTTCATTTAAAGCTATCACCGGTAAATCCAAGGTACCTTCAAAGCGATCTTCACGCTGTACATCACGCAAGGTGCGCGGCGCTTTACCTAAAATCACCTCTAGCGGCATATCTACTGGACTAGACTCGCCATCAAGTACACGTAACTGACGCTCTTCGGTCGCCACACCCACTACCGCCCAAATGCAACGTTCACGCTCAGCAATGGCCTTAAAGCGATCTAAGTCTTCGGGGGCAATTGCTAACACGTAACGCTCTTGAGATTCATTACACCAAATTTCAGCGGGAGATAAACCCGATTCTTCTAGAGGCACCTTTTTTAAATCAAAGGTAGCACCACGCTCGGCATCATTCACGAGCTCAGGGAAGGCATTAGATAAACCACCCGCGCCTACATCGTGAATAGCAATAATGGGGTTGTTATCCCCTTGCTGCCAACATCGATCAATCACCTCTTGGGCACGGCGTTGCATTTCTGGGTTACCCCGCTGCACAGAATCAAAATCCAGCTCAGCCAAATTCATGCCAGAGGTCATGCTGGATGCCGCGCCCCCACCCATACCAATACGCATACCCGGACCGCCTAACTGCACGAGTAAAGCACCTACGGGTAAAGGGTCTTTGTGGGTCAAGCGATCATCAATGGCGCCCAAGCCCCCCGCAATCATAATAGGCTTATGATAACCCCAGTGTTTGTTGTTAATGGTTTGTTCAAAACTACGGAAGTAACCCAGTAAATTCGCCCGACCAAACTCATTATTAAAGGCTGCGCCCCCTAAAGGGCCTTCGGTCATAATATCTAAAGCCGTAGCAATGCGCTCAGGAAAACCATGGGAATCTTGCTCCCAAGGCTCGGTTAAGCCCGGTAAATGCAAATGCGATACGGTATAACCAGTTAAGCCAGCTTTGGGCTTAGAACCCCGGCCTGTCGCGCCTTCATCACGAATTTCCCCACCTGAGCCCGTAGCGGCCCCAGGATACGGCGCAATCGCGGTAGGGTGATTATGCGTTTCTACCTTCATTAAGGTGTGCATGGTGGCTTCGTAAGACTGGTATTGCCCTTTAGTCGCTGAGTCAGGCAAACTGGCATAAAAAACCTTGGCTTTACCGCCAGACATAATGGCGGAGTTATCAGAATAGGCAACTACCGTATTACGCGGCTGCGCGGCATGCGTTTCACGAATCATGCCAAATAAGGTTTTATCTTTGGTTTGACCGTCTATCACCCACTGCGCATTAAATATCTTGTGTCTACAGTGCTCACTGTTTGCTTGAGCAAACATGAGCAACTCTACATCATGCGGGTTACGCTTTAACTTCGTAAACGCCTCAAACAGATACTCAACTTCATCTTCAGACAAAGCCAAGCCCATTTGAGTATTTGCCTGCACCAAAGCATCAATGCCTTGTTCTAATACAGGGATAGATTGCATAGCTTTAGGCGCCAGCTCGTGAAAGAGTGCGCTGCCATCAAATGCCTGATCAACCACCTGTTCTGTCATGCGATCATGCAATGCATCAGCTATTTGTTGAAGCTGCTCTGGGCTAAAAGTCTTAGTACCGAGTAATCCACGCACGGGCTCAATCACATAACGCACACCACGCTCTAAGCGATGTATCTCATCTAAGCCACAATTATGTGCAATATCTGTGGCTTTACTGGCCCAAGGAGAGATGGTACCTAAACGTGGAATCACGCGCAGCACGAGCTGATCCTTAGATTGCGCCTTTGGGTCAAAGGTGGGCTGACCGTCATCAAGCAAACTAATAAGCTGCTGATATTGCTCTACGCTTAGTTTCTGCCCTACGGGTTTAACGTAGTACTCGTAATACGCCGTAATACCTTCAATAGGTAAGGCTAAAGATTGAAAATGGTTTAAAAGACGCTCGCTTTGAAAAGCGGGCAAGGCGGATACGCCTGGAATAGTTAGAATAGTGGACACGATGTGAGCCAATGCAAGAGTGTTATCAATGCACGTCATTTTAACCATAAATCTTACCAAATAGGTTGGCTTATTACGGCTTAATCAACGCACAGGACTAAAATTATTCGTCGTGACGTAGTTCTGTCACGGTATCGGGGTAATGGACTTCGAGTATATCTAATTCTTGTATGCCGCCTGGTGTACGTAAAGTCACCATATCACCCTCTTCGGCTTTTAATAAAGCGCGTGCTACTGGAGATATCCAGCTGATTTTGCCATTTAACGGCTCAGCCTCATCGACTCCCACTATAGTAACTCTGGTTTCCGCACCGTCTTGGTCTGCATATACTACGGTAGCACCAAAAAAAACACGGTTTTTATTAGGCTGTAAGGCGGGATCTACCACTTCAGCAATATCTAACCGTTTAGTAAGAAATCGAATCCGTCTATCTATTTCGCGTAAACGTTTTTTGCCATAAATATAATCACCGTTTTCAGATCTATCACCATTGGAGGCGGCCCACGAGACCACACTAACCATTTCGGGGCGCTCCGTTCTCAATAGATGCCGAAGCTCATCTCTTAAGGCGATGTAACCTTGCACGGTAATATAGTTTTTAGTGCCTTTAGGTAATTGGACCGCTTCAGGGACTAAATCCTCTTCGATTTCATTGTCGTTTTCTTTAACAAATGCTTTACTCATCATTTTCTCCTGCTTTATGACTTAGTCTCACAGCCAACGCTGCCAAATAGGGCGTAAACCACTGGGCAATGCGGGCACTTGCCCAAGATCCATACGCCCTTCCACAAAGCCATGAAAGTCAGAGCCACAGGAGGCCTCAAAACCATAGCGCTTAGCAACACGAGCGTACTCTTGGTATTGATCAGGACTGTGGCTACCCGTGACTACCTCTATGCCTTCACCGCCTAACTCTTTGAAAGTATCAAATAACAAATCAAACTGCAAAGTACTGAAATTATAGCGCCCTGGGTGGGCAATGACAGCTACCCCACCGGCTTCGTGTATCCATCTTACGGCATTTTCTAAACGTGCCCACTGCATAGGTACATAAGCTGGGCAACCTTCACCTAAGTATTTATCGAACACCTGCTGTATGGAGCTGCAATGCCCTTCGTTAATTAAAAAACGCGCAAAGTGAGTACGTGAAACCAGCTCAGGATTTGAGGCTAAAGACTCTGCACCCTTTAAAGCGCCTTCAATACCTAGATCAGCTAGGGCTTGTGCCATGTCTTTGGAGCGCTGCACTCGCCCTGAGCGCACATAACGTAACGCATCTACTAGCTCTAAGCGCTGGTAATCAATGTTTAAACCCACTATATGTACGGTTTTATTGAGCCAGGTAACGGAAATCTCTACGCCGGGTATAAATTGTATGCCTAGATCGGTAGCTATTTGTTCGGCCTCTGCTAAACCGCCCACCTCATCGTGGTCAGTCAAGGCCCACATTTCAACCCCATTGGCATGGGCGCGCTGCGCCAAGGCTACGGGTGATAATAGACCATCAGATACGGTTGAGTGTGAGTGTAAATCTACATTCATTGATTATTCCTGCAATAAAAACTGTTTAATTTTTTCAATTTGCCTGGGTTGCATTAAGGTAGGAGCATGACCTACGTCACTGACTTCGTAAAGACTGGCTTTAGCATTACGCGCTAGCATTTGCTCTGTGGTTTTTTTGGATAATAAATCCGAGTCTACACCATGTATTATCAATACCTCAGCAGGCAAACTTTCAAACGCTTGCCACAATACCTCTTCGGCCTCTTCTACTATGGCTTCGGCTTGCTCATCTTTTTGTTGTAAAAACTGCTTTTTAAAAGGCGCCGCAATACCTAAATCATAGGCCAACACCCACTGCCCATCTTGCTGCATAAATACATAAGTCGTTAGGTGCTCCCATTGCTCTTGAGTGTGTGGACCAAAGTCTTGCCAGCGTACCTTAGCGTTCTCTACCGCCTCCCCAAAGCTATCAAAAACCAACTCTTGGTCAATGTAATTCCCGATACGGGCTAGACCTTCCGCATTAATCACCGGACCTATATCATTAATTACCATGCGTCTAAAAGGTATAAGCTCACTGAGATCTGAAGCCGCCTGGGCGGTGCTCCAAGCTAATAATTGTTGAGCGTTACTTAAGCCCGCAGCCACTCCCAACCCAATTAACCCACCCATAGAAGTGCCTACCCAATCTAAGACAGTGGGTTGTAAGCGAGCAATTAGAGTAAAAATATCTGCTACGTATTGCGGCACCACATAGGCATCAGGATCAGCTAGACGGTCAGAACTGCCCCGCCCTACTATATCTGGACAGACAACGCGATAATAAGGACTAAGTGCTTGAGCTAAAGCATCAAAATCTCTGCCTGTACGGGTCAGACCATGCACACATAATAAAACACGTGAATTTGTAGGGTCACCCCACTCCCAGTATGCCATACGATGGATACCAGCCGAGCTAGTACACACCACGTAATTTAATCGAGGTGTGGTTTGTAGAGTTTGTGTAGACAAAGCAAGCTCCTTTTTCTTCATTAATCGCTTTGTCTTAGTATACGCTGTGCGCGCCGCTTATTCTTTGAGTCTGCCATTATTTTGCCAATAACGTCTCCGTACAAGGCGCTCTTTATAGGTCTCTAGTCCTGCTATGGATGAATGCACAATAATTGCACCCTGATAATCAGTGCGTAAAAACTGAGCTCCAGAGCGCAGCCACCTATGTTCTACTTCCTCGTGTGGATGACCATAACGACTCCACCATCCCACTTGCGCGATAGCAATTTGGCTTTGCAGTTGGTCTACCCACAACTGCCCCGACGAAGTCTTGGAACCATGATGACCTACTACCACCACATCTTGGGTGGGCAGACCTGCTTCAATAAGCTGCTTTTCCTGCGCAACACCTATATCACCCGTTAATAGAGCACGGTGATGAGCCCCTTTCACCTCCACCACGCAGCTGTTGGCATTTTTATCGTTATTTGTCTGCACAGTAGAACTAGGCCACACAAAACGAAATTGCACGCCGTCAACTTCCCAACTCTGGCCTCGCTGACAAACACTTTGTGCCCAAGGTAAAACTACAGCAAGTGTTGAATTATCTAATAACCGAGCTTCGCGTTTTAAATAAGCCGTCAAATCAAAGGAGCTATATGACTGCTGTACGGGGAAAAACTGCAACACACTGCGCGTACCCCCTACATGATCTAGATCCGCATGTGACAACACCAGAGTATCTATTTTTGTATGCCCTAAACTGCGTAAATAGGGCACTATAGTGCGCAGCCCTTCATCGCTCTCAGGGCCACGGCGCAATCCCGTATCAAAAAGCAAAACGGAGCTAGCGGTTTCTACTATTACGGCACTACCTTGCCCCACATCTAGCGCATGCAAGCGCCACTCTCCTGTAGACAAGGTAGGATTACGCCAAAACAAAGCCGGAACCACTAAACCCCAGCCTAACCATGCCAAAGGAAAAGCTCTAGGCATCAACGCTACAATCATACCAAGTAGAGCAATTAACAATACCCAAAACGGGGGTTTAGCTGCTGGTAAACTCGCCAAGGGCTGCTCACTTAACCAAATCGTAAGTTGCATCATAAACAATAATAAGGAATGCGCTGTCCACAACACAGCCTCCGTAAGCCCAGGAAAAGGCAACAAACTTAGTAAGGCAAACAACAAAGCTAATGGGGTGACCAATAAACCAATAATGGGAATAGCATAAGCATTCGATAAGGGCGAGACCAAAGAGAGCTCAAAAAACAAAAAAGCCAGGGCAGGTAAAAGCGCAACGGAAATCAGCAGCTGCCAAATCGCTGCCATACGCCATTTCTGCCACGTTTTCTCCCAGTAACCTTTACCACCATTCCACAATACTTCACCCCACCATTTTGCACAGGCTACTAAAATAACCACCGCACCAAATGACAGCCAAAATCCTGTCGATTTAATGGCCAGAGGATCAAAAAGCAAAACACTCACCGCTGCTGCGGCAATAATCTGTGTAACAGACAACGGTAAACGTAATAGTAAAGTAACTATGGTGACCGCAAACATAGTGAATGTACGTTGTGCGGGCACGCCCCAGCCCGCTGTTAGGCTATATAAGCCTGCTACCATTAAAGCAAAGCAACCCGCTGCTACTGCCGTAGGCACATACTCTGGCAACATCTTCCCCATCCAGTGCAATCGACGCCAGCCAAACGCGAAAAACAACGCACTAAAAGTAGCCAATAAAGTGACATGCGTGCCGCTTATAGAGACGAGGTGCGTGAGCCCCGTACGATTAAACACCTCCCAGTCCGTTGAGTTAATACTGGCTTGATCACCTATGGATAACGCTAATATCACTCCCCCCCAACGCAAAGACTCCACATAGGGCAACATAGTCTCTCGCAAGCTATGGCGCCACCTTTCAGCCGCCAAGGAAATAGACCAGCGTTGTGGACTTTCACTAACTAGCTTAGGCGTACCCCGTATAGCCCCTATGGCTCGAACACCTTGAGCAAACACATACGCCTCATAATCAAAACCATTGGGATTGCGAGCACCATGTGGTGTTTTTAAAAATGCCGTCACTTGCCAAACCTGTCCTGGTTTTATAGCAGGAAAAGCATATTTTTTAGGCTGAGCATAGGGACCACCCCACTCAGGACTGCTCCAGCTCAAAGAAATAGTTTTAGGTACCTGACGGGGATTCGCTTCTAAAACCGTGGCTCTAAAACTGCGGCTATCCGGCTTTAAACGCACTAAACTATCCACCTGTATTAAAAGCTTGAAGGGTTTGTTTTCTTCATGGGCTGGAAGTTGTTGCCGTTGCAAAACGTCAGCCTGCCAGTTAGCATTAGCCAAAGCCAATAAAAAAGTTGCGCCTAATGCCAAGTTATAGCGTACAAAACCGCTTTTTAAAACATACGCAGTGCCTATCCCCACTAACGCCACGACTAATGCCATGGCTTGCCAAGCAACAGGCCAAAGCTGTGACCATAACTGCACCCAAGCTGTACCTAATATAAAGGCCGCAGCCATTATTCTACCTAGCATTCTTTTCCCTTAGCTCTCTTGTTTTTCTACTTATTAAGATATAAAAAAAGCGCACCAAAAGGTGCGCAAAGAGGGGAAATAAAACCTACGTATTTTTACGCATACGTATGGCTCTGATGCCACTGCTGTAGGCGGGGCAAAACGCGCATAGCAGTGTGGGTTGTTTCCTTTTTAATTCTGGCTATATCTAGCTGCCGTAAATCAGCTAATACTTGAGCTATAGCGGCTATCTCGGCAGGCCTATTGTATTGCTCAGGGTGCTCTTTGGGATTTAGCCAAGCGGGAGCAATATCAGGCGCATCCGTTTCTAATACTATATGCGATAAATCAATATCTGTGGCTAATCGGCGTATCTGTTTGGCGCGAGTAAATGTCATAGCGCCCCCGAAACCCAAAGCAAAACCGCGATTTATAAATTGTTCGGCTTGTTGATGACTACCATTAAAGGCATGCGCTATGCCCCTAATACTTTCATGCCTACGCAAATATTTTAAAATTTCATCTTGTGATCTACGCACATGCAGTAACACCGGCAACTCAAACTGCTTGGCTAATTTGAGTTGCTGTTCATAGAAATAAAACTGTTTTTCTCGCATACCCGCTGTGCGTAAGGTGGGAACAAAAAAATCCAGACCTATTTCACCTATAGCAACTAATTGAGGATCAGTAATGTGCTGCTCAAGCTGAGCTTCTAGAACCTGTAAATCGTCTTCGGTGGACTCTGGGACACATAAAGGGTGAATGCCCAGTGCGTATGTAAGACTGGGGGCACTATGTGCCATCTGCCGTACGCTTGCAAAATTATTACGGCTAATTGCAGGAATAACTATATAGCCCACGCCTTGCTTTTGAGCGGCAGCAATTAGCTGAGCTGGCGTTTCAGTAAAAATCTCAGCATCTAAATGACAATGTGTATCAATTAACATCCATTTAATATACCTTGATCCATGGCCAGTTGGCGATGGGCTAAGGCAGCTAAGGCCGAATCATGTGTAACAATTATAAACGCGATGCCTAGTTCTTCATTCATTTTTTGTAACAGCGCAAACATAGCTTGAGCGGTTTGTCTATCTAAATTTCCCGTAGGCTCGTCAGCCAATACACAAGCAGGCTGCGTCACTAAGGCTCTGGCCAAAGCGATACGTTGCCGCTCTCCACCCGACAGTTGGCCCGGGTAATGATGGGCACGTGCGGTTAAGCCAACTTGCTCGATAATTTGAGCTGCTTGCTCCCTAGCCGATGATCGACTCATACGGCGTACTATTAATGGCATGGCCACATTATCTAAGGCAGTAAACTCAGGCAATAAATGATGAAACTGATACACAAAACCTAAAGATTGGTTACGAATTTGACTGCGTTGCTTTTCATTTAGCGTCTCAGTGCTTTGGCCTGCAATGGCTAATTTGCCGGCGCTTGGCTTATCTAAAAGACCCAAGACATGTAGCAAGGTACTTTTACCTGAACCTGACGCCCCCACAATGGCAACCATTTCTCCGGTTGCGACCTGCAAATTCACATCTCGCAATACTTCCACACGATTGTCACCATCCTCGTAATAACGTTGTATATGTTGAGCATCAAGCACCAAATGTTTAATCATGACGTAATACCTCTGCAGGCTGCAAGCGTGAAGCACGCCAGCTGGGATAAATGGTGGCTAATAAAGAAAGCACTAAAGAGGTAACACCTATAATTACCATATCGCCCACTTGAGGGTTTGAGGGCATTTGACTAATGAAATAAATTTGTTGGGGTAAAAACTCTTGGCCAGTCATGCGTTCTAAAAAAGGCACAATAACATCGATGTTATAAGCCACCAAAGCGCCTAAACTCACTCCGATGACCGTGCCCAAAACACCAATAATGGCTCCCTGCACTAAGAAAACACGCGCCACCTCATTGGGCGTTGCGCCCAAACTGCGTAAAATAGCAATATCGCTACGCTTATCTTTTACTGCCATCACTAAAGAAGACAGCAAATTAAAAGCCGCTACCGCCACAATCAGCGTTAAGATTAAAAACATCATACGCTTTTCCGTTTGCACTGCTGCAAACCAAGTTTTGTTGTTTTGCGTCCAATCATTGACCCGAATAGTAGGTGGTAATTGTCCAACTAATTCATCGGCTACCTGCGGTGCTTTTTGCATATCTTGAATACGTAAACGCACACCGCTACTCCCACTATCCCTAAACACTCGAGCCGCATCTTGATAATGCACAAAGGCTAAGGTAGCGTCATACTCATAATGCCCTGAGGAATAAAGACCCGCTACGGTAAACTGCCGCATACGCGGGGCAAAGCCGGCTGGCGATATGGACCCTTGAGGTGCCATCAACATTAAATTATCGCCCACTGTGACGCCTAGGGCATGAGCCAACTGATTCCCTAATATAATGCCAAAACCTTTGTCTTCTAAGGCGTCCACCCCATTAAATATCATTTGATCTGCTAGCTCAGAGACTGCCGATTCCAACGCCGGGTCTATACCGCGTACTTGCACACCGTTTAATTGATCACCGCGCACCAGCATAGCTTGTGCAGCCACAAAAGGGGCAGCCCCTATAACGTTAGGATTTTCTTGTGCCTTGTCTGCTACCTCTTGCCAATGCGACAATACCGTTTGGTGATCCGCGCCATTTATGGTTAACTCCATATGTGGCAAAACCGACAGCATGCGATCTCGTACTTGGGTTTGAAAGCCATTCATCACTGATAACACAATAATCAGTGCGGCCACGCCTAGCGCAATGCCTGCCATTGAGCTAGCAGCAATAAAGGAAACAAAACGGTCTTTACGCTTTGCTCCACGGCGACTAAACCCGGCTATGCCGGCGTAGCGCGCTCCTATCCAAAACTCATAAAACATAGATATTTACCGTTAATGACTGCTGAAAATTTTAGTATTGTACTAACTGAAGGCTTAGCGCCTGCACCTATTGCCACCGAACTACTTAAGCAACTACCTACTTATGCTCCGCATTTAACCAGTTATTTAGACCAGTGCAAAAGTGAAAGAACCACCCTAGAGCTCAACCAAATTAAATGTACTGCTTTTGAGGCATGGCAATTAGAGCAGGCGGGATTTGCTGCATCGATGGCAAAGCATAACGCAGCTTTGGCGCTTTTGTTAGCCAGTGAGCAACAAAAATTAACAATGGCTGCTTCTACATCACCTTTTTGGCTCGTCGAACTAGTGCATATTTCACCCGCCCGTGATGGTGCCGCTTTAATCCCCGCATCGGCCTTGGCAATAGAATCCACGCATAGTGAGGCGCTATTACAAAGTGCTCAACGCCTTTGTGAAGGAACGCCCTTTCGCTTAAGCTCTTGGTCTGCCACGCATTGGCAGCTACACAATGACGGTGACAACCCACTACCTGCTATCTTTGCAAGTAGTGATTTAGTAAGTCGTATGGCGGTTAACGACTGGTGGGATCAAGACGCCCGCAGCCGTGAATGGCGCCGTTTTGTAAATGAAATTCAAATGCTTTATTTTGATCATCCCATTAACATTACACGCCAACAAAACGGCCAGCCTCCTCTCAATAGCCTATGGCCAGTGGGCGGTCTCAGTCCCGCAGTCTGGCAGCCTCAACCACCCCTACAGTCTCACAAAATATTTACTGCTCTTAGCGCTGCTTATTTACGTCAAGACTGGGGCCAATGGCTACTAGAGCTACAAAACATAGATAAAGCAATCGCTCCCCTATTACAAGTAGAAGATTCTACGCTCAGGCCACAACTTATATTAACGAATACCAACGAATACTTAAGCGCTTGCCCACAAGCAACCCGCTTTTGGCAACGTTTTTTACCTTTTAAATCCATCCCATCTTGGAGAAACCATTGGCTAGCCCAGTCTTAAGCCCTCGCCCATCACAACCGGCGGTTGCCCAACAACTAGAACAAGGCGGTTTACATCCTTTATTAGCGCAGCTGTACGCCGCCCGCAATGTAAACACTATTCAAGAAACCACATCTAAATGGGCGGCTCTACTGCCTCCTCATTCTTTACATCATATAAAGCAAGGCGCCCAACTTTTAGCCGATGCTATTGAAGGGCAATGGCGTATTTTAATTGTGGCCGATTATGACTGTGATGGCGCCACCGCCTGTGCGGTAGGCATACGTGCCCTAACAGATATGGGCGCTGATGTGGATTTTATTGTGCCAAATCGCTTTGAGACGGGTTATGGCTTATCACCCGAAGTAGTGCACATTGCCGCAGAACTGCCAGAAGGTAAACCCGATTTAATTATCACCGTAGATAATGGTATTGCGGATGTACAAGGGGTAGAAATCGCTAAACAACTGGGCATACAAGTATTAATTACCGATCACCACTTACCTGGCGATACGCTGCCTGATGCCGCAGCCATCATTAACCCCAGTCATCCAGAGTGCAACTTTCCTTCAAAAAGCTTGGCTGGTGTAGGCGTCATTTTTTATTTGATGCTGGCTTTACGTGCGGAATTGCGAGAACGTGGTGCCTTTGGCGTGGAAGATCAACCACGCTTAGATCAACTGGCAGATATTATTGCCTTAGGCACGGTGGCCGATGTGGTGCCTTTAGATGCAAATAATAGGCTTTTAGTTGCTCAAGGCTTAAAAAGAATTCGAGCTGGACGCGCGCACGCAGGCATCGCTGCCTTGTTTACGGTTGCCGGGCGTGATGCCTCCAAAGCCAACACCTTTGATCTAGGATTTGCTGTGGGTCCGCGTATTAATGCTGCAGGTCGCCTCACCGACATGAGCATTGGCATTCATTGTCTTTGCACCGATGATCCTTTAAAGGCCATGGAGTTGGCTAAGGAATTAGATCGTATAAACCAAGAACGTAGGCAAATTGAAAGCGGCATGCATCAAAGTGCATTGCAATCAGTGGAGCAAATGATGCAGCTCACACCCAGCGCTAGCGTTTGTGTGTATGGTACAGATTGGCATCAAGGCGTAGTAGGACTAGTGGCATCACGTCTTAAAGAAAAGTATTGGCGTCCCACTATCGCCTTTGCTCCCGGTGATAACGGTGAAATCAAAGGTTCTGGCCGCTCTATTCCTGATGTGCACATGCGTGATGTGATTGATCTTATTGCCAAAAAACACAAAGATATGGTGTTGAAATTTGGCGGCCATGCTATGGCAGCCGGTTTAAGTATTCACGAATCCAAACTAGACGCTTTCAAACAAGCCTTTGATGAGGCAGTCATTCAATTTACGGGCCGCACTCACTTTGAACCCTTGATTGAACATGACGGTTCATTAGCTACCCAGTACATAGATGTAGCTACTGCGACCTTGCTGAACCAAGAGGTATGGGGTGCAGGCTTTCCGCCCCCAGTCTTTGTGGATCGCTTTACCGTGCTACACCAACGGGTACTCAAAGAAAAGCATCTTAAACTGCGTTTAGAACGCGATGGCCTAGTGCTAGATGCCATTTGGTTTAATCATGCCGAACCCTTTACACTCAATGAAACCGTGAAAGCCGCCTATAAAATGGATGTGAACCACTGGAACGGCAAAAGCAATGTGCAGCTTATGATTGATTACGCGACGCATATATAATGCCTCCCACAATTAATAGGAAGGCAATAGCATGATAAATTCTTGGACTTTCTCCTAAGAAAATGGTGGATAACAGTGCAGCAAACAAGGGCATTAAATTAGCAAAAAACCCGGCCATCGTAGGCCCTACGCGCTGCACTCCTAAGCCCCAAAATCTGAAGGCGATAATGGCGGGACCGGTAGACACATAAAGCAGCGCTAACACCAAACCCCAACTCCATTCAATATGCCAATCAGTAATAGCCCACTCCCCAACAGAGAACATCCCCGCCCACATCACCCCAAAGGTAACTTGAGCCAAGAGAATCATAGACCAATTCTCCTTCATCTCAGGCTCGTGTTTGTCTTGACTTAAAAGCCAGCTATAAAAAGCCCAAGCAATGACTGCAACCAGCATATAAATATCACCAATCACAAAGCTGAAATCTTGCAGCTGCGTGAAATCACCACGCACCAATACCAACGCAACCCCTAGCAATGATAAAAAGGCCCCACCAAATTGCTTAAAATTAATAGAAGCACCAAAAAACAAACGCCCCACTAATAGCATCCAAATAGGCATACTCGAATTCACTAAGGTGACATTAATAGGCGTAGAGCTATGTAAAGCCATGTATTGCAAGGCGTTATACATACCAATACCCAACAAACCTAACAAGGCATACTCACGCCAATTACGCCATAAAGCGCTGTCTTTACGGAGGATTTTCCCGCCAAATAACGCCAATATACAAAAAGCAATAGACCAGCGTATGAAGTTCAACGTAATAGGTGGCACCATATCACTAATTGCGCGCCCTACAACCGCATTACCTGCCCACAAAAACGTTGCGGTCACCAACAGCAATACTGCAGTAGGCGTTAATTTTTGACTCATGCTGCACCTTTAAAGCAAAAAGCAGATCACACACTGCTGATAAATAATTGAAATAGTTGAAATAATTAGAATTCGAAAGAATTATATAGTTAATCACCCTCTAATCCCATGACAAAAGTATCTAGCAGCGCGTAAACCATTGACTCATAAAGCGTTTTCGCGTAAAATAGATAGATTGATAATTTTATAAGGATTTACTATATGTCAAAAGAAGAACTACTTGAAATGCAAGGTTCTGTTACTGAAGTATTACCCGATTCACGTTTTCGCGTTACGCTAGAGAACGGTCACTCTGTGATTGCCTATACAGGCGGTAAAATGCGTAAGCACCACATACGTATCTTAGCAGGAGATCAGGTTACATTAGAAATGTCACCTTATGATTTAACTAAAGGTCGTATTACTTTTCGTCATTTACCTAAACGCACTCATCAGCCTACTGGTGGTGGTAATCAGCAAAATCGTCGCCGCCGTTAATTTTTTATGTAGCGAAGGTCTGACGCAATTACAATGCAATGCAGCAACATGCTAAATGAAATCACTCAAGCCATGGATCGCTACCATGGCTTTTGTATTTTTAACTCTTAGAATTCAGTATAGGAATTGTCCATGGAATCCGAACGTCTCAATCAACTCGAAGCCCAATTAGATGATTATCTAGAGCGCACTACCGAACTACGGAGGTATCTTTGACTACGATGAAAAAGCGCATCGCTTACACGTAGTTAATGCCGAGTTTGAAAATCCAAATATTTGGGATGACCACGAACACGCCCAAGAGCTAGGCCGTGAAAAAAAGAGCTTAGAAGATGTGGTGCACGGTTTAGATGAAATAGAACAACAATTATCCGATGCTAAAGAGCTTTTTGAGCTGGCAGCCATGGATGATGACACGGAAACCATTGCAGCGATTGAGGCTGACAGCACTAAACTTAAAAAACGTATAGAAGAATTTGAATTCCGGCGTATGTTTTCGAACCCGGCGGATAATTTAAACTGTTTTATGGATATTCAAGCTGGCGCAGGAGGTACCGAAGCGCAAGATTGGGCCTCTATGCTGTTACGTCAATATACTCGCTATGCCGAACATAAAGATTTTAAAGTTGAAATACTCGAGCACTCTGACGGTGAGGTGGCTGGTTTAAAATCCGCCACTATCAAAATTGAAGGCGAATACGCTTACGGCCTGTTACGTACCGAATCTGGCGTACATCGCCTAGTGCGCAAAAGCCCTTTTGATTCATCTAATGGCCGCCATACTTCATTTTGCAGTGTGTTTGTGTATCCGGAAATTGACGATTCTTTCGAGATAGACATCAATCCTGCTGATTTGCGCGTAGACACCTACCGTGCTAGCGGGGCGGGTGGTCAACACGTGAACAAAACTGACTCTGCTGTGCGTATCACCCACGCTCCTTCTGGTATTGTGGTGCAATGTCAAAACGATAGATCACAACACCGCAACCGCGCTGAAGCCATGCAAATGCTGCGCTCACGCTTATATGAACTAGAAATGCGTCAGCGTATGGCCGAGCAGCAGAAAATGGAAGATGCAAAAAGTGATGTGGGTTGGGGCCATCAAATTCGCTCATATGTACTAGATCAAAGCCGCATCAAAGATTTACGTACCAATGTGGAAATATCAAATACCCAGCGAGTCTTAGATGGCGACCTAGACCCTTTTATAGAAGCCAGTCTTAAACAAGGGGTATAAGCAAAAGCGATATGATACAAAAACTCATTATTATCAGTGGCTCATCACGTGGCCTAGGCTTGGCATTAGCACAGCAATTAGCTACAAAAAACACCTTGCTCATAGGTATTTCACGTAGTAATAACCCTGAGTTAGCCGCATTCTGCCATCAATCTGGGGCCTCTTACAAGCACATCAGCGCCGATTTAGCGCACATACAAGGGGTTGAACAAGCCGCTAGCGCACTACAATCGCTACTTGCACAACACACAGAGCTTCAGCATTACTGGCTAGTTAATAATGCGGGCACCGTTGCCCCAATGGCACAGTCTCATCAAATGCAAGATCCCCATGCCATTGCTCAAGCGCTACAATTAAACATTGGCAGCCTAATGAGTTTAACGGCTACCTTTTTAGCGCATAGTCCAGAAAACGCAGACAGACGTGTGTTAAACATTTCCTCAGGCGCTGGACGTGGCCCTGTACCAGGTTGGGGCGTATATGGAGCAACTAAAGCCGCCGTAGACCACTTCACCCAAACCTTAGCTACTGAACACCCCAGCGTGGGCTGCGTTGCTTTAGCTCCAGGTGTGGTAGATACAGATATGCAAGCTGAAATTCGTGACATGGATGTGGAGCTATTTCCAAACCGCGATCGTTTTATTCAATTGCACCAACACCAACAACTTAGCTCTGCCAGTACTACCGCAGAACATATTGCCCATTATTTGACGCGTAATGACTTTGGTGCCAAAACCATTGATGACATTCGCCATTATTTTTAATTGTTAGCCTCATGACTTCTACTCCTGAGTCAACTCCCGTTGACGAAAACCATCTCATTACCGAACGCCGCGCAAAACTTAACTTACTACGCGAATCCGGTAATGCTTATCCCAATGATTTCACCCCCAGCAATCAAGCAGCTGAATTACACCAGCTGTATGGTGAGCAAGACAAAGAAAGCTTAGCAGCCACACCCAGCATCGTTAGTGTGGCAGGTCGTATGATGCTCAAACGTGTGATGGGCCGCGCCAGCTTTGCTACCCTACAAGATAGCAGTGGCCGTATTCAGCTATATTTAGATAAAAAAACCTTAGGTGAAACGCTCTATGAGCAATTCAAGACCTGGGATATAGGTGATATTTTAGCTGTTAGCGGTGAGATGTTTAAAACCAATAAAGGCGAACTCTCAATTAAGGTCAGCGAGTTACGTATACTCGCCAAATCACTACGTCCCCTACCTGATAAATTTCATGGTTTAGCTGATCAAGAGCAGCGTTACAGGAACCGTTACGTAGATCTTATTATCAATGAAGAGACGCGTCATACCTTTTTAGCTCGCAGCAAAGTGATTAACAGCCTCAGAGAGCACATGGTGGAGGCGAACTTCTTGGAAGTAGAAACCCCCATGCTGCACCCCATCCCAGGGGGAGCCGCAGCCAAGCCTTTTGTAACGCACCATAATGCGCTGGATATGGAAATGTACTTACGCATTGCACCGGAGCTATATCTAAAGCGTTTAGTCGTGGGTGGTTTTGAGCGTGTATTTGAGATTAATCGTAATTTTCGTAACGAAGGCGTAAGCCCCCGTCATAACCCAGAATTTACTATGATGGAATTTTATGCGGCTTACACCAACCACCACTGGTTAATGGATTTCACCGAAAACTTGGTGCGTGATGCGGCGATTGCAGCCAGTGATACCGGCTCAGCTCATGTGCAATATCAAGAGCAAGATTTACGTTTAGATCAACCTTTTGATCGTTTAACCATAGTGGAAGCCATTCAAAAGTACTTCCCTCACTACAGCACCGAGCAGCTTCACGATACGGATTTTTTACGTGCCGAACTGAAAAACAAAAAAGTTGATGTGGATGCTCCGGCTTTTATGCATGCCGGTGTGGGCGCCCTACAACTCGCCCTTTTTGAAGAAACCGCTGAAGCCAAGTTATGGCATCCTACCTTTATTGTGGACTATCCGGTAGAGGTTTCACCCCTAGCTCGCGCTTCTGACGAAGACAACACGATTACTGAGCGTTTTGAACTGTTTATTACCGGCCGTGAAATTGCCAATGGTTTCTCAGAGTTGAATGACCCTGAAGATCAAGCGGCACGCTTTTTGGCACAAGTGGAGGCCAAAGATGCCGGTGACGAAGAAGCCATGTTTTATGATGAGGACTATATACGGGCACTAGAATACGGTATGCCACCCACAGGAGGATGCGGTATTGGCATAGATCGGTTGGTCATGTTGCTAACTGATAGCGCCAGTATTCGAGATGTGATTTTATTCCCGCATTTACGTAAAGCGGAGTAGAAAAAAGCCCGATTAATCGGGCTTTTTTTGGATTTTTAGTGATTAAACGGTAAAAGATTCACCGCAACCACAAGCAGCTTTGGCATTAGGGTTCGCGAACTTAAAGCCATAACTTAAGCCTTCCCGCTTATAGTCTACGCGTGTACCGTCCACAAAAGGCAAGCTACGTGGATCAACAAACACTTTAATGCCCTGATCTTCAAAAATATGATCAGCGTCCGTGCTCTCATCAACGTAATCCACCTGATACTCCATACCTGAACATCCTGTTAAACGTACACCTAAGCGCAGGCCTATGCCAGCACCACGTTTTTCAAGGTGCTTATTAATATGATCAGCTGCTTGAGGGGTAAGTGTAATAGACATAAAAAACCTCTTTAAATTATGAATGACTAGCGCTAGCTGATTGCCACGCTATGGTAATTTTCTCTAGCGCCTCGCTAGCTAACCAAGTGCAATGCATTTTTACCATAGGCAACTCAAGCTCTATGGCCAACTCTTGAGTATTAAAAGACTGCAATTGCCCTAAGTTTAAACCAATCAAACGCTCACATAAAACATCAGCCACGGCAATGCACGCTCCGCAGCCATACATTTGAAACTCAGCACTGATGATTTTTTCTGTTTGTGCATCTACACGCACAAAAAGGCTAAGCATCGCCCCTTGCTCTTGAGCGCCTACACTCACTTTATAATAAAAGGGCTGAGCACTGTCATCAAGCTCCATCTCCTTATAGGCATATTGTGTATGCATAAAACGAGACATAATAGCGTCCGAATAAGCGGCCATAATTAAGCCCCCCACACAGGTGATAATGCACGTAACCTATTTACCTGGGTAATGATCTCATCTAAAGCAATCACCACATCAGCTTCCGTACTTTGACGCCCTAAACTAATACGCAACGCACTATGCGCTAATTGATCATCACGCCCTAAGGCTGTAAGCACATAAGAAGGCTCTAAACTGGCTGAGCTACAGGCAGAGCCGCTCGATAATGCCAACCGCTGTAAAGACATCATTAAGGCCTCACCTTCTATGCCTGCAAAGCTAACATTCAAATTGTGAGGCACCCGCTGTGCGACCGAACCATTTAAATAAATTTGAGGTAGAGCCTCAGATAAACCTTGCCACAATTTTTTTTGTAACGCTGCAATACGTGCATTGTCTGCCGCCATTTCCGCTTTTGCTAATGCAAAAGCCTCGCCCATACCCACAATTTGATGGGTAGCTAAAGTGCCTGAGCGATGGCCACGCTCGTGGCCCCCACCATGAATCTGCGCTATGAGACGCACTCGCGGTTTACGCCGTACATACAAAGCGCCTATGCCTTTAGGCGCATACACTTTATGGCCAGAAAATGAGATTAAATCAATGGCTAAATCATTTACGTTTAATTCAATTTTACCAGCCGCCTGAGCAGCATCTACATGAAACAAAATATTATGTTCTGCACATAAATCGGCAATAGCAGAAAGATCCTGAATGACTCCAATCTCATTATTTACTGCCATAATGGAAATTAAAATCGTATCCGGGCGTATGGTGGCTTGGAGCTCATTAATGTCTATTAACCCCTCGGCATTCACATCTAAATAACTTACCTCAAAGCCTTGGGTCTGTAGGTATTCCATAGGGTCTAAAACCGCTTTGTGCTCTGTTTTAACCGTAATCAGATGCTTACCCTTATGAGCATAAGCTTGTGCGGCGCCTTTTATGGCTAGATTGTTTGACTCCGTAGCCCCGGAAGTCCAAACAATCTCACGCGGATGCGCTCCGATTAGATCCGCCACCTGAGCCCGTGCCTTTTCTACCGCCTCTTCAGCTGCCCAGCCGTAGGCGTGACTCGTAGAAGCCGGGTTACCAAAATTCATGGTTAACCATGGGAGCATTTGCTCTAAAACACGTTTGTCTATGGGGGTGGTGGCAGCGTAGTCCAAATAAACAGGATTGGATGTGGACAAGATAAACTCCAACTTTATATTGATTAGCTAGCAGCTGGGTAAGGGTTAAGGGGATGGGTTTTAGAAGCCGTACCATTTTGCTTTTGCTGTTTACGCACCGAAGCTTCTAGTTGACGCATACGCTGTTGATCAACTAAATCTTGTAACGATACAGAGTCTAGGTAATCCACCATCTTGCGACTTAAGGTAGCCCAAAGCTCATGCGTCATGCATTGGATACGATTTCCGTCTGCATCAATCTCGCAATCACCCTTACCGCCACACTTAGTAGCATCTAAAGGCTCATCCACTGCAAAAATAATATCAGCAACAGTAATGTGTCTAGCTAAACGCGCCAAGCTATAACCGCCCCCTGGGCCTCGTGTGCTATCAACTAACTCATGACGACGTAAGCGGCCAAATAGCTGCTCTAAATACGACAAGGAAATGCTTTGGCGCTCGCTAATTTTTGCTAAGGTAACCGGCCCGCTTTGCTGACGTAAAGCCAAGTCTATCATAGCTGTGACTGCAAAACGCCCTTTAGTAGTTAAACGCATAATCGGAATCCTTGAGTTAATTTGTTTATGTCGGCACAAGCACATAAAGCTATACCCGACTAATTTAGTCCAGTATAACAAATACCCATTAAATTAGTAAGGATTTGCGTGATTTATTCGTTAATTCCTTTATGCGAGTAACGCCTGCTCTTTAAGACGACGCAGCTGATCTCTGGTTTGTGCTGCTGCTTCAAACTCTAAGTTTTTAGCGTGGTCTAGCATTTGCTTCTCTAAGCGTTTTAGCTCACGTGCTAACGATTTCTCATCTTTGAGCACATCTAAAGAAATGTCTTCTAAGCTTTCAACAGCAGCTTGATGCGGGGCAATAATGCCATCAATTAATTCTCTAACCGCTTTATTAACACCACGTGCCACAATGCCGTGATCTATATTGAACTGTAATTGCTTTTCTCGTCTACGTTCCGTTTCATCCATGGCTTTACGCATGGACTCGGTAATACGATCTGCATATAGAATCGCATGGCCATGTAAATTTCGTGCAGCGCGACCTATGGTTTGTATCAAACTGCGCTCTGAGCGTAAGAAACCTTCTTTATCGGCATCCAAGATAGCCACCAAAGATACCTCAGGTATATCTAAGCCTTCACGCAATAAGTTAATACCTACCAACACATCAAACACACCTAGGCGCAAATCACGAATAATTTCCACGCGCTCAACAGTATCAATATCGGAATGCAAATAGCGCACTTTTACGCCATGCTCAGCCAAGAAATCACTCAAGTCTTCAGCCATGCGTTTGGTCAACGTAGTGATCAATACACGCTCTTGACGGGCTACCCGTTTATGAATCTCAGACAACACATCGTCCACTTGTGTAATGGCAGGACGCACCTCCACTTCGGGATCAACTAAGCCCGTAGGGCGCACCACTTGCTCAACCACTTGATCTGCATGACGTTGCTCATACGCTGCAGGCGTCGCAGACACAAACACAGTTTGCGACATACGCGCTTCAAACTCTTCCATTTTGAGTGGACGATTATCTAAAGCCGAGGGCAGCCTAAAACCAAACTCCACTAAAGTACTTTTGCGCGATCTATCCCCTTTATACATACCACCAATTTGCCCCATAGTGACGTGACTTTCATCAATAAACATAATGGCATTTTTAGGTAAATAATCAATTAACGTGGGGGGAGGATCGCCGGCTTTGCCGCCTGATAAATGACGCGAATAGTTTTCAATACCCTTACAAAAACCCAGCTCATGCATCATTTCCAAATCAAATCGGGTGCGTTGCTCTAAGCGCTGTGCTTCCGCAAGCATGCCTTGCTCTGTTAAGTGCGCTAAACGCTCCTTAAGCTCCTCTTTAATGGTTTCTACTGCGCGTAATACCGTCTCACGTGGTGTGACAAAATGAGAGCCGGGATAAACCGTAAAACGAGGCAACTCTTGTTGCACTTTACCGGTGAGCGGATCAAATAAGGCTAGCTCTTCAATTTCATCATCAAATAAGGTGACGCGTAAAGCTTGTTCAGCATTTTCCGCTGGGAAAACATCAATAATTTCACCTCGAGCTCTAAACATACCGCGCTCAAAATCCGTATCATTGCGCTCGTACTGCATAGAAACCAAACGCGCCAACAACTCTTGACGTCCTATTTCATCACCTACGCGCAAGGTGAGCACCATAGCATGATAATCCGCCGGGTTACCTATACCGTAAATACACGACACAGAGCCCACAATAATGGTGTCAGGACGTTCTAATAAGCTCTTAGTAGCAGATAAACGCATCTGCTCTATGTGCTCGTTAATGGAAGAATCTTTTTCTATGAATAAATCTCGTGAAGGCACATAGGCTTCCGGTTGATAATAATCATAGTAAGAAACAAAGTATTCAACGGCATTTTTAGGGAAAAACTCGCGCATCTCCGCATACAGCTGCGCAGCTAACGTTTTATTTGGCGCCAACACAATGGCTGGCCTGCCACTGCGTGCAATTACATTCGCCATGGTGAAGGTTTTACCAGAGCCTGTCACACCTAACAGGGTTTGGTACATCAGTCCATCTTCCAGTCCTTCTATCAATTGATCTATAGCTGCAGGCTGGTCGCCAGCAGGTGGATAAGGCTGAAATAATTGAAATGGACTATTCGGATATTGAACAAATTGCGGTGTAAAGGTTTGCATACTGCCCCCACATTAGTAGATACTTCTATTATCACATTAATTTTCGGGCATTTGCCCGCTTCTGTTTACCCCCTCTTATTATTCAACTATGACTTCCCTATTTAACAGCGTTAGCCAAGCGCCACGTGACCCAATTCTTGGCCTCAATGAACAATTCAATGCCGATTCCCGCGCTCACAAGGTCAATCTAGGTGTAGGCGTTTATTATAACGAGCAAGGCTCTATGCCTTTACTGCCGTCGGTAGCTACCGTAGAGCAACAACTAGCCGAGCAACCGGCTGCCCGAGGTTATTTACCCATAGATGGCATGAGTTCTTATAATTTAGGCGCTCAACATCTGCTCCTGGGTGCTGAGGCTGAAGCTATTGTTGCTGGTCGTGCTGTAACTATCCAAAGCTTAGGTGGCACTGGTGCCCTTAAAGTGGGTGCTAGCTTTTTGAAAACCTTAATTCCTAACGCCAAAGTGGCTATTAGCAATCCTAGCTGGGAAAACCACCGCGCGTTATTTGAAAATGCCGGCTTTGAAGTAGTTGAATACCCTTACTACAACCCCCATACCAAAGGCTTAGACCTAGAAGGTATGTTGCAAGCGTTAGAGCAACTGCCCGCTCAAAGCATTGTGGTGTTACATGCCTGCTGTCACAACCCCACAGGCATAGACCCAACCTTTGAACAATGGCAACAAATTGCCGACATACTAGTAGCTAAACAACATATTCCTTTTATGGATATTGCTTACCAAGGCTTTGGTGCAGGCTTAGAAGAAGATGCCGCAGCTGTACGTATGCTGGCGCAACGCCAAATCCCTATGCTAATTAGCTCTTCTTTTTCTAAATCCTTTGCTTTGTATGGTGAGCGCGTGGGTGCACTCACTGTGCTCACCACGGATGCCGAACAAAGCCCACGGGTATTAAGCCAGTTAAAACGTTTAGCACGCACTAATTACTCAAACCCTCCCACCCATGGGGCAAAAATCATCAGCACCATATTTAACAATCAACCGTTGCTACAACAATGGCAAGGTGAACTCCGCCATATGCGTGAACGCATTAAGCAGATGCGTCATCAGCTAGTAGCCAAACTTAAAGAGCACGGCGTAGAACAAAACATGGATTTTGTTCTAGAGCAAAATGGTATGTTTTCTTATTCAGGTCTCACACAACCTCAAGTGCAAAAACTGCGTGATGAAGATGCTATTTATATATTAGACACGGGACGCATCTGTGTAGCAGCGTTGAACGATACTAATATAGATACCGTAGCAGCGGCTATTGCTCGCGTATTACGTTAATACATCAAAAAAGAAAATAAAATCAAGGGAACTAAGACATAACGCCTTAATTCCCTTGATTTTTTTACACTTTTAACTGACAATTGGGCTGTATATAACTCCAGTCCAATAGGTGCTTTGTGAAACTTACCGCACGTCAACAACAAGTCTATGATTTAATCCGTACTGAAACTCAACGTACGGGCTTTCCTCCAACGCGCGCAGAGATAGCACGCATCTTTGGTTTTAAATCGGCTAATGCTGCTGAAGATCACCTTAAAGCACTTGCTCGCAAAGGCGCTATAGAATTAATAGCGGGTACTTCGCGCGGTATACGCCTTCTAATAGACTCAGAAGAAACGAATAAGCCTTCCTTGCCTATTATAGGTCGAGTAGCTGCGGGTAGCCCTATATTAGCCTCTGAACACATAGAACGAGAGATTGATATTGAGCCTTCTTTATTTAGCCAACCTGCTGACTACTTACTGCGTGTACGCGGCCTTAGTATGCGTGATGCTGGCATTTTAGAAGGCGACTTACTCGCCGTTAAAAAAACCTCTGAGGCGCGTCATGGGCAAATTGTAGTAGCTAGACTTGGTGATGAGGTTACCGTTAAGCGCTTACAACATATAGATAAAAAAATAGCGCTATTACCTGAAAACCCCGATTTTGAACCTATTATTATCACCTCTCAAGATGACTTCACTTTAGAAGGCATTGCAGTAGGACTGATTAGGGATCAGGCATTTCATTAATTATGGGGGCTAGGCCCCCATGATTAATTAATGCTTGGTCACACCCGCTTCACCTGCAGACACCTTAGCGGCTACGGCTTCAGCTGTAATGCGTGCTAATTCCTCATCAGACAATGGCACAGGCATATTTTCTAAAGCGACCTCTAAAACGCGATCTATCCAACGTACTGGAATAATCTCCAAGGTGTTTTTCACGTTATCAGGAATCTCAGCTAAGTCTTTGACGTTTTGCTCAGGGATCATCACGGTTTTAATACCACCGCGCTGTGCTGCCAACAACTTCTCTTTCAGACCACCAATTTCTAATACCTCACCACGCAAGGTAATCTCACCTGTCATGGCGACATCAGCACGTATAGGAATACCGGTTAAAGAAGACACTATAGCTGTGGTTATAGCAATACCGGCTGAAGGGCCATCTTTAGGAGTGGCGCCGTCTGGAAAGTGAACGTGTATATCTCGCTTCTCAAACACCGGATCAGCAATGCCCCACTGTTGCGCCCGTGCACGTACTACCGTACGAGCCGCTTCTACCGACTCCTTCATCACGTCACCAATAGAGCCTGTACGTTGTATTTGCCCTTTACCTGGTACGTCCGCAACTTCAATGGTGAGTAAATCACCACCTACTTCAGTCCAAGCTAAGCCCGTGACTTGGCCGACCTTGTTTTCAGTCAAAGCAACACCAAAGTCATAACGGCGTACACCCAAGTAATCATTAAGGTTTTCGCTATTGATCACAATCACATCGGCCTTCTCGCCTTTTTTCAGACCCAAGCTCAATGTTTCGTGTACCACTTTACGACACACTTTGCTGATTTCACGCTCTAAGGAACGAACACCTGCCTCACGTGTGTAGTAGCGCACAATATCGCGTACCGCTTCTTCTTCAATTTGCATTTCACCTTTTTTAACACCATTGTTTTTCATCAACTTTGGTATTAAATGCTTGAAAGCAATATTTACCTTTTCGTCCTCGGTATAACCCGATAAACGAATGACTTCCATACGGTCTAATAGTGCCGGCGGAATGTTTAAGGTATTACTAGTAGCCACGAACATCACATCAGACAGATCAAAATCCACCTCTAAGTAATGGTCTTGAAACGTGTGGTTTTGCTCAGGATCTAAGACCTCTAATAAGGCCGAAGACGGATCACCGCGGAAATCAGCTCCCATTTTGTCAATCTCATCTAACAGGAATAAGGGGTTACGTACACCCACTTTACCCATATTTTGGATGATTTTGCCTGGCATAGAACCAATATACGTACGACGGTGACCGCGAATTTCCGCCTCGTCACGCACACCACCCAAAGCCATACGAATGTACTTACGGTTAGTAGCTTTAGCTATAGACTGCCCAAGTGAGGTTTTACCTACACCCGGAGGCCCTACTAAACAAATAATAGGCGCTTTGAGCTTAGACACCCGCTGCTGTACGGCTAAGTACTCTACAATACGCTCTTTTACTTTTTCTAAACCGTGATGATCGGCATCTAGCACTTTTTGCGCATTATCTAATGAGTTATTAATGCGACTACGCTTGCGCCATGGTAAATCAATCAATGTGTCTAAGTAATTGCGTACTACTGTAGCCTCTGCCGACATAGGCGACATCATTTTCAGCTTTTTTAACTCAGCTTCAGCTTTTTTAAGTGCTTCTTTAGGCAACTTAGCATCCGCTAGACGCGTTTCAATTTCTTCAATTTCTGCGCCGTCTTCGCCATCACCCAGCTCTTTCTGAATGGCTTTAACTTGCTCGTTTAAGTAGTAATCACGCTGGCTTTTCTCCATTTGCTTTTTAACGCGACCACGAATGCGTTTTTCAACTTGGAGTATGTCAATCTCAGTCTCTAACTGCGCCAATAACGCTTCTAAACGTTCGACCACAGCCACAGACTCTAGCATGTGCTGCTTCTGCTCTAACTTAAGTGGTAGATGAGCGGCGACCGTATCGGCCAAACGACTCGCTTCGTCTATAGCACTCAATGATGTCAAAATCTCTTGTGGTATTTTTTTATTGAGTTTGACGTATTGTTCGAATTGCGCCACCACCGCACGGCGTAATGCCTCAGCCTCAGCGGGTGCTTCTTCAGCAGATTCCACTGCTATGGCTTGACCACTAAAGTGTGTTTCGTTATCAATAACTTGCTGTACCCGAGCACGCTCTACCCCTTCTACTAGCACTTTAACGGTGCCATCAGGGAGCTTTAGCATTTGTAAAATCGTAGCGGCACAGCCAATTTCATACATATCATCAACAGTGGGCTCGTCTTTACTTGCTGTTTTTTGAGCCACTAATAAGATAGTATTGCCCGACTCCATAGCCAACTCTAAGGCTTTGATGGAGCGAGACCGTCCAACAAATAGCGGAATCACCATATGCGGAAACACCACTACATCACGTAATGGCAATAAAGGGAGTTCCGTGGATTCCATAGATAAAATCTGGCTTGCAGACATAGTAATTTCCTTTTAATTACCTACAGACTAGAAGGGGAAGCAAGATCGCTTCCCCTTCTAGCTCTAGCTTCTGCATTACACATTGTGGCGATCTTGATTATTTCAAGTCTTTTTGAGTAAAAACAGGACTAATTGTTAGGCAACAGCATTATGAGGCGTAGCTGCGACTTGTTTTGTACCATCATTAAAAACTAATGTTGGTTTCGTTTTACCCTCTACAGCTTCTTTAGTTAGCACCACTTTACTAACATTTTCTAATGAGGGTAACTCATACATGGTGTCTAATAATGATTTTTCAACAATAGAACGTAAGCCACGCGCTCCGGTACGACGTGCAATAGCCGCTTGAGCTATAGCTTGTAAAGCCTCATCTTCGATTTCCAGCTCTACTTCCTCAAGCTCTAAGAGTTTTTGAAACTGTTTGACTAAAGCATTACGCGGTTCAGTTAATATACGAATTAGGGCTGACTCATCGAGCTCTTCTAAGGTAGTCACTACAGGTAGACGCCCCACTAATTCTGGTATTAAACCAAACTTAATAAGGTCCTCTGGCTCCACTTCTGAAAAAAGCTCTCCTACGCCACGCTCACTTTTTGCGCTTACATTCGCGCCAAAACCTATACCGGACTTTTCTGTACGGTTTTGAATCACTTTCTCTAAACCATCAAAGGCTCCACCCACTACAAAAAGAATATTAGTGGTATCCACTTGAATGAAGTCTTGATTTGGGTGTTTACGCCCACCTTGAGGAGGTACAGAAGCTACTGTACCTTCGATTATTTTTAATAACGCTTGCTGCACACCCTCTCCAGAGACGTCGCGAGTAATGGAAGGGTTGTCCGCTTTACGTGAAATTTTATCTATTTCATCAATATAGATAATAGCGTGCTGTGCTTTATCTACATCGTAATCGCAAGCTTGCAGTAATTTTTGTACGATGTTTTCAACGTCTTCACCCACATAACCGGCCTCAGTTAACGTGGTTGCATCTGCCATCACAAAAGGCACTTTAAGCATGCGGGCTAAGGTTTGAGCGAGTAAGGTTTTACCCGAACCCGTGGGACCTATGAGTAAAATATTACTCTTAGATAACTCTACCCCATCATCACCACCACCACTACCGGTATGTTGAATGCGTTTGTAATGATTGTAGACGGCCACCGCTAAGTTGCGCTTGGGTTGATCTTGACCAATCACGTAATCATCAAGAAAAGTTTTAATTTCTTGAGGTGTGGGTAATTTTGAGCCTAATAATTCCGTTGCGGTCTGCTCTTGATTTTCCTCAATGATCATTTCATTGCAAAGACTAATACACTCATTGCAAATATAGACCGCCCCAGGCCCTGAAATCAGCTTGGTGACCTCAGTTTGAGATTTATTACAAAAGGAGCAATGTAAGGCTTTATCATCGGCCGAATGTTTGTCGGACATAAATATATACAGTCATTAAAAGAGCGGCAAGCCGCAAATGGCAAATAAGGTAGCAACGGACTAATCAATACAAGATAAGCCCGCTGCCTCCCCTTTAAATATCGTCTGAACGATGTGTTAGCACCTTATCAATGATGCCATACGTCACGGCTTCATCCGAATCCATAAAACGATCACGTTCGGTATCTAACGCGATTTGATCAATGGTTTGGCCAGTTTTATCAGCCAAAATCTGATTAAGACGCTCACGCAGGCTTAAGATTTCCTTAGCTTGAATTTGAATATCTGACGCCTGACCTTGAGCACCACCAGACGGCTGGTGAATCATAATACGAGAATTAGGCAAGGCAAAACGCTTTTCTTTTTGACCAGCAGCCAATAAAAAAGCCCCCATACTTGCTGCCATCCCTGTGCACAAGGTCGCCACCTCAGGCTGGACAAACTGCATCGTATCAAAGATAGCCATACCCGCATATACTGAACCGCCAGGCGAGTTAATGTATAGCGAGATATCTTTCTCTGGGTTTTCCGACTCTAGGAATAATAACTGCGCCACAATTAAGTTAGCGGAGTGATCATGTACCGGCCCAACCAAAAAGATAATGCGCTCACGCAATAAGCGTGAATAAATATCATAAGAACGCTCTCCGCGGCCAGACTGCTCAACCACCATAGGAATGTAGCCTAAACCCGAAGGGGTTACAGACTGCCCACCGTGCATAGAAGCATAGAAGTCGATAAAACTAGACGACATTAGTTATTTCCCATTAATTGCTCAAAGTCTACGTCTTCATCGGTCACCTTGGCTGCAGCCACAACGTGGGCAACCACATTGTCTTCCAGCACAATAGCTTCGATTTCAGCGTGACGCTGAGGGTCAGATAAATAATAGCTGATGACTTGCTCAGGCTGCTCGTAATTTTGTGCAAACTCTTCGATGCGCTCACGAACTTGTTCTGGTGTAGCTTTTAGGTCAGCGCTTTCAACCAGTTCAGCAAGTAATAAACCTAAACGTACGCGACGCTCAGCTTCCTCTTGGAAAACCTCCTCAGGAATAGGCATATCATCAGCATTTGGTAAACCACGCTCTTTAAGCTCTTCACGCGCCATGGCTATACGATTTTTAACCTCGTTAGCAACCAAAGCTTTAGGTGCATCAAACTCAGTAGCAGCCAATAAAGCTTCCATCACACTGGCTTTAGTTTTAGCATCTACACGAGATTTGGCTTCACGCTCAATATTGGCACGTACATCAGCTAATAACGCTTCTATATCCCCTTCTGCTTGACCTAGCTCTTTAGCGAATTCGTCATTCAGCTCAGGTAACTGTGGCTCAGCAACTTCAGTGATTTTAATAGTGAACTCCGCTGTTTTACCAGCCACTTCTTCACTACCGTAATCTTCGGGGAAATCTAAGGTAAAGACTTTCTCTTCACCGGCTTTTAAGCCTGTAGCCGCCTCTTCAAACTCAGGCAACATACGGCCTTGGCCAAGTACGAAACTAAAGCCTTCAGCTGAACCACCTTCAAAGGCTACACCATCTATAGTACCAACAAAGTCAAGCGTAACACGATCTTCCTCTTGAGCGGCTCGGTCTTCACGGGCTTCGTAATTAGCACGTTGTTTACGTAGAATATCTATAGTGCGCTCTACATCCTCATCTCCTACCTCAATCTGGCTACGAGTCACCTCTAACTCAGACAGCTCAGGTAGTGTGATTTCAGGATAAACCTCAAACGTAGCACTAAACACCATAGAACCTTCTGGCGCGTCTTCTTTACCTTCTACTGAAGGTGCACCAGCAATACGTAGACCGCTTTTTTCAATGGCACTATCTAATGCTTTACCTAGCTCATTATTAATGGCGTCGTAGCGAATGCCAGCGCCGTGGCTACGCTCTACAATGGATAGCGGTGCTTTTCCTGGGCGAAAACCCTGGATTTTGGCAGTACGCGCTACACGTTTAAGTTGTGTCTGGACTTCTTTTTCGACATCAGCTGTGGAGATAGCCACATCGATGCGGCGCTCCAAACCGGACAGAATTTCAACCTCGGGCTGCATTAGAGACCTATATAAATGAATGGTTTAAAAAAATGTATTTTACCGTATATACCTATAGCTCTGGTAAAATATGTGTGAAAATATATGAATAGCTGTGAGTAGTATTTATAACACTCAACCATCACAAAGTATAAGAGTACCTGTGTTTTAACATGGCTTCAATCTCTACTTTCTTATTTCTTCGTGAAAAACAACTAGACAGCCATCCCATATTAGGTTAATATTATTTTTTTGCAGTAATACACTCGCAAAAAAGAAAACAACAGGTAAAAATATCTTTACAATATTATTTTATTGAATTATAATTTTATCTTTACGCACCAAGCGAACGTGGCGGAATTGGTAGACGCACCAGATTTAGGTTCTGGCGCCGAGAGGTGTGAGAGTTCGAGTCTCTCCGTTCGCACCAAAAAACAATCCTTTGTTAGCATCTATGCAGCAAGGGATTTTTTTTTCCCTTTTTCGGCTAGGATTCTACCTGTGGCAACCCTCCCTCCCCCTTATATAGATGCCGTTCATGAGCTACGCACCGTGCGTGACCTATTACGCTGGACTATGAGCCAGTTTAACCGCCATCAACTTCAATTTGGCCATGGCAGTGATAATGCCTGGGACGAAGCTATCTACCTGCTCTTACACAGCCTACACTTACCTTTAGATCAATTAGAGCCCTATTTAGATGCTGCCACCACGCAGACTGAACGCACTGATTTTATTCAATTAGTGCAACGCCGCTGCGAAGAACGCTTACCTGCAGCCTATATTACTGGTGAAGCGTGGCTCCAAGGTTTACGTTTTAGAGTTAGCCCAGACTGCATCGTCCCGCGCTCGCCTATTTCTGAGTTACTCAGCACACAATTGGCGCCTTGGGTAGAGGACCCTACTGCCATTAATGCGGTATTAGACGTATGTACGGGTTCAGGCTGTTTAGCCATTTTAGCAGCACTGACTTTCCCTCATGCCCAAGTTGATGGCGTGGACCTCTCTACCGCTGCTTTAAATATAGCCCAGCAAAACATTGCCGATTATGACTTAGAAGACCGCGTGCACGTACTTCACAGTGATTTATACACGGCAGTACAAGGTAAAAAGTACGATATTATTATCTCTAATCCACCTTATGTGAATGAAAGCTCTATGCAAGCGCTGCCTGCCGAGTACTTGCATGAGCCACGCATGGCCTTGGCGGGTGGTGATGATGGCATGGATCTAATACGCACTATTATAGCGCAAGCTGCTGAGCACCTGAATGATGAGGGTTTCTTACTCTTAGAAATAGGCCATGAGTACGCACACTTTTGCGCTGCCTTCCCTCACTTAGACCCCATGTGGCTCAGTACTGAAAATGCAGATGATCAAATACTGCTACTACATAAAACCCAATTAACCTAACTTACAAAGAAAGGATACTCCGTGATTCGCGCAACTGATCTGGGACTACGCCGTGGCGTTAAAGTTTTACTCCAAAATACGAGCTTCGTTATAAACCCCCAAGAGCGAGTAGGTATAGTAGGACGTAATGGCGCCGGTAAAACCAGTTTATTTGCGCTGATTCAGCACCAAATAGAACCTGACAGCGGACTACTTGATATGCCTGCACGTTGGCGTTTGGCCAGTGTAGAGCAAGAGATCACTGAAAGAGATAGACCTGCACGTGAATTTGTGATTGATGGCGACACGCATTTACGTGAACTACAGTCCCAGCGCGCCCAAACCTCAGACGACGATGGCAATGCCATTGCCGCCTTAGAAACGGCGCTGATTGAAGCCGATGCGTGGACGGCCCCCTCACGCGCTGAACAGTTATTGGCGGGCTTAGGCTTTAGGCCTGATCAGTGGCTGCAACCCGTAGGACAATTTTCAGGCGGCTGGCAAATGCGTATAGCTTTAGCTAGAGCGCTGATGGCTCCTTCAGATCTACTGCTGCTTGATGAACCCACCAACCACTTAGATTTAGATGCCATGCTCTGGCTAGAGCGTTGGTTACAATCTTACCCTGGCACCGTACTGATTATTTCGCATGATACCGAATTTTTAGATGCCACTACCACCCACATACTACATTTTGATCAGCAACAATTAATAAAATATCGTGGTAATTACAGCAACTTTTTAACCCAACGAGCGGAACGTTTGCGTCAAGACCAGTTTGCTTGGGAAAAGCAACAAAAAGAAGTGGCGCACCTACAAAGCTTTATTGATCGTTTTAAAGCCAAAGCCACCAAAGCCAAACAAGCTCAAAGCCGTGTTAAAGCTTTAGCTAGGATGCAAGAACTGGCCCCCGTACGTTTTGATGCCGAGGTACAATTCTCCCTCCCCACACCTGAGTCTATGCCTGACCCGCTACTGCGTCTAATACATACTGATTTAGGTTACAGTCAACCTGAAACTAAAACCATTCTACATAATGTAAACGTAGATGTACGTAGTGGCAGCCGCATTGGTATTTTAGGCATGAATGGTGCCGGTAAAAGTACCCTCATTAAAACCTTAGCAGGTGAAATCAACCCTTTAACAGGCGAGTTCCTCCCATCAGCACGCTTAGAAATTGGTTATTTTGCTCAGCATCAACTTGATATGATTGATGCCGAACTGAGCCCCATACAGCATTTGCAACGTATCGCTCCTGAAGTACGTGAACAGGAATTACGCAACTATTTGGGCCGCTTTGCTTTTAGTGGAGATATGGCAACAAACTCCACTGCTGGTTTTTCTGGTGGCGAAAAAGCTCGTTTAGCCTTGGCACTCGTGGTTTGGTTTAAGCCTAATCTATTATTATTGGATGAGCCCACCAACCATTTAGACGTAGAAACTCGCGAAGCCTTAGCCGCCGCGTTAGCTGAGTATGAAGGCAGTGTTTTAGTGGTATCACACGATAGACAGCTGCTACGCTCTACCGTTGATAACTTCTGGATAGTGGCTGACGGCGCTGTTTCTGAGTTTGACGGAGACCTTGAAGACTATCGCGATTGGTTACTCACTCGTGCAACTGCCATGCGTACCAGTAATAACAAGTCTTCTAATGTGCAAACTGAAGACAATGAACCGGTGATAGATCGTCGCACCCAGCGCCGTCTAGAAGCCGAGGCCAGACAAAAGACAGCCGTCTTACGCAGACCTTTAGAAAAGAAAGTAAACCAATTAGAAAAACAGATGGATCAGCAACGCGCCCGTCTGCATGAACTCGACGAACTCATGGCAGATCCAGAGTTTTATGGTGACAACTTTAAAGATGAACGCCCCGTGCTCTTAATGGAGCACGGGGAGCTCAGTAAAGCCTTAGAGGATAATGAAGAAAATTGGCTGGAGCTCCAAGAGCAAATTGAAGCCCTTGACTAACCGCCCGTAATAATATCCAGCTTAGCAATGCCTAAGGCCAAGGTCTTGGTACCGGCATCACGGAAATGAATTTGGGCTTGGGCTTCATTACCACTCCCACTTAATGTGAGCACCGTGCCTTCACCAAATTTAGCATGGTTCACGCCTTGGCCTATACGAAAATGCTGATCACCCACAATAACGCCGCTAGCTGCCATAGCAGGCGGCACTCCACCGTAGTTTTGCTTAGCCTTATCCCAAGACGCCCCGCCACGACCAAAACCACCTGTCCAAGAGCTGGCTACCACGGGAGCCGCTTGACGAGGAGTAAGCCATTTGAGGTTTTCATCAGGGAGCTCATCTAAAAACTGTGAACGCGTAGCATAACGTGTTTTACCGTGCAACATACGGCTTTGCGCTAAGGTTATATACACGCGTTTACGGCCACGCGTGAGAGCCACATACATTAAACGACGCTCTTCTTCTAAACCATCAAGCTCAGCTAAACTGTTTTCATGTGGAAATAAACCCTCTTCTAAGCCCGTAATAAACACCGCATCAAACTCTAGGCCTTTAGCTGCATGAATGGTCATCAACTGCACCGCCGCTTGACCAGCTTGCGCTTGATTATCACCGGCCTCTAAAGAAGCGTGCGTTAAAAAAGCACCTAATGGTGACATGGCCGCTAATACAGGGTTGCCCTGATCATCTATTTGCGCCTCAGTGCCTAGGCTAACAGGAAGACGTCCGGCCACTTCTTCAGCTAAGCCTTCTTCATTCACAAAAACCGCCGCAGCATTCACTAATTCTTGTAAGTTTTCTAAACGGTCTGCGCCTTCACGATCTTTTTTATAGTGGGCTAATAATCCGCTCTCATGCACTACGTGCTCTATAAGCTCAGGCAAGGGTAGCATTTGAGCTTGAGATGCCAACTGATTAATGAGAGCTACAAACTTACCTAAGTTTGTACCGGCCCGCCCTGTCATATAAGGTACGGCACGGTATAAGCTGCAATTATATTGACGTGCTAAATCACTGAGCTGCTCTAAAGAGCGTGCACCTATACCGCGTGTAGGAAAATTCACCACTCTCAACCAAGAGGTGTCATCGTGAGGATTATCTAATAAACGTAAATAGGCCAATGCATGTTTTATCTCTTGGCGCTCAAAAAAACGCTGGCCGCCATACACCTTATAAGGTAAACCACTACTAAATAAATGATGCTCTATAACGCGCGATTGGGCATTACTTCTGTATAGCACAGCGATTTCATCGTGAGCATAACCATCATTATTAATGAGCGCTTTAATTTCTTCTACTACCCATTGCCCCTCTAAAGCATCAGAGGGTTTTTCTACTACGCGTATACTTTCACCAGGACCTGCATCCGTCCAAAGTTTTTTACCTAGGCGTTCAGAATTATTGGCAATAAGCGCGTTAGCGGCGTCCAAAATATGGCCAGAGGAACGGTAATTTTGCTCCAGACGCACCACATTCCCTTTGGCATAATCGCGCTCAAAACTCTTCATATTACTAACATCAGCCCCACGAAATGCATAAATGGACTGATCATCATCACCTACGGCAAACATTTGACCACTATCACCAGCTAATAAAGTGAGCCACGCGTATTGCAAGGGATTAGTATCTTGAAACTCATCGATTAAAATATGCGAAAAACGCTGCTGATAATGCTGCCGTAAAGCCACGTTATTTTGTAATAACTCATATGCCCGCAGCAATAACTCAGCAAAATCCACCACGCCCTCGCGCTCGCATTGCATTTGATACAGCTGGTATATTTCTATTAATCGACGCGTATGCGGGTCGTAGGCTTCAATAAAAGCCGGACGTAAGCCTTGGTCTTTCTGATTATTAATGAAGCGCTGCACTTCACGCGGCACATATTTTTCATCGTCTATACCATTGCCTTTAATCAAACGCCTTATAGCAGCTAACTGATCCGCACTATCGAGTATTTGAAAACTTTGTACCAGTCCGGCATCTTGGTGGTGCAAGCGTAACAACCTATTACATAAGCCATGAAAAGTACCTACCCACATGCCACGCGTATCTATAGGCAGTAACGCATTAAGCCGCGCTAACATTTCACGCGCGGCTTTATTGGTGAAGGTAACGGCTAATAAGGCATAAGGACTAATGCCTTGCTGCATGAGCCAAGCCATCCGAGTGGTAAGTACCCGGGTTTTACCGCTACCCGCCCCCGCTAAAATTAGCGTGTGTTGGGCGGGCTGCGTAACGGCTTGTTGTTGCTGAGGATTTAAACCATTAATCATGCGTAACGGCGTAATCTCAAGGCAAATTGCTCTAGACTATCTATGCCGCTTTGTTGAGCACGTTGCACCCAAGCGCGTAAATCAGCCAATAACTGATCACTGCTAGCGCTAGAGCTTTCCCATAAACGAGCCAACTCAACCTGCATTTGTACTACGGTGGAGAGTTTACCTTCGTCATTTAGTACGGTTTGCAGCTGGGCACGCTGAGCATCATCTAAGACCTCATCGCCTCTACCAATCCAGTCTCTACAACGTTTTAGTAAAGACAACTTTTTATGATCTTCGGAAGATTTTGTGCTTAAGCGCGCAATTTCTTCAGAAGCCGTATGACGAATCACATCGGCGTAGCGCGCTAGAATTTCATAACGGTGGGTAATAACCCCCTGTAAGGTATCTAAGCTAATGTCTGCTGCAGCCGCTTTGTCAGCGGGGGCTAAACGTAACTTAGGTGCTACTTTTTTCACGTGCGCCAGTTTAAAGAAACGCAAGATGCTGATATAGACCCAACCTAAGTCAAACTCATACCACTTACTAGAAAACTTAGCTGAAGTTCCGTAAGCATGGTGGTTATTATGCAGTTCTTCACCACCAATAATAATACCCCACGGGAAGACATTAGTGCTGGTATCAGGACTGGCAAAGTTACGGTAACCAATGGCATGACCTATACCGTTTACTACTCCGGCTGCCCAGAACGGAATCCATGCCATTTGTACTGCCCAAACAGCAAAGCCCACTAGACCAAACAAGGCAAGATCAATACCTAACATGATCAAAATACCGAGGAAATTATGACGCGCATAAACATTACGCTCCATCCAGTCATCTGGGGTGCCGTGACCGAAGCGTTTTAATGTTTCCTCGTTTTTGGCTTCTTCACGATACAACTCAGCACCCCGAAAAAACACCATACCCAGACCAAAAACCACCGGGGAATGAGGATCACCTTCACGTTCGCAACGCGCGTGATGCTTACGGTGGATGGCGACCCATTCTTTGGTGATCATACCCGTGGTAAGCCACAACCAAAAACGGAAAAAGTGCATGGGAATGGGGTGCAAATCCAAACCTCGGTGCGCTTGGCTACGATGTAAAAACACCGTAACTGAAATAATGGTGACGTGCGTAACAGCCAATGTGAACAAAAGAATTTGCCACCATGACCACTGCATTAGCCCGCCGGCTAGAAAATTAAGTATATTTTGCATAGACCTTATTGAAAAGTGATCCATGTGAATTTACAACTAAAACCTATGGAACCTCGTATTATAGACATGCTGGATCTCAGGCTGTCTTGCGCCATATCAAATGGCCTCGGTTTTACGTTGCAGTACGGCCGCAAAGAAACCATCGGTATGATGATAATCTGGGCGGAGTTCTAAAAAGGGCCCTGACATGGATAATGTAGGACTACGTGTGGCTATTATAGGATTAATATCCATAAGCTCAAAATGGGGATGCTGCTCTAAAAACCAAGTGATTTGATTTTGATTCTCTGTAGGCAACATACTACAAGTAGCATAAACCAAACGGCCGCCGGGCGCGACACATTTCGCAGCCCGTTGCAAAATGTCACGTTGTATACCCACATAATAATCAATGGTTTCTGGGTGCTGTCGCCACTTTAAATCCGGGTTTCTACGTAAGGTACCAGTACCGGTACACGGTGCATCAACCAATACACGTTGTGCTTTGCCTTGCAAACGTTTAACACGGGTGTCATTTTCTTCGTTAATCACTACAGAAACCACATTAGATAACCCACTGCGTGCAAAACGCGGTTTGGCTCTAGCAAGGCGTGCCGCTGAAGTATCAAAGGCATACAAACGGCCCGTAGAGCGCATTAAAGCACCTATTAACAAGGTTTTCCCACCCGCTCCGGCACAGAAATCAATAATCATTTCACCACGCTTAGGTGCCACTAGAGCGGCTAACAACTGGCTGCCTTCATCTTGGATTTCAATTTGACCTTTTTCAAACTGTGGCCAATTAACAATGTAAGGTCTACCCAGTAAACGAATGCCCCATGGTGAGTAAGGGGTGGCTTCCGGCTTAAAGCGAGCCGTCTCCCGTTCTTCTTTTAATTCGGCAAGTATTTGATCACGATCCGCTTTAAAAGAATTGACGCGTAAATCCAACGGTGCTTCGGTATTTAAGGCTTGAGCTAGCTGCTCTGCATCAGGCATTTGTTGTATTTGCTCAGCTAACCAATCGGGCAAACTATAACGCTGAGCGAATGGCATTTCTAACTGATCAAGATTTTGCACGTGATCTAGCCACGCTTGCTCGCCTTCGTCTAACGCGGGTCGTATATTTTTATCCCAGGTGTTTAATAAACCCAGAATTGCTAAACGCCGCGACCCCGAACCCACGCCACTTTCTGCCAAGTATCGGTACTTACGTAAATGACGTAACACATCAAAAACCGCATTAGTGGTTTCCGCTCTGTCACGACCGCCCATGTTTTTTTGCTTACGCATCCACTGAGAAAGTACGGAATCTGCCGGGTATTGCCATTGCATAATTTGACCCAACACCTCCGCTACTTGATTAATTCGACGTGAAAACAAGGAAGTGGGCGTAGTAGTGTTATTACTACTAGCTGTGTGTTTGCGCTTTGAGCGATTTTTTTTATGCGCTGGACGTTTGGTAGACATATATAAAGAAATTGTAAAAAATAAAAGTGACTAAGCGACAAAGGCGCGATGCGGTACTCCTTGTACCTGGACGCGCCCGCTTTCTAACAGACGCACTTGATCTGCTACTAACCACTCCACCACTTGATTATACACTCGGTGTTCTATGGTTAATAATCGTGTGGCTAAGCTGTGCGCATCATCATCATGGTATACAGGGACTATACCTTGGGCGATAATAGGGCCATTATCAACCACAGGTGTCACGAAATGTACTGTGCACCCGTGCCACTGTAATTCAGCATCTATAGCGCTTTGATGAGTATTAAGCCCTGGAAATAAGGGGAGTAATGAGGGGTGAATATTAATAAGGCGACCAGTGAACTGCTGTACAAATTCCGGCGTTAAAATGCGCATGAACCCAGCCAGTAATACGTAATCAGGTTGGTATTGTTGCACAAGCTGAGCCAGCCGTGCATCAAAACTTGTACGATCTGTAAACTGCTTGTGCTCAAGCACCTCTGTATTTATGCCTTGCTCCTGAGCCCATTGTATGCCTTTAGCGTCTACTTTATTAGCAATAACAGCTACTACTTCCGCATTTAGCTGTTTATTTTTTATTGTTTCTACTATAGATTGCATATTTGAGCCGCGCCCTGAGATTAGGATAACTAAGCGGCATTTTTTATTTAAACCCATTCGTTTTACTCCAACGCTTTCAACCATATTTTGTTAATTTTGCCTGTGAAACCTACATTTACTATTTATCGTCACCTGCCGCGTTATGATACTAACGCGCCAAGTGCTGTAACCATCGGCAATTTTGACGGGGTACACCGTGGTCATCAGACAATACTGCACCGTTTGCGTGATGAGGCGCAACGGCAAGACCTTTTACCTACCGTCATGACCTTCAATCCGCATCCACGTGCTTTTTTTGCCGATAAAGCCAAACGCCCTGAATTGTACCCCGCCCCCATCAATACCCTAAGAGATAAATTACAAACGCTGGCTGCGCATGGCGCCAAGCAAATTGTAATGCAACGCTTTAATGCGGAATTTGCCACATTAAACGCTCAGACTTTTATAGACAAATTACTGGTCAAAGGGCTCAATACTAAATGGTTGCTTGTGGGTGAGGATTTTAAATTTGGCCACCAGCGTCAAGGTAACATTGATCTTTTGCGTCAAGCCGGTGCCACTTATGGCTTCAAAGTTGAAACCATCGCTGATATTCCCGACACTACAGGACAACGCATCTCCAGTTCCGATATACGTACAGCTCTAGCTCGTGGTAACTTACAACTAGCCAGCGAACTATTAGGTCGCCCTTACGCCATCAGTGGTCATGTTATACATGGTCAAAAACTAGGGCGTACTATTGGCTACCCTACATTAAATGTACCGGTACCGCTGCACTGTGCGGCCATGTCGGGCGTTTATATCGTCTTAGTACATGGCTTAGCTAATGAACCTTTAGCCGGTATAGCAAGTTTAGGGGTACGCCCTACCGTAGTAGATGCCGGCAAGCTATTATTAGAAGTGCATATATTAGACCGCAGCCTAGATGCTTACGGTAAACTAGTAAATGTTGAGTTTCTACAATTTGTACGAAACGAAGAAAAATTTCCTGATCTTCAAACAATGATGACTGCCATCGATAACGATGCACGCAGCGCTCGTGAGTATTTTGCTTCCCATGGATTATAAAAACACTTTAAACCTCCCCGACTCCCCTTTTCCCATGCGTGGGAACCTACCCAAACGTGAGCCCAATTGGGTACGTGAGTGGCAAGAGAAAGATCTCTACGCTGCTATACGTACGGCCAGTCAAGGGCGGCCTAAATTTGTGCTACACGATGGCCCCCCTTACGCCAATGGCAGCATACATATAGGCCACGCGGTTAATAAAGTACTCAAAGACATTATTGTTAAAAGCCGTAATATGGCGGGTTTTGATGCTCAGTATGTACCAGGCTGGGACTGTCATGGTATGCCCATTGAAGTACAGATTGAGAAACTTTACGGCAAAAACCTGCCAGTTAAAGAAGTACAGGCCAAAGCCCGTGCCTATGCCGCAGAACAAGTGGATAGCCAACGTCAGGACTTCATTCGTTTAGGTGTTTTAGCTGAGTGGGATAACCCTTACCTCACTATGAATTACAGCAACGAAGCCGATGAACTACGTGTATTAGGCCGTATTTTAGAAAAAGGCTTTGTGTTTCGCGGTTTAAAGCCAGTGAACTGGTGTTTTGACTGTAGATCTGCGTTAGCAGAAGCAGAAGTGGAGTACGCTGACCGCACAGACCCTTCCATCCATGTGGCCTTTCCTTTTGCTGATAAAGCAAAAGTGGCTAAGGCCTTTGGCTTAGACAGCGTAGAAGACGGTGCCGCCGTCATCTGGACCACCACGCCTTGGACCATACCCGCTAACCAAGCCCTAAACGTACACCCAGAGTCTGAATATGCGCTAGTGCGCTTAGAAAAAGCACGTGCTACAGGCTCAATGTTGATTATTGCCAAAGATTTAGTAGAACAAAGCTTAGAAGAATGGAATCTACAAGGTGAAATCATTGCCACTACCTTGGGGGAAAACTTAGAGTTACTCTCTTTCCACCATCCCTTAGCTAAAGCCGATGAAGGTTACAACCGCCTTTCCCCTATTTATTTAGCGGATTACGTCACTTTAGACTCAGGTACCGGTATTGTGCACTCCGCTCCCGCTTATGGGGTAGAGGATTTTATCTCCTGTAAAAATCATGGTTTAAAAGACGATGAGATGATCAGTCCGGTAATGGCAAATGGGGTATATGCTTCATCATTACCGTTATTTGGCGGTCAATTTATCTTTAAAGCTAACCCGCTCATAGTCGAGGCTTTAGAAACAGCGGGCACCTTAATAAAAACTGAAAATCATCAGCATAGCTATATGCACTGCTGGCGTCATAAATCACCCGTTATCTATCGCGCTACTAGCCAATGGTTTGCAGGTATGGATATTGAAAACAGTACCGGAAAACCTTTACGTGAAATGGCTCTAGAGGCGATTGAGGACACTGACTTTTATCCGTCATGGGGTAAAGCTCGTCTACACGCCATGATTGCTAATCGTCCCGATTGGACTCTATCACGTCAGCGTCAGTGGGGGGTACCGATGGCTTTTTTTGTACACAAAGAAACAGGTGAGTTGCACCCACGCACCCCTGAGCTGATTGAATTAATAGCCCAACGCATCGAAGTGGAAGGCTTAGAAGCGTGGCAAAATATAGAGCCGGTAGACTTTTTAGGTGATGAAGCCGATCAATACGAAAAAAACAAAGATACCTTAGACGTCTGGTTTGACTCAGGCACCACACACGCTACAGTATTGGGTGGCCATGATGACCCACAAATCAAAGGCTCCCACTCCCAACAGCTCAGTTGGCCTGCAGACTTGTACCTAGAGGGCTCAGACCAGCACCGCGGCTGGTTCCACTCCTCCTTACTCACTGGGTGCATGATGTATGGCCGCGCGCCTTATAAAGCCCTCCTAACACACGGTTTTGTTGTAGATGGCAAAGGGCGTAAAATGAGTAAATCAGTGGGTAATGTGATGCTACCGCAAGAAATTGCTGATAAGCTGGGCGCAGAGATTCTACGTCTTTGGACGGCTTCCACCGATTACTCGGGTGAGCTCACCATTTCTGATGAAATTCTCAAACGTGTAGTAGAAGGCTACAGACGTATTCGTAATACGTTGAAATTCCTCTTAGGTAATATTGCTGATTTTGATATTGAGAAAAACGGCATTGCCGTTAACCGTCTCTTAGATATAGACAAATATGCCTTAGGTATGACACATACCATGCAAACTCAGGCGCTAAAAAATTACGAGCGCTATGAGTTCCATCCTATTGTTTCGCGTTTACAAACCTTCTGTTCTGAAGAATTAGGTGCATTTTATTTAGATATTTTAAAAGACCGCCTCTACACCACGCAGCCTAATAGTCATGCACGTCGTTCGGCGCAAACCGCGCTCTACCACATCAGTCATGCGTTGATTAAACTGATGGCGCCTATTTTGTCCTTTACCGCCGAAGAAGCATGGCAAGATTTACACATAGGCAAAGAAGCGCCACTCACCATTTTTACTGAGCAGTTCCACGAGTTACCCTTAGCGACTGAAAATGCCTCTTTAATCGCACAATGGGAGCGCATACGTGAAATACGCGCTGAGGTAATGCGTCAAATAGAAACCTTGCGTAGTGCCGGTAAAGTGGGCTCTTCGTTAGCGGCTGAGGTGGATATTTATGCTAAAGGGGAAGACTACGCCCTACTAGCTCAGTTAGGAGATGATTTACGCTTTGTGTTTTTAGTGTCTAGAGCTACCCTACACAACGGCGATGAGTTACTCATAGAAGTGATTCCCACCACAGCAGATAAATGTGATCGCTGCTGGCATCATAGCGCGGATGTAGGCGCAAGTGAAACGCACCCTACTCTATGTGGACGTTGTGTGACAAACTTAGATGGGATTGGCGAACTCCGTGCGCACGCCTAAACCCTCCGATTTAGCGTCAGTCTCAAAAACCAACCTTAAAGGTGGTTTTTGGGGCTGGTTATTGATTGCTGCAGTTATTGTGTTGGTAGATCAAGTCACTAAACAATACATGGAAAACACCTTGCTCTACGCTGAGCGGTGGTCTGTATTGCCGTTTTTTGATTTCACCTTGCTCTATAACCCAGGGGCTGCCTTTAGCTTTTTAGCCGATGGCGCGGGGTGGCAACGATGGTTTTTTACGCTAGTTGCTATGGTAGCCACCACACTTATTGTGTATATGCTGCGCAAAAACTCACAACAAACGCTTTTCTGCGCCTCTTTAAGCTTAATTTTAGGGGGTGCTATAGGCAATGTAATAGATAGAATTTGGCATAGTCATGTGATTGATTTTTTACTTTTCTATTGGCGCGATTGGTATTTTCCCGCATTTAATGTGGCAGACATTGCTATTACTTGTGGAGCCATTCTCTTAATTTTAGATGAATTTATACGTATCAGAAAAAACAGACATGCCAAAACCCTTAAAAAATAAACGCTTAATCTTAGGGCTCACAGGTGGGATAGCCTGTTATAAAAGTGCCGAATATTTACGGCGCGCTCAAGACATGGGCGCGGAATTTGATGTGGTGATGACAACGGGTGCCCAGCAATTTATTACCCCCATCACCTTCAAAGCACTTTCTGGTAGGCAGGTACATACCGACTTATGGGACAACAGCAGCCCCGATAATATGGCGCACATACACCTTAGTCGTGCAGCTGATGCCATTATTATCGCTCCAGCAAGTACCAATTTTATTGCACGCTTAGTAGCCGGTTTAGCCGACGATTTACTGACTACGCTTTGTGTAGCGCGCGGTAATTGCCCGCTGATTATTGCCCCTGCTATGAATAGAGAAATGTGGGCACACCCCGCTACTCAACGCAACATCGCCCAATTACGTGCTGATGGCGTGCATATTATTGGCCCGGGAGCTGGCGATCAAGCTTGTGGGGAAATTGGTGACGGCCGTATGCTAGAGCCTTTAGAGCTATTAGCAGAAACCATCGCTTTTTTTCAACCTAAGGTATTAGCGGGTAAACGAGTACTCATTACGGCCGGCCCCACCTCTGAGCCTATAGACCCGGTGCGTACCATCACTAATCGTTCTTCCGGAAAAATGGGCTACGCTATTGCTCAAGCGGCTTTTAATGCAGGCGCTGAAGTGCATTTGGTGTCTGGACCCGTACGGCTAGACACCCCCTACGGTGTGAAAAAACAATCCGTGGGTAGTGCTCGCGATATGCATGCCGCCGTCATGGGTTTAGCTCCGCATCATGATATTTTTATTAGTGTGGCGGCGGTGGCAGACTGGTATGTGAAAAATGCCAGTGATCAAAAAATGAAAAAAGACAAAGATCAAAGTGCACCACAATTGGAGTTTGCGCCTAACCCCGATATCCTAGCCAGTGTGGCGACCATGCCTACAGAACAAAGACCTTTTTGTGTGGGCTTTGCTGCCGAAACAGAAAAGCTTGTAGAAAACGCCCAAGCTAAACGTCTACGCAAAGGGGTGCCCTTATTAGTGGGTAATTTAGCCCAAGACGCTATGGACGCGGACGACACGCAACTTATGATCTTTAATGAAAGTGGCTATGATCAATGGCCAACACAGACCAAGACCGATGCCGCCCAACAATTAATCGCCCATATTGCTACACAAATATAGATAATTATTTATAATTTTATGAAAAGTATTGCCATTAAGTTTTTAGACGATCGCATTAAACAACTGCCCGAATACGCTACCCCTGGGTCTGCTGGCTTAGATCTACGCGCTTGTATAGATACAGCCCTCACTTTAAAACCCGGGGAAACTCAACTAATTCCTACCGGTATGGCGGTGCATATTGCAGACGCCGGCTATGCCGCTATGATATTACCTAGATCAGGATTAGGCCATAAACATGGCATTGTGTTGGGTAATTTAGTGGGCTTAATTGACTCTGATTACCAAGGACCCTTGATGGTATCTATGTGGAATAGAGGCAGCACAGATTTTTTAATTGAACCCATGGAACGTATTGCTCAAATGGTGATTGTACCGGTGATGCAACCTAGTTTTCATGTGGTAGAAGACTTCGATGCCGCGTCAAAGCGCGGCATCGGAGGTTTTGGGAGTACAGGTAGCAATTAATGAGTAATTACTACTAATCAATCAACTCGGCTTGAGGGTGGTTAGGCGCAGGCTGTTTAGTCTCGCCATTATCTGAACCATTATCATCAAATAATAGCACCACCTTATCTTCTGCAGTATCAATATCTACTGTCACTGCACCCCCGTTTGTTAAGCGTCCAAATAACAGTTCATCAGCCAAAGCGCGACGAATGGTGTCTTGAATCAGTCTATGCATAGGTCTAGCCCCCATAGCAGGATCAAAACCATTAAGCGCCAAGTAATCACGCAAGGCATCGCTAAAGCTAATATCAACCCGTTTTTCTTGTAGCTGCTGCTCTAACTGTAAGAGGAATTTATCTACTACGCGTAAAATAACCTCTTTAGATAAAGGCTCAAACGGGATAATGGCATCTAAGCGATTACGGAACTCCGGTGTGAACATACGCTTGATGGCTTCCATTTCATCACCCGCTTCACGCTTATTAGAGAAACCAATCACGTTTTTACTTAAGGCCTCAGCGCCAGCGTTTGTGGTCATGATAATAATCACATTGCGGAAATCCGCTTTACGGCCGTTGTTATCTGTCAACGTTCCATGATCCATGACTTGCAGCAAGATATTATAGACATCAGGGTGCGCTTTTTCGATCTCGTCTAAGAGCAACACACAATGCGGCTGCTTAGTAACAGCCTCAGTTAAGAGCCCGCCTTGATCAAAGCCTACATAACCCGGTGGCGCACCAATTAAACGTGAAACCGCATGACGCTCCATGTATTCCGACATATCAAAACGCAGTAATTCCACACCCAGCACAAAAGCTAACTGCCTGGCCACTTCGGTTTTACCTACGCCTGTAGGACCAGAAAACAAGAAAGAACCAATGGGTTTATCAGGGCGCCCTAAGCCAGAACGAGTCATTTTAATTGCCGATGCTAAAGCTTCAATGGCTTTATTTTGACCAAATACCACGGTATTTAAATCGCGGTCTAAGGTGGCTAGCTTATTGCGATCATCGGTGGATACATTTTGAGGCGGTATGCGCGCTATCTGTGCAACGATGGCTTGAATATCGGTTTTGCCTATGGTTTTTTTCTGTTTAGATACAGGTAATAAACGCTGAGCCGCCCCTGCCTCATCAATCACATCAATAGCTTTATCAGGCAAAAAGCGATCGTTTATATGACGTGCTGATAGTTCGGCGGCGGCTGTTAAGGCCGTTTGGGTATAACGGACGCCATGATGCTCTTCAAAGTAAGGCTTTAATCCACGTAAAATCTGCACCGTTTCTTGTACTGTAGGCTCAATTACATCTACCTTTTGGAAACGACGTGACAGAGCATGATCTTTTTCAAAAATACCCCTGAATTCTGTGTAGGTAGTCGCTCCCATACATTTCAATTGGCCAGAAGACAAAGCAGGTTTTAGTAGATTTGAAGCATCTAAAGCCCCACCCGAAGCCGAACCTGCACCAATAATGGTATGTATTTCATCAATAAACAAGACGGCTTTAGGATCTTTATTTAGCTCTTTGAGTACGGCTTTTAAACGTTGCTCAAAATCGCCACGGTATTTAGTACCGGCTAGTAACGCCCCCATATCTAGCGCATACACTTGCATTCCCTTAAGTACTTCGGGAACTTCATCTTTGGTAATGCGTAAAGCCAAGCCTTCAGCTATCGCTGTTTTACCTACTCCGGCTTCACCCACTAATAAAGGATTATTTTTACGCCTTCTGCATAAGACCTGTATCACGCGTTCAATCTCTTTATCGCGGCCAATTAAAGGATCTATACGCCCTTGCTTTGCCTGTTGATTAAGGTTGTTTGTGTAAAGGTCTAAGGGTGATTTTTGCTCTTGTGCCCCCAGTGCCTGCGCCTGTGCGGTAGGCTGCACGGGCTCGGATTCATTAGGCTTTTGTACGCGAGCACTATAAGTGCTGTCTTTTGCCACCCCGTGCGATAAGTAATTCACAATATCTAAACGCGTTACGCCTTGCTGGTGCAAATAGTAAATAGCATGTGAGTCTTTCTCTCCATACATAGCAACCAACACATGGGCTCCATTTACTTCAGTTTTGGTGGTAGAGCTAGATGATACATGCATAATAGCGCGTTGAATAACTCGCTGAAAACCTAAAGTAGGTTGTGTATCTACCTCTTCCTGCCCCTCTACAACGGGCGTATTTTCAGCAATAAACTGCCGTAAGTGCTGGCGTAAATCTGGAATATTGGCAGCACAAGCACGAAGTACATCTACTGCTGCCGCATTATCTAGTAAAGACAGCAATAAGTGTTCTACCGTGATAAATTCATGGCGCGCAGCACGTGCCTCAACAAAGGCCATGTGCAAACTAACTTCTAATTCTTCGGAGATCATGTATCCTCCTTCACGGTAAAAGTAATTTTATAATCATAGTATAAGACATGCCGCTCAATTAAGTTAAGGGGCTTGCTCCATAATACATTTTAATGGGTGCTCTTCAAGCTGGGCGAGCTGATGCACCTGCTGAATGCGAGTGGCCGCTATATCTTTAGGATACACGCCACACAGCCCACGCCCCTGGTAATGAATTGTAAGCATAATGCGCTCCGCCTCATCAGCAGACTTTTTAAATATACCCATTAACACCTCTATAACAAAATCCATAGTGGTGAAGTCATCATTTAACATAATAACCTGATACAAGGGTGGAGGTGCGGTTTTACTCAGCTGCTTATCAAGCAACTTTTCTTTATCAATGGTGGTATTAGTACTCATACTGCTTATAGGTTGATAGTTAAACTAGGTAATTTCCATAGTTGACGTGATAGGTGATTCTTTAGCATTATAAAAGGCATCCGCAAGGCATATATAGGCATACTACCATTTATGTGCCATGCTAGGATTACATACGGTGGCCTTGCGCTCCCGTTATTAGTAATTTTTATCCGTCTAGAGGCAGTAAGCATGTCAGATACCAGTATCAGCAGTCTAAGCAGTGAAAAAATCTCCGGCACCGTAAAATGGTTTAACGATGCCAAAGGCTTTGGCTTTGTTACCCCCGATAGTGGTGGTGAAGATCTATTCGCCCATTTTTCCTCCATCAACATGAATGGTTTTAAAACTCTCAAAGAAGGTCAAAAAATTTTTTTTGAGGTAGCACAAGGGCCTAAAGGCCAGCAGGCGTTAAACATTACAGCAGCAGAATAAACTTCCTCTGACGCCCAAAATTTAAAAATAATATGCATTCGTTTTTCACAGGGCTTTTACGCCCTGTTTTTTACTTTCTATGTTCTCTACTATTGCTCATAAGCGTAAAAGCGCAGGCGCAAGCACAACCACAGCTACCCACCGTAACCCTACAAATAAATAAAAACCTGCTACACGCTGAAGTGGCAGACACAGACTCCACAAGAGCTCAGGGGTTGATGTATAGGCAGTCTTTGGCTCCAAATAGCGGTATGCTATTTGTATTTGATTATTCCATGCCAGCGTGCTTTTGGATGAAAAACACCCCACTGCCTCTAAGTATTGCTTTTATTACCGACGAAGGCATCATTACCAATATTGAAGCCATGCAACCTTTTAGCACGGCTTCTGTATGCCCTCTGCGTCCGGTTAAATACGCCTTAGAGATGGAGCAAGGCTGGTTTGCGAAGCACGATATTTATGCGGGTGATGTGGTGCAGCATTTACCTTAATAGCAAAATCTAAAACCGCTTTCTCTTTTTATTTATGCAAACAGGCCTCATTGCTATTACACACAATGAGGCCTGTTTATGAGTTGCTACAAACCAGTGCAGCTTTGCTTAAACTTTAACTTTTATTCAGCAAAATTTTTAGCAGCAAAATCCCAGTTTGCGAGTTTCCAGAAGTTTTCTAGATACTGCGGGCGAGAGTTACGGCAATCAATGTAGTAAGCATGCTCCCAAAGATCACAGGTTAAAAGCGCTTTGTCTTCTGTGGTCAATGGTGTGGCGGCATTACTTGTGTTCACAATATCTACCGTGCCGTCTGCTTTTTTCACTAGCCACGTCCAGCTTGAACCAAAGTTACCCGCTGCCGCTTTATTGAACTCAGCTTTGAAGTTATCAAAGCTACCCCATTTGGCATTAATGGCGTCTAAAAGAGCACCTTCTGGCTCACCGCCACCGTTTGGAGACAAGCTATTCCAGTAAAACGTATGGTTCCAAACTTGAGCTGCGTTATTAAATACGCCACCAGATGATTTTTTTACAATCTCTTCTAAGCTATCGTTGGCCATATCAGTGCCTTCGATTAGGTTATTGAGGTTGGTAACGTAAGTTTGGTGGTGTTTACCGTAGTGATACTCTAGGGTTTCTTTGGAAATATGCGGTGCTAAAGCGTCTAGTGCATAGGGAAGTTCTGGAAGTGTAAAAGCCATATTTAATTCCTTATTAATAGTTAATATGAAAGGTTAAAGCCAATGATTATAATAAATCATGCTTTTGTTTTAGCTTAACAAGCAGATGGCCTTGTGCCAACTGTATTTGTAACGACTCATTAACGTTAAGCGCTAATGAACTCTTAATAATATTACCTGATTCATCACGCACAATGGCATAACCTCTGTCAAGCACTGCTTCAGGGTTGAAGGCGCTTAATGTTTGTTGCGCTACATGTAAAGTATGCCGCTTTTGGCGCAAAGTGGTCTGTGTAGATTGTAACAAACGCTGTTGCAGCTCGCTAACTCTTTGCTTAGACTCCCAGACCTTGGGAGTACAGCGCTGTAAACGATGCCACGCGTGCTGAAGCTGTTGCTGCTTTTGCTGCAGACGCTGCTGCGGCGATATCAAACGCGCTGTAATTCGGTCTAAGCGCAAACTAGAGCGCTCTATAATTCTAGCCTGACTTTGCTGTAAACGCCTTAATACCCCCAGGAGCTCGGCGTTACTTTGCGCATGGCTAGTACAACAAAGCTCAGCAGCAGCCGTAGGCGTGGGAGCTCGTACATCAGCCACAAAGTCCGCAATACTAAAATCGGTTTCATGCCCTACGCCGCTAATAATGGGAATGGGGCTGGCTTTTATTAACCGCGCTAAACGCTCATCATTAAAGCTCCATAAATCTTCTAAGCTGCCTCCGCCTCGCACTAACAATATCGTTTGCACTTTCGCATCGGCTATCGCTTGACCTAAGGCTTGACACAGCTGTTCAGCGGCTTCTGCCCCTTGTACCGCAGCGGGGTACACATACACCTCCACATGCGGAGCGCGACGACTCATGGTGCTAAGCACATCTCGTAGCGCGGCCGCGGCCAAAGAGGTAATGACTGCTATACGGCGCGGCATAGCCGGCACAGGCAATTTATCTGTAACATCAAATAACCCTTCGGCGGCCAATGCGTTTTTAAGGCGCTCAAACTCAGCGTGTAAATCGCCCACACCAGCGCGCTCCATGCCTTCAACTTGTAGCTGAAAATCCCCACGTGGCTCATACATAGTTACCGTGGCATAAAAACGGTACTTTTCACCCACTTTAGGCACAAAGCCCACCCGCGCGACACGCCCACGAAACATCACCGCTTTAACCGCTGCACGCTCGTCTTTAATTGTAAAATACCAATGACCAGAGACCGCTTGTGTAAAGTTTGAAATTTCACCCTCTACCCAAATACGGCCTAATTGCTGTTCTAATAGTTGAGCCACATGGCGATTTAACTGACTAACCGTTAAACTGTGCGAAGAATTCATTACATTAAAAATATATAGAGAAAATTAAGGGGATACACGTGCTGAGTATTATTCAAGCGGCTGGCTGGCCTATATGGTTTTTATTACTGTGCTCAGTTATTGGTTTAGCGCTTATTATAGAGCGTGGCTTAAGTTTACGCAGTAATCACATTCTTAGCCCCAGTGCTCGTGAGCAGGCGTTTGAACTTGCTAAAGCAGAGCTTATAGACAACCAGCAATTACAACGCTTACAACAAAGCTGTGCTTTAGGCCTAATTTACGCTAGTCTCTTAGCTGTGCGCGAACAACCAGACCTCTTACGCCGCCAAGCCACTGAAGAGGCGGGCTCCATAGTGTATTTTCAGCTCACGCGTTACTTACCCGCCTTGGGCACGGTAGCCGTTATTGCCCCGTTGTTAGGTTTATTTGGCACCGTTGTGGGTATGATTGAAATATTTGCCTCTTACAGTCCTCAAGGCAGCGATCCGTCCCTCTTAGCTAATGGTATTTCCATGGCGCTGTACAATACAGGTTTTGGTATTATTATTGCGGTACCTGCTTTAATTGCCCATCGTTATTACCGTTCTCGTAGTGATTTTCTTCTACACCGTCTAGAAGTAGAGGCCAGTAAACTAAATCGATTTATAGAGCAAACGCATGAACTTCCGCGCTAAACGCCATAATAAAGATGAAATCGCCGTCGATTTCATTCCCCTCATTGATATTTTATTGGTGGTACTCATCTTTATAACAGCTACTACCACTTTTAGTCGTCTACAAGAAATACCCGTTCAACTTCCGAGCGCGGGTGAGCAAAATCTAGCGCAAGACAGTCAAGTGCTTGCTATTAGTCAAGATGGTCAGTACGTGCTTAATGGACGGTATTTAAGTGAGGCCGAAAGCAGCGTGGCAGATGCCCTAGACGCTTTACAAAACAAAGAATCACTTTTAATTTATGCTGATGCCAATGCGCGCCATGCGGCCGTAGTACACGCTCTGGAATCTGCTCGTAACGCCAAATTTGGCAAAATTAGCTTTGCCACGCAACAATGAGTCGTCGCGCCCAACTCGAACACTGGCTGCATCGTCAATGGCATAAGCGTGGCTTATTCAGTGTACTGTTACGCCCTTTTAGCGCCTTGGTTGCTATTTATATAAAAAGAAAAGCCCAGCAGCCTCGTGCTACACTCCATTTTGCCCCCCCTCCCATTATTGTGGTGGGTAATATTATTGTTGGGGGTGCAGGTAAAACCCCGGTGGTATTAGCTATATGTCATTTTCTTAAAGAAAAAGGCTGGCAACCAGGTATTATTAGCCGAGGCTATGGTGTACAGATTGAGGGCGCAGCCCGTATAGGCCAAGGTCAACTCGATGCGTCTCAATTCGGTGATGAGCCTACCCTTTTGGCACAACAAAGCGGTGTACCCATAGCTGTACACCCCAAACGAACCTTAGCCCTAGACGCATTATGTCAATCTCACCCTGAAATTGACGTCATCATTGCCGACGACGGGCTCCAACATCAAGCTTTGCCCAGAGATATAGAGATTATTGTACAAGATGGCCGTGGCATAGCGAATGGCTTACTTCTACCTGCTGGCCCTTTGCGTGAGCATCCAACTAAACTACAACAAGCCGATTGGCTTATTACCCAGTTGTCTGCACAACAAGATTTGCCCTATACTCCTACCCCAGCAAGAGCATCACGCTGTGTGACCATGCAGCTGCTGCCTACCTACTTTGAACAGCTAAGTAGCGGTCAACGGCTTACCGCAGAACGTTGGTTAACGGAGGTACATCAAAATCAAGATTGTATCGCCTTGGCCGCTATAGGGCAGCCAAGCCGCTTTTTCAATATGCTGGAACAATTCGGCATCTCTTTGCAACAGCAAATAACCCTCGCTGATCACAGCCAGTTAGCTGAGTCATCCTTTAGTCAGTTAAAAGCACCTTTATTGCTCATAACAGCAAAAGATGCCGTAAAATATCAATCAATCACAGACTCTCGTATTTGGGTGGTACATGTGGAGCCGCAGTTTTCGCCGTCTACTTGGCTTTATGAATTGCATCAACGCTTACAACACCTTCACGAGATTAAAAATCAAAATAGGGATAAATAACCATGGAATTACACCTACTAGAAGTTTTGGTATGCCCCTTATGTAAAAGTAAACTAGTACGCCAAACTGAGAAAAACCAGCTGATTTGCAAAATAGATAAAATCGCCTTTCCTATTCGTGATGGTATTCCAATCATGCTAGAAAGCGAAGCCACTCCTATCAACCTTGAAGATAGCTAAAATGGCTTTTGTTGCCATTATTCCAGCACGCTTGGCCTCTACACGTTTGCCTAATAAACCCTTAGCAGACATTATGGGTAAACCCATGATTGTGCGTACCGCTGAGCAAGTTAAAAAATCCGGTGCCCGTGCCGTTTATATCGCTACTGATAGCCCACAAGTGGCAGATGCCGTACACGCTTATGATATACCCTACCTACTCACCAAAGCCGAACACCCCACTGGCACTGATCGTTTAGCAGAAGCCATTGAGCTACTAGGCTTAGACGAAGGTGAAATCGTAGTCAATATTCAAGGCGATGAGCCTTTAATCAGGCCTGAGATTATTGACGCTGTTGCTAATCAGTTGCAGCAAAATCCGAACGCAGCCATTGCCACCGTAGCCACCCCTTATCAGCATGATGCCGATTTTTTTAATCCAAATAGTGTAAAAGTAGTATGTGGTCTAAGTGGCCAAGCACTGTACTTTTCTAGAGCCCCTATCCCTTGGTCAAGAGATGCTATGCAGCAAAACCCTCATACCATGGCCTCAGACTTAAATGCTTTACAACATATTGGCATCTATGCGTACAGAGCATGTTTTTTGCGCCAATTCCCTAATTTGCCCCGTGGTCCTTTAGAAATCCATGAATCCTTAGAGCAGTTACGTGCTTTAGAAAATGGCTATAGCATCAGTGTTTATATCAGTCCATCCGCACCTGCACCCGGTGTAGATACCGTAGCTGATTTGAATAAGGTGCGCGAAATTTTTCAAAATCGGTTATAAAGAAAGTTTGCTTATTTTTTATTAACTACGTTCATTAGTAGCTAAATACACCCACAGGAGGACATATGCGTCTAATTTTACTAGGCCCCCCAGGAGCAGGAAAAGGCACACAAGCGGCCTTCATTACCCAAGAATTTAATATTCCACAAATCGCCACGGGTGATATGTTGCGTGCCGCAGTTAAAGCCCAAACGCCTCTAGGCATTGAGGCTAAGAAAGTGATGGATGCAGGTAGTCTGGTGTCAGACGACTTAATCATTGGCTTAGTGCAGGATCGCCTCAAAGAGCCCGACTGTGAAACCGGCTATTTATTTGATGGTTTCCCACGCACTATCCCCCAAGCGGATGCGCTCAAAGAAGCCAATGTAGCTCTAGATTACGTTATTGAAATTGATGTACCTGCCGAAGACATCATTAATCGCATGAGTGGTCGTCGCATGCACCCTGCCAGCGGTCGCTCGTACCACGTGACTTTTAACCCACCCAAAGTGGAAGGTAAAGACGATGTCACGGGTGAGGATTTGGTACAACGCGAAGACGATAAAGAAGAAACCGTACGTCATCGCTTAAATGTATATCAAGAGCAAACCCGTCCATTGGTTGACTACTATTCATCTTGGGCTAAGTCAGGTGATGAAAACGCACCTAAATACTTTAAAATTCAAGGTGTGGGTACGGTAGAAGAAATACGTGCGCGTATTTTAAAAGCTCTGCAGTCCTAAACCTTTTTTAAATCCGGCATTAAGCCGGATTTTCATTACTCATTGCATTACTTTGGGGAAAGCAGATCTGATGATTATTCAAGACAAAGTATTTATTGTTACAGGTGGCGCATCTGGGTTAGGTGCTGGCACGGTTAAAATGCTAGCAGAAAAGGGGGCTAAAGTGGTTATTGCTGACCTCCAAGATGAAGCCGGTAAAGTCTTAGCCAATGAATTAGGCCAAACCTATGTGCACTGCGATGTAACCAGCGCTGAAGACGGCCAAAAAGTGGTGAATACCGCCTTAGAACTAGGCCCACTTTTTGGTTTAGTCAACTGTGCGGGCGTAGCACCAGCTGCTCGTACGGTAGGCCGTGAAGCCCCCCACGATTTAGACCTATTTAAGAAAGTCGTCGATATCAACTTAATCGGGACCTTTAATATGTGTCGTTTAGCCGCCTTTGCCATGAGCAAAAACGAGCCTGAACCCACGACTGAACGTGGTGTTATTATAAATACCGCCTCGGTGGCAGCGTTTGATGGCCAAATTGGCCAAGCAGCTTATGCGGCCTCTAAAGCTGCTGTAGCTGGCATGACACTGCCCATAGCACGTGATTTATCTCGCACGGGTATTCGTTGCGTTACCATTGCCCCCGGAATTTTTGGTACTCCTATGATTTTTGGTATGCCCCAAGAGGTACAAGACTCCTTAGCAGCAAGCATTCCTTTCCCTTCCCGCTTAGGCCGTCCAGAAGATTACGCTAAGCTAGTATTTAGTATTATTGATAACGAAATGCTTAATGGCGAAACGATACGTTTAGACGGCTCCATTCGCATGGCACCAAAGTAATACTATGGGTTTATTACGCTCAGCTGCATTAATTAGCGGCCTCACTTTAATATCGCGCATCACGGGATTGATACGCGATATTTTAATTGCGCGCAGCTTTGGTGCTGGCCCTCTGAGTGATGCGTTTTGGGTGGCCTTTAGAATTCCTAATCTATTACGACGTCTATTTGCTGAAGGCGCTTTCTCTCAAGCTTTTATTCCCATTTTAGGAGAAGTACGTAGTAACGGCACCGAGCCTGAAGTAAGGCAGTTATTAGACCGGGTGGCCCTAACGCTTACTAGCGTACTAATGCTAGTAACAACACTGGGCATATTAGGCGCACCTTGGGTAGTGAGCGCTATGGCTAGCGGTATGACGGCTGCCAATAAACAAACGGAATTTGAAGCCGCGGTCTGGATGACGCGCCTCATGTTTCCTTATATTGTATGTATGTCTTTGGTAGCACTGGCTTCTGGCATATTAAACACATGGAGTCGCTTTGCAGTACCGGCCTTTACTCCTATTTTGCTAAATCTTGCCATGATTTTAGCCAGTGTATTTGCCGCACCCTATTTTGACCCCCCTATTTATGCGCTAGCTGTGGGGGTGATGATAGGTGGTATTGCACAACTAACAGTGCAATGGTTAGCGTTAAGCCGCTTAGGGCTTAGGCCACGTTTTTCATGGCGCGTCTTTCAAGCATGGAGTGATCCTTACGTTAAACGCGTAATAAAGCAAATGTTACCCGCTATTTTAGGGGTTTCAGTCGCCCAAATTTCTTTATTGATCAATACAAATATAGCCACTTGGTTACAGTCTGGTAGTGTGACGTGGCTATCTTTTGCAGATAGATTGATGGAATTTCCTACGGCTCTTTTAGGTGTTGCTCTAGGTACGGTACTATTACCTAAGCTATCTGCAGCCTACGCCAAGGCTGACGTCAATGATTATGAAGCCTTATTAGACTGGGGCTTACGCCTAGTGGTGATGTTCGGTGTGCCTGCAGCTATCGGTTTAGCACTGCTTAGTGATGGTTTAGTGGCCACGCTTTTTAATTATGGCGCCTTTACCGCCGAAGACGTAACACAAACTCAAACCGCGGTGATGGCATATTCCGTAGGCATATTGGCTTTATTAGCGATTAAAATTTTAGCACCTGCTTTTTATGCACGCCAAGATATCAAAACACCCGTACGCATTGCCATTGTAGTGTTAGTATTAACGCAACTTTTAAATTTGATTTTAGTGCCGCGCCTAGCGCATACTGGCTTGGCGCTGTCTATAGGTTTAGGGGCCAGTATTAATGCACTCTGTTTATTATATTTATTGCATAAACGCCACATTTATAGGCCCCAATCAGGTTGGTTACGGTTTATACTAAGGTTAATCCCCGCGCTTGCCGTAATGACCTCTCTTTTGCTGGTGGCCAATCATTACATTGATTGGATAGCACTGGCTTACGCTCCGTGGTTACGCGCTTTATATCTATTAGCAGTAGTAGGTATATGCGCACTGAGCTACGGATTTATGCTTATTTTATTTGGCTTTAGACTGCGTGACTTTACAAGTCATCGCCCCTAATATACAATTACAGTCTTTGCCAATTAAACCTTTTACTTAATTTACTTGATATAAATATGGCTAATACAGCACAAGCTCGTAAACGCGCTCGCCAAGCAGATGCGCGCAACAAACACAACGCCAGCATGCGCTCCATGATGCGTACTTCCATTAAGCGTGTACGTGCGGCAATAGAAGCCGGTGATCAGGCCGCTGCTAATGAGGTTTTCAGCAAAGCGTCCAGCATGATTGACCGCGTTGCTGATAAAAACATCATTCATAAAAACAAAGCGGCTCGTCATAAAAGCCGTCTAGCCGCAGCTATTAAGGCAATGGCCTCCTAAAGTAACTAGGTTTAATTGGCCTAGTTCAAAAAAGGTGCTTAAACATAAGCACCTTTTTTGTATTTAAATTACTCCACCTCTACCCCTGTAGTTTGTAAATCATTATCTTTTGCAAAACCACATACAAAGCTCCACGCTAAGGGCTCTAACTCTCTAAGCCTCACATCTACCACCACACAACGCACGTCATTGATTAAGCGCGGTACCACGTAGGGTGAATATGTGGCATGGCCACCTTTTGAGCCTTCTGGCCTAAATTGAGCCATGACTCCCGCAAGACGCTCTGCCCAATCGCTGGGTCGAAAACGTTGGCCAGAAGATGTTACGCCATGAATTACAAGCTTTGTCGTCATAGGATTCCAAGGTAAATAACGCCAAAAGGCTAATGGATGCAAGCGAGCATTATATCTTATTGCATAGATTGCTCCTACTCATTCTCTATAATAGTCCAACACCTAAGACTAGTCTGCGGGCGGACTTTACTCTATTATAGATCTTTGGCTTATTATTTTTCTTATACAGCTTAAGGTCTAGCATGCAATCAACGGCTTCTATCCGACACTATTTACAGTTTAACGACTTATCTAAAGACGAAACCCTTTATCTATTGGATAGGGCCCGTCTTATCAAAGACCGTTTCAAACGCTACGAGCCCCATCTAACATTACATGACCGTACCCTAGCAATGGTTTTTGAAAAGGCCAGCACACGTACGCGTGTCTCTTTTGAGGCCGGCATGTATCAGCTAGGCGGCTCCGTCATTCATCTCACCACTAATGATTCTCAGCTAGGTCGCTCTGAACCCATAGAAGATACGGCGCGTGTTATTTCACGCATGGTAGATATTGTAATGATCCGCACCTTTGGTCAAGAGCGTATAGAGCGGTTTGCCGAATACTCACGTGTACCCGTGATAAACGGTCTCACAAATGAATACCATCCCTGTCAAATCCTAGCCGATATATTTACCTTTATAGAGCATCACGGTTCTATTGAAGGTAAAACGGTGGCCTGGGTGGGCGATGGTAACAACATGGCATACACATGGCTGCAAGCTGCTGAAACACTGGGGTTTAAGCTACACATTTCTGCTCCAGAAGGTTATAAGCTGGATCGTGATCTTATAGGCAATCCTAAGCCTAACGTTTTTGAAGAGTTTGCTGATCCTATGGAAGCGTGTAGAGGCGCTCACTTAGTCACTACAGACGTCTGGACAAGCATGGGTTTTGAAGATGAAAACGAAGTACGTCGTAAAGCGTTTGCGGACTGGTGTGTGGATGCAGAGATGATGGCGGTAGCAGCACCTGACGCCCTATTTATGCATTGCTTGCCTGCTCACCGCGGTGAGGAAGTGACGGCAGATGTGATTGACGGTCCACAAAGTGTGGTGTGGGATGAGGCTGAAAACCGTATGCATGTACAGAAAGCCTTAATGGAATTTTTAATTTTAGGATTTCAAAACTAAGGTTTTTACGTGTATGTTCGCCACCTTTTTTTTAATTTTGCCCGATTTTTTACTCATGGCTTTAGGGCTTATTTTATTAAGGTGGCAGTTTCTTCCACCTGTTTTTTTTACAAGCGCTGAAAAACTCGTTTATTACGTCTTATTCCCTGCGCTGCTTTTTTCCTCTATGGCTAAAAGCGAGCTCAGCCTACAGCAAATATCCACGCTAGGCTTAGCTACGGCTTTAGTGATGCTTGTGGGTGCCATTGTTGCCTTTTTGGCCCTACCGGCCTTAAAGCCTGATCGCTTACGGCATGCCTCCGTCACTCAATGTGCCTATCGATTTAATTCCTATTTAGCTTTTTCTATTGCCGGCGCAATGGGGGGTCCTACCGCACTTAGCGCTATGGCAGTGATTGCGGTAATCGCCGTCCCCTTAGGTAATCTCTTTGCGGTATCCACATTGGCCCAACAAAACAAAAGTCGCTTATTAGGCCCTTTAGTAAAAAATCCGTTAATTTTAGGTACCTTAGCTGGTTTAGCGTGGAATTTAGCCAATTTACCTTTGCCTGAGTTTATCGCTTTAACTTTAAACCGCTTAGGCTCTAGTGCTTTAGCCATTGGTTTAATTTGCGTAGGCGCCTCTTTCTCTTTATTTGCATTACAAGGGGCGCAACGCTTAGCAGGCTGGATGATAGCAACTAAGCTTCTCATATGCCCCATTGCGGCGTTAATAATTAATATTTTTATGCCCCTAAATGCATTAGAGCAGCAAATGCTGCTGCTCTTTGCTGCTCTACCTTCCGCTTCTAGTACGTACGTGTTAGCAGTACGTATGGGCGGTGATGGCAAGCTAGTGGCTGTTACTATGTCTGTATGCACATTGGCAGCCGCTATTACTATGCCTCTTTGGTTAATGATTACATTCTAGGCATTTTTATCGTTCTTATCATTTTTAAGCTGTGGGATAGCAGAGCCTTCAGCGGGAGCTAATAAACCCACTTGACTGTAGGTAAAGAGCTTATCGCGCGTATCAGTAATGTCTTGATTGCGCATCGTGAGCTGACCAATACGGTCACGTGGGCTAAAGGTGTTATCGCCCTCTTTTTCCATAGTGAGGCGCTCCGGACGGTAAGTGAGATTATCTGAAACCGTATTAAGAATGCTGTAATCATTACCCCTACGCAGCTCTAAAGTCACCTCACCAGTAATAGCGCGGGCAATCCAACGTTGTGCGGTCTCACGCAGCATAATAGCTTGAGGGTCAAACCAACGGCCTTGATAAAGCAGGCGACCTAAACGCAAACCATTTATACGATATTGCTCTATGGTGTCTTCGTTATGAATACCTGACACTAAACGCTCATAAGCAATGTGCAATAAAGCCATGCCAGGGGCTTCGTAAATACCACGGCTTTTGGCTTCAATAATGCGGTTTTCAATTTGATCACTCATACCTAAACCATGGCGACCCCCAATACGATTGGCTTCGAGCATAAGCTCAACTTGATCCGAGTACTCCACTCCGTTTAGGGCTACTGGCACACCTTCGTGAAAACGAATGGTGATTTCTTCTTTTTCTATTTTTACATCATCACGCCAAAATGCCACGCCCATAATAGGCTCTACAATGTGTAGACTGGAGTTTAAAAACTCTAAGTCTTTAGCCTCATGGGTAGCGCCCAACATATTGGAATCGGTGGAATAAGCCTTCTCAGAAGACATTTTATAATCAAAACCGTATTTTTCCATGTACTCAGACATTTCAGCTCGACCACCTAGCTCGTCAATAAACAGTTGGTCTAACCAAGGCTTATAAATTCTGAGTTCAGGATTGGTCAGCAGACCATAGCGATAAAAACGCTCGATATCATTCCCTTTATAGGTACTGCCATCTCCCCAAATGTTAACATCATCCTCTTTCATGGCGGCGACCAACATAGTACCGGTTACGGCACGGCCAATGGGAGTGGTATTAAAGTAAGTAACACCTGCCGTAGTCACATGAAAAGCGCCACACTGTAAGGCGGCAATGCCTTCTGCGGCTAGCTGTTGGCGGCAATCAATCAGCCGAGCTTTTTCAGCACCGTACTTTAAGGCCATGCGAGGAATGGCGTCATAATCAGACTCATCAGGCTGACCTAGATTCGCCGTGTAAGCAAAAGGGATTGAGCCTTTGTTACGCATCCATAAAATAGCGGCGCTGGTATCTAAACCACCGGAAAAAGCAATGCCCACCTTCTGGTTAACAGGAATATTCTCTAAAATCGTTGTAGTCATAATGAGTCCAGGTATACGTAAACAGTACACAAAGTATAAAAATAAATAATCTACCTATTATATCGCTCATTGCTTAGGCTTTCAGCAAAGAATGTTATGCTTAACATTTAGCATGGCATAATGCTAGATATTTTATTATTTTGTTATTGATTTGGGCTCTATAGAGCATGACCAGCACACACATTACTCAAACCACCCATTGCTTTACACTCCAACAATTACGCGCGGCTACCCAAGCGGGCGGTGTAGCTGGCGTATCCTTAAAAGGCCATGGTAATGGTTTTTTTATTCAAATTCAGCTGCGCACCGGCCAACAAGCTGTGTTAGTTACAGCACGCAGTAACGCACCCCGTATGTTTAAAGGTCCGGCTCAAGCATTTAGCTTGTTGCGCGGTGTGGGGATTGTAACGGGTAGCTTTGATGTTACGCATTACACGCCCGAGCAGCAGCAAACGGATAACATCAAAAGCAGTAATAAAATCACAAAAAAGACTGCTAAAAAGAAGCCACGTGCGAAGAAGATTTCTACCTTGGCTCCCACTACGGCCCCAGTAATTACTGAGCCAGACACCGCCCAACCTTCTCTAGTTGATCCTCGTATTCAAATCGACGAAGATGAAACAAAGCGACTCAAAAAAGAGCAAAAAGAAAAACCCATGGTTGTACAACAAAGCCTTATTTAAACTGAGCTCTTTCTTGAGCAAGAGCACGCTGTTTCAGACGTCTAAAGGCAACTAATGCCAACATGGCAAACACAGCCGCCATACACACTGCACTAATAGGGCGTGTTAAAAACACCGTCATATCACCACGGGATAATAATAAAGCGCGCCTAAAGTTTTCTTCCATCATGGGTCCAAGCACAAAACCTAAAAGCAAGGGCGCTGGCTCAAAACCTAAACGTGATGAGACAAAACCAAACAAACCTATGACTAAAACTATACCCACATCAAATAGATTATTATTTGCGCTATATACCCCTATGCATATAAAAAATAATACAGCGGGGTAAATAAGCCTATAAGGCACCGATAACAGCTTAACCCACATCCCTACTAACGGGATATTTAAGAACAACAGCATCAAATTGCCTATCCAAAAGCTCGCAATTAGCCCCCAAAATACCGTAGGGTGATCTGCCATCAGCTGCGGACCCGGTTGAATATTATGAATCATCATGGCACCCAACATCAGTGCCATCACCGCATCGCCCGGAATCCCTAAGCTTAAAGTAGGAATAAAGGCAGTTTGTGCGGCGGAGCTATTGGCAGATTCAGGCCCTGCTACCCCCTCAATCGCCCCTTTACCAAAACGACTAGGATCACGGCTAGTCTTTTTTTCAACGGCGTAAGACATAAAAGAAGCGATGGAGCCACCCGTACCCGGTAAAATACCAAAAAACGCCCCCAGACCGGCACCACGACCTATGGCCGGTATGGATTGCTTCAGCTCTCCCTTTTCTAGCCGCATCGCGCGCCAACCAATTTTTGATTTGCTCACAGCACTGCCTGTACCCAATTGATTAGCATGAGATAACACATCTGCAATACCAAATAACCCCATGGCTACAGCCACCACCACTAAACCGTCTTGCAATTCAGGAATGCCAAAAGTAAAACGTGAGACGCCTGTATTAATGTCAGTACCCACTACCCCCATAATTAACCCTACAAGCACCATGGCTATACCTTTTAATGGCGCTCCAGTCGTTAGTGTAGAAGCAGCTAATAGCCCTAATAACATCAAGGAAAAATACTCAGCGGGGCCAAACTTAAATGACAACTCTACGAGCATAGGCCCAAAGGCCATGATCATCATAATGCCTATAGTTGCTCCGGTAAAAGAAGAAATCATGGCAATAAGTAGTGCGGAACCGGCTCGCCCCTGCTTGGCCATGGGGTGCCCATCTATACACACCACTGCATGGGTGGGTGTGCCAGGAAGATTTAAAAGTATGGTGGTGGTAGCCCCGCCATAACTGGTGCCATAGTACAGACCTGCCAACATCATTAAAGCACCTGCAGGATCTAAGCCGTAGGTGACGGGTAGCAACATAGAAATAGCGGCTAAAGCGCCGATTCCAGGCAGTACTCCTATTAAATTACCTATAAATACCCCAATAAAGGAGTACATCAAATTATTTAATGACAGCGCTGTGTTAAAGCCTAAAAGAATGTTATCTAACATGAATTATTATCCCCAGCGCAGTAAAGGAAATTGCATTTGTAAACCATAATGGAAAACAACTATGGCCATCGCTGTTAGGACCAATGCCACAAGGAGCGCTGTTTTGACTGAGTTTTTTTTGTCGGCTAAAGAGGCGACAAAAGCTAAAACAAAAGTAGCAGGCACCAGCCCCCCATAACGACCTAAAATAATAAACAACAAAATGGCGACAATAACTAAAAGCCAAGCACGGTATTGTGGCACAAATACCGCGGTAGATTCCGTGTTTTGGGGCTCTGGAGGGCTAAGGGCAATGAGCAAGGCCACCAACATGAGACCAGCACCTAATAAAAGCGGAAAATAACCAGGACCCATACGCCCCAATGAGCCCACCTTATAGTTCAAGCTGCCTAGTACTGTGGCCATACCAATAAACAGCATTAGGAGCGCCGGTGCCAACTCCTTTTTATTTATCCCAAATTTCATTGCAAAAAGCCCGATATAATGGCTGAAAAATAGATCATTATATCGGGCTACAGCAATCTGTGCTCTGTCTTCTCCAAGAAAATGAATTGCTAAAGCCGTTAAGCCATAGAAACTCTCGCAGGCTGCACTACAGGAGTTAACGCACTAAGTAAATAATCCATTAGCTCTTTAACTGGAGCAATGGCTTTGCCTAAGGGTAATTTTTCAGAACCACGGAAAAACAATCCACGTTTAACATCACCTTCTAAGGCATAAGCTAATTGTCTATCAATACAAAACTGGCCACTTTTAGCAACCCCATCACGCAGGCCGCAAAAGGCCAAGCAATCAAAGCCTTCGGAACATTCGCGCTCAGTGGCCACTTGTTGTAGTTTAGATTCTTTGTGTAAATAAGAATCTAACCAAGGTGTACGTACAGCGCGGGCGGGTAAACCAGCAACACTCATAAAAGTCACAATGTCTTCGGGCTCCGCTTCAACGAGGACTTTTTTGAAATTTTCATGAGCATCCCCCTCTTCCGTCACCGCAAAAGCACTGCCTAACTGCACGGCGCTGGCACCTGCAGCTAATAAGCGTTGCACTTGCTCGGGACTATGAATGCCACCAGCTACAATCAATGGAATAGGCGCAATACCTAGTTTCTCAAACACCGCTTGCGTTTGACTCAAAGCGATTTCGTATTGGTAATTTTCATTATCAGCCTGCGACATATCGGCTAGGCCTAAATGCCCGGCAGCAAACTTGGGGTTTTCAATCACAATGGCATCAGGTAGACGATTCTTACGCATCCATTTACGTATTACTAGCTGAATGCCTCGCGCGTCAGATAAAATAGGAATGAGTGATATCTCAGGAAAATCCGCAGCTAGCTCTGGTAAATCCAGAGGTAAGCCAGCTCCCACTACCACCGCATCAGCACCACTTTCGCACGCTTGGCGAATGTACTCTGGATAAGCAGATACCGCTTTCATTATGTTAACGGCAATAGCACCATTACCTGCCGCTATGACTTTAGCGGCTTTAATTTCACGGTCTAAGGCCTCTAAATTGCAGGCATTAATATTTTCTTTAGATGCATCTTGAACGGTACGCGCCATAAGATCAGGATGATGGCGACGCAAATCCACACTGGAAATAGTGCCCATTCCCCCTAATTTGGCTACATTACCCGCTAAACGCTGGGCTGACACCCCCACTCCCATGCCGCCCTGCACCAAAGGTAGAAGGGATTTATTTTTCATTTGAAAACGCTGAATTCCTTTATATAACACCGCACTATCCTTAAAATTAGTTAGCTATATCTATAGCTGATAGTGCTACTATGCCTATAAAAAAACAAAGCAACCTTAATGTGCATCAAGGTTGCTTCATTTACATCAAAATAGCGTCAAGAAATACAACTAGTACATACCATGAAAAACGGCGTCTTCCGGGCCAATATGTGAAGGTGGAGACCACGTTACATCGCGCAGTGAATGCTGCACTAAGTTCTCCACACCCAAGAGCACAGCAAAAATCGCCATACGTACAGGAATACCATTATCGGCTTGACGGAAAATCGCTAAGCGCGGATCGTGATTTAAGTCCACGCTAAGATCATGAGCATCTTCGCGGCTATCGCGCGGTAAGGGGTGCATAATAATCACATCTGGTTTGGCATAGGTCTCAATCAATGCTTTATTGATTTGAAACTCTGCACTATACCCTTCTAGTTGCTCTTCACTAAAACGCTCTTTTTGTACTCGTGTGGCATAGATCACATCGGCTTTTTCTAGACTAGCTGTCATAGAATTCGTTTGTTCAATGGTGTGATCACCACGGGCTGCTACGTACTCGATAATTTCCGCTGGCATCTCTAAGCCCGGGGGCGACACCAAAGTAAAAGTAAGCCGCTTGTAAAGACTGAGCATTTTCATCAAGGAATGTACGGTACGACCATATTTCAGATCACCAGTGATGGCAATGTGTGCACCATCTAACAATTTACCTAAGCGTGAGAACTCAGTCAGTATGGTATAGAGATCAAGCAATGCTTGACTAGGATGCTCACCCGCGCCATCCCCGCCATTAACGACGGGGATATTCGTCGCTGCAGCAAACTCCGCCACCGAACCTTGCTCTGGATGACGTATTACCATGGCGTCTACATAACCACTCATCACGCGACTGGTATCATAAATAGATTCACCTTTAGCCATAGAAGAAAAAGTAAACCCGGTGGTATCACACACCGAACCACCTAAGCGACAAAAAGCTGCACCAAAACTTACCCGAGTACGCGTACTGGCCTCAAAAAACAAATTACCTAGCACTGCCCCCTCGAGCACTCGCGACACCTTTTGCCTACGGGCTACGGGCTGCATAATGTCAGCAATACGCACTAGCTCTTCCACAGACTCACGCGTGAACTGCTCTACAGAGAGCAGCTGATGTTTACCGGCAATCGCAATACGATCACGTAAAGGGCCACTTTGGGAGTTCTGTGCATATTTTGCTAATAAAGCTTCGTTTTCTACGATCTCCGTCACAAAACGCTGCACTACCTCGGGCATACCACGGTACTCTTGAGAACCTTCAGGCAACAACCACGTATCTAATGCTCTACGCTTAACACCTATACGCGCAGCAAATACATCGCGCGTTAAATTGAGTCGACGCATCGCGTCACGTAAAAAAACCTGTTGAGAAACAGCCATAACACTAATCCAAAAATATACGCAATGCGTATAGTTTAGCGCGTAGCTATTCTCAACAGGTGATTTTTACTGCTTTATTTTTTGTGTTACTGCACAAAAACAACAATTACATAGGGTTAGCGTCTTGACCAGCAATAATTTGAGCTGCAGTAATAGCATTATCTTTAGTGCCCACCATAAACACTAAACGGCCTTCATCAATGGGCTCCGAATAACCAGGAATAGCTAATAAAGTGCCATCAACCACTAAGGCTAAGCGCTTACCTGGGTTATTTTGTGTGATGAGAGCAAGACGTTGGGCCGCATCCTCTTTTAAGGTTAAGGCGAGTAAACCATCTCCTTCAGCAGATGTGCCTGCCTCTATGCTGGCTAAATCATTGCGTGTGAGAAAAGGCTCTGGCTCCATGTACAATCTGTTTGAGCTATCAAGATCCACTTCTACCCAATCACTTTGGGGATTTACATCAGCTAAGAAGACGAGTAAGGGCTCAGCCATTTGCGCCTCAGGCGCCTGGGTAACTGGCTCTGTACGCTCAGCTTGCTCTACCCCAGGAGTGGTAGAAGGTGCTGCAACATCACCTCCGGACGGCGGAGTTTGACAAGCCGCCAATGCTAATAAGGCCACGGGCGCGAGAATACGACTTAGGGTTTTTAACTTAGGCATATATACCTTCCTCTTCTTTATAATAGTAAATTGTGCTTACCGTAAAAAGTTTAACAGCATATGACGCTAAGCTCTATCATAGCCATCACTTGAAAGCTTAAGTAGTGTGAAAATTAAGGCTTGACTTGAATAAAGACCGTATCTAGCAAACTATTTGTCGATGCTTGTATCAGCTCGATACGATGCAATCCTACCTGTAAAGGCCAAGCAAACTGTGCAGCATTTGATATCAGCTTACCATTTATTTTCCACCGCACGCCATCACCGAAGGCGATGTTTGTACGCAAAACAATACGCTGCTGGGCTGGTGGAATATCAGGATCAAAGGCATAAATAGCTTGATTCAGTGGCGTTATAATACGACTTTTATCAACATTATTTGATGATAAACGTATCTCTTGACGTTCAGTGCCGGCTAAAAAACACTCTTGGCGCGGCGGCTCGCTATGATTAATAAAAGAAACCTGCGTACAAAGCACAGCTTCGGGTAACTCTGGCGCAAACGAACCGCTGCCTGTGTCAAGCACTGTGGATGTGTGCAAAAATTGCATAAGCGCTTGCCAAATAGGTCCCGCCCCACTTACTCCAGATACATCGTGCATAGCGGACCCATCGGTATTTCCTACCCATACCCCTACGGTATACTGCTCACTAAAACCCACGGTCCAATTATCACGCATATCTTTAGAGGTGCCTGTTTTCACAGCTGTCCAAAAAGAGGTGTTTAATACACTATCCAAACCAAAAGTAAGCGCCCTAGCGGTGTTATCGGCCAAGATATTTTGAATAATCCATGTGGCCCCCTCAGGCGCAATTCGTTGCTCGCTAGTCTCACAGCCCAAAGTAAAACAAGCCGCACTATACAGACCTAAATTTGCCAGACTTCTATAGGCATTAGTGAGTTGCCATAAACTCACCTCCACTCCACCCAAAGCTAAACCTAAGCCGTAATAATCGGCGTTATAGGGCAAGTCAAAACCCAGTTGTTGCAAATAATTTTGCAAATCATCTACTCCCACTTGAGCTAATAAGCGCACTGCAGGAATATTCATAGAACTCGCTAAGGCTACCCGGGCAGATACCCAGCCCATAAACTGCTCATCATAATTTTGTGGCACATACATGCCATACGGAGTACTAAATTGTGCGCTGGTATCTGCCAATAATGAGGCGGCGGTAATTCGCTTCTGCGCAATTGCGAGCTGATATAAAAAAGGTTTTAAGGTTGAGCCAGCCTGACGTTTAGCTTGCACATGATCATACTGTGTTGCCTGTGATTGCTCACTACTGCCCACATAAGCGATGACCTCTCCGGAGGGATTATGCAATACCAACACCGCTGCATCCTTTGCATTACTGCCATCTAAGTCTAAAAGGTGGCGTTGCATAATAATTTGCGCTTGCTGCTGTACTGTTTTATCTATGCTGCCATACAGTAAAGGCTGTGCGTCGTGCTGCATAATAAAGCGCGCTGCATGCGGGGCCTCTTGCGGGTTGCCCCAAGCTGGCTGAGCTAGGCGCTTCAGAGCCTGTTTATTGCGCCACTGTTGTGCTTGGCAATCTGCTTGTGGATTAATACTGCGCCATAAAATACAACTCCGTTGCTGCAACCGCTCTAAGGCCGCATTGGGACTAGGTAACATGGCTACCGCTAAGGCCGCTTCAGGCAAAGACAGAGCAAAGGCTTGCTTTTGCCATAACACCCGCGCCATCGCATCTACCCCTACCAGTTCTCCTTTAAAAGGCACCAAATTTAAATAGGCTTCTAAGATTTGGGCTTTAGACCAGTGTTTTTCTAATTGTTGTGCTAACCGGGCCTGCTGCCACTTAGCTGACCAACTACGCTGCCCTACTCTCCGTCCAGACCCTAAATTCAACAAGTCGACTAACTGCATACTAATGGTGGATGTGCCGCGTAAAGAATGCCCTCGTATAGCAGACCAGCCCGTGCCAGCTACAGCATACCAGTCCACGCCCCTATGCTCGTAAAAGCGTCTATCTTCGGCGTGTAATAGCACTTTTGTGAGCGCAGGAGAAATCGCGCCAAGACTTAACCAGTCGCCTTGACGTTGCTGCCAGTTAGTACGCGTGTGCTGCAACAAATTGCCGTGCCTATCAAACAATAACTGGTCAGAGTTGCTATGCTGCGCTTTTACCTCAGTAAAGCTCGGTATAAGCCATGACTCTGACTCTGCCTGCGTTGTGGTGTTTATTATTAATAATAAACCTAAACCCACTAAACAAAGCCATTGCCTAAGGGGCGGCATGAATGGTTATACCCGCTACAGGCAACTGCGCTTGCACACTGGCATCATACAAAGACTCAACGGTAGTAGGAGGCAACTCAAACTGCCCCGCCGTGTTTATTCGCACTTGATAACGTAAAGTAGACTCACCTGCTGGTAAATACTCAATATAAGCTCGGTAACCCGTATATAAACGTTCTATATAACTGGGACTAAGCCGTGGAGAATCCTGACGATTAGAGACGCTATCTAACACTACCGCCCCCGCAGGAATAGCATCGTTAATAACAGCCCACACACTGCTGTGTTCCGCATTGATAGTGAGCTCCACCTCGTAAATATCCCCAACGTGCCATTGCCCCGTTTGCGCTTGCGCTATGGCATTCACCGTGCGCGTCATTTTATAACCATTAAAATTTGGCTCTAGTATGGGTACTGCCGCTTCAGCACGTAATTGCACCCATACAGGCATCTTGGTATCTGAGTTGGCTTGTTCTATGTGAACTGGAGCGTTTTGCTCCCATCTCCAGTCTGTGGTGAAAGGAGGCTGAGCTTGTTTCTGACTCTTATTCCCCACTGCATACAATACCCTAGTGTTAATAGAAGACGGCGGATCCACCTGCTCTAAAGCCAATAAAGCCCAACTGTTTTCAGTAGTCGTACCCCAGCGACCCCTACGTTGCTGCGCTAATAATCCGTGCACTAAGGCTGGTATATGCTGCTCCCATTTCGGGTTATCGGCTACGGCTAAAAGTAAGCGGGCCTGATTAGTAACAGGACTCACCATCAAAACAGACATACGGTTTAGGGCATTGTCATTACTAAACATCAGCGTAGAACCGCGTGACACTAAGCGTGCTAATAATGTTTTTTCAATTTGCTCTAAGCGTGAGGAGTCTTGCACCACGCTTAACCCATCTATAAGCGCGGAAGTAGGCCATTGCGCAATATCCAAAGCTATAACATCTAAGCGATGCGTCGACACCATCTCGTACTGTGCCAAGGCATCTAAAGCGGCCAAATAAAAAGCCACTTGCTCTATGGCATTAGTACGAGGCTGATCACGTCGCCCTTCTACATAATTATGTAAACCTTGTAATAACGTTTGCGCTAGCGGTTTAGGCAGTTGGGTTTTCGCAGGCGCATAAGCACTAAGGCTTAGAACATAAGCATTTAAGCCAGCGCTACCTTGTAAATGCGGACTAGGAAAGTAACGTAAGAGGTTATTTTTATCTAAATAACTGGGTAGCTCTTGCATGAGATTTTGCCATTGTACTTCATCGTGCAAGGCCACATATTTAGACGCTTGCTGCTCAAAGCACGTGTAGGGGTATTGCTCAAACCAGGTTTTTACAGCGCTTTGATCACCCAAGGATTGCTGCACTCCTAATTGCACCTGTCCTAAATAGTTATTTCTGTACTGCATCGCACCATTGGGTAATGGCACGGACATGACTTGCGATTGCTCTGCTAATAAACGCTGCCACAACACTTGCTGCGTTCGTATAGGGACTTGTGCTTGCCACGCTTGAGTAAATTGTAGGCTATCTACCACCTCATCATTAGCTATATTGCGTGCGCTAAGCGTCCACTGCACTCGCCCATCATTTGCTCCTAACTGAGCAGGCATTTTCACTGTTTGCTTGAAAGTATGGCTGGCTTGAGCAGCAATATCTTGAGCGTCAAACGCTAAAGTAAATACTAACTCATCATTAATTCTGGCTTCCGCAATTAAAGCCACCGTCATAGGCTCTTTTTCCCTATTACGCACCGTAAATACCGTTTCATAAGTATCGCCAGTACGCACTACCGCGGGCAACCCAGACATGATTTGCACAGGTTGATGGGTTTGAATTTGTGCCTTAGCCACGCCAAACTGGCTACCCCCACTGTCTACCAATGCCACTAGCTCGAACTGCGTAATACTATGGTTTAAAGGCACCTCTATGATGGCCTCACCTTGAGCATCTAAGAGCACATCCGTGCGCCATACTAACAAGCTATCCAAAATCTCACGGGTAGGAGCACCGCCCCCACCTCCTCCTGCGGGCACGGCTTTACGACCATAATGCCGTCTGCCAATCACCTCTGACTGCATGGTAGCTGTTCGCACCCCGTAGCCCACGGGGGGATACATAGCATCCAGTAAACTCCAGCTATTATTTGTCATCAATTCTAAGAGAGCTTGATCTACACCAACTAGAAGCACAGAAGCTTGAGCAGCGGGCTCACCATTTGCTAAGGTAGCAGCCACGTTAAGCTGAGCCGTCTCACCTACTTGATAAACGGGTTGCTCAGGCTTCAATTCCACCTGAATAGCGTGCGTGGTAGTGGGTACCTTTAACTGAGCGATGCCATACCTAAAACTGGGCTTAGATAAATCAATAGCCGTGGTGGGAGCCGGCGCCACGTCTGCGCTATTTTTATACGCTTTATACCACGCCACAGGAGACTTCCACCCACCATCTAAAAAGCTTTGCCAGGTGGCAGGATAAACACGCCCCCGTAACGCCAATACGGACACATACACATTGGGGCCCCAATTATCGCCTACGGTTAGCTCAAAGAAGGGATCATCCCGTTCTAGAATTACCACTTCGGTATGTAATACCTTGTCTTGCTCTACCGCTACTAAAGCCGTGGCCTCAGCAAAGGGCATGTTGACTTGAAAGCGTACTTTTTGTCCTGGTTCTGCGGTTTTCTTATCAGCGATAACATCTATACGGTCATGATTATCACCATTTATTACTGACTCTTCCCCCCCTAGCCACAAAGACGTTTCTGTAATGTAACGGTGCCCTTGCTTATCTGCACTACTGCTATGCAATATGAGCTGACCACCATCCGCTACAGTTATATCACAATGCCATTCCCCTTTAGCATTTGTTTGGGCTTGGCAAAGCTCGCCTATGTCTTCGATTTGCTCTTCACTATCATAACGATAAAAACCGCCTACCATACGCTGGCGCGTGGTGTAGTAACGCTGCTTTTGCCCTGTGACTTCTACCCGTTGCTCCGCTATAGGCTGCCCTTCTGGATCGATGACTACGCCTTTAACTGTAACGCTATTGCCTTCTTCCCAATAAGGATGGTTTACGCCCACTACCACTCCCGCTGGCCAAAGCGTTTGGCGTTGCTGCACACTTTGTACTTGACCATTGGGGTCCATAAAGCTGGCTTCGACCACTAAATCTTGGACTTCAGCCGTAGGCGCCAACCTAATAGGAAGCTGAGCGGCTCCGTGCTCATTTAAACGTAAAGGCATTTTATCTACGATTACAGTAGGCCGTAAGTGTTCTGCTTTGGTAGTGAAGCGGTATTCTTCGTAAGCGGTAAACGTAGGACTGCTGTTTTGTTTGAGGGCACTAATTTGTACAGGCTGCTCTGCAGCCACGCCACCTGAAATATAGTTTAACTGTAGATCTACTAACGCTTCTTTAGCCGCGATTAAAGCAGCAGACTCTACGCCTGCCACATTAATTTTACCGGTTAAATAAGGACGCTTAAACGCTTCCACATAAAAGGATGCACTATTAAATTGATGCTGTGCTCCCTGTAGCCACACTTGATATTGCCCCAAGGTGGTATTTTTTGCTAAGTCTACTGTGCTAAGAGCATACCAACCACCTGTGGGATTGCGTTGCCACTGCAAATCTTGAGTGATTTCATCGCCACTGCCCACATGCCGAATCACTAAATCAGGCAACATCTGATCTAAAGATTGTGTGGCTGTTGGGCTACCTCGCCAATAATGCTTTAAATGGACGGTCTCCCCCGTTAAAAATAAGGGCCTATCAGTTACGGTATGTGCAACTTCAGATTGATCTGTCCCATAAAAATACGGCAAATTAAAACGCCAAGACTCAATGCCTTGATCTGCATTGCTTAAAACAAAACTGCTGTCATCGCCTTGAGTGGCGGTAATAAACAAACCGCTTAGCCCCGTCTCCGGGCAGTAACTGTCATCAAAAGGGTGATTGTCTGCTATCCAGCGACCTTGCGTATCTGTACGCCCTGAAGCCAACAGCACGCCGTCACAACTTAATACCGTTATATCGGCATTCGGCACCACCTTACCTGTATCTAAACGGGTTACCCACACCAATAATTGATTGGTGGATAATTTACTGTGCACCGCTAAGTTTGTAACCAAAGCCGCTGTAGGCACATACCTCGTACTGTTATCTTCCTCATAAGTTTGTCCGAGCTGAGCCGACTGAGCTTCTACGATATGCAAGCCCGCCCCTTCCAAGGGCACTCCTATGAGCTCTATGTGTTTGTCTTGAACATTAGGAGCAGCGGGTAATATGAGCTGCTGAGTTTGCGCCATGGTATTTGGCTGTTCAAATAAAGAAATAGTTTGAGAATCTGTGTTTTTAACGTGCACATACCAATCAAACATGCTACGTGGCGTATTAACCCGCAATTGACGTACTTGGCCAGCGGATTTTTTTGCATCAGCTGTTAGCAAATTGGGCTCTACACCACGTAGAGCTAAAGGTAATAATGCTGGGGTATCTGCATAACGCTCTAAAACGCCAATGCCTTCATGGGTAAATTTCAATAAAGGCGGTAAGGCTGCTGTTTTTATAGGCTGTTGAAAAAAATCAGGATTAGCAAGGCTGCGTCCGGCATCGTCTTTAAGTTGTTGCCAATCCGTGGGCAACTGCCAACGCAACTCGGCGTGCGGCAACTTTGGGGCGGCAAAACTGAGTCCATCAATAAACGTCTCAGGCTCTATAAGCTCTTCTGGGTTTAAAACCGTATTATCAGGTAATAGCAGCCGCAGCTCGTGGGCTATGTGTGCAGACACAGGCGCCGAAAAACGCAGTTGTAAAGGCCGTAATGGATTGCAATCGGCGGTGCTTTTGGTTTTCTCACAAAGTAGCTGTGCCCGTAAAGGACTACGCACCGTAAACGATAAACCAGTTTGATCGGCGGTAAAAGCCTGTGGTACTAAATTATGCTGAGCCGCATCAAACAACTGTAAACGTACTGTAGAACCGGGAGCCAATCGTTGGGCACACTGCGCCACCACATACTCCTTGGCCGTCTCAGGCCCATAACTATAACTTTGTTCAGTAAGTAATGCGTGAGCAGATTCAGGCGCTAAAGAAATTAAAGGGATTTGTTCACCCACCACACTGCTTTGGCAGTAACTATAGGGTAAGATGCTTGCTTTATTAACCGGTTGATTAAAGCGTAGAATAAACGCTTGATCTTCGGCTACATCACCATAGTAAGGCTGTACAGTTTCGATTTGCACCGCTTCGGCACCTGAGCTGCACGTGGCCCAAAAAGAACCTATCACCAAAGCAGTCATGCGTAACCATGCTTTTAACTGCTGTGTACGCATTGCTTTTCAACCCTTTGGCATACAGTCTCAGGTAGTAAAACCGCCGCTGCCTCATCAATAATAATCATGGCATTGGGGTGCTGTTTAATAATGGAAGCAGGCATGGACTCATTTATAGTACTGTTATAGAGATCTAAGGTGACTTGCGCTTTATTTGCACCTGTTATTAAAAGCAAAATGTTTTTGGCCTCCATAATATCCTGCAAGCCCAAAGTAATAGCATGGGTAGGGACTTGCGCCATAGAGTCAAAAAAACGACCATTATCAATGCGTGTACGTTCAGAAAGCGCAACCACATGCGTACGGCTTTGAAAACAAGTACCTGGCTCATTAAAGCCAATATGGCCATTCGTACCTATACCTAAAAGTTGCAAATCAATGCCACCGGCTTCGACAATATATTTAGAATACATTTGGCATTGCTCAGCTAAGTCTGTGCATAAACCATCAGGCAAAAAACTTTGATGTGGAGCAAAGGCTAAGCGATTAAATAAATGCTCGCGCATATAATAATGATAGCTTTGGGGGTGATCTTCCCCTAAACCTATGTATTCATCTAAATTAAAAGTGGTGAGGCCAGAAACATTAATATTTTGCATCGCCACTTCACGTATAAACTGCTGATACACTGGCTCCATCGTACTGCCCGTGGCCAAACCCAATACCGCATTTGGTTTACGTTTAATCAAATCGATAAGCTGCCCTGTTACGTACTGGGCAATAGAAGCAGGGTTTGGAAAAATAGAAAACATAGCGACGCAGCACCTATTAATCAAAAATTCAAGATAAGATATTACACTCTTACACCCGGAATTGTCTTACAAATAGTTTGTAAGAGGGGTGTATTTCTTTATTAATTACTTTATTTACTACTTAGTTACCACCATGAACCAATCCAGATCCCCTCTTGCGAATTTATTACGTTTTGCCATTTGCCTGACTTACTTTTTTGGCGGCATTTTAGGGTTATATGTATTACTACCCGCCACACAGGGGTTTATGACTTCATGGTTAGCGATTACGTTATTTGGTTTTATGCTAGGTCAAAACATCGTGGCCATTTATGGTTCTTTTACTTTTTTTAAGAATAAACCCAGTGGTGGCCGCTTACTATACTGGCTTTCCTGGACTAGTGTACCCGTCTTTTCCTCCGAATTGATTTCATACCATAGTATTATTGGTCTAGGTCTAGTACCTATGATGAGCTTTGATCCCCATAATTATGGTATGTATTTACTTTTCGAATATGGCTATAACGGTGTGATGAGCTGGTTTCCAACTTATGATTCGTATCAATTAGGCATTAACTTAGTGCCTTTGGTGTTTATAGGAGTGATTAGACAATTAATTAATGTTAATGAAACTTGAGTTTGCTAAACCACTTGGAGTGGAGATTATGACTAAACATGAAGCCGTAAATCGTCAAATAGTATTAGCAAGCCGTCCACACGGTGCCCCTACTGATAGTAATTTCAAGCTACTTGAAAGTCCTATACCTCAGCCTGAAGATGGGCAGGTATTATTGCGTACTTTGTATTTATCTTTGGACCCTTATATGCGAGGTCGTATGAGTGATGCGCCCTCATATGCTCCCTCTGTAGCCATTGATGAGGTGATGGTGGGAGGCACGGTTTCGCGCGTAGAAGTGTCCAAAAACACCAAATTTAACGTGGGCGATTTAGTGGTTGCAGCGGCAGGTTGGCAAGAGTATGCCTTATCTGACGGCGACGATCTAATCAAGCTGGATGCCACCATGAGTCGGCCCTCCACTGCTCTAGGTGTCTTAGGTATGCCTGGTTTCACCGCCTACATGGGTTTACTGGATGTTGGTCAACCCAAAGCGGGTGAAACCGTAGTCGTGGCGGCAGCAAGTGGCGCGGTAGGTTCTATTGTGGGTCAAATAGCAAAAATCAAAGGTTGTCGTGTCGTTGGCATCGCCGGTGGCCCTGAAAAATGTGCCTATGTGGTGGAGGAATTAGGTTTTGATGCTTGTATAGATCATCGTAGTGCGGATTTTGCTACCCAGTTGGCTTCAGCATGTACGGATGGCATTGATGTGTATTTTGAAAACGTAGGTGGAGCCGTCTTTGATGCAGTACTCCCTTTACTGAATATAGGTGCTCGTGTGCCAGTGTGCGGTATGATCGCACACTATAACGATACCGCCCTACCTGAAGGCCCTGATCGTCTGGGCTTATTAACCCGCACTATTCTAACTAAACGCTTGAAGTTACAAGGCTTCATCATCTTTGATTACGCCCCACGTTATGACGAATTTTTCACTCAAATGAATACGTGGGTGAGTGAAGGTAAAGTGCGCTTTAAAGAAGATATCGTTGACGGTTTAGAAAATGCCCCTCAAGCGTTTATAGGCTTACTCGAAGGTAAAAACTTTGGCAAACTTGTGGTGCAAGTTGCTCAACCTTAAGAGTACAAACCGTTAATTTTTCAGAGCTTGGTGAGTGACTGTGGATCACGAATACGATGACGGCGGGAAAATTGACCCGTCTCCGCTTTCTGCGCTTGCTTAAGTGCAGACTCGGCCACCGATGCAGGCGAAGCCAGACCCAGTTCCTGCAACGCGGTTTGCGCCTGCTCTGCCCGTGCCTCGAAGGAGCGCAAGGCTGTCAAGGTTTGCTCATCGAGGCGTCCCTTAGACTCGAAGTATTTCAATCGCGGATAACGTCCTGCTAACGCGACTCCCCAATTAAGTGCGGGATTCCACCATGAGTTAATTTCTCGTCCCTTACCGGCCAGATGCTGTTCTAGCACGTCATCGAGAGCTCCATTCAATAGCTTCAGATCGAAGGCGGCGCCGGGCACCGAATCATTGGGCACAGCACTATAGGCGTCAACGCCCGTGCTCGAAGGTCCGGTTCGGGTATCTCTATAGCGGGCGAGAGTCATCATATCGCTGGCCAGCACCGGTTTATTAACCGGCAGACGAGCCGCCTCGGGATCGCCCATCAGCTGGCCCCAAGACATACGAATGAAGGTGTGTTGGTCTTCCATCCCGGGATGCGTGCATCGAAGTCCAATAGCATAGGCTTCTAGGGGCTCTTGCAGGAACTGAAACCCAGTATAGCGCGCCCAGCGAACCACAAGAAACTCATGTGAAGCGGCACCGGGAAGATGGAAATTAACCTCTTGTAGGTAGTCCAGCACGATCTGCACCTGCTCGTCCGACAGTTCAATGTCTTCGTGCAGCGGGTACATCCCTTCAAAGGTGTTGCGCACCGGCCTGGGGCGCTCGGCAATGTAAGCATCGAGCTCGGCTTGGGTACGTGGGCGTGTTTTCTTAAACATCATAAAACGACTTCCTTTTTCTTCTTGCGAATGATCAGATCAGCTGATTGCGGTCATAGAAATCCGTGTCCTCAAAATAGCCACCGCGACCCTCAAGGATAATATCGTAGCGATTGACCACCTCAATACGCTCCAACCACTTCAGGCTACGAAACCCCGTCGAAGTTTCTAAGCGCAGGCGCACCGGTCCGCCATTTTTGGCCGGAATCTCACCTTCGTCGTTGAGCTCATAGGCAATCAGCGTCTGCGGCATCTTCGCCTCAACCATGGGTGTGGATACGTAGTAGGTGCCCCCCTCGTAGAGAACGTCATCGCGCCCCATGTTCTGGAAGCTGGTGTACACCACGTCCGTTGCGCCGGGCAAAGGCTCTGCTAGCTCCAAAAGGGCTGACACGGGAATACCGCGCCACCGCCCGATGGAAGTGAAACCCTGCACACAGTGGTGAAGCGTGGTCTGCGAATAGCCCGCAGCCAGCTCGCGAAGTTCGGCAATGGTCAACGTCATCGGGCGTTCTACGTAACCACCGATCTCGAGCACGTAGTCGTCTTCGTAGCAATTAGCCATCAACGCCAGATACTCTTCGGTTTCTGGTGGTCGTCCGCTGCCACGGAAGTTCTGCGTGGTGTTTTCCAGACCCACGTCTTTACCCGTGATATTTGAGCGATCGTAGTGCATGCGCGCGGGCAGCTTATAGAGCAGATTCGACCACGGCCGCACAATAATATTATGCAATCGCTCAACGGCACGGCCGTCTGCTAAGGTCCACCGCGTGACCACCACGTGCAGAACGATAATTAAGAGGAGTCCGATGCTAAAAATAACGCCACCCAAAACAGGATTATTGGAGTGTCCCAATACCATTTTTGATGTCTCGTGCAGGTAGCCGTGAAGAAAGACCAAGGGCACGTGTATGACGAAGAAGACCACGTAGCCAACCAAGCATAAAAAGTGCGTACTACGAATCACTTGGCGGCCGCCAAGTGCACGGGTTATACGCGAAAAATGGTTGGCAATGGCAGGCGACTGAAAAGCGCCAGTCAGGATGACTAAAGGCGTCAATATCAGCATCACAAACCCGTAAGACAATTGCTGCAGGGCATTAAACACCATGCCATCTACAGACTGTGGCATGGTGAAGGCAAGGTAGGCCAGCATATCCTGACCCGCCTGAGTAAAAGTGTCCCAGCTGGTGGGCACGTAGCGCCGCCACTGACCGGTGGCCAGCAGTAATACGAAGTAGATGATCCAACAGCTCACAAAACCCGTAACGGTTATGAAATGCCAGTAACGCCCAAGACCAAGCAGGCGACGCCCAGGCAACGAAATACGGGGAGAATAGTCGCTGTCCTCCCCGCCCACCGTATAATATTTGTGTTTTGGCTCATTCTGAACGGTAAACTGCGCCCACGAGCTACCAGGCACGGTGTGCTGCGAGCGGTAAAGTTTAGGATAGGTTCCCAGAATTTCTAGGCCCGAGCGAACAAGGAACGTAATGAAGATGATGTTGAGAAAATGCTCCACACGAAGCCACCACGGAAATCCGAGATCCATTGATAAACCTTTGTTAGTCCATAAAATGTTGATTGTCGGGAGCAGCAACGATCATCCCGTATTGCAGTGCCCAAAAAAGCACAAAATAGGCGATGGAAGCAAGCAGCGTTAGATTCCAAATCGCGGCGGAAACCACACTGGCACCATTCCATACATAAGGAGCGTGGCCCAGCAGGCCACCAATGTAGACTAAAAGGGAGGACAGCGCGATGAGTAATCCCCATTTCCAGATACGCGCAGAGCTCATCAAGCCAGCGGCGACGAACACCACGGCAGCCCCGCAAATAGCCCACAAAACTGGGGTCGCGAAAAGAAATGGCTCATGATTCGAAAACGCAATTGCTGCCGAAGCGGCACCGACCACAGCGATCACTGCAATGAGTAGCAACCGAGTAGTCTGCGGTAAATTGATACGTATGTAGCGCAAAAACGGCGCACGTTTTTTGCCTGACTTAATGTGCTCAAGAACTGGCTGAGTTGCGTTTTTAGTGCCACGAAAGTCCACACCCGCACGCAAAGCGGGAGAATTGTTGTCTTCCATTGCTATATATTGCCTCCATCGAAGATCATTAATCGTCAGTCGGTGTTCAGCACCGCTACTAATGCTACAACAGGAAGAGTGTCTAGTAATAGAAATCCCCGCCATAAATGGCGGGGATTTAAACTTAATCTACTAATTAATATATTGATTAGTATTAGATGTTATCAAACTGATTCATTGTGTTGTCGGCACCGCCTGCTTTCAGTGCAGCATCACCCGAGAAATATTCTTTGTGATCGTCACCGATGTCCGAACCAGCCATGCGCTGGTGGCGTACTGTAGCGATTTCGTTACGAATTTCGCGACGCTGAACGCCTTCCACATACGCCAACATACCGTCATCACCAAAGTAACCTTTTGCCAATGTGTCGGTAGACAAGGCGGCAGTGTGGTATGTAGGTAAGGTAATTAAGTGATGGAAAATACCGGCTTCGCGAGCTGCATCCGCTTGGAAGCTACGAATACGATCATCCGCCTCTTTACAAAGTTCTGTCCCATCGTACTCCGAACTCATTAAGCGATCGCGGTTGTACTCAGACACGTCTTTGCCCTGCTCTGCCCAGTCATCATAAGTTTGCTGACGGAAGCTTAGAGTCCAGTTAAAGCTTGGGCTATTGTTGTAAACCAGCTTCGCGTTTGGTACTTCCTCGCGAATGGCTTTAACCATAGCAGCAATTTGACCAACATGAGGCTGCTCTGTTTCAATCCAAAGTAAATCAGCGCCGTTTTGTAAGCTAGTAATACAATCAAGAACTACGCGATCAAAACCAGTGTCTTTGCGGAACTGGAATAAGCCGGACGCAAGACGACTAGGTTTTAAAAGTTTACCATTAGCTTTAACCACCACATCACCGTTATTAATGTCTTCGGCACTTTCAATGTACTCGCCATCTAGGAAGCTGTTGTACTGATCACCTAGGTCGCCGGGCTCATTAGTCACAGCAATTTGCTTAGTTAAACCGGCACCCAAGGAGTCTGTACGAGCAACAATCACGCCGTTATCTACGCCTAATTCTAAAAAAGCGTAACGTACAGCGTTAATTTTTGAGAGAAACTCCGCATGAGGAACGGTAACTTTACCATCTTGGTGACCACACTGCTTCTCATCCGATACTTGGTTTTCTAGCTGAATTGCACAAGCACCCGCCTCAATCATTTTCTTAGCCAATAGATAAATGGCTTCTTCATTCCCAAAACCAGCGTCAATATCAGCGATAATAGGCACAACATGCGTTTCGAAGTTATCGATCTTATTGAGGATCTCTTTTTCTTTGGTGCTATCACCTGCAGCACGAGCCTCATCTAATTCACGGAAGTAATCGTTGAGTTCAACCGCATCGGCCTGCTTTAAAAAAGTATATAACTCTTCGATAGTGTCAGAAACAGTCGTTTTCTCGTGCATGGATTGGTCAGGTAAAGGGCCAAACTTAGAACGAAGTGCCGCAATCATCCAACCAGAAAGATATAAATAGCTTTTTTTGGTAGAACCAAAATGCTTTTTAATCGAAATCATTTTTTGCTGGCCAATAAAACCATGCCAGCAACCCAAAGATTGGGTGTACTGAGAACTATCCGCATCGTATTCAGCCATATCTTTGCGCATAATATCTGCAGTGTACTTAGCAATATCTAAACCTGTTTGAAAACGATTTTGTAAACGCATACGAACAGCCGACTCTGCGTCAATGGCATTCCAAGTGGAATGTTCACCGATCGTAGAGGAGAGGCGTTCAACGTCTTTCAGATACTGAGACATAGTTTTGTTCCTGTAGAAAGTTAATAAGAAATAAAATCTTTGTTGTTAGATAGTCTAAGCTTATTTTTCCAATTAATGAAACTTTCAGTCTCTTTTTCTGGAGAAAATGCAAAATACAGTTGCTTTTTTGTGAATTTTCCATAATGTGGATATAGCTTTCACTATGGTGACAAAATCCCACTATTTTCTGTACTAATGCAGGATTTTTTCGTATAAATAGAACACATCGAAAATAAAAAGGAAATTCAGGAATCTCATGAAACAATCCAAACTGACTTACTTAGCAGCCATCGTAGCTACTGCAACGCTTGCTGCTTGCTCCACCCCTTTAAGCTCTCTCAAGCAAGTTGAAAAACAAACTGCACTCTCTACTCAGCAAAACTTACAAGCCTATCACTGGGATTTAGTTAGCACTATTAGCTCAGAAGGCGATACCACTCCCGCTTGGATTTCCAATGACCCCGATTTTAGTCAACCACTAAGCCTTAGCTTTACTGAGAATCGTGTGGCAATTCAAAACCTGTGTAATCCGTTAATGGCTGGCTATGCCATTACAGAACGCGATATTGATTTCAGCCAAGTGGCTAGTGGGATGCGTATGTGTGCTGATCCACAACTCATGCAATATGAGCAGCAAGTGGGCCAATTACTGCCTACTGCCACGGACTGGTCTTTAGCCATCGCAGACCAAAACCAAGCAGATGCTCCTGCGCCTATACTCACTTTGCATTTTGAAAATGGAGATAGCTGGCGCTTAAAAGGCGAGCCTACTAATGAAACAAAATACGGTGCGCCAGCAGAAACGGTTTTTTTAGAAATAGCACCTCAACCCGAGACATGCCCTAACAGTGGTGAAAACTGCTTAAAAGTCCGTAATGTTAACTATGATGATAATGGCATCAAAACCAGTGTGGGTGAATGGACATTTTTACAAACCAATGCCATTGAAGGTTTTACACACCAAGCAGGCGTAATGAACGTATTACGTGTGAATCGCTTTCCTATTAAAAATGCCTCCACCGATGCAGCACAGTATGCTTATGAGTTAGATATGGTGGTAGAAACCAGCGGAGCTTTTTGAAGTTAAATTAAATGAAACCTTCTTTAGATGTATATAACCGCATCCCTCATATAGCGGATGCGGTTAGTTATATAAATAAATTAAAAAGCCCTCAGGCTTTAAAATTAGCCGCTCAACTGAGTAACTTTCAACTTGTAGAGCTCTTAGATAATCCAGAGCTCAAGCATGGAGTTGTTCTAACTAATTACTTAACAGAAATTGGTAATTCCGATGTCTTAGACCACGTGGCCGAAGACCGTATGGTGGTGTTATTAAATGATCTGGATGCCCCCCAAAGACAGAAAACACTGGCTTTGTTGAGCCAAGCTTCGCGCTCTTCTATTTTACGCCTGATGAGCTTTCCCGAAAACAGTGCGGGCAGCATCATGACGACGGAGTTCATCCAAGTCCCTATCACATGAACGGTAGGTCAAACATTAACCTATATTAAAAAAGTAGAAAGCACCCGCGAAACCGTTTATGCCATCTACGTAGTAGACGAGCAAGAAAAACTCCGCTTCGTTCTGCCATTACGTAAACTGGTTTGCGCCGATGCTGAGCTGCCCCTCGCCGAATTATGGGCTTCCGATCAAAGCCCTGTCACCATTGATCCTTATGCGAATCGTAAAGACGTGGCCAGACTCATTCGTAGACACGACTTTTTAGCCTTACCCGTAGTAGATGCCGAACAAGTGATCGGAATTGTGACCGTGGATGATGTACTTGACGCCCTTATTGATGAAGCTTCGGAAGATTTAGGACGTTTCGGGGGTGGTGAACATATTGATCAGCCCTATTTAGACGTGAGCTTTAAAACCATGCTACGTAAACGGGGTGGCTGGTTAGCGGTTTTATTTTTAGGTGAAATGCTCACAGCTAGTGCCATGCAGCATTACGAAATGGCCTTGGAACAAGCCGTGATATTGGCGATGTTCATCCCGCTTATTATGAGCTCGGGAGGTAACTCGGGATCTCAAGCCACCTCCTTGCTTATCCGTGGCTTGGCCTTAGGAGAAGTACAACTTAAAGACTGGTGGCGTGTGTTAATACGTGAAATGCCTACTGGTCTCACCTTAGGGGCAGGCCTGGGGGCCATTGGTTTTATACGCATCCTCATTTGGCAACACACAGGGCTCTTTGATTACGGTGAGTACTATCTACTCATAGCCTTTACCATTTGGATTTCCCTAATAGGAATTGTGACTTTTGGGTCGAGTATTGGCTCTATGCTGCCATTTATACTGCAGCGCGTGGGTTTTGATCCCGCCAGTGCGTCTGCACCATTGGTAGCTACCTTAGTAGACGTATTAGGTTTAATTATTTATTTTTCTACCGCTACCTTAGTGTTAACTGGGACAGTATTATAAAAAGGTGGGTCCTCCCCACCTTTTTATTAATCATTAATTAATCACACCACACGCCATGCGCGCACCGCCACCGCCTAAAGGCTTAGGATGATCGGAGTGATTATCACCACCGAAATGCACCATGAGCGAGTGGCCACGCAAATCATCTACATTATCAAGCCGCGGTGCAAGCACAGGCTGTACGGCTTCGCCATTCTCACCCACAAACAGCGGGGGTAAGTCACCCATATGACCTGTGCCCCATGGCTCACCATGCTGACCAGCTCCTTCTGGATCCCAATGACCCCCCGCAGCACCTGCAGGCACTTTCTTGCCATCTACTTCTGATGGCTCACAGCTCGGGTTTTCATGCACATGAAAACCGTGTAGACCGGGTTCTAGATTTTGCATAGCCGGGGTAAATACAAGACCATAATCAGAAACGGTAACCGCTACATCACCTACCTGCTCGGTGGTACCGGTTTCATCAACCAAAAACATAGGCACCATGAGAGTGTCTGCCTGCACCGCTGTGGCGCTAAAACCCATCGCTATAGCCACTAATGACATAGAAAGAATTTTTTTCATACTGTGTACTCCTTAACTATTATTTATTAACAAATGCCGTTCTATCTTAGGATTATTCATTCATCAATGCTACCCTATATATCTCTATTGAGTAATTAATCCTAAAGTAATCCTATAAGATTCGCTTATGCCAAAGAACGCTACCCCCTACTGTACAAAGAATTTAAATCTGCGAGCACCCCTGCTCGCTTTTTTATTTACTTTAATAAGCCTGCTTTTTAGCTCAGGGACTTTTGCGCAGAACGAAACTGCTGCCACTGAAAACCCTGAATCTCAGCTTAGCTATGACGCTCTGGCCGAAGTGCTAGCTAATGACAAAGTACGCGATAAACTCATTAATGAATTACGAACCTTAGCCAAAGAAAATGCTACAGCAGAGCAAGGGACTACTGTAATTACTGAACCAGCAAACGGTCTAGCATATCAACCGGCTATTAACGAACCCAATCGCGTTGTGGCACACCTACAAATGTTTGCTCAAAACCTACGTAGTGATGTGATGAAATCTTGGGAAATCGTACGCCCTTTAGGTAGTGGTGATGTACAACATCTACAAAAAGTGCGCTTTTGGCAAACCGCGCTCTTTAATCTGCTCCTCACCATCATCACGGTTATTTTCGCTTATCTGATTAGCCGCCGGCTGGCGCATCCACTATTTACCCATATTGATAAATGGGCGCAACGCCAACCTTCTCAAGCTCAGTTAGATAAAGTGCAACATGCACAAAACAAACGCCATATTGAGCGTGAACAGCTCGCCGAAGCAAGCAAAGCGCAGCAAGAAAAAGAACTAACTGAGCAGCTAAGTGATAATGTCAGCAGCGAGTTTGCTCACATTCAAACAGAAGAGGAAATCACTACAGACACTCCTCCCATTCCCCAAGCTTCTGACACACATCGCGTCTTAAACCAGTTCAAAGTGCGCTATCAGCAAATGCGTAAGCTCGCTGCTGTGATCTTTGCTTTTGCTATTGATGTGCTCACTTTTGTAGTAGCTGCTTTAGTGGGTTATGTGGCGGTATTAGCCTTACCTACTGCACAAAGCGCACAGAATGCTACCTTGCTAAGCATGCAGTTTTTAACGGCTTTCTTTGCCATAGAAATGGTGAAAACGGTGAGCCGTGCTATTTTCTCCACCCGTTATGATCATTTACGCTTAGTGCCTATTAGCAGTAAAGACGCTAACTACTGGAATCGTTGGGTGGCTACGGTAGTTACTGTGGGTGGATACGGTTTATTAGTGCTGGTGCCGGTTTTAGAAAATGTGCTGTCTGCAGCGCTAGCAAATGTGGTGGGGGCGGTATTGATTTTAGCCGTCTACATTTATGCTGTACGCGTGTTGTGGAGCAAAAGAAAATCCGTTACCGATACACTTTTACATTTAGCTGAGAACACGGAAAACTCCCAAAGTGCTTTTATGGGTAGTGTATTACGTATTACTGCTAAGCTTTGGATATGGTTGGCCCTACTCTATTTCACTGTGCTCTTTGTGGTCACCCAAGCAGACCAACAAAACGCTTTGGGCTTTATGGCTAATGCCAGTGCTCAAACCTTATTAGCCATAATCGTGGGGAGCGTTCTCTCCTTACTCTTAAACTCCTTGGTAACATACCGTTTGCACTTATCAGCGCACTGGAATCAGTCTTTTCCATTACTTGAAGAGCGCTTAAACTCGTATCTTCCCGCTATTTTTCGTGTAGTGCGTATTGTGGTATTTGCTGGCGTATTACTCAGCATTTTTGATGCATGGCAGCTACTTAGTCTAAAAACGTGGTTTAGCTCCGCGCAAGGCCAAGCCATGTTAAGCACGCTTATACGTGTAGCATTGGTACTTATTATTTCTGCTTTAAGCTGGACGGTACTCGCCAGTATTATTGAACACCGTCTTGCTAGCTCCGGCAGCAAAATGCCAACTGAGCGCGAAAAAACGCTACTCATGCTATTTCGTAACGCTTTAGCCATTGTCATTGTTACCCTTACAGCGCTTATTGTGCTCTCACAATTTGGCATAGACATAGGTCCACTGATTGCTGGTGCGGGGGTGATTGGTTTAGCGGTTGGTTTTGGGGCGCAGAAACTAGTACAAGACGTGATTACCGGCGTTTTTATTCAGCTTGAAAACGGCATGAACCAAAACGATGTAGTGGAAGTGGCAGGCTTATTTGGCGTGGTGGAAAAGCTCACCATTCGTTCAGTAGTCATTCGTACCTTAGATGGGGGCTACCATTTAGTGCCTTTCTCTAGTATTGATTGTGTGGCAAACCATACGCGTGACTATGGCTATCATGTAGGTGAGTACTTTATCAGTTTAGATCAATCTGTGGATGAAGCGGTTGTACACTTAGAGGCCGCTTTTGAAGATTTGAAAAAAGATGAGGAAGTTGCAGATGCTATCTTAGAAGATATGACGATTCCTGGTGTGTCTGCTCTAGGCCATGAGGGTGCAAGAATTCGTACCCTCATCAAAACCACGCCCGGTATGCAATGGGCAGTACAACGCAGCTTTAATCGTTTGGTTAAACAGCACTTTGATGCTGCTGGTATTGAAATCCCCTACCCGCAGACCGTGCTACACTTCGGCCGCAATAAAAACGGCACCGCCGCTCCCGTAAATGTACATATGGTGGATGCGGTGGCTCAGGCGGCTAATCACAATAATTAATTAGCGCTGATAGACGTTGTGCGGCTGAGTAAGAAAACCATCACTAAGCCACACAACGCAAACGTCATGGTCGCCACCCACGCCCATTGCCACCCCCCTAAGAGACTCACTACCCAAGCCACCACAGGGGCGCCTATAAATTGCCCCATGGCGGAACACTGCTGCACCCAGCCTACGGTAGAAGAGGTGGTTTGTGGGGTAGGAGCGAAGCTAACGGCTAATACAAAACATGTGGCAGGTATTAATCCGCCGACTATAGAAAGCAAAAGGACTGCAAAAAATTGTGCCGTGGCCCCTAAGCCCAGACCAAAGGCCACAAAAGCTGTAATGATCATGGTAATAAAACCAATAGTCATTAATACCGGAGCACTAACCGCTTTATACAGTAATCGACCGGCCATCACATTACCAATAATATTAGATCCTGCAATTAAAGCGGTTAAAAACCCGGCAGTAGGTCCAGAGATATTAGCATTGGCATAAATAGTAGGTAAAAAGCCAATCACAGCAGACCATTGCGCCGCATAAACTCCAAAAATCAAAGCCACTAACCAGACGGACTTAGCACCCAAGGTTGTGGCAATCATACTAATAATAGAAACCCGTTTTACTTTATACTCTGCCTTATCTTGAGGAATCAAAACCAGTGCGAATAAAAACATTAACAAAGTAACACTAGCTAACAGCAACCAAAGAGTACGCCACGAACTAATACTAATTAGCCAAGAACCTCCTAACAAAATAATCACTGCGCCAGCGGGCATATAAGAACCCCATAGCCCCATAATACGGCTAAGAGCATCTGCAGGAACTAAACGTTTAATAAGGGCAGGAACTGGCAAGACCACCATAAGAAAGCCGCACCCTTCTATGGCGCGGCTAAGTAAAAACATAGTTTTAGAATGAAAGAAAGTGGTATTCAATGAGGCCAAACTTAAGATGGCTAAACCAATCAGAATACACCGACGTAAGCCAATACGTTCTGCAAAAAGCCCAGTGATTAAGCCTAAGGTCATGCCTGCAAACTGCACGCTGGATAATAAAAAACCAGACTCAACCAAATTAAGATTTAACTCACGTTGGAGTGACGGAAGTGCTGGGGGTAATTTCCAAACATGAAGTGCAGCACAAACACCCACCAACACCAAAAAAAATGCGGTTAATATGGGCTGCTTTTGATTAGGCGGTAACATGCAGCTTAGTGCCTACCATTCCACTTAATGCCAACTCTTGGGGTCCCGTCATGGCGGAATCAATTAACCCTAAAATAGTGGCTTCTTGCCCTTCTAATACCTTTTTAAGTAATGCATTATCTTTTTCTTGCATCAGCACGGCATTTTCAATGGCTAGGCTTGCACCTACAACGCCTTCAATAGAACCTGACATATATCCTCCTGATCTAATTGATCTAAAAGTACTCTACACATAACTGACGCATCAGTTACAACTCTAGTATAGCGTTTAGCTAAAACGAATTATACTCAGCGTACAATTTTGCTAGGCAACCAAGTAGAGATCTCTGGTATGGCAGCAATTAACACCAAGGTCAACGTAACAGCTACTAAAAAGGGAGCAACTGCTCTCACTAAAGCCCCCATTCCTACATTTGACTGCCCCATAACCACAAATAAACCAGGCCCCACTGGGGGAGTAATCACGCCTACGGTAGTGGCTACGGCAACAAGAACACCAAACTGTATGGGATCTATGCCTAACTCTGCAACCACAGGCATTAATATAGGAACTAAAACAATAAGTACACTAATTGTTTCTAAAAACAAACCTAAAAATATTAATAATGCAATTACCAACAGCATAAATATAAAGGGTGACTGAGTCAGCATAGTTATGCTTTGCACAAGCTGATCAGGAATACCTTCAAAAGTCAAAACCCAACTCAATAACGTTGCTGCGGCAATTAAGCTACAAATAGTGGCGGTTAATAGACAAACTGAAATGAATATTTCATAAAGATCTTTTATTTTAATGTCTTTATAAGCAAAGCAAATTAAAAAAGAAATAAGAGCTGCTACCGCACCCGCCTCAGTAGGGGTCATTACGCCAGCTGATATACCTACAATTACAAAAATAGGAATTAACCCAGGTAAAATTCCATCTATTAAAATCTTTTTAATGGTTTTTTCTCTTTTCTTATCTCGTTCTACCTTCGGAACTCTACTACCTACTATGCTATAAATAAATACTACAATACATAATGCAATAAAAATTAAAATTCCGGGTAGGATTCCTGCTATAAATAAAGGCGCTATAGGCTGCACTGAAACAACAGCATAAATAATCATTAGCATTGAAGGCGGGAATATTGGTCCTAGCAAACCTCCTGACACGGTAACAGCACAAGAAAAACTTTTCTCATACCCTTGCTTTTCCATCTCAGGCACCATGATACGACTCATCACGCCTATCTGTGCTAAGGCTGAACCCAATATAGAAGCTGCCATGGCATTAGTTATGAGATTGGCATACGCCATGCCTCCACGTAATCGCCCTACCGCCAACTCAGCTACAGCAATAAGTCTTTGTGTTAACCCCCCTTTATTCATGACCTCACCCACCAATAAGAACAAAGGTATAGCAAGTAGGCTATTTATATCTAAAGCACTGTACAACTGCAAAGGGACGGCATCAAAAAGTATAGATAAATCACTCACTGCCATGAAGACAATAGCAGCAGCCAAAATAGATCCAAAAATTGGAAAGCCTGTAAGCAATAAAATAAAGAAAAGAATAAGAACTATCATGCAATCTCCTCTTTATTTTTCAAAAAGAAATGATTAAGAAAAATAACTATTTGATGAAATAAAAGTAAACTAAAGGCAATAGGAAAAGAAGCATAGGTATACCATTTTGGTAGATTAGTAGTGCCACTCATTTCCATTTGAGTATCTGCTCTTAAAACCCAATCCCAAGAATAATATACTAAGAAAAAAACAAGAATTAAAAAAAGAAAATCATTAGCTATTTTCAATACAAAACTATATTTATCACCTAGTGCTATTAATAGAAAATCAACACTTATTAAACCTTTAGATTTTGCAAGACAAGAAAGCCCAAATGCAGTAATAAATATTAAAAACTGCACTGCGATCTCTTCTGCCCAAAAAATAGGAGAGTTAAAGAAATATCTAAATATAACTTGAGATATCATTATTAGAGATAGAGATAGCCCAAAAATAAACAAAAGAATTTTTTCTATTTTATTAAAAAATGTATCTATCTTGTTTAAAATAGAAATAAAAGCCATAACAAACTCTCCAAAAAATACTCTCTATAAATATAGAGAGTATGTAGGTTTATTATTAATTTTTTAGCTCATTAACCTGATTGTAAAACTTAGCTCGTAATGGATTACTTTTTATGTATTTTTGAGTAATTTCCTCACCTATGGCCATAAAGGGCTGTAAGTCAATCTCTTGAATCTCTATACCATCTTCTTTTAAAAGCGCTAAGTTATTTATGTCTGCCTCTATAGCTCGCTGAAAACCCCATTTCTCAGCATCTTTAATAGATTTTAACAACATGGCTTGCTGCTCCGCATCCAAACGCTCCCAATAACGCTTTGAAGCAACAATAACACCCATAAAAGCCATTTGATTAGTTAAGCTTAAATAAGGTGCTTGTTGATGCAGCTTCATACCAACTAAGGCATCTAAGTCCACATCAACCACGTTTAAGAGATTGGTTGTTAAAGCAGGAGCTACTTCGGATAAAGGCATTGCTGTCGGTGCAGCACCGTTAGCATTCCACCAATCATTAAAAATAGAGCTAGGGAAAGCACGTATTTTTTTATTTTTCAAATCCTCAGGACTAGTAATAGGTTCAGTAGCTAAGATATGGCGCATACCCGCAAACACATAACCAAGACCAACCAAACCTTGTTTGTCTAGGTTGTCTAACATCTCTTGCGCGGCCTCTAGTTCTGTGGCTTTGGTTGCGTCCTCTACATCGTCAAATAGATAGGGCAAAGACCAACCTAATAATGACTCTTCACGATTCGCCACAAAAGCACCAGTTAAAATACCTAATGGCATGGCCCCAGACTGGAGCAAATTAACCATTTGTGCTTCACTTCCAAGCTTGCTTAGAGGGTTCACATCCACCTTAAACTTACCATCGCTGTTTTTCTGTACATTTTCATCAATTTTCTCAGCGACCTGGTGCCAAACATGCGTAGGTGGCGTTACGTGCCCTAACTTTAGTGTTTGTGCCTGTGCTCCTACAGTTAAAGCAAGACCAGCACCCATTAAACAAAGATTTACCCAGTATTTTTTCTTCAAGCTTTTCATCATATCCCTCTCCTTTTTTACTTTCAAATTCAACTAATATTGTACTATACAAATATTTTAGAAGTGATTAATCTACTCGTAATTAATCTAAGCAGTTTTTAGCACTCCATCCATAGAGCCATTGTAGTGAATCATAAAATTGCTCTTGAGTACGCCCAACCCACATTGAGTTTCGTACTAAGCGATCAACCCCTTTGGCGTGATAAATACGCCCCATCTCTCGGGCTGAATATAAGACGCGAGCCGTTCGGGGGATTCGAACTTGCTCATAGTGAAAGAATGCTTTTTCAAAGTCAAGGTCATGCGCTTTAACAGCAGCTCCTAAGGTGACTGCATCTTCCAGCGCTTGACAGGCACCTTGCGCTAAATATTGGGTCATTGGGTGAGCGGCATCACCTAAGATAGTAATTCTGCCCTCACTCCAATTCTCAACGGGATCTCGGTCTGCAGTAGCCCAACGTCGCCATGAGTCTGGCTTGTCTAGCATTTGTAAAGGCAGCTCATGAATGTCTTTAAAGTAAGAAAGCACCTCTTCTTGACTGCCTTCGCTAACACCCCACTCCTCTGTTTCACGGCTATGAAATGTCACGACTAGATTATATTGACGGCCACCACGCAAAGGGTAATGCACCAGATGACAATGTGGACCAGCCCAGACTACCGGTGCATTTTGCTGCAACTCCATAGGCATATTTTCCACATCAACTACAGCACGATAAACAACATGGCCAGTGACCTTAACCTCATCACCAACAATTTTACCTCGCACGACTGAGCGCACGCCATCACAGCCTATCAAGGCAGCGGCTTTATGCTCATAGCCATGTTGATCGATGGCTGTAACGCCTTTTTCATCTTGCCAAAGGTCACAGATTTCAGTTGAAGTTTTAAAGCTAATATTCGCGTTTTTCTCTACCGCTTCTAAAATGGTTAGATGAAGATCAACGCGGTGAATGACTGCATAAGGGTTACCAAATCGCGCCTGATAGGGCTGCCCAACATCGATCTCTACAATAGGCTTAGCATCGATCGCATCCATCATTTTCAGGTGTTGAGTAAAAACGGACCTATCTCTGGCAACATTTCCAACACCTAGCGCATCTAGTGCAGCAAAAGCATTTGCTCCCAACTGTATGCCTGCGCCTATCTCACCTATTTGGTTGGCTTTTTCTAATAACTCGACTTGAACACCTTCCTTAGCTAGTGCTAATGCTGTGGCTAAACCACCAATACCACCACCTACAACAATTACCTTGGCTAAATTTTTTGCAGTCATAACTCATCCTCTTCTAGGCAATAAAATCAGGTTGTTTTTTTGGTTCAGCTTTTTGAAAAGCAGGATGAGTAACCGCATGTTTATAAACACGAAGCAACCGAGGGAAAGGACTTAAATCACACCCCATACGCTCTGCATTAGCAAGCTGCGGTATTAAGCAGCAATCAGCTAAGGTGGGATTATCACCAAAACACCAATCCCCCTGACGATGTGCTTTCAAGAGCCGCTCAGCCATAGCTAAGCCTTCATGTACCCAATGCTCATACCACTTTTTCTTTTGTTCATCAGTAATCTGCAGCTCCTCTTGTAAATAACGCAAAACGCGTAAGTTATTAATGGGATGTATATCACTGCTAATAACTGAAGAGAACTCCAGCACTCGCGCCCGTAACTCAGGCTCCAAGGGGATTAACCGAGGCTCTGGATAGCGCTGGTCTAAGTAATCAATAATAGCTAAAGATTGTCCCAGTACAAAACCATCATCATCTAAGGCGGGCACGGACGCCGAAGGGTTAACATTGGTTACATAATCCGCATCACGGTTTGCTTGTGTGCGAATATTCACCCCTTCGTAATCGTAATTTAAGCCTTTTAAGGCCAAAGCAATACGAACTCGGTAAGAGGTGGAACTATTAAAAAAACTATAAAGTTTCATAAAAGAACCTCTTAAACTACATTTACAACTAAATCGCCTAAGCCCTCTACCTGCACACGCATTTGTTCCCCTTTCTCAACCGCGCCTACTCCTTCTGGCGTACCAGTAAAGATTAAGTCACCGGGTTCTAAGGCAAACAAAGTCGATAAGTAAGCCACGGTTTCAGCCACTGACCAAATTAATTTATTAACGTCACTTAACTGTTTTTGCTCACCATCTACTGTTAATCCAATGGCTCCTGAACTAATATGACCCACTTGTTCTACTGGATAAATAGGCCCCATGGGTGCAGAAAAATCAAAAGCTTTACCAATTTCCCAAGGACGCCCCATCTCACGCATTTGCATCTGCAAATCACGACGTGTCATATCAAGACCAACAGCATAGCCCCAAACATGATCAAGCGCATCATCCACACTAATATTGACTCCGGCTTTACCAATAACAGCAACTAGCTCGGCTTCATAGTGCAAATTATTGGTTTTAGATGGATAAGGCAGATCATACTCTTCGCCCTCAGCCACTGGCACCACAGCATCAGCGGGTTTACAGAAGAAAAAAGGAGGCTCTCTGTCTGGATCAAAACCCATTTCTACCGCATGTGCAGCATAATTACGTCCTACACAATACACACGGCGTACCGCAACTTCTTTTTCGCTATTAACTACGGGAACCGTCGTCAGTGCTGGTGGGGTAAAAACATAAGTCATAATCATCAACCTTATAAAACTAAAACGAAATAATAAATAGGTGTATTACTTACTAATCATCACTCTCGTGACTCACGCAACAGATTTAAAGCCTGTAAGACTGGCCTATCTGAATAACTAAATAGTACCGCATCTGTGATCGCATCTAAACGTACTGCAGCCCAAGATGGCACCACAAAAATATCTCGTGGTGAAAAAGAAAATGTTGAATCATCAATATGGACCACACCTTCACCTTCAACTACGCTATACACCGTGGCATCAGTAGAGCGATAAGTGCGCCCTGTAAAACCCGCAGGCAAAAACTGCATGAACGTTGCCATAGTTGGCATAGGCCAACCGCCCGTGGTGGGGTTAATATAACGCAGCTTCACCCCGTCCCATTCATCTACTTCCTCAAAACGATAAAGCTGTTCTAAGGCTTCACGCGTTCTACTGTAAGGATAACTAAATATGGGCGAGGTGGGGTCTGTGACCTGATGACGCACTGGCATCATATTATGGCCAAACTGAGAGTAACTTAGGCCCTCAGGACGTTGAATTTCTTGCATATCTTGGCCTAAATTTTCCGCAAACCCCGCGTCTAACTGCACTAATAAAGGAATATCTAAGCCGTCTAACCACACCACCGGCTCGCCCCCGTCTGCCAAACGGGGATTCCCATGATCATGCCAATTCCAAGATGGGGTAATGATGAAATCCCCTGGAGTCATCGAAGTACGCTCCCCATTCACTGCTGTCCAAGCGCCTTTACCTTCCATCACAAAACGCAAAGCAGACTGCGTATGTCTATGACTAGGTGCGATTTCTCCAGGCAAAATAAGTTGCAAACCTGCATAAAGCGTTGAGGTAATACTGGATTTTCCGGGTAACCCTGGGTTTTCTAATACCAGCACCCTACGTACCGCTTCTTCGGCGCTTATAATCTCTCCTGCCTGCATGACATAGGGGCGTAGATCTTCATATTTCCAAATCGTAGGAACAACCTTAGGGGTGGGCTGAGGGGGTACTAAATTACTAAGTGATAACCACAATGGAGCCAAGTTTTCTTGTTTTAATTGCTGATAATATGTTGCTCTTTCTGTAACCATGTCTTCCTCCTAATTCACTTTTACTTCATTAAGTATGCATACGTAGGTATTACATGTAAAATTACATTTTCATATAACCTATAACAAACAGATCATGGCTACCGACTGGACTCAACGCATACGACTACGCCATCTCACCATTATTACTGAGCTTGCCCAGTCTGGAAACATAAGCCAAACTGCGGCGGCTTTAAATATGACACAGCCGGGAATATCGCGCTGGCTTAAAGAGCTGGAAGAAGATATAGGGCTTATTTTATTTGAACGTCATGCGCGAGGATTACGTCCAACTATACATGGAGAAGCTTTGGTGGCGCATGCATATAGAATTCTTGCTAATTTAGATCTTACCAAAGATGACTTAAGTGCCCGCCACCATGAAGGAGGGGGTGTGGTGAGAATAGGCAGTACGGGAGCAGCCACGGCAGAAACAGCTCCTATAGCCATATTAAAACTACTCAAACAGCTACCTAGAACCAAAGTCTCTTTACTTGAAGGCACTATGGATCATTTAATTAAAAAATTAAATTTAGATCAACTAGACATAGTTATTGGCCGCTCCGCTCCTGAGCTTATTCATCATGACATTTGTTTCGAAACGCTTTATCTGGAGCCTTTGCAATTTATAGCAAAGAAAAACCACCCTTTAAGCCACCACCCAATAGTAAGCTGGGATGATGTTTTGAAATACCGGTGGATTATATGGCCTAAAAACACCCCTATACGCCAAGACTTGGAACACGCTCTGATTGCAGCCCAACAAATTCTACCGGCTGATTATATTGAGTCAAACTCCACGCTAATGAATATTACTTTATTGAATAATAGTGACTACATTAGCATTGCTTCTGCACGCACAGCGCATAGGCTCTGTCAACTTGGTGCTATAGATGTATTAAATCTCTCTTTGACAGGCCTAGGTTCTGTATCTATTTTTTGGAAAAAAAATCATAACCGTTTGCTCATTACTCAAACTCTACACGCTTTTAGAGAGGCAAGTTTGAAATAACAGCGCAGTCATAGTTAAGCTAAGGCTTACCAAAGCCGCCCCCACCCGGAGTTTTAATCACAAACACATCACCTGCTTGCATCTGAGCAGAACCGGTGGCTGATAAGGTGATACGGCTACCGTCAACTTTTTCTACGTAATTAGCGCCCACCTCGCCATTTTCACCACCTGCTAAACCAAAAGGAGGAACGCGCCTACGATTGGCTAAAATGGAAGCGGTCATGGGCTCTAAGAATCGAATACGGCGGGTGCCGCCATTACCACCATTAACTTTACCAAGCCCACCACTATTAGCGCGAATTTCAAAACCTTCTAAAACCACTGGATAGCGCCACTCTAAAATCTCAGGATCGGTGAGGCGCGAATTGGTCATGTGAGTTTGTACTACATCAGTACCAGCAAACAACTCCTTTTCACCATTCTCTCTGACAATCATCCCGGCTCCTGAACCGCCAGCAATGGTTTCGTAATACTGGTATTTTTCATCCCCAAAAGTGAAGTTATTCATGGTGCTTTGAGAAGCAGCCATTACTCCCAGCGCCCCATATAATGCATCGGTAATGCACTGGGATGTTTCTACGTTTCCGGCAACGGTAGCTGCTGGATATTGCGGATTTAGCATACATCCTTTAGGAATAATCACCTCTATGGGCTTTAAACAACCTTGGTTCATAGGAATTTCATCATTCACTAAGGTTCTAAATACATACAATACAGCAGCCATACAAACGGCAGCGGGTGCATTAAAATTACTCTCTAACTGAGCAGATGTACCGGTGAAATCCACCTCGGCACTACGCTGGGCTTTATTAACTCGTACGGCTACTTTTATTTGCGCTCCGTTATCCATCTCATAACAAAACGTGCCGTCTTGTAAAGCATCAATCACTCTACGTACTGACTCTTCGGCATTATCTTGCACGTGTTGCATATACGCTTGTACGACTTCTAAACCAAAATTACTCACCATACGGTTAAGCTCTTGTACGCCTTTTTCATTCGCCGCCACTTGCGCACGTAAATCCGCTAAGTTTTGATCAATGTTACGAGCTGGATAAGGGCCACTGCCTAACAACTCACGCAGTGCCTCTTCACGCATTTGCCCATTTTCTACCAGCTTAAAATTATCAATGAGTACGCCTTCGTCTATCACGGTCTTGCTATCGGGTGGCATAGAACCGGGGGTAATACCTCCCACATCAGCATGGTGCCCACGAGAGGCTACAAAAAACAAGATTTCATTGCTGTGTTCTTTGAAGATGGGAGTCACTACTGTTATATCGGGTAAATGAGTACCTCCGTTATACGGATCGTTCAGCACATAGGCATCACCCGGTTGCATCTTCCCTTGGTTTTTACGAATTACCGTTTTGATGCTCTCCCCCATAGAGCCCAAATGGACTGGCATATGTGGTGCATTGGCAATTAGATTCCCATCAGCATCAAATAAAGCACAAGAAAAGTCCAAGCGTTCTTTAATATTGACCGAAAATGCGGTGTTAGCTAAGGTAGCTCCCATTTGCTCCGCAATAGACATGAAAAGATTATTAAAAATCTCTAACATCACTGGGTCTACGCTAGTGCCAATGGCATATTGCTGAGTTTTGGCATGGGTGCGGGTCAATAACAATTCCCCTCCGCTCAGTAAATCTAATTGCCACTCAGGCTCAATCACTGTAGTACCATTACTATCAAACACAATCGCAGGCCCCACAATACGCATGCCTGTTCTTAAGTCTTTCCGATCATACACAGACGTGTCATGGCTCTGATCATGGGAGAATAACTCCACAGTAGCCTTGGCAGTGGGTGGGTCTACTAACTCATCACTCGCCAAAGTGGTAGGTACTTGCTCACCACTCAAGCCAATTACCTCTACTGATACCGCTTCAATTATTAAGGCTTTATCATGCATTAAAAAGCTATAACGCTGTAAATAAGCAGCATTGAACTGTTCTACCATGGCTTCAAGGGTATCAAAATCCACTAAAATGGCGGAATCCGTACCGTCATAGCGTAAATGCACTCGCGGTAAAACCTGTATTTTCTCTGCACGTACGCCCTGACTTAAGACTTCCTCACGCGCCTCTGCCGTGAGCTCTTTAAGACGTTGCACACAGCTGGGGATATTTTCCTGCTTCAAAGCAAGTTCCACACTACTTTCTCGCATGGCGGTAATGTCGGCTAAACCCATGCCATAGGCGGATAACACCCCTGCAAATGGGTGAATTAGGGCACGACTCATTCCTAAGGCATCTGCTACTAAACAAGCATGCTGCCCCCCTGCACCCCCGAAAGACACCAAGGTATAGCGGCTAACGTCATAACCACGTTCGATAGATATTTTCTTGACTGCACTGGCCATATTCGCTACAGCAATATGAATAAAGCCTTCAGCCACTTGTTCAGGACTAGATTGCACGTCGGTTTGTTCGTAAATAGTATGAGCTAATTCCGTAAACTTTTGCTTAACTAAATCCACATCTAAAGGTTGATCTGCCTTCGGACCAAACAACGAAGGAAAATACTGAGGCTGTAATTTGCCCAACATCACGTTGCAATCGGTGACAGTTAAAGGACCACCGTTTCTGTAAGCCACGGGTCCCGGATACGCCCCCGCGGAATGAGGGCCCACACGCATTCTAGTACCGTCAAAATGAACAATGGAACCCCCTCCCGCTGCCACCGTATGAATATTCATCATGGGTGCACGTAAGCGCACCCCTGCCACTACGGTTTCAAACACGCGCTCAAACTCACCGTCATAATGCGACACATCGGTAGAGGTGCCTCCCATATCAAAACCGATGAGTTTGTCTGAGCCCATAGCAGCAGCAATGCGCGCCATGCCCACAATGCCTCCTGCCGGCCCTGATAAAACTGCATCTTTGCCTTGAAAATGGTCTGCGGCTGTGAGCCCGCCATTAGACTGCATAAACATTAAACGTACGTCATCTAGCTCACTGGCTACTCGACTCACATAGCGGCGTAATACAGGGGATAAATAAGCATCTACTACAGTGGTATCACCTCGCCCTACGATTTTCATGAGAGCACTGACTTGATGTGATACCGATATCTGCTCAAAGCCAATGTCTTTTGCCAACGCGGCAAGTTGCAACTCATGTGCTTCATAACGATAAGCATGCATCAATACAATGGCAATGGATCGGTACCCTACCTCATAGGCTGCTAGTAATTGTTGGCGAGTGTAATCCTCATCTAAAGGGACTTCTATGGTGCCATCAGCGCGTACACGCTCCCGCACTTCGTCTACACGGCCATATAACAAATCAGGTAAGACGATATGACGATTAAATAATTGCGGCCGTGCTTGATAAGCAATACGCAACGCATCTTTAAAGCCTTGAGTGATAAACAGCACCGTATCATCACCCTTACGTTCTAATAAGGCATTGGTGGCAACCGTCGTACCCATTTTTACGGCGGCAATTTGCTCTGTAGGAATAGGTGCATCTAATGCCAGACCTAAAAGCTGGCGAATCCCCGCTAAGGCAGCATCAGGGTATTGCTCCGGGTTATCAGACAACAGCTTAAAAGTTAACAGCTCCCCACTAGGCTGTTTTGCGACGATATCTGTAAAGGTGCCACCACGGTCAATCCAGAACTGCCACTGCTCTTCTTTTAATTGTGTGTTGTTAACAGCTTGTTTCATGCGAGTCCCCATAAAATCACTTATCTATCTAAAGTTTGCAGGGAGCCCAAGCTAAACTCAAGTAATTTTTATTTACCCCAATTGATGCGATTAGCGTATCAGTCTTAGAAAGCTGTTAGCGTCATTGTTTAGCAAAAAATAGCGTTGAGATTTTACGGGAAAACCCTTGATACAGACCGTTAACTACGGATTCACTAAAGCTGATGATGATAGCAATTACTCGACTTTGTCTGTAATGGCACCTTCAGAAGCCGAACCCACTGTTTTGGCATACTTAGCTAATACTCCCCGTTTTACGTTTGGCGCTGGTGCCGTCCAAGCCTGTAACCGTTTTTGAATGATTTCATCTGAGAGCGCTATATTTATTTCGTTATTTTCAGCATCAATAATAATGGTATCGCCGTTTTCAATAATGGCTATTGGTCCACCTACCATCGCCTCTGGTGTGATGTGCCCAACAACAAAACCATGACTACCTCCAGAGAAACGGCCATCTGTAATTAAGGCCACCTCATTACCCAATCCCCGCCCCATAATGGCAGAAGTGGGTGAGAGCATTTCACGCATACCTGGCCCACCTTTAGGGCCTTCGTACCGAATCACCACTACATCGCCCGCTACCACCACCCCAGATAAAATAGCGGCCATGGATTCTTCTTCCGAATTAAAAACCCGGGCTTGACCTTTAAATTTAGTGCCCTCTTGGCCACTAATTTTAGCGACCGCCCCCGTTGGAGCTAGGCTGCCACGTAATATACGCAAATGGCTATCCGCTTTTAGGGGTTTATCAAAAGGCATAATAATGTCTTGACCTTCGGGATAATCGGCTACCTCTGCTAGATTTTCTGCCAGCGTTTTACCGGTAACAGTGAGACAATCCCCATGCAATAAACCTTTATCTAGTAGACGTTTCATTAAAGGGGCAATACCACCAATTTTAATCAGATCCGACATCAAGTACTTGCCAGAAGGGCGTAAATCAGCCAAAACGGGGACACGCTTGCCTATTTCCGTAAAATCATCGAGATTTAGCGCTACGCCTACGGCATCAGCCATAGCTAACAAATGCAACACTGCATTAGTAGAGCCACCACAAGCAATAACAATGGTAATGGCGTTTTCAAAGGCTTGACGTGTCATGATATCGCTAGGCTTAATGTCATTATCTATAAGCCAGCGAATGGCTTGGCCTGCGCTTAAACAGTCATCACGTTTTTCTGGGGAGGTGGCTTCTTGAGCAGAGCTATTAGGTAAACTCATTCCTAGCACCTCAATAGCCGTAGCCATGGTGTTTGCTGTATACATGCCACCACAAGAACCGGGCCCCGGAATAGCGGTTTTCTCAATGGCGATCACTTGTGATTTACTCATGGCTCCCCGCGCATTTGCCCCCACAGCCTCAAAGACAGAAACAATATCCGTGTGATTTTTACCTGGCTGAATCGTGCCACCATAAATAAATAAAGCCGGACGATTTAAGCGCGCCATAGCCATTAAGCATCCCGGCATATTTTTATCACAACCGCCAATAGCAATCACCGCATCAAAACCTTGACACCCCACTACCGTTTCAATGGAGTCCGCTATCACTTCACGCGACACCAAGGAGTACTTCATGCCCTCATAACCATTAGCAATGCCGTCAGAAACGGTGATGGTGTTAAATATAACGGGTTTTGCATTCGCCTCATAAACCCCTTCAGAAACAACCTCCGCTAAGTCATTAATATGCATATTACAAGGTGTCACTTGACTACCAGTAGATACCACCCCCACTTGCGGACGCGTGAAATCCTTGTCTTCGAAACCAACCGCGCGCAGCATCGCTCGTGCTGGGGCTTTTTGAATACCATCAACAAGAGCTGCTGAATATTTTCTACCCTTTTCGTCTTTCTTAGTCATGCTGTCTCCAATAATGTTTGATTTTAATTAAACTGCGCCTGTAACTCCCTAATATCTTGACTTTGGGGCCGGCGTATAGTGAAGCGAATATCAATACGTCTGTTTTCACTGAGCTCTTCTTCGGTGTTTTGCTCTGCAGTGACAGGACGGGTATCGCCATACCCACTGACTGAAAAAAGCGGTGTTTGATCGCTATTTTTCATTTTGTCTAAACGACTGTTTTCAGGTAAATGACTATTCCAATATTGCCACAAAGAAATTGCCCTAAAGGTGGAAAGTCCCCAGTTACCTTTGCCCATCATGCCATTAAATGGTCTATTATCAGTATGACCTTCTACAAACACAGTGTCTAAGTAATCCGCACGATCACCTTTAGTCATCACTTTATGCAGCACTTCACCAATTTGATAAGCGGTGTGTTGGTAAGCCTCTTGTATTTCATAATCAGCGGTATCAAAACCCAATAAATGATTAGGAATACGCAAAACGGTATCGTTTTCGCTCACCACAACAATAACACCCCGCTCTCTTAGTTCTTCTGCTGCTTCTTGAATGATGGTTTTACGCACATATTCCGCCTGCTGTAAGACTTCAATCTCCTCATCTAAAAGCTGCACTTTACCAGCAAGCTCTTGGACTTGGTCTTGTAGATCTTCTTCTGTCTCCATGAGTTGCACCATCAACACCACAGCCGCTAAAATGAAAATGACCACCAAGGCAGACATAATGTCTGAAAAAGACATCCAGTATGGATTTTCCTCATCTACAGAAGCATCAGACTGGTACTTACGCATACGGATTTACCTTGTCTTCACTGTCAAGAGCCTTGCCTATTTCACGGCTCACCGACAATAAATCCCTAGAAATTCCACCTAATTGGGTACTGCTAGCCGCCAAATACTTACTGCTTGCACGCATAGCATCAATGGCTTGCTCAAAATGCTGAGTCAACTCTCTGTGCTGGGCCACCATCTGTTGATTTTGCTCTGAACTGGCTTTAGTTATTTGGCTCAGTTTTTCTAAAGAACCATCTAACCGTTCTGCGGCATGGCCCATCTCTCTGGTTTGGTTTTGGCCTGCCTGAGTCATGCCATCCATAAATTGTCCCACTAAATTTTCTAAAACCTCAGAGGATTGCTGTTGGCTATTTTCCACCAAACGATCTATGGCTGGCTTCATAATGCTCTCTAAAGCAGTCACTAAAGCCTCTTGCATTTGCTCAGACAAGTTATGAACTGATTTTTCTAACTCTTCCCCGATTTTTTTGTGCAAGGTTTGTAGTGCCTCTTTTGACTGCTCACTAGAGTCTTCAATATGAATTAAGGCCTGCTCACTAGAAACAGTAGGGAAAAGAAACGATAGGGTATTATTTAATTGGTTTAAGTACGCCTTGATGGCACGCTCAAAAGCACGCTCTACAAACCCAGCTAGCAAACTTAAAAAAACGCCCCAAATGGAAGTAGTAAAAGCAACGGATGCACCACTAATTAAAGTACCAATGCCTGCCCTTAATGTGGCGGTATCACTAGCATTAGCATCCAAACCACTTAAACCAATGACCAAGCCTAAAAACGTCCCTAACACCCCAATGGCTACCAGCATACTGGGCACTGACACTATCAGCCTATTTCCACTTAGCCAAGGCGCTAGCGTTGTGGCATTAAAAAAGTAATGACTATCAACGGTGCTGAATAAACGGGTATGCGTTTTGTTGCTAATAAGGCTTTGATCAAAGCCCAACCACGCTCTTTTTAAAATAGCATCTGTGCTTTGCGCAAAGTAGCGCTTAAGTTCTAATTTATGTGAAAAAAAAGCTGCTGCCTCATTATTGGTACTATTTAGCTCTTCAACTTTATTCTTAATACGACTCACTCGTTTTTTAGCCGTTCTGAAGTAATAAATCAGTAAATAGACGGTGTATACGAAAAAAATAAACCACATGAGCCAAATAATGGCTTTACTGATTGATTCGTCTGGATTCAGGGCAGTCCAAACACTCTGGATAGAAAATAAATCACCCATCTATGCGCATACCTTTAATTAAAGTTAAGACTTGGCGTTATGGTACTACATCGTCTTCAAAACAAGAGACATTCTCTTTTAGCCTATCTACAATGCTAGTAGGATGAATAGCAAAAGCAATTATTATAGAGGAAAGTATTAATGGCCATCGCAGATCGTTTGCCGTCACGTAGCAAACTCCTACGAATTGTCGAACACCCCGCCGTCAAAATTATCATGCCATTAATCATTGGTGTGATTGCTTTTTTTGTACTTCACAAACTAGCAAGTCATGTGAAATGGCAAGACGTTAAAACCGATCTGGCTGACACCCCTTTAAGTGCTCTACTGTTAGCACTACTGTGCACCTTACTCAGTTTTGTGGGTATCTCTTTCTATGATGCATTAGCCGTTCGATCGGTGGCGCCCGGAAAGGTACCGCCTCGTATTGCGGCGTTAGCCGGTGCAGCCGGTTATGGCGTCTCGGGATTACTCGGTTTTTCTTATCTAACTGGGACCTCCATTCGTTATCGCATTTACTCCTCTTTTGGTCTGGATCTAGCGGTGATTGCTGGTGTTATCGCGGTGTCATGGACGGGTTTTCTGTCTGGCATGATGTTCATTTTTGGTGGTTTACTTAGTTTTCACCCACGTGAGCAAGGCACAATGCTACCCATTTCGCCAAGTGTTGAAATAGCTCTAGGTATTTTACTTTTAGGGGCATTGCTGGTTTATTTTGTTTGGCTAGCCACAGGTTCACGCAGTGTCAAAGCGGGCGGTTTTCAGCTTTCCATGCCCAGCCTAAAAAACGGCGTTGCGCTAACGGGCGCTGGACTGCTTGATCTCACGGCCGCCGCCACCACACTGTATGTGCTTTTACCTGGCGATGTGGCGCAAAACCTGCCTTATTTCTTTACTGTTTATTTTGGTGCTATTGCTTTAGGCATCCTGAGTCACTCCCCTGGTGGCTTAGGGGTGTTTGAGGCCACGATGATTGCCGGCTTAGGCGCTGCTGGCCGCTCAGACGTGCTAGCCGCTCTACTCATCTACCGCGTAATTTACACCATACTGCCGTTTTTAGTAGCCACTGTTGGTCTCAGTGTGATGATGGCCCTCAGACGACGCGATACGCTGACAGGCGGTGCACAAGTGCTATGGCGTGCTTTCCGTCCAGTGATTTCACCGGTGGCAGCAGGCATAGCTCTGTTGGCAGGGGTGTTTTTACTAATTTCAGGTAATTTACCGGCTGAACAATCACACCTGCACCTGTTACGCGGCATGCTACCTCTTTCTTTCATTGAAGCCTCTCACTTAGTGAGCAGCATTGCCGGGCTACTATTAATTGTGATAGCTCGCGGTCTCTATAGAAAACTCCACCGCGCATGGGTGGTGGCGATGGCACTGATGGCGACTGGCTTTTTCGTCTCTCTACTAAAAGGGCTAGATTGGCAAGAATCTTTAATGATGTTAACTACACTCGCGATATTAGGCGTATTTCGTCCAGCTTTTTATAGAGTAGACAGCACCTCGATATTTCGACTAAACACAGCTTGGATTATTAGCCTTATTGTGCTTATGGTGGCGATATTTTGGATTGGCCTTTTTGCCTATTCCCATGTGCCATATCGTAATGAACTGTGGTGGGATTTCACTTGGCACGGCGATGCATCACGTTATTTACGCGCCAGTCTTGCGGTTGCCATTATCCTAGCGGTAATCGCTTTTAATTCCATCATAAGTAATAATAAATCCAGAACCAAGCCGCCTAAGGTAATTCCCGAAGCCGTAAGAAAACTGGTTGCAAGCAGTGAGTATGCAGAAGCCGGTATTGCTTTAACCGGAGATAAAACCTTTCTCATCGCTGAAGATGAAAGTGCTTTCATTGCATATGCTGATACCGGACGCTCATTGATTACTAAGGGAGATCCCGTAGGTAATCCCAAAGCAGGTCAAAAACTGATTTGGCAATTACGTGAATTAGCGGATCAACAGGGTAAACGCTGTGCTTTTTACGCGGTTTCATCTGACTATCTCCCCACTTTTCTGGATTTGGGCTTATCCATCCTCAAAATAGGGGAAGTAGCCAGAGTTAACTTGCAAGGTTTTACGTTAGATGGACCCAGCAAAAAAGATTTACGCCAAGCCCGAAATAGAGCTGCACGTGACGGCTATCAATTCGAACTGATTCCAGCGGCAGAACTAAACAGTACGATCATGCAAGAGCTACGCACCATTTCTGATGCTTGGTTAATCAACAAACACGGGGCAGAAAAAGGTTTTTCACTAGGCGCTTTTACTGAAGATTACCTCGCTAATTTCGATATTGCTGTCTTGCGCAGTAATATGGGCGAAATCGTCGCCTTCGCCAATCTTTTTAAAGGTGCTAATCAGCACGAACTGTCTCTGGATTTAATGCGCTATCGCCCCGGAGGGGCTAGCTTTGCCATGGATGCTTTGTTTGCAGAGCTCATGCTCTACGGTACTGAACAAGGCTATCAATGGTTCTCTTTGGGGGCAGCACCGTTTTCTGGCATAGAAAATCGCCAGCATGCCTCCCTCTGGAATCGCATTGGCGGCTTTGTGTACGAACACGGTGAACATTTCTATAACTTCGAAGGTTTGCGGGCCTTCAAAGAAAAAATGGGACCTGAGTGGACTCCCCATTACTTGGCCTGCCCTGGAGGCTTAGCCGCGCCGCAAATTCTTTATGAGGTCAATGTCTTGGTATCTGGCGGAATCCGCGGCTTAGCAAAATAGGATATAAATGAACCATGGTGATTTTACGCCTGCGGTTTACCGTCATCTTTCTCATAGTGATGTTAGCTGCTAATTTGCTGGCCGCTGGCCTAGGACAAGATTTACCGCATACCATGCTCAGAGACTGGGGAATAGGACATAATTCCCTACTTTCAGGGGAGGTCTTCAGGCTCCTCACCGGTACTTTTTTATCACATGATGCGGGAATGCTCCTGCGGCAATTTGTTTTTGCTGCTGTAGTAATAGGCTACACAGAATGGATGCGAGGCAGCATTCAAACCGCTCTGCTGTTTTTTGGGCTTGATATTGTAGGAACGCTATTACTTCTGGCGTGCGTAGGCTTAGCACAAGGAACGGGGCTGATAGACATTACAGCAATGAATGATGTGGGTATGTCTATAGGAGGTTTTGGACTAATTGGGCTAGCCATTACTAGATGGCGAAAAAAGTGGTTGCTATTGATCGTTATATTAGTAGCAATTACAGCCAAACTACTCATTGCACCTCATCTGCTGGCTGATGGCGGTCATGCGTTAGCAGTGGTTCTGGGTTTTGCTCTAGGAAATGCCAAATACGCGAACACTGACACCTTTTGATTTAGAAACAAAAACGCCACCTAAAGAGGTGGCGCTAAGCAGTTGATTTAACTAGATAATCTTGGTGGGCCCAGCTGGACTTGAACCAGCGACCAACGGATTATGAGTCCGCTGCTCTAACCAACTGAGCTATAGGCCCTACCCATTTTCTTAGCAAAGTCTAAACTTTGAAGCTAAGTAAAGAATATTATTATACCCTATAAATTATATTTTTGGCTAGTCATTTTTTATGACTTAAGAAAAAGCGCAGCATTTCCTGACTCGCGTCAGGACCTTTACCATCCGTATAACTACCTTGACTACTACCGCCTGACCACGCATGACCTGCACCATGAATTAGCCAGCTCTCTGCCAAGACCTTACCTTCTGTATCTGTAAAAATAGCTTGAGTATAATTATGACCATTTGAGACTGTATCCTGTCTAATTTCAGATGAAATAGCTTCTGGCGTATTTTCTTGCATGACCTGTTCTGCATTACTGGGGTGCACTGTACTGTCTTTATCCCCATGAAAAACAATAATAGGTATGGCATCTACACGTGCATTACGAACACTATATGGCTCTTTGGCACTCTTAGTATTGCCACTCATCGCGGCTAAAGCTGAAGGTAGATCGTGAGCGGCTTCATGAGGCAGACCGGAATGCACACCTACTGCAGCGTATAAATCAGGGTAAAGTGTAGCCATAATCACTGCCATGGCGCCCCCCGCTGATAAACCTGCCACATAAACACGACTCTCATCGACCGCGTATGTCTGTGTGATCTCATGAGTAATACCTGCAATAATGGAAGGTTCGCCTTGATCACGTTGCTGATCTATAGCGCTAAACCAATTCCAACACTTATTAACATTAGACATCTGTGACTGAGCAGGATATGCCACTAAGCAATTTTGCTCTTCTGCTAAGGAGTTCATACGCGTGCCAGCCGCAAAATCATCGGGATTTTGTGTGCAACCATGCAACATAACAATTAATGGCAAGGGCTGGCCTACATAACCACTTGGTACATAAAGCTTGTAATCCCTATTCCCAGCTTTGTTACTGTAAGACTTAGTTATAAATTGTCCAGTAGGTTCAGTGGTGGTATTTATCACTTTCGCTTCAACTTCAATTACATCCTCTACATCTACATCGGCATTTTTTTGTGATGTAACATTTTGGGGCTGCAAAGCCTCTTGAATGGCTGCGGTTGCCGCAGCTGGGCCTTGTGACATAAGCGTTTGAGTAGCTTCATGCATTTTTTTGAGCATTGATTCATTTATTTTCATGGAAAATATCCTTGAATGCTTAAGTGATGCGTCCTATTAAGGCAGCTTTCACTGCCGAGCTCGCGCGTAATGCTCCTAACACAGTCACCGACTCAATGGTAGCCATTGCTAAGGCCGGTGATACTTCTGGATCTATAGATGCTAAACCTAATACTTGGATCTGCAAACGTTCACCCGCAGCTTGTACCGCTTCTAAGTCTGCACGTGAATAATAGTGCATACCAAGCACTAAGCTTTTTCGAGCCACCGTTTGCCTCAGTTCTTCTGTGTGCTGATTTAACTGATTACGTATGGCGGTACGGATTAAATCTGTACGATTAGAATAAAAGCCTTCTTGAACAAGTAGATCAATATGCCCTAGATCAATGACTCCAACATTAATAGTGACTTTTTCACTATCACTCACTTTAAGCCTATTTTTTACTGTAGTCATTGCTTTTAGATCCTTTAATCCAGTCTGAAACCATCTATCTACCATCCATATGGAGTATCTTACTCCTAGTTCCGTTTAAAAGATAGGCGTTTTTTAAGCTCCGCTGCCATCATCTTAATATCCATCTCTTTACCCGGATTTTTCAAAGCAAACTCATACAAAATAGACACGTAGGCATTACCTAAGGCTTTGGTGATTGTCCCGGCCGTAGCTGCCGCAATGGTGCCGCCCGCTACTGAACCTATCCCCGGTATCATTTTCAACACCCCTGAAACAATGGTTCTGCCTACTACTGTGGCTCCTGAAGCCCCTATGGCAGACGTGACTAAGGTAGTTAAAGAATTAGTAGTAAACTCCATGCCAAAGGTAGAACCTATTTTCGCTATCATCGCCACCTGTATAGGCACTAAAGTGACAGCATCAGAAAAAGGAATAGGTGTAGCTGCAGCGGCGCTGGCTAAACTCATAGCTACATTAACTTCTTTTTGCGCTTGGTTTTTTTTTACTTCTAAGGCTTGTTTATGTTTAGTTGATAAGGCATTCGCATAGGCTTTTTGTTTAGCTTCCGGAACCACTTTACTCGTTTCAACAATAAGCGTATCAATACCCATAATGGGTAAAGTCTGATCAAACTCTTCGTAATATTCTTCTATAGCTCGTACCCGTACCACAGCACTCACTTGGGCGCCTAATTCGTCTTTGGTTTGCTCAAAGAAATCTCGATTTTGCTGTGTAAGCTGAAACTTAGTGAGCACTACGACTGTAGGAATATTGTGTTGCCTGAGTAATTTCAATAAATTTACTTCGGCCTCTTCTATGCGTAGTCCTTCAGCACTAATACACACCCACGCCACATGAATGTGCTCATCGGAATCAATAGAGCTATTTTTCTCATTCATGAGTGTTGTTAGCTCAGCTAAGACAGCGCTGTAATCTTCTAGTTCTAGCCCTTTAGTATCATAAATAGCTAAGGGCATGCCCTCTTTAGTGATTTTCTCTACGCCTTGGGTCACGGGCCGACCATGTCCCACCTTTGCTAACTCACTTCTAAAAACGGTATTGATCAGCGTACTTTTGCCTACACCGGTTTTACCTGCAATTAATATATTAATCTTACCCATACCTTTGAAATTGCTTTCAAGAGCTTGCTCAACTATATTGCTTAGGTCTTGATTTGCCATATTCATTATTTTCCCAAAAAAGAGACTCGGAGACTTATATGCCCATTCCCCTCATCATCATAGGCTTAGTACTTGCTATTGGCTCCCTCACTGGCGCTTATTGGATTGCAGAACTTGCTTGCGGCATGAACCCCACAGGTTGCACTACTGATGGTTTTACACTTTTTATTGATCTAATGACTTCTAAAGAAGGCTTGCTATTTTGGGCTCCAGCAGCTGCAGGTCTGGTATTTTTTCTCATGGGGCTTAGAGCCCGCACCACCTCTTGAAACACGTATAATACTGGTTGGCTTGGGCTCTAGCTCTATGTCAATTTAGTTATTAGGTTCTTTTCATTATACGACTATTGCTGCTTTAGACTGTATTTCTACTGGTGGCATGAGGATTGATCTATGCTTCGCGCTTTTTGGCTCGCCGCCTTTGTGGGCAATGTGTTGCTGGCTAATCTATTTTTAGACCATTTTATTGCTCTACCTTGGTTTGGTCTGTTTAGTGTGGGCTCTATTTTTTTTGCGGCCGCCTTCACGCTACGGGATCGCTTACACACCTATGGCTTGAGCACCGTCTATTTGGGTATTACCTTCGCTTTGATAATAAACACCATCTATGGAAAATGGATTGCCGAAATCAATTACCGGTTTATTTTAGCTTCATTTATCGCTATTTTAGGGAGTGAGCTGACTGACACGGCTATCTTTCAACGCCTACGTAATCATCATTGGGCCACACGCGTGTTTGGTAGCCATGCCATCAGCGTACCCGTAGACAGTGCGGCTTTCACCTTATTAGCATTTACCGGCATAATGAGCAGCTACGACATGGGACAAATTATTTTTGCCGACGTGATGGGTAAATACCTCATCATTATTTTAATCGCATGGCTCCCATACTTGGCTATTTTCTCTAAAAACACCCCTCAATATGACTAATTCAGACCACACTCAAGTCCCTATTAATGCCAAGCAACATACCTCACCCTATACCGGTGCAGTGCTTAAAGCCATTAATAATCCCAATCCCAGCATGCAAACGTGGCAAGAGCATCTAATTACCCTGCCAGAACTGTGTCCTGCATCAAAAAATCCGGGCTCAGGCTCCACGCTATTAATTAGCTACTACGCCCAACAGTTATTTCTGGAAGTCTTTTCCTTAAAAGATTATATTGATGCTTTCATTGGCCATTTGACTGTGCGCGATGTAGAGCAATTAACTCAAGCTGTTGCCGATGATTGTAGGCAACTCTTGCAACATGACGTTATTGTTAGAGGCAGCTTTGAGCTTCCTGCATTAGGACAACGTGTTAGCACTGAAGTGCGTACAGCTCAAAGTTCTTCTTAATTAGCCTTATTTATTTAGAATTTTTCACCATCACTTTGGAGTATTCGTTGATAACTTTAAGTCCGTTAAAACGACGTCTTTTATACGTTGTTGTGTTTGAGATTTTCGCTATTTTGTTTTCCACCTTAGTGCTTATGGTATTAAGCGGTGGTGACGCACAGGACTCCTTACCAGTAGCGATTATTATATCTACGGCCGCTGTGGCCTGGAATTATATTTATAATACGGGCTTTGAGTCGTGGGAGCGCCGCAAACAGATCATGACGCGCACCTTGCGTATACGTAGCCTTCACGCATTAGGCTTTGAGCTGGGGCTTTTTCTCTTTTGTTTACCTACTTATATGCTGTGGTATGGCGTGGGTGTGTGGGAGGCCATCTCTATGCAAATCGCTCTGCTTATCTTCTTTTTAATTTACACCTTTGTGTTTACGCTTATTTTCGATAAGATTTTCACTTTGCAGCACCAAGATCCCAACTTTTCTTAACAAGCTGAGATTAAAAATTACGATTTCCTTATTCTAATTACATATGATGAATAAACAAGTTTAGGAGAATAAGATGAAATCGAAATCAATCCGTTATTTAATAACTATTGCCATGATGCCTTTGGCTTTGTTAATGGGTGAAGCCGCTATAGCCGCTTCAGATAATACGACTAAAGCCAAAAGACCTTCTGAAGAAATGGCTAACAGCGGTGAGCAAAACAAAGATGCTTTTGAACAAGCCAGTGGCATGGAGCGTGACCAGCCTACCGGCCCAGACCCCACTCCAGGCGAAATGAAACAACAACAACCACACAACTCCAACATAGAGCAAGAAGTTAAAGAAGCTAAAAAGAAAGAAATGCAAGACCAAAAGTCTGAAGAAACCCCTCAGACTAAAGAAGAGGTTGAAAAGAAGTTGCAGGAAGAAGGAATTCCCCCTACAACGTCTAAGTAATCACTAACTCACTGTACTTCTTTGATCCATTCTCCGTAGCCAGCTTGCTCCATTTCAGCCAAAGGAATGAACCGCAAGCTGGCGCCGTTAATACAGTAGCGCAAACCTCCTCTATCTTGCGGGCCATCAGTAAACACATGACCTAAATGTGAATCTGCCCCTTGGCTGCGCACTTCTACCCGGCGCATATTAAAGCTGGTATCTATTTTTTCTGTAACGGCGCTGGAGACAATAGGCTGGACAAAACTTGGCCAACCGCACCCCGATTGATATTTGTCTCTAGAGCTAAATAAAGGCTCACCACTAACCACATCCACATATAGACCTGGCTCAAAGAGCTCGTCATATTCGTGGCTAAAGGCGCGCTCCGTGCCGTCTTGCTGTGTGACTTGATATTGCAAAGGACTCAGACTTTGCTTTAGAGTAGCTTCATCTGGCTTTTGATCTTTTGATACGATTTTTTTGCTTTTTCAGGCAAAGGCTCATCGGCTTTGCTTAGGTCTACATGGCAATAGCCGTTAGGGTTTTTCGCTAAATAATCTTGGTGGTATTCTTCAGCCACATAAAAATTGGCTAAGGGTTCATTTTCTACCACTATGGGCTTTTTATAGCTTTCTTGTAATTTAGCTAAAGCGGCTGCCACTATTTTTTGCTCTTCAGCATCAGTGGTGTACACGCCCGCTCTGTACTGTGTACCCCTATCATTACCCTGCTTATTTAAACTAGTAGGATCAATAATGCGGAAATAATACTGCAATAGATCGTCTAAGCTGATTTTATCAGGATTATAAGTCACTTTTACGGTTTCAGCATGTCCCGTATCCCTATAGATTACATCCTCATAACTCGGATTTGCCGTACGACCATTAGCGTAACCTGATACGGCATTTACAACGCCATCAATGCGTTCAAAATAGGCTTCTACGCCCCAAAAACAGCCACCCGCTAAATAAATAGTACGGCTATCTATAGGTATAGCGTCTTGGTTTGCTTTGGGCTGATAAAAAGTGCCTTTATATGTATTCAAATCGACCTCCGGATTTTCAATTAAAGCTAGGGCTTGTGCTTCATTTATGCTGCCTTTAATGACACGAGCTAAATTACCTTTGGCATCTAACAGGGCCCAACTCGGATAGGCCTTCACGCCTAAGGCTTTAACAATTTCCCCACTAGGATCAAGCAATACCGGTAGTTGCGGATAATCTAGGCCCGCGTACCACGCTTTAAAATCGGCTAAAGGCTGCTCACCTAATACACCCGGTGAAGCCAATGTGATTAAATTTATATCTTTAAACTTATTGCTTTGTACCCAGTCTTCTGTCTGAGCCAGCTCAGACAAACATAAAGGACACCAACTGGCCCACAGTTTGACCAGAGTGATTTTATTTTCATCTAAAACTCCAACTTTATCAATACCTTGAACGCTCTGCAGACGTTGGATCTGTTGATGCAAACTAGGTGTAGCTGCATAGGTTTTTACCCACGCATTTAGCAGTAAAGCCAGCATTACCGTCAACAGTACCATCATAGGCCAGCGCATAAATCGCAACATTATTTTCCCCTTGGTTCCTAGGATTATCTATTTATTATGACATGAGCCATCCACAGAACCAGAAATTTTCTGCTAACTGATATTACAATAGGTATACCACCTAACAAATAGTAATAGAGTAGCAAGGCAATGACACTTTCCGTTATACAAAATAAAGAACAGCAACGGCTACAGGCCTTGTGGGATTTAGAAATTCTTGACACACCCACTGACCCAACCTTTGACAATCTCACGCAGATTGCGCAAAGCCTATTTGAAGTTCCTATAGTACTTGTGTCTTTAGTAGATCAAAATAGACAATGGTTTAAATCTCACGTAGGGATAGATGCGTGTGAACTTTCCTTAGATGGCGCATTTTGTCCGCATGCACTGCAAGCCAACCAGCTATTTGTTGTTGAGGACGCCTTGCTTGATGCTCGATTCAAAAACAGTGTTTTGGTCACAGGAGCGCCCTATATTCGATTTTATGCTGGCGCCCCCTTACATACTGAATGCGGTTTAACCATAGGTACCTTATGCCTTATAGATACCAAACCTCGCCAGCTTAACGCTGTAGATAAACAGCGTCTCTCATTATTAGCACGTCAAGTAGAACAATTAATTTATTTGCATTTTCGTACCAAAGAGTTAGCCAAGCAAACCAAAAAAAGCGCCACCACTAACGCACGCTATGCCGCCATTATTGAAGGCGCAGCCGCTGGCATTGTGCGTATTGATGGTCACGGCACCATCTTGCAAGTAAATAACTCCGCTCTCACCATGATAGGCTACCAGCGCGAAGAGTTGCTTGGCCAAAACGTTAAAATCATCATGCCGGCCCGTTGGGGCAATCACCACGATGGGTATCTGGCGGCTTATCAAAAAACCGGAGAAAAGCGCATCATAGGCACAGGTCGTGAAGTGGAGGCTCTGCATAAAGATGGCACCCATATTCCCGTCCATTTGGCGGTGAGCGAAGTACTGTATGATGATAAACGCATTAGTCCTGAGAATCGTGAGTTTATTGGTATTTTATCTGACTTACGTGCCGTGGCATCCGCCCGCGAACGTGAGGCCCAAGAGCGCGCTTTATTAGAAGTACTACACCGGGGTTTAACTGATTATCATGCCCTATTGTCGGGTAATACACTTTGGGTATTTTTAAAAGAAGCGCTAAAAAACCTCACCAAAAGCGAATATGCGCTAATTGGTGAGGTTATCTGTAAAAACAACTCTTCTGTGTTGATGGTGCATGCGATCAGTGATTTATTTTGGCATCAACCGGCTAATCACACACATAAAGAACAGCTGGTTTTAACTTCTTCTACAGATCTATTAGGGCAAGTCTTTACCGCTGGGAAGGTGATTATTAATAATGCCATGACAGCCGACTTACAACCACAATCACTTCCGGCCAGTAGCCCTCCCTTAAGCCGTTACTTAGGTGTGCCAATTATTGATAGGGGCGAGGTAATTGGCATGTACGCCATTGCTAATGCGAATGAAGACTATGATGAGGAGCTCGTGCAATGGCTAAAACCTTTTACCTCTACCTGCGCCTTACTCATCAACCTCTACAGACAACTTAACGAGCAAAAACGCTTTACTGAAGAATTAAAAATTGCCCGTGATCAGGCTGAACAATCAAGCCAAGCCAAGACCGACTTTTTATCTTCTATGAGTCATGAGTTACGCACACCGCTCAACGCGATCTTAGGTTTTGCCCAGCTTTTATCCAATAGTAAACAAGGCTTAACGGAACGCCAACAACGTCAAGCGGGTCAAATCCTACGCAGTGGTACTCATTTACTCAATTTAATTAATGAGGTCTTAGATTTAGCCCGTATTGAATCTGGCCACACTCAAGTCTCTTTGGAAGAGGTGAACTTAAAAGAAATTATTGATGAAAGTCTAGAAATCATTAGCCCTTTAGCAACGGCACAAGAGTTACAACTTGAAGTAACTATTGATGAAAATCAAATCCATTTTGTACAAGCTGACTATACTCGATTAAAACAAATACTTATTAACCTTCTAAGCAACGCGGTTAAATATAATCGGCCACAAGGCAAGATATTCCTACGCTGTGAAGCCGAACAACACATTATGCACATTAGTGTGACTGATACAGGCATGGGTATAGAAAGCAGCCAGTTAAATGATTTATTCGAGCCATTTAATCGCTTAGGGGCTGAAGGCAGTGGTATTGAGGGCGCCGGAGTGGGTTTAGCACTGACTCGTAAATTAGCTAGACTTATGCATACTGATATTTCTGTTAAGTCCACTGTGGGTGAAGGCAGTTGTTTTACTTTCTCTTTGCCTATTATTACTACCCAAGCAGTGGGTTCGGAGTCTGCTTTTGTCAGCCAAAACATCTCCTCCTCCGAGTCTGCTTTACGCCATAAATATCAGGTCCTTTATATTGAAGACAACCCTGAAAACCAACGCTTAATGCAAGAAATATGTGATGAGTTTCCAGAAATTAACTTGCAATGTGTGAATAATGCGGAGGAAGGCTTTGAGATGGCTTGCTCTACCCCACCCCACCTCATTTTAATGGATATAGATTTACCCGGCATGAGCGGCTTTCAAGCCAAACGGCTGCTGCAACAAAACCCGCTCACCTCACATATACCGGTATTAGCTATCTCTGCTAGCTCAACCACTGATGAGTTACAACAAGCCAAAACATTGGGCTTTGTGGATTTTTATACCAAACCCTTTAACCTAGAAACCCTAGCCAAGCATATTAAACAAATTTTAATCAAACAGGACACCACTCCATGATAGCTCAAACCTTTCTATTTACTGATGCCGACATCTTGGTAGTAGATGATAATCCGGTCAATGTGGAGCTACTAATGGACTTATTAGAAGATGAGGGTTACACCCAAGTTGAAGGAATGACGGACCCGCTTCAAGTCACAGACCGAGTCTTAGCTAAGCAACCTGATCTGATTTTACTTGATATACGTATGCCAGGAATGAATGGTTTAGAGCTATTAGAAAAATTACACCGTGAGTTTGCAGAGCGCACCCCAGCCGTCATTGTATTAACCGCTCAAATTGATGAAGAGACACGCCATCAAGCATTGCGCTTAGGCGCTCAAGATTTCCTCACTAAACCGTTTAATCACACAGAAGCATTGCAACGCATAAACAATACTCTGCAATTACAACGTTTGATTAGTGACCGCACTCAACGTGCAGATTTGTTAGAAGAATTAGTTAAACAGCGCACCAAAGAGCTCGCTACGCTATCACGTCAAGACCCGGTGACCTCACTGCCTAATCGACACGTAATTATAGAAAAGCTCACACAATTAAAAAAAGAAAAAAAAGATACATTGGTCTTTTTTATTGCCCTAGAAGGTTTAGACGAAATTAGCCGACTGCACGATTACCGCATTACTGACCAGGTATTATGTGAGTTAGCTAAAAAAGTAGCTAAAAATACCTCTATTCCTTTGCACTTACTGGGCGTATGGAGTAGCAATAGGTGGGTGATTTTATGCGAAAGTGCGATTACAGAAGACCAAGCCGATGAGATTGCTCAAAAGCTATTAACCCTTATTGAAGCCCCTTTACACATAGACCAACTGCTACTCTATGTAAGAGCTCGTATAGGCATTAGCGCCACCTTAGGCGAGCGCTGTGCGGAGCAGATTATTCGCATGGCTGCGGTAGCGCTGCCAACTGCACACAGCTTATGGCAAGGCTACAGTCAAGAGTTGGAAAACATCCTTACACGCAGAATTCAAGTACGTGATGCCTTGCATCTAGCGGTAGACAGAAATGAATTTCATTTACTTTATCAACCTAAAATAGAAATTGCTACAGGAAGAATATGCGGGGCTGAGGCCTTATTGCGTTGGGAAAGTCCCACCTTGGGCCGCGTGATGCCCATGGAGTTTATTCCAGTAGCCGAAGCCAATGGCGACATTATCGCTATAGGAAAATGGGTGATTAGCCAAACTATTGCCGATCTCTTAGAGTGGCGCCGTCAAGAGCTAGTAGATCTTGATTTTTCGGTGGCCGTTAATGTGGCCAGCAAGCAGCTGATGCAACCCGACTTTGCTAGTTGGCTAATAAGCACGGTAGAAACAGCGGATTTAGAACCACAAGCCTTAGAAATTGAAGTCACTGAATCCGGAGTGATGACAGATATGCAGCTAGCAAAACATCAGCTGCAACATTTATCAGCTGCTGGTTTTAAAATCGCCATTGATGATTTTGGCACTGGTTACTCCTCTTTGGCTTATTTACGTACATTACCCATTTCCATCTTAAAAATAGACAGAGAGTTTATTCGTGAAATGCATAACAACTGCCAAGACCAACGCTTAACCAGTACTATTATTGATATGGCTAGACACTTTGAATTTAAAACCGTGGCCGAAGGCGTAGAAGAACCTGCGCAATTAGAACTGTTACGTACTATGGGCTGCGATAAAGTACAAGGCTTTATGTTTGCCCCTCCTGTAGATAAAAACACGCTTATGGGCCTCGTGAGCACAGGATTTCCCGCTTATGAAGGCATAGTTTAATATGCATTCCTCTTACCAAAACTCTAAATTTCATCCTCGTAACCTCCATACCGGTCAGTATGATTTTGAACGCTTGTACGCCGCTTACCCAGAACTTAAGCGCTATACGCGCCTCAACCCGGCTGGCCACTACACCATTGATTTCACCAACTCTACTGCAGTGAAGCTACTAAATGCCGCCATCTTAAAAACGGATTACGGCGTGAATTTCTGGGATATTCCACCTAATTATCTCTGCCCGCCTATCCCAGGTCGCGCTGATTATATTCATGTGGTAGCCGATATACTTGCCGACTTAAATCAAGGAACTATCCCCACAGGGCCCGCGTTACGTGTACTAGACATAGGTGTAGGTGCAAATGCTATTTACCCTTTATTGGGTCAAGCCGAGTATCAGTGGTCGTTTGTGGGCACAGACATTGATCTACAAGCCATTAAATCAGCACAGCAAATAATTAACAAAAATCAATTAAATCATGCTATTACTGTGCGTCATCAACCTCAAACGAAGCAGCTCTTTAGTCAGGTGATACTCCCTCAGGAGCATTTTGCCATTTCCATGTGCAACCCGCCCTTTTTTAGCTCTGCAGCACAAGCACAACAGCAAAATCAACGTAAATGGAAAAACTTAGGCAAAACTACTAAAGCGCGGAATTTTGGTGGTCAAAGCAATGAGCTATGGTGTGAAGGAGGTGAGGTAGCGTTTATTTGCCGTATGATTCAACAAAGCCGAAATACACCCCAAATAGCCTGCTTTACTACCTTAGTCTCGCGTGAAGCCAGCCTACGTGCTATTTATGCCGAATTAAAACGCATGGGTGCGAAGAAAGTACGCACCATAGATATGGCCCAAGGGCAGAAAAAAAGCCGCTGTGTAAGCTGGCAATTTATTTAATCAGATACGCTACGACCCGTGCCGTTGACCTTAAAGAGGGAAACAAGGCTTGCCCCATTAAAACCGGCCAACTCATACTGCGCCATCCATCAAAACTAAGTAGATTAAAACTGTCCTGATACTGTAAATTTGGGTGCCACCGTTCAAAAACCCTATCGTTATCTACACCAAACTTAAAATCTGCATGCGTAAAACGTACTGAATCATGCAAATACGTATGCTGGCTTAACCAAGAGCCAATCACATCAAAATGAATTTCAGCTCCAGAAAAACGAGCAGCTATGTCCTCAAATAGCTGTTTATTTTCTGCATAAGAAAAGTACATAAGCACCCCTTCTATAATAAATATAAAAGTGGCCTTAGGATGGTTTTTCAGCAATGTGTCCATCCACTCTGTGCTAAACATACAAGCAGGCAATAAATGTTCATTGCTTTCAGGATTTAATAAACCCTTTCTAAAAGCAATGACCTCAGGCACATCGATTTGATAAAAATGCGCTTTTTCTGCTTGAGCACCTAAACGCTGCCTGCGGGTATCTAAACCACAACCCAAATGAACGATAACGGGCTCACTATGCTGCTCTATGAACTGCCGCACAATGGCATCAAAATAAGAAGCGCGTATCACCACGCCTGTCATACTCATGGGCGCCAATTCAAATTTCTGAAAATCGTAATCAATACGTTGCACCAACTGTGCTGCACTTTTATCAATCAACAATGGCGGCACTTGTTGCTGTTCTCGTGCTCTAGCATAAAGCGGAATTAATAAGGTTTCACTCACCCTGTTTTCTGCTATGAGTAGCTTTTTTTGCTTCATATGTCTGTCTCCTCACACATACTGTCACACGCTTTACATTAAGCCAGCATGTTAAAATGTTGCTTTTGGTTTTATAATTAGGCAACTCGTATGTACACCCTTGCACTCCTACAAAAATCCGTACAAAAAAAACCGTATTTATGGGTTTGCTTTGCCATGATTGTAGGGGTAATGGGCACGGCTTTAGCTAGCCCTTTATATCCACTCTATCAGCAAGCATGGCAGTTAAATGCGGGTGATATAACTTTATTATACGTGGTATATATGGCTTCTGCCTTGAGCAGTCTCTTATTCTTAGGCCGTATTAGTGATCAGCAAGGTTTTGTTATTGTATTGCGCGGTGGTCTTATCGTGGTGAGTATTGGAATTTTATTTTCCGCCATCGCGTGGAGTTATTGGTCTTTTATGCTAAGCCGAGTTCTTATAGGCCTAGCCTCTAGCCTAATTGTTACCTCCGCCTCTATAGGTCTAAACAAATTAAATCGCTCCAAGGATTTGCAACGTGCCGCTGCTACCACCAGTTTACTCATTGCTTTTGGTTTTGGACTGGGCCCCCTATTAGGTGGGCTCATTGCGCAATGGGCAACCGCTCCTTTACGCAGCAGCTATTTGCCTTCAATTGTAATGGGTGTGCTTGCGATTTACTCAATGTTTATGTTGCCAGCTAAGGCCCATCGGCCGGAAACAAGCTCTAAAAGCACGACACCTAAGGCTTTTTGGCGCCCTAGTGTGCACATACCTACCGCTATGGCACGCGCTCCTTTTTTATTGGCTGCTGCCTCCGCTTTTACGGCTTTTGCCATGTTTAGCTTATTTGCTTCACTAGCACCTAGTTTTATGCATGATATGGTGCCTTGGCATGGCCCGGCTATAAGCGGTGTATCCATTAGCGTGATTTTATTTATGTCTTCTGCTTTTCAGCTGTTGGCTAGACGCTGGTCATTGAAATACAGTTTGATACTCGGCCTGTTGGCGTTTACTTTAAGCTGTATTTTATTAATCGCGAATTTACAGCATGCTTCGGTATGGATATTTAGCAGTGCCGTTTTATCTTTAGCTTTTGGACATGGCTTATGTTTAATTGCCGGTATGGGCATAGTAAATCGCGTCGCTTTGCCCGAACATCGATCAGCTACCACTTCAAGCTATTTAATCGTGGCCTATTTAGGCGCCATCTTACCTATTATTACCACTGGTTTTTTAGCAAACCAGCTTGGCCTACAAACGGCGTTAATTATATTTTGTATTACTCTGAGTTTACTGTGTATGACGTTAGTGTTTGTGGCTTGGTTAAAAGTGAAATTTCCTCCCTAAAAAACCGATTTTGCTAATAACTATACAAAGAACCTCAGTGGCGCTATTAGCGCGGCATAGGACAAGATATCAACAGCTTATTCACAAGGTTATCCACAGCTTTTGGGGATAACTTTAATGGCCATTTTAAGCCTAGTAAAAACCCTACATATCACATAATTAAAACCTTAAAAACAACCGGTTTTTTACTATTTAGGCGAATAAACCTCCACAAAAAACAAAAAAACCTATTTATAATCAATGTCTTACACAAAACACCACGATTTACAACTTGCAATGATTTATTTTTTGAAAATATGGAATGAAAATGTAATTACAATCAACAAAACAACTTGACAAAAAAGATATCCACTACTTTTCAACAAGTTAGCATGCGAATGTAAATTAACGACAAATACGATCAATTAAACTCGGCTCAGAGATAAATGGGTTTACGTTCCCTTGTACAGCTGCAATGCGTTGATTACGTACTTGTTCCCAACGATCTGGTGGATAAGTCTTCGCCCATACGCAGTACAATCTACGCTCTTGATTGCTAAGATTTAGATCATATTCATTAACCATATAGAAGGTTATACGGGCAATTTTACCGCGTACGTTTTCTGGTGGTTGCACTTTGCGGCCTTTGAAATCCACCAACATTTGACACTTGCCATACATGCTTTTATCTGGACCGGGATTACGTGTCCACACACTAAAACGGTAATTACTGCGGTCATTGTTTATTTCTCCAATGGCAGGCGTGAGATTATGCAGATCCCCTTCAGCTTTCGCATAAACGGGATCCGTTTTAGAGCAATTAGAGCGGCCGCCATTTTGCCAACATTGGCGCTGATGCCCAATGGCCCAAGCCGGGACCACATGCTCCCACTCAATGCGCCCAGCACGGCGTGGATCTTTACGTATACGGTAACCACAGGCGTTTAAATTCACCTTTTTACCTTCATAAGGACAACCACAATAAAAGGTAGTATTTAAACCATTGAAAATATCAGGCAAGACCTTTTTTGCCTGATAGAAATTACGATGCCCTACCTCGTTTTTTCGGCTAACGAGCTCAGAAGCAGAGCTAGAAAAAGCAAGCAGGGATAAAAAAGACAGAAAAAAAACAGATACAAGGCGTTTCATGGCCTATAGTGTAGCTCTAATTTTGATTAATGACGATATTTTGAACCCAATATTTATGTCCTCTTCTAAACAACTAGGCGCGATAGATACCATAGAGCCATTAATAACCCCTTACTTAGAAAAGGGACAAATAGATCCCATTATCATCCATCATAATGACACACCTTATGTAGTGAAATTTGCCCGTAAAGAAAAAGGCAGGCTGTGGCGTGAATGGAGCAGTGCCGCCGCTTGCTTTATTTTCTTTGGCGTTAGAGTTAGGCCACGCCTCTTACGTACAGGCGATATTCATTTCGAAGCTGAGCGTTTGCGTACTTTAAAAAATGTTGGTTTGCATGTGCCTAGCGTGTACACAGAAACAGCACAATATATGGTGATGGAGCATTGTGGTGAATCTATAGCACATGTATTAAAGCACACACCACACAACACCAAACGCCTCTATCAGATAATAGATAGCTTAATTGCGCTACACCTAGCTGGCCAATGGCATGGCGGAGCACAGATGCGTAATCTCACCATAAAAAACAATATAATTTACCGTATTGATTTTGAGGAGAACACAGGCAATGCTATGCCGTTAGCTATGGCACAAGCTTACGATGTGCTGCAATGCTTTAACTCTATTGCCCTACTTCTTAATGAAGATCTAGAGCTAGGTAGCACGTTACTTTGTTACTATTTTAAAAAAACACAAAATCCAGAAATAATGCGTTATTTAGAACGTACTAATCGCTGCTTTCAGGTGTTGCGTAAAGCCACGGTACTACTCAGTAAAAGACGAAAAAAATCTAAAGATGTACACCGTATTTTATATTTTGCGGATATTTTAACGATGAGCTTAGCCGCTACTACGACCACCCGCTGAATGATGCAAAAATAATAATAGTGGCTTTGCTTCATCTAATGCTGCCGCCATATCGTGCAAGGCATTTATAAGGAGCCTGTCTGCTACACGATCAGCCATTTGCACTAAAACGCGTTGGCATTGATCCGGGTAAAGATCAAAATCCATTAGCTCTTGCTGTATTTGCAAGCCTAACTGTTCATTTGCTGAGCCAACCGCAGTCAAACGGTGCCAAGCTATCACGCTGTAACCAAAATTAATCAATGCCAATAAGCCTTTGGGCGTTTGCGCCCCCATCCATTGCCAAAGACCTAGAGCATAACGCGCCATACGTGCACGCCAACGCGACACTTCTCGAGGGGGCCGTTGTTTAATGACACCATACACCTCATTCACTAGCTGCTGCAGCAACACCCGCGCCCACGGCTCTAAATGACGCGTTAACAGCACAAAACTAAGACCTATGAGGGCAGCACCTATAATAAAAGCCAGTGAACCTTGAACCACAGCCCCTAAAGATACTGCTGGCATACCGAACTGGCTAGCTAATAAAAAACACATGGTGCCATCTAAGGCTGGAATTTCTGTTTTAGGATGCGTGCGAGCTATACCACCTAGCACCATAAAAGGCAGGAGACTCCAAACCATCCAAACCGAATCCTGCAAATAAGGTTGTAGGCTAAGTCGATATAACCCTGCTAGCACGGAGCCTACCGCTACCCCTACAAGTAAATGACGTACATGTAAGTGCGGCTTCGGTAAAGAGCTAACAATTAACGAAAAAATACAAACCCCTGTAGCAGCTAACTCAACAGCTGTGCTTTGACTTAAATAGGTAGCTAAACCAGCACCAAAACCTAATGAGGCACATAAATAAGCATTGCGTTTAGCTGTAACCCAATCTCTGGCTGGTTTAAAGCGCCGTAAAGGCAACCCGCTGCGCCAAAAGGGGTATTTATTTGTAAATAATGCCTCTTCAGCCCGTTTCATCTGCCCTAATGCACGACGTAAACGCGCTAAGCTCACTTTATTGGGGAGGTCTTCGGGATCTTGTCTACGCAAACCTTCTATCGCTACGCCTTGCTTAAACTGCGCGCTAAAAGTTTGTAATTGTTTAATGGTGTGAGAGGAGATCTGTCTGCCGCGCTGTAATTGCGCTTTTAACTGGGCTGCCGCCGCAATGGTTTCTAAAGCAGAAAAAAGTAAAGCTTCTACATACGCATTGCGTTTATAACCATCAACCGAACCTGCTGCTGTGTACTCTGCTTGTGCCTCTAACTCTGCAATACGCATACTAAGCACTCGCAACATTTTTTCAATTTTAGGCTGCTTTTGTTCTGTTAAAAATAACACCGCCGTTTGTACGGTATCAGCCGCTACCTGTCTTACTTGCTGATAAAACTGCTGCCGTGGGTTTTTAGGCGTGCCCAAGCCAGTCAATACGGTACCCACTACGACCCCAATAAAGGTACTTTGAATACGTGCCCAAGCTAGCTCTAAACCCTGATCGGGTGATAGGAGTGCTGGCAAAACCACAACGGCTACGGTAATGCCTGATAACAGCACCATATAGCTACGCACACCTTGTATTACTTGTAGACTTCCTGCACTAATAAAAATGATAAGCGTCATGAGTAGCAGTTGCCATACTGCATGATCGGTGAGCAAAATCAACAAGCCCACCGCTGCCCCTATCACCGTACCCATAACACGATAAATGGCACGTTCAAGCAACAGACCACGCGTGGATTGCGCAATAACCCATACAGGCATAGCGGCCCAATAGGGATTATCCACACCCAATAACACAGCTAAGACAAAAGAAATCCAAGCAGAAAAAGCGAGCAATAAGGCGCGTTGTATGTTTGCTTTATGCTGTTGAAGAAACGCCATTTGTTAAATATTCATCCTTTAATTTCACGTAATTAGCCGCCGTATAAGTGAAATAGGATTTCTCTTTATCTGTTAGAGCTCGTACGGCTTTCACTGGGCTACCCACGTATAAATAACCACTTGCTAAGGTTTTACCGGGGGGTACTAAACTACCGGCACCAATAATAACTTCATCTTCTACTACCACGCCATCCATGATAATGGCGCCCATACCAACGAGAATACGACTACCTAGCGTGCAGCCATGCAATATGACTTTATGCCCCACAGTGACATCATCACCTAGAGTTAAAGGGAAACCGTCAGGACTAAATGGACCCGCATGCGTAATATGCAACACACTACCATCTTGAATGCTGCAACGCTGACCAATACGAATCCTATGCATATCGCCGCGAACCACAGCAGTTGGCCAAATGGAGCTATCATCACCTATTTGAACATCCCCAATCACCACGGCGGACGGATCAACCCAAACCTTATTGCCTAATTGGGGAGTATGTTTTCTAAAAGTACGTATATTTGACATCTATTACTCCTTTATCACCTTTACTTTAAAACCCATGGTATCCACAGCGACAATGCGCACCGCTTGCGATGCTTTGATAACCTCATCGCTATAAGCGCTAAAAGAGCTGTCTTCTAAGCGTATACGACCCTGACCCTGCACAAAATCTTCACTCGCCATAGCGGGGCGACCTACATAGCTTTCCAAACCTTGATTTAATGCGTGGGGATTTTTCTGACGACTTTGCTTTTGCCATGTGGCACCCAACAACACGGCAGCCGTTACACTAATGGCTAAAGCAATCAACTGCCAAGCTAAAGCGGCCCCAGGGAATACAAATAAAAACACCCCTACTCCCGCGGCACCCAAACCTATCCACATTAAAAAAGCGCCCGGTATTAAAATCTCTAATAACAGCAATAATAATGCTGCACTGAACCAATACCAATAAGAGTCAAAAACAGCACTGAATGTCATAAGGTTTAATAATTAAAAGATTAAGATTTAACTTGTGTGGCTTTAAGCAGCTCACTAATACCGGCTACAGCACCAGTAACTCCAGATGCTTCTAAGGGCATCAACACAAGTTTACTGTTTTCAGATTGGCCAATTTCTTGTAGCGCCTCTATGTATTTAACCCCAAGGAAATATTGTATGGCTTGCACATCCCCCGCTTGTATAGCTTCAGACACATCACGGGTAGCACGCGCCTCCGCTTCTGCTTGACGCTCACGGGCTTCAGCATTAAGAATGGCAGCTTGTTTCTCGCCTTCCGCTCTTAATACGGCAGCTTGGCGTGAACCTTCAGCTTGTAGAATCTCCGCTTCTTTATCGCCATTGGCCTTAGTGACCACAGCACGTCTATGGCGTTCAGCGGTCATTTGTAAATTCATGGCCTCTTGCAGCTCAATAGACATATTTAAATCGCGTATTTCAATGCGGGTGATTTTAATACCCCACGGCGAGGTAGCGGCATCAACAGCAACTAATAAGCGATCATTAATTTGTTCACGATTTGAAAGCATGTGGTCTAGTTCCATAGAACCTAATACAGAACGCAGATTCGTCGTAGTTAGGTTGACGATGGCATGCGTAAGATTATTTACCTGATAGGCGGCCTTAGGGGCATCTATGATGCGATAAAACACCACGCCATCAGCTGTAACTGCGGCATTATCTTTTGAAATAACCGTTTGGGCGGGCACATCTAAAACTGATTCCATCATAGAAAGTTTACTGCCTACCCTATCCATAAAAGGAATAATCAATCCCAACCCCGGCTCCAGGGTGCGGGTGTAACGCCCAAAACGCTCTATGGTCCATTGCTGCCCCTGTGGCACCACTTTGATACCAGCAAACACGATGGCAATAACAACTATGACCAATATGCCTGTAAACGACAATAATGCTTCCATGACTGAGCTTCCTTATCAAATATAGGCCAAAAAAGAGGCCGATAATAGATGGCTATTATCGGCCTATTCCTTATGAATTGCTATCTATTTAGAATCGATAAATAGATGCTAAACCAGAATCAGTAGGCATATATGAGCTAGGAATTACCATCACCTTACCGCCACGACGCAATGTCATTTCTGCTAAATCATCTAAAACATCCTCAGCATCCGGCGCTGAAAAGTCTTCTAGTAATTCAACCTGACGATTTTCACGATCTACGCGACCCGCAATGCGTTTGTCGGCATCAACTAGCAGCGTTGCTACACGTCCATCTAAAATAGCACCTAAAGTACGCTCTAGATCAGAGTTGGCAAGACCGGTACCATGTGCTTGATGAAAATCTGCCACAGCATCTTGTACACGTTTAGCTGCCACCGGCTCCATGAGTTCCCACGTTCTTTGACGCAATTGATCTACTGTCAACGAAGTAGGGTCAATACTCAAACCTTCTTCCACTAGGAAGTTATTATTTGACAGTTTGCGGAAAACCCCTTGGTACTCAGAAAGGGTCACCAGAATTAAAGGCAACTGACTGTGTTTACTTACGCGTTCGTGCACCGTTTTATCTATCACACGGAAAAAACGTTCTATATCAATTTCTACAGCATCACTTTTCCCACCATGACCATGATGCATAGCCATACCGGGTCTAGCAGCTGGCCCTAAGCCATAATTACCCACTTGCTGAAAAGGCTCTGTGAGTTCAGTGCCAATGGCTTTTTCTGCTGTATCTGGGAAGTCTGAACCAAAAACCATATGGTCTAAAGAATCACGATTACCTTCATAAAGCTGAATCTCAGAACGAGTTAGGCACAGTACTTGGTAACGATCTTCAGTTTGTGTTTGACGTAATAAAGGCTTGAGATGCCAAGAATCTGCTACCACAGCAAAGTCTGGTGTGGGACGTTGTAAATGATAGATTTTAAATTCGTCTTTATTCGTTAATATGGCAATACCATCTAAAGTATGCTGCCAAAAATCGGTATTTTCAGCTAAATCATGAAAAGGCTTGAGCAAAGACTCATATTCTTTAGCAGGATAAGTGCTCTGTAATGACGTCTCTAATTTTTTAACTAAGTTTTTATAACGAATGGGATCTTGGGCATTTTCGGGATGACTACGATGTGTAGACTGATACAAAGATAAACAAGGACCCTCTTGTTTATCTAATAATTTCTGAAAATCCTGAGGATTTAATTGATGCATAGTATCTCCTGCTTCATGTAAATATTATTTTTCGTGCGCTTTCGCGATGGCGGTAGTTAACACTCTATTTAACTGACGTACTGCTTCCGTAATGGCTAAATTAATATCATCCGCTCGATGTTCTGCACTAAGAGGTTTTAATCCGGCTGGACGGCCTTCAACCAAGCAGCGTTTATCTTTAGCGCCAGATTTGCCACTATTTAAATCTGAAAGATGAAGCTCTACTCGGGTTAAATGCTGACGCTGATGCTTAAGCTCTCGATTAACCACCTCTTCAGTACGCTCACGCAAAGCTGCTGTGTTTTCAATGTGATTGTCTGTATTTATTTGAATTTGCATACTGCACCTTTATTTATTAACGAATTAATCACATGACAGACTAGTGAGTAATTATTTACTGTCTGCTCTATCTATAAGCATACTACATGCATTTAATTTTTGTTTTGCGCTAGATCGTTATTTATTTGAATTTACCTTATTTGCCCTTAGCTTTCGATCATGAAGAAAATACTTTATATACTAGTAAAAACCCTAGTTGTATGTTACAATTAAGGATTAACCCAAATAAATAATAATTATAGGAGTTTAATTAGTATGTTTAAAAACATGTTGCCTCAAGAGGCCCAAGTATCACGCCGCAGCCCTTCACAAATGGATTCACATTTACGTGGCTCGGCATTTGCCCCTTTAGCAGTTGCTCTGCACTTAGCCAGTTTACGTTTAAAAAAATTAATTAATAAGCGCGCTAAGGCCTTGAAATCTAAAAATCTAGCTTAATATAGTAAAGACATACATCTGCTCTCCCTTTAAACGTCGCACTGCCCACTGCGACGTTTTTCTTTGGCTACTTCTAACTAAAAGGTATATTCGTTATGTCACAACCTACCGATAACTTTTGGCATCAACGCTTTAATCAAGACACCTACTTTTACGGCACTGAGCCTAATGATTTTTTACGCGAAAATATAACGGTACTGCCATCGCAAGGGCGTATTTTATCTATAGGGGAAGGTGAAGGTAGAAATGCTGTGTTTTTAGCTCAACACGGCTTTGAGGTGACGGCCATTGATGGCGCAGCATCTGGTTTAGAGAAAGCCAAAAAACTAGCAGAAAAACGCGGTGTGAGTATCAACACTCAATGCCTAGACTTAAAGGATTATGTTTTTGAAGAAGAAAAGTGGGATGGTATTATTGCTATTTTCTGCCATCTACCGCCGCTTTTACGCCAACAAGTGCACAAGCAAATCATAAAGGCCTTGAAGCCAAACGGTATTTTTTTACTTGAAGCATATCATCCACAGCAACTCAGTCTTAAAACCGGTGGCCCGGGAAATGTAGAGCTACTCTATGAGGTGAGCACTCTGCAGCAAGACTTCGAAGGGCTAAAGTTTTTATACGCCGAAGAAAAGCAACGCCCTATCAATGAGGGCGAAGGTCACAACGGCATTTCAGCCGTTGTACAGCTTATTGCAAAAAAGTAACTTATTGCCCTTGTATACGCTGTTGAACTTGTTGTTGTAGCGCCTGATCTTGCTGAATGGCCATGCTAATGCCGTTGTATTCTTCTACGCTAAGACCACCTGACTCTACAGCAGAAACCATTTTTTCATCCGCCTCACGCATGATGTTTTGACGTGCCGCATCGTCTTTTGCAGCCTGAAGTTTAGGCTGATAATCTGCTGCCACCAAAGCAACTTGTTGTGCCACCTTGGCATATTGATCTAATTGCTGAGAGCTAGGAGCTATCACTTGTGCGCCTGCAGAAGGTGTAGATTGCGTACTTTGGGCGTGTGCAATAGGGGCTGCTAAACCAAAACTAATGGCCAAAACTAATGGCTGCAGCGGCGATAAATGCTTTCATATTTTGGGGCATTCCAAGCCTCCTTATTAACAACTTCAAAGAACCTTCATCATCGGCAATTCTGAGCACGATCTCAAGTTTCATTCTGTTAGTTATTATGAAAGCCGAGGATTTAATTATAAAGAAACAGCCACACCTCAAGCCTAAGTGCTTGATGGGTGGCTGTTTTTATTACTTCGTGATTTATTAATAACTGATTACAAGTTATTTAATCTTCGGTTTTTTTATTACCGCTGAAATCACGTGGACGTAAAATATCAGGCTTTAAAAAGTCTTTATGACCCACGTTGTCGTGATCGCCTAAGATTTTGCCATTGTATTCTTGACCGTACATGCTGTGTTTATAGAAAGTGTCATTATAGAGCTGACGCGTTTCTTCTATATCACCTGTGTAACGCACGTCTTGAGGGCGCTCTTGGCTGTTTACGTATTGAGCAATATCCCAAGCGTCTTGCTCAGAAATGCTGTTGGGCTGACCCAAAGGCATATTGTGTCTAGTGAAAGACGCTAAGGTGTAAACACGGGAAATACCCGCCCCCCAATTATAAGAGTCATCACCCCACAGTGCAGGGAAAATCACCTCGCCATCGGTTACCTTACCGCCACCGTCTTCATTATGACAAACAGCACAGTTCGCTTCATAAGCCACTTTACCGCGGGCCGCATCTGGCTTTTCTGCCGGATCAGCTAAACGCGGGTAACCGCGACCATAGATTTTTTCTTTTGGAAACATAGGTACGCCAGTGGCTAACCATTGGTGATATAGCGTAAGTGCCAACATATCATCACTACCGTAGGCAGGCGGCTTACCATTCATGGAGTAAGTAAAGCACCCCACTAAACGCTCTTCGAGATTATTAACATGGCCGTTTTTACCACGATAAGCGGGTAAATCAACGGCTGCAGGCCATACTGGACCCGCAAAAGGCAGACGCCCTTCACCCATGTGACAGCTAGCACAGTTCATGTTGTTAAACACGTTTTCACCGCGTAACTGCTGAGTATTAATGAATAAATCATGGCCACGACGAATGGCTTCTTTCATCTTAGGATGCAAATCAGAAGCTTCTAAGTCTTCCATGGTCGGTGGTATATGAACGAGCTCATCATCTTTGGGAGCAGGTGCACCCGGAGCCATTTCGCTGATCTTAATACGCTCCTCTTCGGTAAGATCTGCACCCATCTTTGTTAGTTGAGCGTGCGCTCCAGTCGTGCCAAATAAAAAAGCACCAGAAATTGCTACCGGCAATAATTTTTTAAAAATTGTTTTCATTCCTAATCCCTTTATTTCTGATCTTGATCTACAGCAGGCTGTGAGGCCAACCATGCGGAAACCGCTTCGATATCACGATCGTCTAGACGGTCAGCAATCACTTTCATTAAGTTTTGCGGATCATTAGTGCGGGTGCCATTTTGCCAAGCAGTAATTTGTTGCGCAATATAACCAGGATGCTGACCAGCCAGCTCAGGGAAGGTGGATCCATTACCCTGGCTATCAATACCATGACAGGCATTACACGACACAATGTAACGATCCCAATCACCAACTAAGGCCAATTTCTTACCGTGCTCAAGCATTTCTTCACTTACATCAATGGGTGCAGCTTGGGTGGGTGTTAGGCTAGCGTAATAACTAGCGACATCAACGGTTTGCTCGTCATTAAGCATATTAGCAAAAGGCAGCATGGATGCGTTTTCACGCGTGCCGTTTTTAAATGCTGTTAATTGTGCAACGATGTAATCACGATCTAAACCCGCTAAACGTGGCCAGGACTCACCGCCTGGGATATTCATACCACTACCGTCTGCCTGATGACAGGCCACACAGGTAACAGCTGCGGTTTTACCGCGCTCAATTGCCTCAGGGTCTAGCTCTGTGGCGACTGCTGTTGACATGGCCGTAGAAAGACCAACCGCAGCCAACATACCGGCTAACGGTAACCGAGTAAAAAGAGTACGAGTCATAATAGATAAACTCTCAAAAGATAGCCAAAAAAACGCTAAATCGCGCCCCCTATAGCCCTAAATTCTATATGGTTATGAACAAATAACCAAATATTACATAGAATAAGGTGGTTTTTTTTGACTTTACTTCTCTTTTGAAGACTTTTCTATCCCCTTTTACTTATTTTTGTATTAATTCTCGTAATATTTCAATTTTGCTATCTACCCAATCAACCTCTTCACCCGTAGCACCTAATTGTTCTTTAAGTGACTCTAATAAAACTAAGCCTTGAGTGTAATTCTCTTTTTCTACAGCTGATTCGGCCATCAACATCAGCACATCTAGGTTGTTGGCTTCTAGTGCTTGCGCTTGTAACAAGAGCTCGTCGGGCTTACCCATAAGCAATTACCGCATCGGCATGACGCCCCATTACCCTATAACTACGCGCTAACATAAGCTGCTGTATTAGATTATCTGGCTCAGCTTGAGCTTTGGCTTCTAAGCTTTGAATTTGATCTAAAAACTGCCCTACATCACCCGTTTTCATTAAATTTTGAGCCGGATCAGGTACAGACTGGCCTAAATAAAAATACATACCAGCCGCTAACAACGGCACGACCAGCAACAGAGCTGTCCAGTGTTTAGCTTGTCGTTTAGCTACGGGCTTTGCGTGGGATCTTCACCTAAGTCTGCCATTTCTTGCACTAAGCGCTGATTAAGTTGTTGTAATTCCCATTCATACGTTTCTGTATCGATTTCATCACGCTCTTTGGCCTGCGACAACTCTACTAGAGCATGCTCATGCAACTGATAACGTTTTTGCCGTGCGTTTATACCGGCTTTTGTCTGCGCCGTTTGCGCGCGGGTTAAAAAATAAGCCATCACAGCAAGCACTGCCAACACAATGACAGCCATGTAAAAATACAACATTACTCTTGCTCCTGTTCAAACTCTTTTTTAATTTTCGCTAGCTCTTTTTCATAAGCCCTACTTACACTGGATGCTGTATCATCCTGAGTTGAGGTTTTCATTTTTTGTTTACGCACTAATTGCCACACCAACCAGCCACCTAAGCCAAATAAAATTAAAAAAGGCGCAATCCATAATAATAAGGTACGCCCTATGAAGGGTGGCTTATAAAGAATGAAATAGCCGTATCTATCGACCAAATAGCTTTTGATTTCTTCATCGGTTTTACCGGTATTAATTTGCGCGCGCACTTCTTGGCGTAAATCATCGGCTAGGCCCGCGGGCGACTCCGCTAAGGATTCGTTTTGACACACTAAACAACGCAACTCTTTACTGAGACGATTAAAACGTTGCTCAGCTTCTTGCGTGCTTATGCTTATTTCTGCTTGTACGGCAAATACAGGAAATAACAATAAAAAACTTAGTAATACTAAAGACATTGAACGAGACATGGTTTTCATTACTCCGCCCTCTCACGCTGCAACAAAGGCTTTAATGTCTTATTCACATCATCCATGGTTAGCGCTCCAGCAAAACGATGCAAAATTCGGTTATCGGCACTAATAATAAACGTTTCAGGCACCCCATACATGCCTAAATCTATACCAAACTTCCCTGGCCTATCTACCACCACCGTTTGATACGGACTGCCCCCTAATTTTCTAAGCCACTGTCTAGCCTCTAGGGGGTCATCTTTGTAATTTAATCCCACTAAGCGCAACTCGGGATCCGTACGCTGCCAATCAAGCAGCACGCCGTGCTCAGCCACACATGCCGTGCACCATGAAGCCCACACATTTAATACCCACGGCTCACCCGCGAGCTGTTCAGAGGTAATTTGCTCGGTGGGTTTTGCTAAATTAGGCAAAGAAAAGGCCGGCAGTGATTTATCAATTAACGCCGAGGGCAATTTACCCGGATCGCGGGTGAGGCCTATGCCTAAAAAAACCAATAGTACTAAAAGAAGAAGTAATGGAATAAAGCGCTTCATACTTGAACTGCCTTTTTATTCTTTATCTTTTTCTTTGAAGATAAGCGTGATCTATAACGGCGATCTGTCATGGACAAAAAAGCACCGAAGGCCATCAAAATAGAGCCATACCAAACCCAACCCATTAACGGCCTATAATAAAAACGTATAAGCCATGGACTGGTATTCAGATCATCGCCTAGCATTTCACCCATAGACACATACACATCCTCAAAAGGCGTGTGATAGAGCGAGGCTTCAGTCATGGGTAATTCACTAGAAACGTATTTACGTTTTTCAGGTTTAAGCCAATAAATGGCTTTACCGTTTTTGGTCACTAAAAAATGTGCCATTAAACTTTGATAATTTGGCCCTTGAATGGCTTCCAAATTTTTAAAAGTCAATTCATATCCGGCCACAGTAACGGTTTCATTCGGTGCCACTTTACGGTGCTCTTCACTGGCATACCCCGAAGCCCAGGCAGCGCCTAGTACAAATACACCCACACCTATGTGTGCGATATGCATACCTAGACAAGAGCGTGGCTGTTTGCGCAACGTGGTAAACCAACTGTGCTTATTACGCGTCAGCTTTACCCGTTTGAGTACATCATTTAAGGAGGTGAAAATAACCCAAAAAGCTAAGGCCGAAGCCACTGCCACCCCCCAACGCCATTCGGACATAATGAAAGGTAATACTGCACCCAACGCAATGGCAAGGAAGATTAAGATAAATAGACCACGCCCCGGATCAGTAGCAAAAGAATGCACCGAGGTAAGCACGCCGGAGCGCACAATAAACATGCCTAATAACGATAAGGAAAAAGTCAGAATCGCCAGCAATACCGTCCAACGTTTAAAACTACCGCGTTTTTCTGTAACGGCTAAAGAGTGCATTAGCGCTGTACCCATAACGCCACCTCTATTTATTTAACAGAGATGGCGTTATGTTTACAGCGCAAAGGCTGGTCTATGGTAATGGAATTTACTTACCTTCTAAGAAGGATTTGAGCTTATCAGCACGGCTTGGATGACGCAGCTTACGCAACGCTTTAGCTTCTATTTGACGAATACGCTCACGGGTAACATCAAACTGTTTACCCACTTCCTCTAGGGTTTGGTCTGTGCTCATTTCAATACCAAAGCGCATGCGCAACACTTTAGCCTCACGTGGTGTTAAGGAGTCCAGCACGTCTTTGACTACATCACGCATGGAGCCATGTAGAGCCGAATCAGAAGGTGAAACGGTATTCATGTCTTCAATAAAATCACCTAAATGGGAATCATCATCGTCACCGATGGGGGTTTCCATAGAAATAGGCTCTTTAGCAATTTTAAGTATATTACGTACGCGGTCTTCGGGCAGATCCATTTTTTGCGCTAAGGTAGCGGGATCGGGTTCTTCACCCGTTTCTTGCAAGATTTGACGATTAATACGATTAAGTTTATTAATGGTCTCAATCATATGCACGGGGATACGTATAGTACGTGCTTGGTCTGCAATAGAGCGCGTAATCGCTTGACGAATCCACCACGTGGCATACGTAGAGAATTTATACCCACGACGATACTCAAACTTGTCTACTGCTTTCATCAAACCAATATTACCTTCTTGAATAAGATCCAAGAACTGTAAACCACGGTTGGTGTATTTTTTAGCAATAGAAATCACCAAGCGTAAGTTGGCTTCCGTCATATCACGTTTAGCTTGACGTGCTTTGGCTTCACCATTAAGCATGCGTTTATTGGCTTCTTTTAAGTCAGGCAAGGGTAAAACGACGCTAGCTTGAATTTCTAATAGCTTTTCTTGAATTTCTTGAATAGCGGGCACATAGCGCTCTAGGGTTTCAGCATAAGGCGGATTAGCAGCTAATTCATCAAGCACCCAGTTTAAGTTGGTTTCATTACCTGGGAAGCTCTTAATAAAATGCGAGCGCGGCATCTTAATACGACGCACACAAATTTGCATAATCTCACGCTCTAAAGCGCGTACACCCGCCACACGCTCACGCATGGTATCAGCCAGCTTCTCTACCATTTTAGCGGTGAAGCGAATGCCGATGAACTCATCGTGAATGTTTTTCTTGGCCTCTATATATCCCGGACTGCGGTAGCCTTCAGATTCAAAAGCAACGCGCATTTTATCAAACCACTCTTGGATGATGTCGAACTTTTTCAGTGATTTGATGCGTAGGTTTTCAATTTGCTTGCTGCTCATGGCGCCAGCAGGACCTTCATCATCTTCGTCTCTGACACCTGATCCAGCGTAATCTTCACCTTCATCATCAATCAGGCCATCAACCACATCATCAATTTCCATGGTGCCTTCACGCACCTCATTGATATAGGCTAGCACCTCATTCACTGTAGTAGGACAAGCCGAAATTGCCATTACCATGGCTTTAAGGCCATCTTCAATACGCTTGGCAATTTCAATCTCACCCTCACGCGTGAGCAAATCTACCGTCCCCATTTCACGCATGTACATACGCACCGGGTCAGTAGTACGGCCAAAATCAGAATCCACCGTAGTTAGCGCCGCTTCAGCCTCATCCTCAACGTCATCATCAGCAGATGCCAAGGGAGCATTTTCACTCATGAGTAAAGTTTCAGCATCGGGCGCCTGGTCGTAAACCATAATTCCCATATCAGTGAAAGTACCAATAATGGTTTCTATGGCTTCAGCATCGACTAAATCGTCTGGTAAGTGGTCATTAATTTCACTATAGGTTAAGTAACCACGCCCTTTACCCAGTTTAATTAAGGCTTTTAAGCGCTCACGACGTGCTTCTTGCTCGTCAGGCGTTAACTGACCACGACCTCCAAATACATCCCGAGCTCCACCGCGTTTGCTACCTTTTTTTGCCGGTTTAATCTCTGGGATGTACTCCTCGTTATCATGATTTTCATCGTCATCAAAAGCGCTGGTCTTGGCTGGACGCCCACGACGTGCAACGGGGACTGCTTTCTTCGCCGCTTTTTTGACAGCCTTTTTAGCCACAGCCTTTTTAGCAGCTTTCTTTGCTGCCTTTTTGGCTGCCTTCTTCGCTACGGCTGCAGACTCTTCTTCACTTGCTTCAGCCGCCACTTTTTTCACGGCTTTTTTCGCCACCGCTTTTTTTACCACGGTTTTTTTGGCGGCGGCTTTTTTAGCCACCACTTTTTTGGCGGCTTTTTTGACGGTTTTTTTCACTGATTTTTTTGCTGCTGTGGTTGTGCTCGTTTTTGATTCCGTGGCATCAATGCTTACAGAAGTGCTGTCTGCATCATCTGCAGAGGCAGCCATCGTCACAGAACGAGTTGTAGTATTATTGCCAGTCGATTGAGTCATATTGAATCCCATGGACCTAAACACCATAACGGTGTAAATAGAGATAAATGCTACAGCAATATTGCTTTCAATAAAAAAATGAGCCGATACAGCGATGTTGACGTTATATAGATTTAATCCTTGGTATGTTCAACAAGGCCGCAATAGTAACAACACGCATGTACCAGCAGGTATTTATCATTTATTTATTAAAGCTTGCTGTGAGCATTCCTTAAAATGAAATATTTTACTGCAGTTAAGACGAAGGCGCAGCAGTTAACTGCGCCATGCGCCGAGTTAGATCTTGATAGCGCTGCCTAGAGGCGGCATCAGGTAACCCGGCAGCAATTAAACTGGATTGCTCTTGTTTAATTGCCTCTAACTGTATTTTTCGCAGCGCATCATCCCACTCCCCTTTAGGGTTTGGGAGCTCTTCTTGCTGCAGTAACTCCGTTGAGAGCCCTTCTAACACGTGAGCTAAATCGGAATCAGAGTCTACCACTTCTAGCAACGCCCCAATATGTTGAGATTGCGTATCATTAGCCAAAGCAATTAACTCTTGTACTAATACTAAGGTGGGGCTTTGTACGATAATTTCAAGCGCTTCATGATCTAAGTCTTGTGCTAGATGTGGATAAGCCGCTAATAATTTAAGCAACTGCTTTGCTATAGGCGTTACTGTGTGCGCTTTATTTGTCTTTTTGGTAGGGGCGTACGTCTGCTCGTAATCAGCCGGTGGCATTGCCACATCCCAAGGGGGCGGCTCTGGCATAGTCGCTGCTACCCGTGCTTGCACAGGCTCTGCTGATGCTGCATATTTTTTTTGTGCTGCACTGGCTTGCATCAGCCGCAGCTGCAGTTCGTCATACGTTAAACGTACTAATTGCGCAAACTCTTGCTCTATCTGGAAGCTTAAGGTGCAATCTGGTAAGCTTTGTAGTAACGGTATGGCCTCATGCACACAGGCTGCACGTCCTTCGGCTTCATTCATAGCATGACGTGAAGCCAGCTCATCAAGCATAAAACGCGACAAAGCGGCCGACTCTTTAGCTTGCTGTCTAAACGCATCTGCGCCAAACTCTGCCACATAGGAATCCGGGTCATGCTCAGCGGGTAAAAACAAAAACCGCATAGACACATCATCACGCAGTTGTGGCAAACACGTAGTGAGTGCTCGCCAAGCGGCGCGGCGCCCAGCGGCATCTCCATCAAAACAAAACACAATGCGATCACTAGCGCGCATTAAATGGCGAATATGAAACTCGGTGGTTGCCGTACCTAAGGTGGCTACTGCATTATTTAACCCTTGATTGGCCAGCGCCACCACGTCCATATAACCTTCTACTACCGTTACAAACCCTTCGCTACGTATGCCTTGTCGGTTTTCCCATAAGCCATATAACTCATGGCTTTTAGAAAACAATGGCGTCTCAGGTGAATTAAGGTATTTGGGTTCACCCGCCCCAATAAGACGGCCGCCAAAACCCACCACCTCCCCTTTACGGCTGCGGATAGGAAACATCAAACGCGCTCTGAATCGATCGTAACGGCGGCCGTCATCGGCTTCAATCACTAAGCCAGATTCCACTAACACCGCTTCTTCATAATTGGGAAATACGCGTTTGAGGTCGTGACGATCCGCATTAGCCCAACCTAAGCCAAAACGACTTGCTGTTTGAGCTGATAGACCACGTTGAGTAATGTAATTTTGAGCCGGTTCGTAGCGTGCCAGCTGACGCAAATAATGTTCTTGCGCGGTGTCTAGAATCTGCTGATGTATAGAGCGCTGCTCTTTACGTTGCTGATCTTGTTCACGCTGACGAGGAGACCGATTGGATTCAGGAACCGTTAAGCCAACTTCATTTGCTAAGGAGCGAACGGCTTCAGGAAAAGTGGCACCTGTATGCGCCATCAAAAAGCTAATGGCACTACCATGCGCACTGCAGCCAAAGCAATGATAAAACTGCTTAGATGGGCTGACGGTAAAAGAAGGAGATTTCTCGTTATGAAAGGGACATAGGCCAATGAGATTGGCCCCACCCTTGCGTAACTGTACGTAGCGCCCTACGACATCTGCGATATCTACACGCGCTAGTAACTCCTGAATAAAAGATTCAGGTATCAATACATACGCGGAGGCAATTGCTGGCTACGGATACGCTTATAGTGACGTTTTACCGCGGCAGCGTGTTTACGTTTGCGCTCAGCAGTGGGCTTCTCGTAGAATTCACGTGAACGTAATTCTGTTAAAAGACCGGTTTTTTCAATGGTGCGCTTAAAGCGACGCATTGCGACCTCAAAAGGTTCGTTTTCTTTCAGGCGAACAGTTGTCATATAAATCAATTACCTTTTATTTGCAATTACAATGGTATGGTATTAAACCATAAATAGTAGCATGAATTAGCCTGCTTAGTCAAAATAAACACGGCAATCAGCTACTATTCTGAGGTTTTTCCTTTACGAATCCACGCCTCTAATTGATGCGGACGCAAGCTGTCATACTCTTCAAAAGGCTGATGAATCCAAGGATTTGTAGGTAATTGATCTACGTAATAGTCAGGTTCTACTTCCGAGTGCCCTTTCCACCACAGTACGCCAGTGCGCAATTCAGTAATAGCAGGAAATTGCGTGCGTAAATGATCTCGTACCCGCTTAAAAGTTAAGCCGGTATCCACCATATCATCGAGCAATAACACATTCCCATCTAAGGTGCCGCGCGTAATGGTTATAAACTGCGCAATGTCTAAAGCGCCTTGTTGCGTGCCTGCGGCTTCGCGATAGCTGCTGGTAGCTAATATGCCTAAAGGCACATCATAAATGCGTGAAATCACATCACCTACTCGCATGCCACCACGAGCCAAACACACGATCTTATCAAATTTCCAACCGGACTCGTGTATTTGCCATGCTAAACGCTCGATGAGCTCGTTGTATTCTTGCCAGTTAACCCAGAGGTCGCTGTCTGTATTTGAAGGTAGGTTCATAGCGATTTAAACGATTAATTATTTACTAAAAGGGTCACGCAACACAATGGTTTCGTTACGATCAGGACCTGTGGATACCATATCAATAGGCACCTCACAAACCTCAGCAATGCGCTCTAAGTAGCGACGGGCATTAATGGGCAGCTTATCGTACTCAGTGACGCCTACGGTGGAATCTGTCCAGCCGGGCATTTCCTCTAGCACGGGCTCCGCCTCAGCCACGGCATGCGCGCCGGGAGGCAACACATCAAGGAATTGACCTTTATAACGATAACCCACACCAATTTTAATGGTATCTAAGCCATCAAGCACATCAAGTTTAGTTACACATAACCCATTGATACCATTTAACATGACGGAACGCTTCATGGCCGCGCCATCAAACCAACCACAACGACGCGCCCTGCCTGTAACCGAACCAAACTCTTTACCTACTTCAGCTAAACGCGCCCCGGTCTCATCATGTAACTCTGTAGGGAATGGACCTGCACCCACACGGGTAATGTAACACTTAGCAATACCCAATACGTAGCTTAACTGCTGGGGGCCAACCCCTGCACCCGCCGAAGCCGCGCCCGCAATACAGTTGCTACTGGTCACGAAAGGATAGGTGCCGTGATCGATGTCTAGAAGTGCCCCTTGAGCCCCTTCAAACAGTAATTTATGCTCGGCCTTCGCTGCTTGATAAAGTTTATTGCTCACATCAGCCACCATGGGTTTCAGCTCTTCAGCGAAAACAGCGGCTTGCTCTAGTACCGTATCAGCACACACGGGCTCAGCATCTAAATACTGCGTAAGCACAAAGTTATGATAATCCAATATCTCGAGGAGCTTTTCTTTGAACACATCCATATCGTATAAATCTTGGACGCGTAAAGCACGACGAGCTACTTTATCTTCATAAGCAGGGCCAATGCCACGACCCGTAGTACCGATGCGTTTATCATCACTTTTTTTGGCCTCACGCGCCTGATCTAAGGCAATGTGATAGGGCAAAATAAGCGGACAGGCTTCAGAAATCTTGAGACGCTCGCGTACATTAATACCCACGCTCTCTAACTCTTTAATTTCAGAAAGTAAGGCCTCAGGCGATAGCACTACGCCGTTACCTATATAGCAGGTGACGTGATCATGCATAATTCCAGAAGGAATTAAACGTAGTACTGTTTTTTGACCGTTTATCCATAAGGTATGACCTGCATTATGACCGCCTTGAAAGCGTACTACGCCTTGGGCAGACTCTGCGAGCCAATCAACGATCTTTCCTTTACCTTCGTCACCCCACTGGGTGCCGATCACCACAATGTTTTTATTCATGTTACGTATCAATTTAATAAGGGCCGCATGTATCTGGCCTGTTAGTAGCTAAAAACTCGAAAAATGTAAAAATACACTACCACTATACAGTCAATGACTGCACTTGCCATTCACCATTCTGTAGTACCAGTTCCCTATCTATATGGAACTCGTCTAGCTCTGGAGATTGACCAGGTAGCATTTGAATTACGATCTCACCAGACTCACGCAAACTGTGTAACTTAGTTTGTAAAGCAACGTCAGTGCCCCAAGGGGCTCGTATAGCGCGGATGGTTTGTGCTGCTGCTAAACCTGCTGACAACTTGCGCAGGTCCATACTAAAACCCGTAGCTGGCCTATCACGGCCATAGGCTTTACCTACACCATCATAACGCCCACCACGTACTAAAGCGTCATGCCAACCATCAGCATAAATGCAAAAGACCACACCTGTATGATAACTTGAGCTACCACCCATATCAGCTAAATCTATGGTTAATACTGGCACATCCAGGTAATCAACTACCGTTTGTAATTGATCTAGGGCCTGCGTAATGGTGTCTAAACTGGGTAAAACTTGTCTGGCTTTGGCGATCACTTCGGTGGCATCGCCATACAAGGTGCAAAGCGTCAGTAATGCTTGGATACTTTTGGGCTCACAGCCTTGTACTTTTTGCTGCAACTCGCGCAAACTTGGAATATCTTTAGCGCTGAGCAAATCAAAAATGTCTTCGGTATACGGTATTAAGGCCGCATCCGCTTGAATAATGGCATGCCCAATAGCAGGCAGATTTAAATCTAAACGCGTTTTATTTACACCTACCTTACGGATACTGGCTAAGGCTAGTTGGATAATTTCTATATCAGCCTCTACCCCTGCATAACCAAAAATCTCAGCGCCTATTTGCAATAACTCACGGTCTGCCAATAGACCCTGCGGACGAGCATGCAGCACCGAACCACAGTAACACAGGCGCGTAACGGTATGGCGATTGAGTAGATGCGCATCAATACGCGCTACTTGCGGTGTCATGTCTGCGCGTACACCCATGGTGCGGCCAGACAGCTGATCTACCACCTTAGTGGTACGTAAATTTAGCTTAGAGCCAGAAACGGCCTGCAAAGATTCTAAGTACTCAACTAATGGAGGGGCCACTAACTCGAACCCATACGTACGGTATAGATCAAGCAAGTAACGGCGCAGCTCTTCAATACGACGAGCCTCGGCAGGCAAAATATCTGCCAAGCTTTCTGGTAGTAACCAATTAGACATACAAATAGCTTCGTTTTTCTCTAGGTAAAGGCAGTGCAATAAAAAAGCGACTTGGGGCGTAAGCCCACCAAGCCGCTTGCGATATGGAGTAAAAACTTACACGTTAGTATAAACGAATCAAGGTGAAATGACCATCACCCTGACTCGTAATTGCTACTAATCTATTTTATTCCAGTAATTAAAGAAGTCAGACTCTGGGCTAATAACAAGAATGTCATTGTCAGACTTAAATGCATTACGGTACGCCTCTAAGCTACGGTAAAAACGATAAAATTCGGGGTTTTTACTATACGCTTGGGCATAAATATCCGCGGCTTGAGCTTCACCCACACCTCGAATGCCTTCGGCCTCAGCGTAAGCGTTAGCAATCAACTCAGAACGTTCGCGGTCAGCTTCAGCGCGAATACGCTCGCTTTCAGCCGCACCCGTAGCACGCAAACGATTGGCTTCTTGTTTACGCTCAGCTTCCATGCGTCTATAAACGGATTCAGAAATCTCAGGAGTGAAGTCAATACGGCGTAAGCGCACATCAACCACGGCCACACCTAAAGACTTAGCACGTTTTTGAACGGACTCTAACACTTCACGCATAATTTCATCACGTTCATCAGACACCACTTCTTTTACGGTACGCACGTTAACAGCGGCGTTTAAAGCATCGCGAATTTGCGCTTGTAAACGCTCAATCGCACCGCGATCAGAGGCCCCAAAGGTAACGTAAAACAAGCGCGGATCATCAATACGCCACTTGACGTACGAGTCAATCAGCAGATTTTTCTTCTCTGCCGTTTGAATACGTTCTGGATCTTTGGCCTCAATGGTTTGTAGACGCTTATCTAAAAACACCACGTTTTGAAAAGGTGGCGGCAATTTAAAATGCAGACCAGGCTCACTAATACTTTCTTTAACCTCACCCAAAGCAAACACCAGCGCGAAATCACGCTCTTTAACCTCAAATAAGGTAGTAGACAATACCGCTAGAGCAATAGCTAAAGCGATCAGAGCAGGAAACAGACGTTGCATCATGACCTCCTAGCGGGCATAAGGTGAATAAGGGTTAGACAAATTACCCACATCACTACTGCTAGGGATGGTGGTAGGCGCATTAGTACGTGAGCTGGTAGACGAAGACTTAGCTGCTGACTCAGAGGCTGCGGATGTGGCGGCAGCATGAGGGGCTTCAGAGCTCGTGTTTTGACTACGTCCACTCACAGTTTTAGACACCTGATCTAAGGGTAGGTACAACATATTGTTATTCTTACTATCAACCAATACTTTACTGGTGTTAGCTAAAATTTCCTCAAAAGTGGTGATATACAAGCGATCACGCATCAACTCTGGGGCCTTCACGTACTCAGCAACGATGCTATCAAAACGCGCACCATCACCCGTGGCATCACCCACCACCTTGGCTTTATACCCTTCGGCTTGCTGTATCATACGTGCCACTTGACCTTGGGCTTCAGGCAATATCTTATTCGCATAAGCATTCCCTTCGTTAATTTGACGCTCACGGTCTTGCCCAGCCTTAACGGCATCATCAAAGGCTGCTTGTACTTGCTCTGGGGGTTGCACGTTTTGAATAGCAACCGTGCTAATTTGAATACCGGTTTTATAGCGATCAAGAATACTTTGTGCCAACTGATGCACCTCAGAGGCTACTTCTGTACGCCCCGAATACAGCACGAAATCCATGGGTTTTCTACCCACAATTTCACGCATAGCGGTTTCAGCCGACTGGCGTACGGATTCGTCTGGGTCTACCGTATTAAAGAGATAATCAGGTGCGCCCGTTTGCAGTAAACGATACTGCACAACGTATTGCACTTCTACAATACTTTCATCTGCCGTAAGCATTAAGGCTTCGGTAGGCACTTTATTGCGAGAATTACCACGGTAACCCACTTCAAAAGTACGTAACTGTGCAATGTTTACGTCTTCATTGGCCTCAATAGGCGCGGGTAAACGCCACTGCAGACCTGGATTTAAGGTTTTAGTGTATGCGCCAAAACGAGTCACTACAGATACCTGCCCTTCTTGGACAATCATAAAACCCGTAGAAAGCCAAAAGCCCACTATGAGTATTAACAATCCTAGAAAGAGCTTGGGTGATCCTTTGGGTAGTTTTACTGGCGGCCGCCCACCACCTGTGGGCGGCCGTTGACCACCCCCTTTATTGCCTTTATTACCAAACATGGCACCCAAGCGTTTATTGAAGTCGCTCCATACCTCATCGAGGTCTGGGGGCCCATCTTGATTTTCGGGACGACGGGGCGGTTGATTTTTATCACCACTACTTTTATTGCCGTCTCGACCCCAACCGGGATCATTTAAATTATAAATTCTCGTCATGGAACGTATTACTTTCCAGTGTTTGACTTGACTCAACAATAGCTGTGCGTAAGTCATCTAAACCGGCTCTATCTAGAGCACTGACAAAGACTCGCACCACGTGACCTTTTTCATCGCGCTCTATACGGGGCGAAAGGCCTGCAGAGTCAATCTTATTGTAGACCAAAATAGTCGGAACCTGATCTGCGCCTATATCAGCGAGGACCTTGTTGACTTCGTGAACTTGTTCATCTTTTTGCGGACTAGATGCATCCACCACATGCAAGAGCAAATCGGCATGCACCGTCTCTTCAAGTGTAGCGCGGAATGCAGCAATCAGTGTAGGGGGTAAATCACGGATAAACCCAACGGTGTCCGAAATAACCACTTGCCCCGTACCTTCTATCCAAACACGACGTGTGGTGGTGTCTAAGGTAGCAAACAATTGATCAGCTATATAGGCTTCTGCGCGTGTTAAGGCATTAAATAACGTGGATTTACCGGCGTTAGTATAACCAACCAAAGAGACGTTTAATGTATTACCACGCATGCGTGCTCTGCGTTGAGTTTGGCGTTGGCGATTAAGCTTGGCTAAGCGCTCACGTAGTTTACGTACTCTAGAGCCTATAACCCGCCTATCTAATTCTAGCTGCGACTCACCTGGCCCGCGTACCCCTATTCCACCCTGCTGCTGCTCTAAGTCTGTCCACATACGCGTTAAACGTGAAGACAAATGCTGCAATTGAGCTAACTCTACTTGAACCTTACCTTCATGACTTTGTGCACGCAAAGCAAAAATATCAAGTATGAGTAAAACGCGATCTACTACTCTGCACTTAAACTCACGCTCTAAGTTGCGTTGCTGGGCGGGACTTAAAGGCTGATCAAAAAGCACAATATCCACCTCATGCTCTTGCGCTATAAGCACTGCCTCTTGGAGCTTACCTTTACCAATAAATAACGCGGCATCAGGTCTATCACGATTCACCACCACGGTATCGACGATTTGGGCACCAGCACCTTGCGCTAGCATCTGAAACTCTTCTGCATGCGCCGCGTAGTCTAAGCTGCCCATATTTACGCTAATAATTAACGCTTTCATAGGCAACCCAAACGTAAAAAGAAATGCCCGCTAGACATATAAAATGTCTGAGCGGGTGCTGTATGCAAAGAGATAATTGACAATTTATTCAGTGTCTTCGTCCGATTTTAAATTGACAGGACGTGCTGGTACTACCGTGGAAATAGCGTGCTTATACACCATTTGGGTAACGGTGTTACGTAGTAAGACAACGTACTGATCAAAAGATTCAATTTGGCCCTGCAATTTAATACCGTTCACAAGGTATATAGAAACAGGGATATGTTCCTTGCGTAGGGCGTTTAAAAACGGGTCTTGTAATATCTGCCCTTTGTTACTCATTGGCGAGACTCCAAATATGTTGTTATGTTATTTAAATTTATAGCTTTTTTATTTTAATCTATTAAATCTATTTTACTAGATATAACGCGTAATGCTGCTACTAGTGTAGCGCATTGTTCAGGTGTACCTACGGTTATACGTAAAAATTGCTCAATTCTGGGTTGCTGAAAATGACGAACTAACACCCCGCGCTCTCTCAACCCTTGATATATATCAATTCCAGCCAGTGTTTTATGACGTGCAAAAACAAAATTTGTTTTCGATGGTAAAACCATAAAACCCAGGTCTTGTAAGTCTTTTGTCAGCTTTTCACGACTTTGCATAATAGCATGGCGCTTCGCATCAAAATACGACTGGTCTTGGATCGCGGCTAAAGCCCCTGCTTGAGCTAAGGTATCCAAAGGATAAGAGTTAAAGCTGTCTTTGACACGTTGTAAACCTGCCACAATTTCTGCACTAGCCACCGCATAACCCACTCTTAAACCTGCCAACGCATACGACTTTGACAAGGTGCGTATAACTACAATGTTGTTATAGTCATTAAGCAGTGCCAAAGCAGAATCCGCACCAAAATCTACGTAAGCCTCATCAACCACTACTGCGGAATCAGGATTCGCTTCGGCAATAGTGGCAATGTCTGCTAAACACAAAGCCAGACCAGTAGGCGCATTGGGATTAGCAAAAATGATCGCCGCTGGTGCAATGGCACGTGGCTTGGTGTAATCCGCCACCTTAATGCTGAAGTCTTCAGACAAAGGCTGAATTTCTACCGGCACTTTGAAAAAGGCGCTGTAGGTATTATAGAAACTATAGCTAATGTCTGGCATTAATACGGGACGACCTGCCCGTAAAAATAGCGTATTAAATATATGCGCTAATACCTCGTCTGAGCCATTTCCTAAAAATACTTGATTTGTATTTACACCGTGTAGCTTAGCTATGGCTTGAGCTAATACACCGCTATCTGCGGCTGGATATAAACGTAAACTATCATTATTTACAGCTGTGATGGCTTCAAACACCTTAGGTGACGGCCCATAAGCATGCTCATTTGTATTGAGCTTTAGTAGCTTTTCAGTGGGTTGCTCACCCGGTACGTAAGGCTGCAATGCCTGAATATGATCACTCCAAAATCGACTCAAAGAGCTCTCCTAAACATAGGGGTTATGTGATGACTTTAACTCTACGCGCAAGGGCGTACCTTCTAAATCAAAGGCCTCACGCACTTGCCCTTCTAAATAGCGCTTATAACTGGCAGACACCCCATCTAAGCCTGAGCCATGCACAATCACAATAGGCGGATTTTGACCACCTTGGTGCGCATAACGCATTCTGGGTCTAAATATACCTTGACGTGGAGGCTGTTGCTGTTCAACGGCATCGTGAATAACACGCGTGAGTTTAGGCGTAGACATACGTCTAAAGGCGGCTGCATGCGCACTTTTCACTGCGCGCATAACGTGATTAATGCCTTGACCTTTTAAAGCAGAAATAGTTTGCACTTTAGCAAAATCCAAAAAGCGTAATTTACGTGCATATTCGCGCTTGGCCCATTCACGTTTGTAGCTGTCTAGGTCATCCCATTTATTAATCGCTACCACCACGGCACGGCCTGTTTCTAAAACAAAACCGGCAATACTGGCATCTTGATCGGAAATCTCTGTAGACGCATCTAGCATTAAAAGCACTACGTTTGCCGCCTCAATAGCCTGCAAGGTTTTAATGACAGAAAATTTCTCAATAGTTTCAAATACTCTACCACGCTTACGTAGACCTGCCGTATCAATTAAGGTATAAGGCGTACCCTTGTAATCAAACTCAATCTCAATGGCATCACGTGTGGTGCCAGGCTTATCAAAGGCAATGACGCGCTCTTCTCCCATAAGGGAGTTAATAAAAGTGGACTTACCTACATTTGGGCGTCCTACTACGGCTAGTTTAATACGGTGCTCGTGTGCTGCTTCTGGAGCCTCCGGATCAAACTCAAGCGTTTCTTCGGGCTCGCTTTCAGGGATATGAGCCAAAGCCGCCTCAATGAGCTCTCCTACACCATCACCATGGGAGGCAGATATTAAAAAGGACTCACCTAAGCCTAACTCATGAAACTCTAGACCAGCCGTGCCATAACGCATACCTTCGGCTTTGTTAATAGCTAGCAACACGGGCTGACCGCTACGACGCAATAAATTAGCGATGTCGTAATCAAGACGATTTAAACCTTCACGGGCATCTACAAGGAAAATAATCACGTCAGACTCGGCAATTGCTTGTTCCGTTTGACGTGCCATTTCACGCACTATGCCCTCTTTTACTACCGGCTCAAAACCTCCGGTATCTACCACCAGATAAGGACGCCCTCCCATGCGACCTTCACCGTAATGGCGGTCACGCGTTAAGCCGGGCAAATCGGCCACAAGGGCTTGCCTAGAGCGAGTTAAACGATTAAATAAGGTGGACTTCCCCACATTGGCACGGCCAACAATGGTAACCACTGGTTTAAAAGCAAAGCTTGTCAATTGATATCAACCAATACTAAATTGCCATTACCGCTTTGAGCTAACACCCCATACTGGGTGGCAACTAATGGCGAAACAACAGCACCCGAACCGATACGTACACGCCCTAAAAGGCGGCCGTCGCTGCGGGAAAGAAAATGAATATACCCTTCGTAATCGCCTACCGCTAGTTGATTACTAATGGCTGCCGGACCAGACAATTTGCGGTTCCGTAAACCTTCTTGCGACCAAATGGTAGCCCCATCACTTAAAGAAAAGGCTGTCACCACATCACGTTGATTAGAGCCAAATAGCAGCTGACCATCTGTGGTTATACCGGTGGTAGTAGAGTAATCTTGCGCCCAAACAGGAAAGCCCCCTTGGCTTACGTCAAAACACACAATACGCCCTTGATAGGAAGAGCCACATAATAAAGGACCAGCTGCTACTGGGGCGCCCACCACATCATTAATACGCTCTAGATCCGTGGCACCTCTAGACTGCGACACGATGCCTTCCCATTGCACAGCACCCGTTTGTCCATCAATAATCATTAGACGGCCATTGGGCATACCTGCAATCACCATGCCATCAAAGATTTCCATCTTGATATTGGTCTTTAATGCTAACGCAGGACCTGGACGTTGCAAACTCCAAATAATCTCACCATTCCGAGCATCAAAAGCTTGGATACGGTAATCAGAGCTACGCACAACTACAATGCCATCGCTTACTGCTGGTGGCACATTAATTTCACTACTAGCTTGCGCCTCCCACAGCTTATTCCCTGCATTATCATAGGCAATCAACGAGCCATCGGGGCTTGCTACTGCTATCACATTCCCATCTGTACCTACCCCTGCTGATAATCGTTTGGCTACGGTTTTAGACCAGCTCACCTGACCTGTTTGTAAATTAATTTTGCTAAGCTGACCAGATGGGGTGGCGGCATAAGCACTCTCTCCGGCTACAGCTGGGATAAAGGCAAAGCCTGACCCTTTACCTATTGAAGTAGACCAGCGTACCTTAGCATTGGTTTGTGCTTCGTACTCAGCTAAGGGCTCGGGCTCAAAGCGCGGGTTTTTATCTGCAAACAAAGAGCAAGCACTAAGCGCTGCTAAACTGAAAGCAGCTACAGCAAGTTTAAGGGATTGTTTATTCAGTAGCAGGGCCATGTGTTACTCCTTAGTTATTTTATCTGCGCTTAGAGCATCTAGTTTTAACTGCACGATTTGAGTATAAGCCAAGCCATTTAGTGCGACTAAGGCTTGCTGCCACTCGGTCTGCGCCTGATCAAGCTCACCTTGGGCATAGTAAATATCCCCCCGTCTATCGGCATACAAGCCTTTAAAGGCGGCACTAGGTGCTTGAATTTGCTCAAGGGCATTTTTATAATCCGCCTGCTCAAGCAATACGCCGGCTAAACGTAACTTCGCCACATCTGTAATAGCAGACTCCGTACTGTTTTTTACTAACCATTGCAGTTGTTCTTTTGCTGCTTCTAAATCACCTTGCTGCATAAGCGCTTGAGCAGCAATCAGCACCGCACGATTTGTATAGGCCGATTGGCGGTAATCGGTGCGTAAAACCTCACTAGCTGCCAGTATGCGCGTCTTAGATTCCTCTGAGTTTTGTGTGGCTGCAACTTCTAAGGCCTCAAAATACCCCATGGCTTTGGTGGCTTGATGCTGCTCATACCATTGATAGCCCCGCCAACCCAACACTGACACCGCAAACAACACAGCTAAAACTATAATTTTGGTGCCGTTTTTATCCCACCAATCTTTAATGGCGTCTAGCTTTTCCTGTTCTTCTACATCATATGCCATAGTAATTATTAAACCTTTGATTGCAAATAGGTAGCCAGTTGATCAAATGCGATGCTTTGCTGTGGCTGCTCAGCATCATCGGCACGCAGCCATTTCACACTAGCAGAACGCGCTTGGATTTCATTCTCGCCTAAAATAACAGCTACTACGGCACCACTGGCATCCGCACGCCTGAACTGTGACTTAAAACCCCTAGAACCTGCATGCACTAACACATCTAAGCCTGCGTCGCGTAACTGCTCTGCCAAAATCATGGCTTGACGTTGAGCTGCATCACCTTGATGCGTCATATATACCTGACATTCAGGCACCGGATCCGGCTCTTGGTCTTGCTGGCAAAGATCTAAAAGACGCTCTATACCAATAGCAAAACCCGTGGCTGGTGCTGGCTTACCTCCCAACACTTCCATCAAGCCATCATAACGGCCACCGCCACATACTGTGCCTTGAGCACCAAGGCGATCTGTAACCCACTCAAATACTGTGAGATTATAGTAATCCAACCCCCGCACCATACGAGGATTTAAGGTGTAGCTAATTCCCGCATCATCTAATCGTGCACATACACCTTCATAGTGAGCTAAGGATTCAGCACCTAAATAATCAAAAAGTTTAGGCGCATTATTTGCCATCTCTTGCATAGCAGGATTTTTCGTATCTAAAACGCGTAATGGGTTCACATACATACGACGTTTGGCTTCTTCATCTAATACATCTGTATGTTGCTCTAAATACGTAATTAACGCCTCACGATGCGCAGCACGCTCATCCGGTTGACCTAAAGAGTTAATTTCTAAGCGTATATCATTTAGACGGAGTATTTTCCATAAACGTGCCAGCATAATAATATGCTCAGCGTCTATATCTGGACCTGGCAAACCTAGTGCTTCTACGTCTATTTGGTGAAACTGTCTAAATCTGCCGCGCTGCGGTCTTTCATGTCTAAACACCGGACCAATACTATAAACGCGATGCGGTCTATCATAAAGCATATTATGCTCTATACAAGCGCGTACTATGCCCGCAGTAAACTCTGGGCGCATGGTGAGTTTGTCATCATTTAACGCATCGGTAAAAGAGTACATTTCTTTTTCTACAATATCGGTAACCTCACCAATGCCACGCGCAAATAACTGCGTGTATTCCAACACCGGGGTACGCATATTGCGGTAACCATAACTGGCCACCCATTGACGCACGACTTGTTCTAACTGCTCCCACTGGGCACTTTCCCCGGGAAGTATATCCTTCATGCCTGTTAGGCCACGAAGTTTTTGCACAGACTTCGACTTCGACATATCTATCTCTTCTTAACTAGGAAGCGTACCGTTTTTGTACGTAATCGAGCACCATTTGTTGAAACTCTTGAGCAATGGTCTCGCCTTTTAAGGTCACCACACGCTCACCATCCACATAGACCGGAGCGGCTGGGGTTTCACCTGTGCCAGGCAAACTAATACCTATATCAGCATGACGGCTTTCACCAGGACCATTAACCACACAGCCCATGACCGCCACATTCATATTTTCTACGCCCGGATATTGATCACGCCATGTAGGCATTTGCTCACGTAAATAGGCTTGAATATCATTGGCTAACTCTTGAAATACCGTGCTGCTGGTACGACCACAACCCGGACAAGCCACCACCATAGGGGTAAAGGCTCGTAACCCCATGGTTTGTAGAATCTCTTGAGCCACCACCACTTCTTGACGTCTATCTCCACCGGGCTCCGGTGTCAAGGAAATACGTATAGTATCGCCAATCCCTTGCTGTAACAATACGGACAAGGCCGCCGTGGAAGCCACTATGCCTTTACTACCCATACCTGCCTCTGTAAGCCCTAGATGTAAGGGATAATCACAACGAGCAGATAAATCTTGGTACACCGTGATGAGGTCTTGTACATGACTGACTTTGCAGGACAAAACAATGGCATTGGGATCTAAGCCTAACTGTTCAGCACGTTGCGCATTACTAATAGCGGAGACCACTAAGGCTTCACGCATAACGGCTTGCGCTTCCCATGGCTGACTACGTGCGGCATTTTGATCCATCATCTTTGCCATCAGCTCATGGTCTAGGCTGCCCCAGTTTACCCCTATACGTACGGGTTTATTGTATTTAGCGGCCACGGCAATCATTTGCGCGAAATTATCATCTCTACGTTTACCGCCCCCCATATTACCGGGATTAATGCGGTACTTAGACAGGGCTTGCGCGCATTCAGGATAATCAGTCAGCAATTTATGGCCGTTATAGTGGAAATCGCCCACCAAGGGTACATCCACCCCCATACGATCTAATTGCTCACGGATCAACGGTACTTCTTTGGCTGCAGCCGGTGTATTAACAGTAATACGCACTAACTCCGACCCTGCCTGTGCCAGCGCTTTAACCTGAATCGCCGTATCAATAGCTAGCTCGGTATCTGTGTTTGTCATGGATTGCACCACTACCGGGGCGCCACCACCTATGAGCACTCGATTAGCGCCCCAACTAACGGCTACGCTACGAGTTGGCTTACGGTTTGCTGCCCCTACGGGCAGTGCTGCACGACCAGAAGCCGCAAAATCAAATAAGTCACTCATGATCAAAACTCTTTTAGCCAATCAAAAATCAACCAGTTTTCGGGAATCCACCCCTGATCTAATGCATAAAACAAGGCGACGAACAACAAGGCGGCAATAACAATAAGCCAGCCCCAAGAACGGGGTGCTGTATCAGAATATAAAGGCATATCGGTATCACTCCAGTCCGCGCCTTTGCGTACATCTCTATTTACACTGCTGGGGGGGCGTGAGCCTTGATTTGCAGCCTCTAGCATGTCTAACAGGACGTTTTCATCGGTTTCTAAATAACGCGCATAGCTTTGCACCATCCAGCGCAAAGGCACTCCACTAGGCAAGGCCGCCCAGTCTTCTTGCTCTAAAGCTTTCAGCTGTAATACGGAGTATTTAATACGAGCGGACACATCGTTATAACTTAAACCGCGTGCTTGGCGTAACTCGGCGACAAAAACACCTATCTGACTGGATGGATTGGAGGGGGTAGACTCTAGCTCTGCACTAGAGGGAGATGAACTCATGCTCGCTCCGGTTGAATCATTATGGTTCCCTGCTGAGGTAGGCGTTCGCGAATACGGGTACGGTCTCGAATATCACCCGCTAACTGACCACAAGCGGCGTCAATATCGTCACCGCGCGTTTTACGTACTGTAGTTACCACACCACCATCTTGTAGACGTTGGGCAAAATCACGCACCACATTTTGTGGTGAACGTTTTAAGCCTGATTGAGGGAAAGGGTTAAAAGGAATAAGGTTGAATTTACACCGCACCTGCTTAGCAATTTCAAGTAACTGCGCAGCATGCTCAGGCTGGTCATTAATACCATCGAGCATAATATATTCAAAAGTGATGAAATCACGAGGCGCATGCTGCAAATAATTATTACATGATGCAATTAACTCGCGTAAAGGATGTTTGCGGTTTAAAGGCACTAATTGATCGCGCAGCTCATCATTAGGCGCATGCAGTGAGACCGCTAATGCCACCGGGCAGTCTCGCGCTAAACGGTCCATCATGGGTACTACCCCGGAGGTAGAAACTGTGACACGCCTTCTGGATAAGCCATAAGCATTATCGTCCAGCATTAAGCGCAATGACGTGAGAACCTGATCGTAATTTAACAATGGCTCACCCATGCCCATAAACACCACGTTAGTCACATAACGGTCATCAATAATGGGCTGAGGATTATCACCTACTCGTGCTGCGGTTGGGTCCTTACGAAGCTCATCACGAGCGAACCACAACTGGCCTATAATTTCTGCGGCAGTTAAATTACGATTAAAGCCTTGGTAGCCCGTAGAACAAAATGGACACGCCACGGTACACCCTGCTTGGCTAGATATACATAAAGTGCCGCGCTCCTCTTCGGGAATATACACGGCCTCTACGGAATTATTTTGGCCTACATCAAATAGCCACTTACGGGTTCCGTCCGCAGAGCGTTGCTCAAGATGCGCGCTAGGGGCGCAAATTGAGCAACGCTCTGCCAACTGCTCTCTAAAGCCACGCGCCAAATCGGTCATGGCCTCGAAATCAGCCTCCCCCCGTTGGTGAATCCAACGTTGAAGCTGCTTAGCGCGAAAAGGCTTGTTTCCCCATTGGGCAACAAGCTCTATTAGCTGTTCGGGCGTGTAACCCATGATATTCGTACGAGTTTCTGACATAATGATTTGATGTGCTTTGAGAGCAATTAGGAATTAGCGGCTGTGAACTTCTGTTTCAGCAAAGAAATAGGCAATTTCAGCAGCAGCTGTTTCAGGTGCATCGGATCCGTGTACGGCATTGGCATCAATGCTTTCAGCAAAATCTGCACGAATGGTACCGGCTTCGGCTTCTTTGGGGTTTGTGGCCCCCATGAGCTCACGGTTTTTAGCGATAGCGTTTTCGCCCTCTAGCACTTGTACAAATACCGGACCGGAGATCATGAACTCCACTAGATCGTTAAAGAAAGGACGCTCTTTGTGTACGGCGTAGAAACCTTCAGCTTCAGCGCGTGATAGCTGCACTAAACGGGCCGCAGCAATAGTTAGACCAGCTGCCTCGAAGCGGGCAACAATTTGACCGATAGCGTTTTTAGCAACCGCATCAGGTTTAATAATAGATAGAGTACGTTCAATAGCCATGTAAAATCCTAGTATAAACAAAAATGGTGTTGTGATTGCCTCAGGCATCACAACAATGACAAAACGGGTTTGATATTTTTTACTTAGCCAAGTATTTTAACATGCCTACAGCTTCGTGCTGCACGTTAAGATATTGCTTTTCAACTTATAATTTTTAAATGACCAATTCTTCCAACACCACCCAACTCGATCAGCTTGCAAAAAGCTTTGAACCGCAAGATATTGAAAACCAGCGTTATGCTCAGTGGGAGCAAGCTGGCCTTTTTTCTAGTGGCCAGCATGTAACGGCTGCAGATGGTTCTAGTTCGCCTTTTGTCATCCAGTGCCCCCCACCTAATGTCACGGGCACGCTACATATGGGTCACGCCTTTAACCAAACCATTATGGATGGTTTAGCGCGCTACCATCGCATGAAAGGCTATGATACGGCATTTATTCCTGGCACAGACCACGCTGGCATTGCCACGCAAATTGTGGTGGAACGCCAGCTAGAAGAACAAAACGTTTCCCGCCATGATTTAGGCCGTGAACGCTTTGTGGAAAAAGTGTGGGAATGGAAAGAAGAGTCCGGCAATGCCATTACCCAACAAGTCCGCCGCCTAGGCTCATCGTGTGACTGGGAGCGTGAATATTTCACCATGGATAAAAACCTGAGCCGTGGCGTAGCGGAAAGCTTTGTGCGCCTCTACGAGCAAGGGTTAATTTATCGTGGTAAGCGTTTGGTTAACTGGGACCCAGTACTAGGTACGGCAGTATCCGACTTAGAAGTGGAAAGCACCGAAGAGCAAGGCCATCTTTGGGAGATTCGCTACCCCTTAACGGAAGCCAGCGGCGACTTAACGCACTTGGTAGTCGCCACCACTCGTCCTGAAACCATGTTGGGTGATGTGGCCTTAATGGTACACCCTGAAGACGAGCGTTACAAACATCTGATTGGTAAAACCGCCACCCTACCCCTAGTAGGCCGGGAGATACCTATTATTGCTGATGATTACGTAGATCAAGAATTTGGTACTGGCGTAGTAAAAGTCACACCTGCCCATGATTTTAATGACTATGCCGTAGGCGAGCGCCATGGCTTAGAGAAAATCAGCATTCTGAGTTTAGATGCCAAAATCAATGACAATGCGCCTGAGAAATACCGAGGCATGGATAGATTCGATGCGCGTAAACAAATCGTCACAGACTTAGAAGCCATCGATGCCCTGCAAAGCATTAAACCCCACACTTTAATGGTGCCACGGGGCGATCGCACTAATACGGTGATTGAACCCATGCTGACAGACCAGTGGTTTGTGGCTATGAGTAAACCGGCTCCTGCAGACAGTTTAAATCCAGGCAAAAGCATTACCGAAGTGGCCTTAGAGGTAGTAGCGAATGGCCAAGTTAAATTTGTACCGGAAAACTGGACCACCACTTACAATCAGTGGCTGAACAACATTCAGGACTGGTGTATTTCCCGTCAACTGTGGTGGGGGCATCAAATCCCTGCCTGGTACGCAGAAAACGGTGAAATCATTGTGGCGCGTAATGAAGCTGAAGCTCAAGAAAAAGCCGCTGCCGCGGGTATTACTGGGCCACTGCGCCGCGATGAAGATGTCTTAGACACGTGGTTTTCTTCCGCCTTAGTGCCTTTTACCGATTTAGGCTGGCCAGAAAAAACACCTGATCTTGCCAAATATTTACCCTCCAGTGTGCTGGTAACTGGTTTTGATATTATTTTCTTCTGGGTAGCCCGTATGGTGATGATGAGTATGCACATGACCGGCCAAATCCCTTTCCATACCGTTTATGTACACGGCTTAGTGTGCGATATGGAAGGCAAGAAAATGAGTAAGTCACGCGGTAACACCATTGACCCCGTGGATCTAATTGATGGCATTGACCTTGAAGGCTTGGTGAAAAAACGCACCTTTGGGCTCATGAATCCCAGACAAGCTGACAGTATTGCTAAACAAACGCGCAAAGATTTCCCAGATGGCATACCCATGTACGGCACAGACGCCTTGCGCTTTACCATGGCCGCTTATGCCACCTTAGGGCGCAATATCAACTTCGATTTAAAGCGTTGTGAAGGTTACCGTAATTTTAACAATAAATTATGGAACGCTACGCGTTACGTGTTAATGAATACCGAAGCCCAGCAGCCATTCATGCAGCCGTGTGCTGCCACGCAGTTTTCTGCTGCTGATAACTGGATTCGCAGCCAACTACAACGTTTAATTCAATCCGTAGAACGCAACTTTGCCGAATATCGTTTTGATAATATTGCTAATGCTATTTATCACTTTGTTTGGGATGAGTACTGCGACTGGTATTTGGAAATGGCAAAGGTGCAGCTGCAACAAGGCAATGCGGCCCAACAGCTCGCCACACGCCGCACCTTACTGGAAGTTTTAGAAACCGTACTGCGTTTAGCGCACCCTATTATTCCTTTTATTACCGAGGAATTATGGCAAAAGGTTTCTATTGTTGCCGCCAAGCGCTCTGAGGGTGAAGAAGTCAGCATCAGCGTACAACCTTATCCTACCGCGCAATTACATCGCCTAGACGAAGACGCCGAAAAGCAAGTCTCGGAACTTAAAGCCCAAGTGGTTGCCATTCGCGCTCTACGTAGTGAAATGGGCTTACAGCCCGCCGAACGTGTACCGCTACTAGCGCAAGGTAACACCGAAATGCTGCAGCGCAACACTCCTTACCTCAAAGCCTTAGCCAAGCTTGCTGAAGTGGAATTGCACGAAGCCCTACCCGATTTAGGTGCGCCAGTACAAGTGGTAGGCACCACTCAGCTGATGCTGCATGTAGAAATTGACGTGGAGGCCGAAACCGCCCGCTTAAACAAAGAGATTGAGCGTTTAAACGGTGAAATCGCCAAAGCCACCGGCAAGCTCAGCAACGCTGGCTTCGTAGAACGCGCACCTGCGGCGGTAGTAGAGCAAGAGCGTGAACGTCTGGCTGGTTTTACGCAGACCCTGGAGAAGGTGGAGCAGCAGTTGGCCCGCCTGTAGGTATTGGGCCATGCCCAATACATGGGGGCACAGGCAATACTCCGGCGGGTGGTTCGATGATTAGATCGGGCGTGGCCCGATCTCTACGGGGGAGTTGGTTGCGGTGGTGGCGCTATCACCAGTAGGTATTGGGCCATGCCCAATACTCACCCTTCTTTGCCCTTTAATCACCTAAAAACTCTATAAGTAAAACCCCTGACTTGCCAGTCGGTTAGTGATAGCGGTACTTTGAATTTGAATGACTAAAATCAAAAATTTAATTTCATAGGACGCACACAGAATGCATTATTCTGCACTAAAGAAAACCGCTCTTGCTCTCAGCATAATTCTAACCAGTTCAGTGGCTTTTTCAATAAATGCCTCTACTACCAATCTAGATCCTGTATCACCTACATCTGTGGAAATTAAAAGAGATTCATACGGTGTACCACATGTTTTTGCGGATAATACTTATGGATTATTTTATGGGTATGGATATGCAGTAGCACAAGACAGACTATTTCAAATAGATATGTCACGCCGATCATTTACCGGCAGAACTGCTGAAGTACTAGGAGCAGGAGATAATAATGAATATTTAAATTATGATATTTCCGTACGGAAAAACTTCACGCCCGCCTCCATTCAAAAACAAATTAATGCTTTAACTGAAGATGAGCTCGCCATCTTTGAAGGATATGCAGCCGGTTTTAATGCTTACCTAGAAAAAGTAAAGCAAAACCCAAATTTACTGCCTAAGGAATATATAGACTTCGACTTTGACCCTACCCCCTTAACTAGTTTTGATGTGATTATGATTTGGGTAGGTTCAATGGCAAACCGTTTCTCCGATATTAACCTTGAAGTTAGTGCCTTACATTTACTGCAAGACTTGGAAAAACAACACGGCAAAGAAAAAGGGCAAGCTATTTTTAATGAGCTACGTTGGATTAATGATCCTAAATCCCCTACCACAGTGCCTGCTTCTAGCCCTCTATCTCTGCAAAATCACACAGTCCACTCAATATCTTTAGCCGAAGTTTCAAATACGGCTCTAGAAAAAATACAAGTTAGACAGCAACAATCTTGGGGAGGCTTAGGTCCTGACTTTTCACCTAAGGCCAGTAACTTATGGGCAACCCAACCTCATCGAGTTAAAGAAAACGCCACCATCTTAATTAATGGTCCACAATTTGGCTGGTATAATCCGAGCTACACGTACGGCATTGGATTGCATGGTGCAGGGTTTAATGTAGTTGGAAATACACCATTTGCATATCCCATTATTTTATTTGGCACAAATAGCAACATCGCTTGGGGTGCTACTGCAGGCCCCCAAGATGTAGTTGATATTTATCAAGAGCAATTACATCCGACTAATAACCATCAGTATTTCTTCGAGGGTAAATACCACCCTATGCAAGAACGTAAAGAACGCATACATGTTCGGGGCCAAGATGAAGACACTATTATTTCCGTCTGGAGTACCTCACACGGCTTGATCACGGATTTTGATGAAGAAAATCAAGTTGCCTATAGTAAAAAACGTAGCTGGGATGGTTACGAGGTGCAATCCTTATTAGCCTGGTTAAATGTAGCAAAAGCTCAAAACTGGGATGATTTCTTAACTCAAGCAGAAAAGATGGCTATCACCATTAACTGGTACTACGCTGACAAAAATGGCAATATTGGCTATGTATCACCGGGCTACTTACCTAAAAGACCTGTCAATCAAGATATACGCATTCCCGCCAAAGGTGATGGCTCTATGGAGTGGGAAGGTATACTAGATTTTGAAGCCATTCCTAAGGCCTACAATCCGAACCAAGGTTACTTAAGTAATTGGAATAATAAACCTAGTCCAGATAAAACAAATACCGATACCTATTTTTGGTCCTACGGCGATAGAGTTAATGAATTAAACGTACAGTACGATGAAAAAGAACAGTTCAGTCTAAAAGAATTATGGGATTTTAATAAAACAGCCTCATACCAAGATGTAAACTGGCGTTATTTTTCTCCCCATCTAGAAAAAGTACAATCACAACTCCCACGCACTAGTCCCGCCTATGCCATGACCGAAAAACTAATAAGTTGGGATGGCTCCGAAACCGATAAAAAAGGCAATAATGCCGATGCAGGTAGAGTGATTTTCAAAACATGGTTAGAAGAGATGTATCAACTTCTATTAGCTCCCATAATACCTAAAGCACATCAACCGGCTTACACCCAAACTGGCTTTATGACAGCAGAAGGCCCTAACCCGGGCTCAACCAACTTAAGCATGGGAACTAAGGTGTTACTACGTGCTTTAGACCTAGAAGCTAACCCTGAGCCCGGTCGTTACTCTATATTTGAAGATACTAACCCTTTAGACGCTATGCAGCTTGCTCTAGAAAACACTTATGCTCGCCTAAGTAAAGAACAAGGTGAAGAGATTAGCGCATGGACTCTACCAACCTCTGTGCACCGTTTTAACTCAAACATGTTTACGGGTACCCCGCAAACCATTAAAAACAATACGTTCGAATTCACAGGTTATCAAAACCGAGGTACAGAAAATAACCGTATTGTTTTTACAAAGAATGCCGTTGAATTTTGTGATGCAATGCCTCCCGGGCAAAGTGGCTTCATAGGCCGCGATGGAAAACGGAGTCCTCATTATGAAGATCAACTAAAAATGTATGAGAATTTTGAATGTAAAAACGTCGCCACAGAGCTTGATGTTATTAATCAAGAAATGACTGAACATACTATTTTAATAATAAAAAATTAAACCATGCTGGGAATATTAGGTATTGCCTGATATTTATATTTTCAACCCCGCCAAAAACGCCTCATCCCACTTAGTCAACAAGCCCTTTTTACGGGCTTTATGAATTAAGTCAGGACGGCGTTGGGCCGTGAGACGTAAGGATTGTTCACGGCGCCAGCGGTCTATGTTTTTGTGATTGCCAGATTTTAAAACACCAGGAATGGCTTGATTTTTATAGACTTCGGGACGTGTGTAATGCGGACTATCTAAGAGGCCGTCTAGGCCTGTATGAAAAGAATCAAAAGTGGCAGAGTGTTTATCATTAAGCACTCCTGGCAATAAGCGTACCACGCTATCAATGATAGCCAAGGCAGCGATTTCGCCACCTGATAATACAAAATCACCTATAGACACCTCATGCGTAACACGGGCGTCTATGAAACGTTGATCTATGCCTTCATAACGGCCACAAATAATTACAGCCCCTTCCCCTTCCGCCCACTCTTGAGCCATAGCTTGATTAAAGCGACGGCCTGTGGGGCTCATTAATACTACGGGCAGATCAGAAGCGGTACCACGAGCTGCTAAGGCTTCATCTAAGGCAGCATCTAGCGGCTCAGCTAACATCACCATACCGGGACCACCCCCATAAGGACGGCCATCTACCGTACGGTGCGTATCATGCGTGTAATCGCGAGGGTTCCAGCAGTGTAAATCCCAGATGCCTTTATGGCGCGCACGCGCATTGATCCCATTATCAATAAAGGGAGCAAACATCTCAGGAAATAGAGTGAGTACGTCGAAACGCATTAATTAAATAAACTTAAGCGTTATCTACAGGCCAAGAGCTATGAATCAGTTTGGCATCGGTATCTACGCTATGCACATAAGCTTCTACAAAGGGCACCATTTCTACTATGGGCCTCTCTTTAGTATCAGAATGCGCGACAAACTGGGCCTGATCGTTTAGAGAACCGGTGTGTAATTCGAGCACGGCGTGAGCACCATTATCAAATACATTAACCACTTTCCCTACCAACACGGACTGGCCATTATGGTCACCATACAACAAGCAGTCAATCAAATCGACCCAGTAATGCTCGTCTTCGTCAGCGGCAGGAAAATCCGCACGCGAAACCCAAACAGTATGCGCTTTAAGCTTTTCGGCTGGATCACGATTATCAAAACCCTGAAACAGCGCTACAACAGTAGCACTGTGAGGACGGGAATTAACAACCGTATATAACTGCGCCGGAGCAGTTTTTAAGCTACGTGACCTGTTGGGAGGTACGGGAGCTCGGAGCCACCAGTTTTTAGCAGTGAGTAAAACGTCGGCCTCGGCAGAGTAAGGTTGCACCTTAACCCAACCGCGTAAACCATAGGCAGACAGCACACGTCCCACCTCGATAAGATCATCGGGGAATTCTATGCTGTGCTCTGGTATGGACATGATGACGCTTTAACCTCTGATAACGAACTAATTAATTAAGCAGCAGCAGCTTGAGCTTTAGTATGCTCTTTAACTAAACGTGCTACAGCAGGAGAAAGCTGAGCACCGTTATCTACCCAGTATTGGATACGGTCTAATTGTAGACGCAGGTTTTCTTGGCCTTCGCCACCTACAGGATTGTAGAAACCTAAACGCTCGATGAAGCGACCATCGCGACGGACGCTAGAATCGGCGGCTACTACAGTATAAAATGGACGCTTCTTGGAGCCACCACGGGCTAGGCGAACTATCACCATTGATAATCCCTTCCTTAAAAGATAATTATATAAATAGATTAAACAGCAAACGAAACATTTTACCACTAAGACGCGCTTAGCGGAAACTGTTAACCTATTTTACACAATTTGCGCAACAAATAGGCAACAGTTTCAAAAGCAGGAACTCAACGACGACGTAAATAATGAATTAAGGCGTCATTATGGGGGTGCTGGGCCAATAAGGTATTACCTGTTTGCTCAGCAAACGCATAGAAGTCATCTTTAGCGTGGGCATCGGTGGTGATGACTTTTACCACCTGCCCGCTTTGCAGTGTAGCTAAGGCTTTTTTAGTGCGCAGTATAGGCATAGGACATGTGAGGCCACTGGCATCTACTTCGGCATCAAAAGAGATTTCTTTTGTCATGGCATTATCCTTAGTTATCTTCAAGTTTAGATTCAACCCACGGCTGTACGGACTGTAAAGCCGCAGCTAATGCCGACTCATCTGAGCCGCCACCCATAGCCATATCAGGTCTGCCGCCCCCTTTACCCCCCACTTGACCAGCAACCAAACCCACTAATTCTCCAGCTTTAATGCCAGGATTTAAGTCTTTGGTCACACCAGCGACTAAGCTGATTTTGCCGTCTTTGGTCGTAGCCAATAGCACCACGGCGGATTGCAGCTTATCTTTTAGTTGATCAACGGTGGTACGTAGCGATTTTGGATCTGCCCCTGACACATTGGTTGCCAACAATTTAACTCCACCTGTGAGCTCTAGCGCTTGAGCGGCTAAATCTTGACCTGCAGAGGAGGCCAGTTTGTCTTTAAGCTGATCGCGCTCCCGCTCTAGCTCACGCAGTTGTGTTTGCAATTGAGTTAAGCGATCAGTGATTTTTTCAGGCTGAGTACGCAAAGCGGCCGCAGCTTGCTGTAATGTTTTCTCGTGCTCTTGCACCCATTTCAAGGCATTTTCACCAGTAATGGCTTCTACACGGCGTACGCCAGCGGCTACACCGCCTTCGGAAACAATTTTAAATAAACCAATGTCTCCGGTGCGCTGTACGTGCGTTCCACCACATAATTCACGGGAAAAGCCAATGTCTAATACACGAACCTCGTCTTCGTATTTCTCACCAAACAAAGCCACAGCACCGCCTGTTATTGCTGCGTCGTACGACATATGCTGTGTTGCCACCGGCTGATTGGCTAATACTTCCGCATTAACAATGTGTTCAACTTGTGCTATTTGCTCTGCACTCATCGCGCCATCGTGAGTGAAATCAAAACGGGTTTTTTCAGCATCCACCAGTGAACCACGCTGTTGTACGTGATCTCCTAATACCTCTCGTAAAGCTTTATGCATAAGGTGAGTGGCGGAGTGATTACGAATGGTGTGCTGACGATGCGTTTTATCCACTTCGGCGTTAACGGCAGTACCTACAGACAAGGTGCCCGCCTCTACGGTGCCTTGATGACCAAATACATTAGGTTGTATTTTTTGCGTATCAGCTACCACAAAACGAGCCTCAGAGCTGCTAAGGTGACCCGTATCGCCCACTTGCCCACCGGATTCAGCGTAGAAGGGAGTCACATCTAACACCACTACGGCTTCTTGACCGGCTGCAACCGTATCTACGGCCGAACCATCCACATATAAAGCGGTGATAGTCGCTTGACTGCTTAAGTGCTCATAGCCTTCGAACTGTGTTTCTACGCCTTCATAGCGTAAATCAGCAGCCACTTTAAATTTGCCAGAGGCTCTAGCCATTTCACGCTGACGATTCATGGCTTGCTCAAAGCCATCAAGATCTACCTCTACATCGCGCTCCCTACAAATATCTGCCGTTAAATCTACGGGAAAACCGTAAGTGTCGTACAAAGTGAATAAAGTCTGACCATCTAAAACCCCTTTAGCAGGTAATGCGGCTAAAGCAGATTCTAAAATTTTCATGCCGTGCTCAAGAGTCTCACGGAAACGCGCTTCTTCTTGCTGCAAAATTTGCTCAATACGGGCTTGGTTTTGTACTAGCTCAGGGTAAGCGTCACCCATCTCTTGTGCTAAGGCAGCCACTAATTGATAAAAAAACGAGTTATTTTGCCCTAAATTATACCCATGACGTAGGGCTCTACGCACAATACGGCGCAACACATAACCTCGGCCTTCATTGCTAGGAATAACACCATCAATAATTAAAAAAGCACAGGCACGAATGTGATCCGCAATCACCTTTAAAGAATCATGAGTAAGGTCTGTGGTGTTTGTGGCCTTAGCGGCTGCTTTTATAAGATGCTGAAAGAGATCAATCTCATAATTAGAATGCACTTGCTGTAATACAGCGGCCACACGCTCTAAACCCATACCAGTATCTACACAGGGCTTAGGAAGCGGATGCAAGGTGCCATCTGCATCGCGGTCATATTGCATAAAAACCAAGTTCCAGATTTCTATGTATCTGTCACCATCTTCTTCGGCTGAACCTGGCACACCACCCCAAACGCTAGGGCCATGGTCATAAAAAATTTCAGAGCTAGGGCCACACGGACCCGTATCGGCCATTTGCCAGAAGTTATCAGACTGGTAACGCCCGCCCTTATCGCCAATGCGAATAATACGTTCAGCTGGCACACCTATTTGCTGATGCCAGATATCAAAGGCTTCATCGTCTTCTATATAAACCGTGACCCACAACTTTTCTGCAGGCAGACCATACACTTGCGTTAAAAGCTCCCACGCATATTTTATGGCATCTTCTTTGAAATAATCACCAAAGCTAAAATTACCTAGCATTTCAAAAAAGGTATGATGGCGCGCCGTATAGCCCACGTTTTCTAAGTCATTGTGTTTACCTCCAGCGCGTACGCAACGCTGTGAAGAGGTGGCACGCTGATACGGTCGGCTTTCTTTGCCCGTAAACACATCTTTAAATTGCACCATGCCCGCATTAGTAAATAACAACGTGGGATCATTAGTAGGAATTAAAGAAGAAGAGGGCACAATTTCATGGCCGCGCTCTTGGAAAAAAGATAAGTACTTCTGACGAATTTCGGATGTTTTCATTGACAGCAGAGCGAGAAAAATAAGTAATAGCTTATTATAGTAACTGTTGTCTTAAATACCTAACTTTCTCAATACATGCCGTCTCATTGCCACGACTTTGTCCAGCTCAACATCCATATAACTGTAAAGTAGCACGCGTCTCAACGGGATAAATATCAAGCAAGCGGCTTTTAGTACCGGCATTACAAGCACAGACTTTAGTAATAGGATTACGCCCTACACAGCTTCTGTTGCTGGGGGTACTTTCAAGAGATAAAAAATACCCGCCAGCATGGAGAGGAAGGCTTTTACCCCATAAGAGCTCAAACATTCGCCTTAGGGTTAAAGGCTCCACTATAGCGAGCTCTGGCTCTAGATCTACACTCTGAGCTGCCGCACGAATCCACTTTCCTTCTTCACAAACTAATAAGCCTTGTTTGTCATCACCCCGGGTAACTGCACCAACAGGAGCACAGCTGGTATTGGGGCTTTCCGTATGGGGTAACAATAAATAGCGCCCCGCAGAGAGATCCTGATCGGAATGAATATTGCCCGCAGCATCTAGATCTGTTTGGAAATGAGGGTTTGTATCAGGGTCCAGTTGCGCATAAGCGGCCGTTTCAGAGCTGGTACTTGCTAAAAGCGCTACCGTTCCTACAGGCAATGTCTGGCCAAAGTTATGAGCGCTGTTTTCCAAATGTAGCCGCCCCCCACTCAACCAACCACTATGTTGCGGACTCACTATAAGCCCTTCGCCTGCGGTTTTCTGACGCCAGTGTGCCACAACCTCAGCGTTAAATGTGCCTTTTTTATTGAGTAAAGGCTGCTCTGTATAAATCACCCCATGCACATGACAAGCACCTTCGGAGCACGGCTCTTCCTGCAACAAACGGATAACAACCTTATTTTTTTCAGGATAGGCAGCGGATAAAAAACCTTCCGCTTTTAAATCACTTACGGTCACCGTCAGATTTATACCCTCTGTTGTGATTAACTCCTTATGAGCATCTAAATAATGCTGCACACCTTTTTGCACTCCTAACATCCAACTAGCGAGTTCTTCGGTTTGTAGTTTATCTGCCCGTTTCTGCAGATACGACACACTACCCGCAGCGATCAATATGAGTAAAAATAAAGCAATGGTGACTTCTAGCAATAGAGAGCCGTGCTGTTTGTGCATGAGGTTTTCCTTTTTATATGCTCAGCAAGCTAAGCCACAATAAACTCAAAGGTATTTACATCTCCTTTTTTGCACTGCTGTCTGGTATTTATAGCGCTATAAGAAATAGTGTCATCTTTCACATAAACCTCTTCCACCTTAATGCTGCTCGCTACTCGCTGTAACACTGAGGCTAAACCCGGGCAAGCTGAATGGTGCACCTTATCAAAGGTTATTTTTAACTGCGAACCCTCCTCTTGGGCCGTTAAGACCACTTCACCATTTTTACCTAAACCATGCAAAATACGGGTAGAGTTATTTTGACTATCCACATTAAACACCGTTGAGTCATCGAGTTGATCAATAAAATATTGATTGTTCACTGAGTTATAGGGCTTTTCTTCAAAAACAGGGGTGTTTACCGTATGGCTTACCACAAAACGAGCCACTCCTTCCCCCACTTTAGGAACTCTATTTTCAATTACAAAGCCATTTATAGCCGGAATGCCAATAATGGCGAGTAACAACACAATGGCACTTACCACTGACACTTCTATAAGCGATAATCCGCGCTGTTTACGGTTTTTATCTACAGCAATCATTACTTTCTCCTCAAAACTAGCCATCTATTAATAATTCGTTAATTTGCATACATCATCAATAAAGCTTGTCTTAATTCATCAATCACCACATAGTGCCAACCTCCTATTAGCAGTAATGCTGTTACACAACCTAATAAAACAACCCAACGCCACACTTGTGCCTGTAGCGGTAAGCGCCTAGCTAACACCGCATGCAAACGCAAGGTGGTTAAATGCAAAGCTTTAGTTAAACCTTGGCTCAGCTCCATATCAGCTAAAAACCACACTAAATCTTTAGTCAGTAAGCCCACATCAAAGCTGTAAGCTCCTGTTTCACCCTGCATAATTTTTTTCTGTATGTGTTCTAAGTGATGACGTAACCAAGGGTTGGGACTAGTTTGCATAAGCTGCAAGGCTTGCGCTAAGCGAAGCTGCTGCGAGGCGTTTTGTAGTAATAAGCTCAGCAGCACCAGCATGCGTAACGCCTGTAATGATTTATAACTTCGCCATGGCTCCAACACATCTAAATAACGACGCCAACGTCCGCTATAACGTGATAGCGAAACCACTATTAAAAATAGTAATAAAACCAGGCTTAGCACTATCCAAAGACCATAGTGCTGCGTGAACTGTGACCAGGAAAATAATCGCTGGGCATGTGGCCCATACAACTCTTCCGGTACGGCATAAAAAGTTTGTTGTAGCTGCGGTACCGTAAACCAAGGTATTAAAAACAACATGGCTGATAATAAAATCACCGCAAAAATCACTGGCCAAAAAAGTTGTACCAATAAGCCTTTAAATTGTTTTTGTTCTTCTAATTGTTGCGCTAAGGTATTTAATGCTTGCAATAAAGCTTGGTCACCATGATCTTGGCTAATTTTTATTAACAACCACGCATCCGCGCTCAATACATGTCGCAAAGTAAGTGCTAAATTACCGCCATTTTGTTGATATTGGCTTAGCCAATACGCGGCAAGCCGCCCCCTATAATGACGACGACCATAACGTTGCGCATCGGCAGCAAATATAGAGCGCACCGTGTATTGACCTTGGGTGCCTTGTAAAAGCTGACTAACATAAAGAAAATAATCAGCCTGCTGCTTTTTAAACTCCCACTCATCAAAAAAACGCAAGATTTTTGCGCCATAATTACGCATCTAAACTCTCCAGATGTAGGGTTTTCCAAACTGGCGTACTAAATAGGGAGAAATAAGCTTCTACATCAAAAGGATCTATCAAGCCCCGCATGCTTTGCGCCAAAGCACTACTACGAATATCGGGCCACTTGGCCTCATCTAATACCTGCTGCAGCTGAGATTGTTGTCTAAGACTGGACAAATAATTTGGCACCCGTGCTGGGTCTAATATCTCGGCACAAACAATGCGCCCTTGCCAGCCGCGCAACTCGCTCACTTCTGCTTGAGCGCATTGCCCACACCCATACGGATTTCGTATCCGCATACCCTCTACGCCCTGCCGGCCTACTAATTGCTCTAATCGCTCTAACCACTGCTGAACTGTGCACCCCTTGTACAAATGCAAGCTCACATAAGCAGGAAAAGCACGCATAGACAACAAAGGCAACGCACAATGCGTACATAATTTAGGTAACAAACACTGATGCACTATTAACCGCAGCACTCCCGGTGCAGCTAATAAGTCCATAGACACGGCAATAAAATCGGAATTAAGACGGGCAGGCACCAAACAGGCACTATTTGCATGCACCGTGGTGTAAAGACGCACACCAGAGGACGATAAATCAGTAAAAGCTCTGCCCGTTTCCACATCACGTATCTCCCCTAAAAGCACATCGCTCATAGCAGAACGTTTTAAGGCTCTGAGCTTAGTGGCAAAGGCATCATGCGAAGTCTGGTTTAGATCACGACTCAGTGACACCTGCACCGCATTGGGTATGAGGTACTCAACGGGGTCTTCAATACTGATCACCTTTCTCCAGGCAGGCAAAGAGGAAACCAAAGAAGCCAAAGTGGTAGATTTACCGGAGCCTACTGCTCCAGAAAAAATAATGGCACCGCCATCGCTGGAGGCAGCCTGTTGTAATAACCGCTGCTGGGCGGGTAAATAACCCAATTGCTCTAAAGTGGGTAAGGCTTGGCTGGCGTCACGTCGCAATATACGTAAACACACACTAGGCCCAAACTCAGCCGCTAAAGCTCCCCAGCGCAACATAATGGCTTGACCTGCAATGTCACAAGACAGACTGCCTTGTTGTTCTTTATAAGGATCAAAAACCGCTCCATTCCCACCCCGTATATTCATCCATGCCACTGACAACATATCTTGTAAAAACTGCGTACTAATGCCTTGATATTTCAAAGGACAAATATAACGACCCGCTATAGAGAATCGCACCTCTGACAATTCTTTTTCTATAAAGATATTTAGATGTATATCACTGGCTTGATTTTGTACTCCCCACTGCACAATATCTAAAAATGCATTAAATAAATCCGCCTGTGACCAAGGGGCGGCATGACTCACCCCTAACCGCCCTATCGCATTGACATGAAGCGTCGGATCGCGTATGAGCTCAAGCAATAAAGTCACGCTTAATATGTATCGGGCAGGTTGAGCTAAAACATAACCTTGAGACTGAATACGCACTGCCAAGGCTTGTATGGCATCCCCAACGGCTTGTTCCGCTACGGCAAAAATCGCCACACTTTGATCTGCCAAAAGCACAGGGCATAATCGGCTAGCTGATTCGCCTAAATTAAACTCATATGCCAGCACCTGTTGTAATGCCGGCTGCAATCGTTGAATATCTTGCTGACTGCTTATGTGTAATGGTTGCTCGCCTAAATCCAATGGCCTAGTTAATACCGGTTGGGGTTCTTTTAAACGGGTGATAAATCGTTTTAGCATTAAAAACTCCTTATTTTCTTAGGGTGATACGCACGCATCAAAATGCTGTTCTTTATGCGCCAAACGCACACAACGACTTGATATTTCCAAAAGCCGTAATTGACTACGGCCTTGAGGATCTCCCATAGGCCAGCTTTGCCCTCGTAGATATAAATATCTTTCCCCTCTAAAACTCACCTCCGCGATCAAACGTGGACCTACGCCATACACCGCACGCAGTTCTAAATCAGGTCCAACATAACTTGGCACCTTGGATGTCTTAACTGGTGTCGTTTTGGCAGTTTTTGGTGTTTGCAATAGTTGATTTTCCGCAGCAATAAGATCGCGTACTAATTGTTGCTGTTCGACTAAGCTCTGCGCGTTATGTATCTCTGCTTGCAACGGCATCAGGCTGTACAAAAAAAGGCTTACTCCCAGCCCAAACCTTAACCCTTGTTGCCTATATGGCTTAATCTCGTACATAAATCACCCCCCGCACACTGGCTTGTAAAGCACTGCTTTTTAATGAGGCTTGGCGCTGTGGTTGATGCGTTAAAGACACCTGCTGCCAATGCAGCGCCTCGTCTAAATCCACCAATAATGGCAAAGAACGTAAAGGCCCCTCAAAACGTAAAACTTGAGAGAAAATAGGCGTATATTGACTCTGCGCTGGAATGGTTGAGACCACCATAGCCGGCTCAGCTAGGGTCAACGTGTTAAAAGCTGGGCGTATAGGCTGCAACTGACTTAACAACTGCAAACGCACTTGTTCAGCACTACGCCATCCACCTCTAGCACTGAGAAAATCAATGCGATTTTCTAATACAACCGACTGCATAGTGACTTCTTTGATTTGCCAGTTTTCTGGAAGTAGTGACTCGATTTGCATGGCAGTTGCTTGATGATTCATGGCACCATAGTGCACCTGACATGCCCAGTGCTCAGCTGCCTTTCTCACCTCACAATTAACTCGTTGCAACTGCCAATCCTGTAACTGTAAAGGGATTTTCTCCCAACTTAAAAGTAGTTGCCTTAGGGCATCTTTGCCATTAGTTTGTAGTTTTTTTTGCTGCCAAACCAGCAAATAAGGATCCACCTTTGGCTCAGCGGCTACCGCCACAGGAGTAGGTTCAATTCGCCACCAATACAATGCCCCTAAAGCGACGCAAAATAGAAATAAAGGGCGCCAAGATAGGGTTCTTACTGGATGCAAAGTCGCTTTTTGTAAAGCATGGGTAGCAATCAAAGCGAGAAAGTCTGCTAAAGCACTCACTTGCTCAGCGTAAGAGAGCTCAGGGTACTGTTGCGCCAAAGAATGTAATGCCGCTTGCGCGGCTTTTTCATCATCAAACAACACATCACCCAAACTCATGGGTGTGCCCTCATGCACCACTGCTAACCAATACAAGCCTTCATTGAGTTGATAAATGCTGGCATGCCAGCCCTTAGGATATAAAAAGGCATAGCACACTGCCGCAGCATAAATGGGCGTCTTATTAGGTCTGCAACTATAAGACAAGCCTAAACTCATAAAAGTCTGACCCGCTATCACCCATGATTTAGCTTTTTGGCGTTTCGTAACTAGCTTAATGTGCTGAGGCTTAACTTGGCCAGATATAGGCTGCCATTTCAAGCCAAAAATCAGATGCTGAGACCCAAAGTCATAGATTTTCTCCTGCAACATTAAAACCCCTCCTCAACTTGTGCGGTGATAATGATTAAGGTGCGTAAATGCTGTTGCTTAATACTGTTGCCGCCCCCAAAAAACAAAGGCATACCCGGGTTTAAACGGCGCTCGTTGCTTTCTTGTTCATTACGATCAAAACCAGAGATAACCAAAGGCTGACCAGGGCGTAACAATACCTGTTGTACTGTTCCCGAGCCCTCAATGGTGACTTGCTGTACCTGCATACCTTGCTCAGAGCTACCTACTGTTAGGCTTTTTAAGGGTTGAGCAATGGTGTTGTCGTACGCCACTGACAACAGCACCTGTCCGTCATCTTGTATATCAGGAACTAAGGTCAACACCGAGCCTACTGTTTCTTCTTTTTGACTTAAACTGACTGCATTAGTGGTAATACCCGTACCCGAGGTATAAGGAGTGGTTTCTACCTTATCTACATAACTAAATGTGGTACGTAAGGCGTGGGTAACAGGACGACGATTCAAACTCATTACAGGCATGCTGTGTCTACGTACTACTTTTGCTACCTCACCTATAGCTTTCATAAAAGCTTCAGTCTGGCTAAATGGCCCTTGTTGAATGGTGGCTCCTACTTGCTGCAGCGCAGTACTTCCTATACCTCCTATAGTCGCTGATGCTGCCACCCGGGCGCTATTAAAGATAATATTCCAGTCCAGATTTAGCTCAGCTTGGCTACTTGCGGCCAAAGTCACCTCTTCAAACACTAAACGCACGCGCCGAGTTAGGGCTTGATTTTCCCGCTGAATAAAGCGTTCTATTTGCTCTAATACATAAGGCGTATCACTCACCACGATGGTATTGCTGCCACCTGCCTGTGCCACCACGCGTCCCGCTTGTGTCATAAACAATGACAAACGCTCTTTTAAATTACCTAATTCATCACTGACTTTTTGTTGTAACTGTGTACCCGATTGACTCTCAAAACCTCCTTGAGCCTCTTTGGGAGTGCTGCCTACGCTGGCGTGACTAGAAGCCTCTAAAGACAAGGCTCGTACTTGGAAGGAGCGTGTTTCTATTTTATAAAAATCAAGGAATTCGCCTTCATACCGCCAATACACATCAAAAAAAGCACTGATTTTATCTAAACTTTTAGACAACGCTTCCGGTGGACCGGCTAAACGCAGCCGTCTTTGATTAAGTTGCGTATTAATTATTGAACTACTGTCTGCGTTAGCTCTGGGTAAAAAGGCTTCTGCTGCTAATAAGGCCTCTGGCTGCACCCGCACGGGAATTTGAGTGGCAAGAGTAATTCGCTCGGCAATTTCATCTAACAATAACCCTTGACCTTGAAACATGAGCGTAGTGGCCACACTCGCCTGTAAGGCAGGAGGTAAGCGCACTTCTTTAGCCAAAGGCAGAGCTCCACCCACTACCCAAGGCTGTGCTATTTCTTGAACCGGTATACGGGCTGGGTTTGTTGTGCGTTCAGCAAAATGCTGTTGAATTTGTGTTGTTTTTTGTACTTCTTGTTTATAGCCCTCGCGCATTTGCAAAATTTGATCCGTCAGCTGACAAGCCCCTAAATTCAATGTGCACACCAAAACAAGCAATAATCGATAAGCCATAGCACTAGCCTTGCGATAGATAAGAAGTGGCAGCCGCCGGGTCACAATGCTGTGCTAATGGAATCACCCGCATCACTTTATTGCTATATAAACACGCCTGCAAAGGTCTAGCACCTAAGGCCGTACTGCGCATCAGTTGGGTTACAGCATCATTGAAATCAGCACTAAATAAAGCCGAGGACACAATGGGCAAATCTATTTCAACTTCCCAATGTTGATCATTAAACACCCAGCCTTCACGCTGTGCCCAACGTTTTAAAGCTTGGCGCATCGTGCCATCATCAGGTGCTACACCATATTTCAGTTCATTGAGCTCCAAGGCAAAGCTTTGGACTGACTCAGGGATGACTTCAATTAATTCTTCTTCTAAGGCTTCTTCTGTATTTAAAGGCGTTTGCAAGGCAGAAGATAAAATAGGCGCCTGATAGAACGCTTTAGCTTCTAAGGCAGCTCCTCTAAAAAGTAGCTCATGCCAATTGCCCTTAATCACTACATAGGGCTCAGCGTGTTTATAACTGAGAGGAATTTGACGACCTTTATCTACTGCGAAAATAGCAGGAATTGCTTGAGCTACCTCAAACTGTAACCACAGCTGATCATTTGTACTAAAGATCTGTAAGGGCGCCACTTCACGCGCTCCCGATAAACGCCAATTAAAATCAAACTGTTCAGCACTTTCTTGATGAGTACGCATAAATGAAAATGTCTGTGCCCAGGAATGCGTATGCTCACACCCACTCAGTAATAAACTTAACGCCGTTGCCAGCAATAATGCTTTTCCCATGCCTACCTCCAAAAAAAATAGCACTCAATCCATCTGAGTGCTATCTTGCAGGTATTAGGCAGGTCTGCCTAGATTGTATTTATACGCGGATTTTTTTATCCTACGAAGGCTATGTTATTTTTGTTGCATCAATTTATTCGCTTCCGTAGCTGCAGTTTTAAGCGCCGTCACCGCGGGCTGATTACCTTCTAAGGCTCGGGTTAAGGTGTTATTAAAAACTGCGCGGATTTGATGATAATTATTTACCTTAAAACCACGTGTTGTACTTTCAGGCTTTTGACCATACACCGCCACTAAATCTCGCCACTGGCCTAGATGCTTATAGTATCCTGCATCAGTCGCATTAAAAGCCTCATGCGTTAAAGGTAAAAAACCCGTCTGCTGATACCATTTAGCGGCATTATTGGTTTGAGCTAACCAACTCATAAATGCCACACTGGCCTTATCTTGCTCAGCGCTATGTCCTTTAGTAAGCCATAAACCCGACCCACTTACAAAGGGGTTACCAGGAGTTTTTGTGATTTGAGGGTAGTAAGGAATACCACTGACCGCAAAATCCAGTTTTTTATGTGATTCGAAATCGCCTAAATTGCCTGAATTAGACAAAAAGACCGCACATTCACCATTCGCAAACCGCTTAGGGGACTGAGGGCCCATGGAAGGATGCACCATAATTTCGCTACGCACCCAACTAATCATAGTAGATAAATGGCGAATATACATGATGTCAAAGTCAAACCCAGCAGGGGCGCCTTTACCTGTACCGGGATAAAACTGTTTGTTTACAGCGGCTAAGTTTTCTAAATTAATAGAAACGGGCTGGTCTGAGGTTAGAGGACAATAACGCGTGCCGTTATTGGCAATAGTCACTAGCTGATCCTGTAGCTCATACCATGATCTAGAGGGTTGCTCAGGTTTTAAGCCAGCTTTTTTAAATGCCTCAATGTTGTAATACATCACAGGAATTTCTGCCATAAAAGGCAAGGCAACTAATTGTCCTTTGCTGTTATGCATGAAATTATTATCAGCTGGCAAAAACCATTTCACATTTTTAATGGGATCTTTGGCTAAAGCCTGATTTAGAGGCCAGACATAAGGACGTGTAGCTACATCATCTAAACCTGACACCTCCGGCAGCTGCACAATATTTGGACGTTCTTTATCGGGCGTTAAACTTAAGGTAGCATCTAAGTCTTCATTGCTATCAAAGGCACGCGCTTGTACACGTACTCCTTCTTTATTTTCTTTATTAAACGCCTTAACCAGTTCCTCAAATACTTGTTTATTATGATTGTTAAGGCTATACCAAACTTGAATATCCGTGGCTGACCAAGCGGTAGATGAAAATGCCACCCCAGCTAATGTGGCTAATAAGGTGCGCCCTACACGTTTAGGCGTCAATAAAGAGGATGTATTCATAAGCCCTTCATGTAAAAAATGGAATTTAATTATGAAATTATGCACTATAGTACAACGGTTTATCGTTGTACTACGAGATTTATCACAAGTTGACGCACTTTTTTAAGTGGCTGCAAGGTCTGCTTCTGAAGTAAAGGCATCGGCGTAAAATACCGCCTCATCTAAGCCACACTGCGCTACAAAATCTCGCTGTGCATTTTCAACCATGGCAGGTGCTCCACACGCATACACCTCAAAACCAGACAAATCTGGCAGATCTTCCATCACGGCGTGATGCACAAAACCGGTGCGTCCCGTCCAGCTGTCTTCGGCTAAAGCATCTGATACCACTGGTACAAAACTAAAGTTAGGCAAGGTTTGGGCCCACTGCTCGGCTTGCTCCATCATATAAATATCTTTGGGTCTACGTCCGCCCCAATAAAAATGAATTTCACGCTGTATGTTCTGTGCTTGCATATGTTCAATAATCGCCTTAATGGGCGCAAATCCCGTGCCACTGGCTAAGAAAACCAATGGTTTATTACTCTCTTCTCGTAAAAAGAAAGAACCCATGGGCCCTTCAGTACGTAGCATAGCCCGCTCTTTCATGGCAGGCTCTGTAGCACCAAACACATAATCAGTAAAGGCACCACCAGGCAAATGACGAATATGCAATTCAATCTGGTTGTTTTCATGAGGGGGATTTGCCATAGAGTAACTGCGCTTACGGCCATCTTTTAGAATTACATCTATGTAATGGCCGGCATAATAATTTACCGGCTGACTTGCTGGCAGTTGTAACACCAAACGCATCACATCATCCGTTAAAGCATCCATCTGTATCACTCTAGCGGGCATCTTGCGCACTTGAATGTCTGTGACTAAACGAGCTTGTGGTGACTCAATCCGCATATCTGATGTAGGACAGGCTTGGCACATTAAAGTGTAGCCTTCTTCTAACTCATGCTGCTCTAAAATATGCTCAGGTGCTTCACCTGCCTCATACTCACCCGTTAACACCTTACCTTTACACGTAGAGCAACCACCCCCTCTGCAGCTATAAGGCAACATCACATCAGCGGCAAGCGCTGCATCCAGGACATTTTGGCCAGGCTCTACTTCAAAGCTTAAGCCTGATGGTTCCACAACAACTTTAAAACTCATTTTCTTATTCCACTTCTATAATTGCCGCCGTTAATACGGCTTGGGTTATTTTACGTTCCAGCGCTTTACCTTTACGCGCACGTCTGCCTTTGTAGTTTTCTAAAAGGCTGCCTTTAAGCTCCCAATCAATTTGACGACGTCTGTTGATGCCAGAGATCACAAACCCCACTTCACTACTGGTAGCCCATTGACTGAGCGTATCACCCTCATCTAAATCCATTAATTTTGTACCACGCCCACCACCGCTTAGCTCACGCAGCTCGGAGAGTTCTATGACTAAAAAACGCCCTTTAGCGCTTAATAGAGCCAATAAGGTATGCGTAGGATCCACATAGCAAGGTTTTAGCAAAGTGTCTTGATCCGTTAGTCTTATAAATTGCTTACCTGCTCGTTGACGTGTAGACATGTCTTTAAGCTGGGTGATAAAACCATAGCCGCTTTGGGCCCCTAACAACAGTTTTTGTTGGGGTGCGCCCGCCACCAAATGGCTAACAGTGGTACCGCTATTAATTTCAGCTAAAGCCGTAATAGGTTGGCCATCGCCACGCGCTGAAGGTAAATCAGCTGCAGGTACAGTATAAACGCGGCCATCATCCCCTAAAGCAATAAGCTCATCAGTACTACGACATTCCCGAGCGTCGTAATAACTGTCCCCACTTTTGAAATGGATTTGTTGAGCGTCATGGCCATGACCTTGGCGTCTGCGTAGCCAGCCTTGTTGCGACATAATAATAGTTATGGGTTCATCCACGACACGGCTTTCTAAGATGGCACGCTCAGCCTCTTGAATTAACGTACGACGTGCATCGGCGAACTGTTTAGTATCGCTTTCTATTTCTTTTATGAGTAAGCGCTTAAAGGCGGCTTTACTTTTAAGCAGTCTTTCTAATGCGGCTTGCTCTTTGCGCTGCTTGACTAACTCTTGCTCAATTTTAAAACCTTCTAAACGTGCTAACTGGCGTAGGCGCATTTCTAAAATGTCTTCTGCCTGACGCTCAGACAGAATAAAGCGCTCCATGATGGCCTCTTTAGGCTCATCCGCATCACGAATAGTTTGTATGACCGCATCCACATCTAAATAGACGGTCATACGCCCTTCGAGCACATGAATACGATCATTTACCTTATCTAAACGAAACTGACTACGTTTACGTACCGTTTCTGCTCTAAAAACCAACCACTCTTCCAGCATTTGCCGCAAAGTACGTTGCCCAGGACGACCATCTATACCAATACTTACTAAGTTTAGACTTACGTTACCCTCCATACTGGTTTGCGCGAGTAAAGTAGTAATGAACTCACCCCTATCGATGCGACTAGACTTAGGTTCAAACACCAAACGGATAGGGTCATCCTTACCGGATTCATCTCGTACCGTATCCAATAGACCAAGCAATAAGGCACGCGTCTGCTGCTGCTCTGCCGTAAGTACTTTACGGCCAGCGCGTATACGCGGATTAGTTTTTTCTTCGATCTCTTCGAGTATTTTTTGTGTGGACGCGCCCGGCGGTAACTCATTGACTACTAATTGCCACTGCCCACGTGCTAGCTCTTCAATTTCCCAACGTGCTCGTACTTTAATGGAGCCTCTACCCTGACTATATACTTGCTGAATTTCAGAAGCAGAAGAAATAATCTGCCCGCCCCCCGGAAAATCAGGCCCTTGTATGCAATCATAAAGCGCAGCATCCTCAACATTAGGATCCTCTAGTAGCGCAATACAAGCGGCAGCCACTTCGCCCAAATTATGCGGTGGTATTTCAGTAGCCATCCCTACCGCAATACCTGAGGCGCCATTAAGCAAAGCAATAGGTAAACGCGCTGGTAACAGCACCGGTTCTTTTTGAGAACCGTCGTAGTTGGCTTCAAAATCCACCGTACCTTCGTTTAACTCACCTAATAGTAAATTAGCAAATGGCGTTAAACGCGCCTCGGTATAGCGCATAGCTGCTGCATTATCACCATCTCTAGAACCAAAGTTTCCTTGACCTTCTACTAGGGGATACCGCAGTACAAAACTTTGCGCCATACGTACCATAGCGTCATAAGCTGCCTGATCACCGTGTGGGTGATATTTACCTAACACATCACCCACCACACGTGCCGATTTAACCGGTTTAGCACCAGCCGCTAAGCCCATGGCGTTCATGGCATATAAAATACGACGCTGTACCGGTTTTTGACCGTCTGTCACATCAGGTAAAGCACGCCCTTTAACAACTGAAACAGCATAGTCTAAATAGGCCTGTTCTGCATATTGCCCTAAGGTGATGACGTCATCATCAGTCGGGTCTGTTATAGCGGATGCCTCTTGGACACCCGATGCAAACAAATGAGATTGCATTGTTATTTCCTGCAGTAAAAAGTAAATCAAATGTCTACGTCGGCTAAGTTACCTTTAATCTCTAACCACTGGCGCCGTTGTGCTGCTTCGCCTCGTGCCATCAACATATTAAACATATCTTTTGTGCCCTCTACCCCTAAACGCCCATATAAAACAGGCATTAAACGTCGAGTATCAGGATTCATGGTGGTGTCCCATAGCTGCTCGGCACTCATTTCACCTAGACCTTTAAAACGGCTAATAGACCACGTATCTTCTCGTACTTTTTCTTTACGTAATTTATCTATAGCGATTTCCAGCTCAGCTTGGTCCAAGCAGTACACCTTACGTGCTGGGCGCTTAGCTACCGCAGGCACATCTAGCCTAAATAACGGTGGGCGAGCAACAAAAATGTGACCCGCTTGGATCAATGCAGGGAAATGACGAAAAAATAAAGTTAATAATAAAACTTGAATATGCGAACCATCCACATCGGCATCAGACAAAATACAAATCTTGCCATAACGTAAAGCAGACAAATCCGGCATGTCATGTATGGTATGCGGATCTACACCTATGGCAACCGATATGTCATGAATTTCTTGGTTTGCAAACAACCGGTCTTGATCCACTTCCCATGAGTTCAGCACCTTACCACGCAACGGTAAAATAGCCTGAAAAGACTTATCTCTACCCATTTTAGCGGAACCACCTGCAGAATCACCTTCCACCAAGAAAAGCTCAGTACGACTGACATCATGCGATTCACAGTCCGTTAATTTACCCGGTAGCACCGCTACCCCTGAGCTTTTACGCTTTTCTACTCGTTGGGTAGAGCGCACACGAGCTTGGGCATGGCGAATCACTAAATCAGCGAGCTTTTTACCGGCATCCACTTCTGCATTTAAATGTAGCTCTAGGGCATTGCGCACAAAGGTGCTAATCATACGCACCGCATCACGGCTATTTAAACGCTCTTTAATTTGTCCTTGAAACTGCGGATCTAAAATCTTTGCTGAAAGCACAAAACTCACACGAGAAAACACATCCTCTGGCAATAAGCGCAACCCTTTAGGCAACAAACTATGAAGCTCAGCAAAGCTTTTAACGGCTTGATACAAGCCATCACGTAAACCGGCCTCATGCGTACCACCAGCTGAGGTGGAAATGAGGTTAACAAAGGATTCACGTACTACTGGACCATCAAGTGTCCACCCTACGACCCATTCTGCTCCTTCCCCCTGTGCGTAATTTTCATCTTCTGCCGTGGCAAACTGGACCCCTAAAAACAGAGGAATAACTAACTCTTGATCATATAAGGCCTCTTGTAAATAACCGCTTAAACCAGACTCATAACACCAATCAATTTTCTCATTCGTTTTTTCATTGATTAATGTGATGGTTGTACCCCCTAACAAAACCGCTTTGCTACGTAAAGCATGTTTTAAGTCAGCTAAAGGAATAACATCGCTATCAAAATATTGGGTATCTGGCCACGCTCTTACTGAGGTACCTGTTCTGCGCTTAGCTGCTGTACCCGCTATGTGCAACGGTTCTAACAGATTGCCATCTGCAAAAGTGATTTGATGAATTTCACCCTGACGCCATACCTGTACTTCTAAACGTGTAGACAAGGCATTCGTCACAGAAACGCCTACGCCGTGCAAGCCCCCGGAAAAAGCATACGCTCCTCCTTCTTTTTTATCGAACTTACCGCCCGCATGTAAGCGGGTAAAAACTAGCTCTACTACAGGTGCATTTTCTTCAGGGTGCATACCCACAGGGATACCGCGGCCATCGTCCATAACAGAGATACTTTTGTCTTTGTGTAAGGTGACGGTTATTTGCTTGGCGTAATTCGCAAGCGCTTCATCGGCTGCATTATCAATAACCTCTTGTATAATATGCAAAGGGTTATCAGTGCGGGTATACATTCCCGGACGCTGGCGTACTGGCTCTAGGCCTTTTAGTACCCGAATTGATGATTCATCGTAATTGGATTTAGACACTCTCTAATCTCATCGTTATCAATCGCTAAAAGCTCTATTTTACGAACTCTACGCTCAAACTCCTAATTTCAAACACTAAAATTGTAATTGTGCGTAATGGCATGCTGTAGATAAAGCACAACAAAGCCCCTGCCAGTTTGTGCTATGTCCTCGCCATCTCGTATAGTGTATTTATTCATTTATTTTTTTATAGATAAAACAACATCATGAGCCAAAAAATTAAAAACGTATCCGACGCGTCTTTTGCCGAAGACGTCTTACAGTCAGGCCAACCCGTATTGGTTGATTACTGGGCAGCTTGGTGTGGCCCATGTAAAGCTATAGCACCCATACTAGAAGAAATTGCTGAACAATACGGTGATCGTGTTACAGTAGCCAAACTTAACGTAGATGAAAACCCTGAAACCGCTGCTAAATTCGGTATTCGTGGTATACCTACACTTATGTTGTTTAAAGATGGTCAGCCTACTGAAACTAAAGTTGGTGCGCTATCTAAAACACAATTACAAGAGTTTCTTGACTCCTCCTTATAAACCACAATTTCCGCGCGAGCCTACTCTTGGCTCGCCGCCGTTGGCTGATTCCCTTCTTTTCATCTCATGCACCTCAACGAACTAAAAGCTCTGCACGTCTCGCAGCTGCTAGAAATGGCTGCAAGCCTCGACATCGACAACGCTAGTCGCCTGCGCAAACAAGAATTGATGTTTGCTATTATGAAAAAACGCGCTAAACAAGGCGAACAAATTTTTGGTGATGGCGTACTTGAAGTATTGCCTGATGGTTTTGGCTTTTTACGCTCGCCCGAAACCTCCTACCTTGCTAGCACCGATGATATTTATATCTCCCCTTCACAAATTCGGCGCTTTAACTTACACACTGGAGATTCCATTGAAGGTGAAGTTCGCACCCCTAAAGACGGTGAGCGTTACTTTGCTTTAGTTAAAGTCGATAAAGTGAATGGCATGCAGCCCGAGAAAATCAAACATAGAATTATGTTTGAAAACCTCACGCCCCTGCACCCTAATCAACCCATGCGCTTAGAGCGTGATATTAAAAGCGAAGAAAACATTACCGGACGCATACTGGACATCTTTGCGCCCATAGGTAAAGGTCAACGTGCTCTGATTGTAGCCAGCCCAAAATCGGGTAAAACCGTCATGATGCAGCACATGGCGCAAGCTATTACCACTAATAACCCGGATGCCATTCTTATCGTGTTGTTGGTAGATGAGCGCCCTGAAGAAGTTACAGAAATGCAGCGTACGGTACGCGGTGAAGTGGTAGCCTCTACTTTTGATGAGCCTGCTACGCGCCACGTACAAGTCGCTGAAATGGTGATTGAAAAAGCCAAGCGCTTAGTGGAGCTTAAAAAAGATGTGGTCATTTTATTAGATTCCATCACTAGGCTCGCTCGGGCTTATAACACCGTAGTGCCCTCCTCTGGTAAGGTACTAACAGGTGGGGTAGATGCCAATGCTCTACAGCGTCCTAAACGCTTTTTTGGGGCCGCTCGCAATCTTGAAGAAGGTGGCTCGTTAACCATTATTGGCACCGCTCTCATAGAAACAGGCAGCCGCATGGATGAAGTGATTTACGAAGAGTTCAAAGGTACTGGTAACTCTGAAATTCACTTAGAACGTCGTTTAGCTGAAAAACGCATGTATCCCGCTATTAATCTGAACAAAACCAGCACGCGCCGTGAGGAGTTATTAATTAAACCTGAACTACTTCAAAAAATATGGGTATTACGCAAGTTTATCCATGATATGGATGAGGTGGATGCCATGGATTTCATTCTCGATAAAATCCGCGCTACGAAAAATAATGATGAATTTTTCGAGATGATGAAAAAATAATTCAAAAAAATAGTACATAATATAAATAAGCCTCTATGAAGTGATATAGAGGCTTATTTATTTTCTACACAGGATCTACACATGAAATCCTCTACTACCCTCACCCTTACACAGTTTCTTCAGCATTTGCAGCAACGTGACCCCCAACAGGCAGAATTTCTCCAAGCCACTCAAGAAGTCTATCAAAGCCTGTGGCCTTTTATAGAAAAACATCCTGAATATGCGGAAATGGGACTCTTAGAGCGTCTAGCTGAGCCCGATCGTATTTTTCAATTTCGTATCACGTGGGTAGATGATAAAGGCAAGGTTCAGGTTAATAGAGGTTTTAGGGTGCAGCATAATAATGCTATAGGCCCCTATAAAGGCGGTATGCGCTTTCACCCTTCAGTCAATCAATCGATTCTCAAGTTTTTAGCCTTTGAACAAACCTTTAAAAATGCCCTCACTACGCTACCCATGGGCGGTGGTAAAGGCGGTGCTGACTTTGACCCTAAAGGTAAAACCGACTTAGAGATCATGCGTTTTTGCCAAGCTTTCATTACTGAGCTGTACCATCACATTGGTGCCAATATTGATGTGCCCGCTGGTGATATAGGCGTAGGAGGCCGGGAAGTGGGCTATATGGCGGGCATGATGAAAAAACTTACACACTCCGCAGAGTGTGTATTGACCGGCAAAGGTTTTGATTTTGGTGGCAGTTTTATACGCCCTGAAGCCACGGGCTACGGCTTGATTTACTTTGTTTCTGAAATGCTGGCAAAAGAAAACAAAAGCTTAGAAGGCATGCGTGTTTCTGTTTCTGGCGCCGGTAATGTAGCGCAGTACGCTGTGCAAAAATGCCTAGAGCTAGGGGCTAAAGTTCTGACTATGTCTGACTCCACCGGTACGCTCTATGATGAGGCGGGGTTTACTTCGGAAAAGTTAGCCTTGCTCATGGAATACAAAAACCAACAACGGGGTTCTTTGCAAGATTACGCCGCACTCACTAAGGCGACGTTTTTTGCTGGCGAAAGGCCTTGGCATATACCAGTGGATATTGCCTTACCTTGTGCAGTACAAAATGAATTAGATCTCAATGATGCCAAACAACTGATTGCTAATGGGGTGCTCTGTGTGGCTGAAGGCGCCAATATGCCAACCACCCTGGCTGCCATAGAAGCCTTAGAGAAGGCAAAAATACTCTATGCCCCCGGCAAGGCTAGCAATGCAGGGGGCGTGGCCGTTTCGGGCTTAGAAATGTGTCAAGGTGCACAGCGCTTGCAGTGGCCTGCCCATGATGTGGACAGTCAATTACAGAAAATTATGGTGCGTATTCATGAAAGCTGTATGCAATATGGCCAACAGACGGACAAATCTATTAATTACGTAGAAGGTGCAAATATTGCTGGTTTTGTAAAAGTGGCTAATGCTATGTTGGCACAAGGTGTGTACTAATTATTTTACCAAAATGCGCGGAAAACCTCGTTGCTTAGGGCGAGGAAGATGTCAATGAAGCTCAGGTTCTGTGGGTTTTAGTTTAACCTCGTTGGTCTCAAACTGATCCCACGAACCTTTTAGCTGGTATTGTACTGTCATGGCTTTGGCTAAGGGGTCTTTAAACAATAGCTGTGTAACAAAAGCGCCTATGCCCACCACAGGGTTTAAGGCAATGCCGGCGGCAATGGCTGCTCCACTCATATCTACATTGGGTACTACTAAAGCCCGCAAATCTAGTTGCTCGGAGTCAATATCCGTATCCCCTTCAATCACAATAGTACCTGCCGGACCCACCACTCTAAAGTTATTGGTGCTTAAACGTTGCTGTTTTAAGTCCACGCGTCCTTTCATATCATCAAAGGGAAAACCGTCTTTTAACAATCCGCGTATATCAAAATCCAAACGCGACAAACGTGATAACGATTGCAAAGATAAAAACTCTAACACTTTGGCCGCGCGTGAATTAATTTGATCAATGCGACCTTCATAAAGGTCTAAATCTATGGTGGCGTCTAAAGTATCTAATTTGGTGCTCCATGGGAAATTCAACCATTGTACTTTTGAGTGTACGGAACCCCTACCTTCCGCTAACACCTCTTTGATTCCTATGTACTTCAGCAGCTCACCTGCCTGCTCACTTTGCGCTTGAGCGGTTAACGTTAGACCGCGTTCTATTCCGCTTTGCTGTAATACTCCTGTAGCATTCACATCTCCATGTGGGGTTTGTAGTGATAAATGAGGAATCTGCCAACCGCCTGCGGCCTCTGCTTGTTTTACGCCTTCTAACTGTAGAGCACCTAATTGCCATTGCTGCCAACGTAAATCTTCTATAGTCAGCATTAAATCAGGTAGGTCTAATTCAAAATCCCCCACCTCCATCACATCTTCACTATAGAAATCGGTGTGGAGTTTAGTGGGGGCCCAGTGCACACGTTGTAGCTTTGCCACTACCTCTCCGAGTACGTCACCCTTAGCATCTGCTTGCCACTGTACCGTCCCTGCCACTGGCGTGGCGCTAATATCAGCGCGCCACTTATGCACTTCATTTTGATGCATAGTATAGGTAAGCGCCCCCAGAGAGTGGTTAAACAATATGGCCTGATTCGATTTGAGACGGAATTGCCTTAAATCTTGCAGCATGGAGGTACTTTCAACCTTGACGGTAGTTGTACCTTTCAAGGTGCTCTGCACTTCTCGCCACGCATCAATATCTAAATTATCTTGTTGTATATCGATGACAAAACCTTTTTTTTCCGTTGGTAACTGGGGGAGTGGTTGCTGCCAACTTAAACTGCCATGACTAAACAACCGGCTATTTGCTTTATTTTCTATTAATTGCATTTGCAGCTTATTATCTAATTGCAATTGCAACTGATGCACATTGACATCATGCGCTTGCCAAATAAACTTTAGAGGCATGACCGTTTCCGCCGACTTAGTCAAAGGCAGCGGTAAAGTAGACTGCACACCTTTTAAGTCTGTGTTGCCTTGAGCATAAAACTGATCTTTAGCATCAAAGCCCACTTGTAATTGATAGGCAAAGTCACCTGTTAAATAAGCGTCAATCACCGCTATATCTGTGTGTTTGCGCAAGGCATTAAGCTGCGCTTGACCCCGCAAATTCAACATTTTTCCAGCTGGCCCCACTTCGTCTTGTATAACTACAACACCACCTAACCAATGCGCCTTGAGCTCTTCGGCACGAGCCCCCTGCTCACTAAAATGCAAACGTCCCGTAACCCCGTCTAATGGAGGTAAAAAAGGGAAAAGCTGTACCGTATTATCTGCAAAATCAATACTACCTTTAACTTCAATATCATCTTCATTTTCTAGATTAATACGCAAATCCAAAGGCACTTGCCACTGCCCAGTAGCCGTACTGTGAGTAAACGTATGATCTAGTAAAGCGCCTAAATCTGTATGCGACATTAAGCCTAAATACGCTTGAGCTGCGCCTGCAGTTTGTCCTTGTACAGTTAATATGGGCTCATCAGCATCCAGATTCTCAATATGGACTTCAATGTGTTTTGCTTGAACAGCATCTTTACCATTTGGCTTTAACACAGCATGAGCGTTACGAATCCACAGGCCATTGTCGCGTAGTAGTAAGTCCCCACTAGCTTTTTCAAGTTTAGGCCAGCCCATTTCCCCCGGATTCGGTAGATAATAATCAATATCCACATCTGTAAAAGCCCCCCCTATGTAAAACAAACCACCTTGACTTTTCTTATAAGGAAAGTCCTGCCAGTTTCCTTTGAGGCGTAGTGTGGCCTCGGGAACTACCCCTTTTACTAAAGCATGTTCTAGCCACTCCACTACATCAACCGTAATATCAGGCATAGGCATATAACTATATAAGCGATTGATTTGCACATCATTCAACGAACCGAACAAGTCAAACTGCCCTAAAGATAAATCCATACCTTTAGGTGTCCAAGAGCCATGAAGCTGCGCTTGTACATCATTGTTTTTAACCATCAGTTGTTGTATTTGAATGCTGCCTTCTTGGTCCGCTGTTTGGCGTTCTGCCATAAGGCTCAACTCATCAACATGCATATCAGCAGCAAATAGCGAGGAATTCTGTAAAACGAGCTGCTTGCCAGTTACCTCAAGCTTGAAGGCTCCTGACTGCAAACGTTCACCTAAGGGTGTTTTATCCGCAAAAACTTTAAAGTCTTGCCAAGGGGCTGCTGCAAACACACGAAAAGAGCGTGCTTTCATCTGAGCTCCGTCTGCTAATTGCCAAACGCCGTTGTAGATGCGGGTATCCATACTCAGGTGATGGATTTGACTGTGTTGCAACTGCAACCAAAATTGAGTGTCTAAGGTAGCCTGATTGAGCTCTATGGGTAAATCCATCCATTGACGCCAAACAGCCGGACTAAGTCCATTAAATTGGGCATATACCATGCCCTCTAATTGGTGCTGCTTTATGCCAGCTCGCGTAAACTCACCCCGTAATTGCACACTTTGTTCTAATTCAGCCTGTAAAGAGGCGGCTAAATCCACATGTAATGCCGTGTGACTAAACTGCATCACTCCATTCACGTGATTTATTTTTAAGGGTGCACTTCGACGGATTTGATCATGCCACACTAACTGAGCATTTTTAAGTTCTATACGTTCTTGTAGCTCTAACCAACTGATAAAACCACGGCTTATTTCGGTATTATCGCTCCCTTCACTTGACTGCTCAGTTAAATGAATTTTTTGCTCTGCATCACGCCATAAATCCAAACGCAACCCTTCAATACGTAAGTAAGAGAAGGCGAATTGGCGACTCCACCAACTTTGCCACTTTAAACGTGCCACGATAGAAGGAATATATAACTGTTGCGACTGCAGCCCTTCTTTTTGTCGGTTTTGAAGACGTAAATCCTCTATTTGTAATTGCGGCACTACGCCTTGCCATTGCGCGCTCAGTTTACCAATTTGTACTTCACTGTCTGTGGCCACACTTAACGCTTGCTCAAGGGGCACACGCCACTGATCAATGGTTGGTAATAGCCAATAGCGTATTCCTAGCACTACAATGACTACAAGTATATACAGCACGAGAACGGCGCGTCCTAGCCAACGGAGTAACGGCTTCATCTTTTATCTTTTTTAGGTTTTATCTGCATAGTAATCATGGATCTTAAAAGCACAGTCAAATGGTCTGGAGCCTTGCGCAGACAACTTTCAGCCACTCCGGATTTTGCTGAATGGCTTCAAGAACACAGCAAAAGCGAGCTCAATGCCAATACAATTCAGCGCTGGTTTACCGAACTTAGACCCATACAGGCTCAAAATAAGCAAAACCCATCACAAGCCGAAGAGTTTCTAAAGCAGCAATTACGTCTATTACGGCGTAGGGTGTTTTTCACCTTAATGTTGCGCGATGTAAGTCAACGATCAAGTTTAGCCGAAGTTGGCTCTGCCATGAGTTATTTAGCAGATTTGAGTGTGAGCAAAGCTTACGAACTTATCAGTAGAACAATGGCTAGCGCACATGGTGCGCCTCTCGATCCTACCACCGGAGCCCCACTAGAAATGCTAATTATTGCAATGGGGAAATGGGGAGGTTGTGAGCTCAACGTCTCCTCAGACATAGACTTAATTACGCTGTATCCCGAGGATGGCGAAACCACAGGCCCACGCCCCCGCAGCCATCACGAATACTTTGGTCGCCTTACACAGCGTATGCTGCCTATTTTGTCGCAAACCAATGCTTTTGGTCAGGTATTTAGAACCGATTTACGTTTACGTCCCGATGGTGATGTGGGTCCCTTATCTTGGAGCTTAAAAGCTTTAGAAAATTACTTTTTGCAACAAGGTCGTGAATGGGAACGTTATGCGTGGATTAAAGGTAGAGCTCTAGATTTAAAAAGCCATGAACATAGCCAACCACAAGCCGCTCAAGAGCGCATAGAAAACTTGCGTATCCCTTTTGTTTATAGAAAATACTTCGATTTTGATGCACTTGCAGCCTTACGGGAACTGCGTGAACGCATACGCCAAGACTGGCATCGTAAAGTCATTGCCAAAGATAGCTTGGAAAGTAAACACAATATCAAGTTGGGCGATGGGGGTATTCGTGAAATTGAATTTGTAGTGCAACTTAATCAGCTCATACGCGGTGGACGCTGGCCTTCTTTGCAACAACAAAATCTTCATGCTGCCGTACAAGCCCAGGTGCAAGCCGATTTAATGGATGAAAGCCTAGCACACGCATTATTAAAAGCTTATGAGTTTTTACGCCGCACGGAGCATTTTTTACAATATCACAATGATGAACAAACCCATCTGCTTCCCACCGAGGCAAACACTTACGCCGCCTTGGCCGATGCCATGGGCATGACAAGCACAAACTTCAGCGCAGAGCTCACGACTCATAGAGAGTGTGTACAGCAAACATTTCAAGATGCTTTTAGACTTGCAGGGGTGGAAAAAAAGACCTCCTCTCTTACCACTGTCGCTCCCCCTATCACTCCCATAAGCTCTCAGACCACCGAAACAGTGACAACCGATGTGCTCGAAGAACAAAGCCAGCAATTAATTAGTAGCAGCCGTATACAACGTCTACCAACTCATAGTTTAGAACGTCTGAAAAAGCTTTTACCTTTATTTAGAGAAGCCGCATTACACAATGATGACCCTATAGAAACTAATAAACGCACTCATGCCATTATTGAGCAAATTGCCAGCCGTAGCGCCTACCTTGCTTTATTATTAGAGTATCCGGTCACTATAGAGCGTTTGACTAAAATGGCAGGAGCCAGCCCTTGGGCTACCCACTATTTAAGCCAATATCCGTTGGTTCTCGATAGTTTAATTGAATGGCAATCCCTTATGGAAACGCCTGATTTTGAAGCGCTAGCCGAGCAACTTCACATTGAGTTAGATGCTTGTTTACTCGCAAATGGCCAAGCCGACATAGAAAACCAAATGAATTTGATGCGCGATTTGCAGCATCAAGTTAGCTTTCAATTATTAGCCCAAGATTTAGAAGGTCAACTTACCGTTGAAACCTTAGCTGATCAACTCTCGGCCTTGGCCGATATGCTCTTAGCAGAAACTATTCACAGAACTTGGCCTTTAGCTAACCCTAAACATAGCGGATCCAGCCTCCCAGAACCCCATTTTGCCGTGGTGGCTTATGGTAAATTAGGCGGTAAAGAATTGGGTTACGCTTCCGATTTGGATTTGGTTTTTTTATACGATGATCCTGATCAAGCCGCTGTAGAGCGCTATGTGCGTTTAGGCAGACGCATGGTCTCTTGGCTTACCACATTAACCTCTTCGGGGCGCATGTACGAAGTGGATATGCGCTTACGCCCTGATGGTGATGCTGGACTCATTGCGGTTTCTATAGAGGGTTTTGAGAAATATCAAAGCCAGCACGCCTGGAGCTGGGAACATCAAGCCATTACACGCGCTCGTTTTGTAGCTGGTGATACACAAATAGGAGCCCGTTTTGAGAAGGTGCGCCAAGACATTCTGTTACAGAAACGTGAACCTCATCTCTTTAAAAAAGAAGTCATTGCCATGCGTGAAAAAATTGCGGCTGCTCACCCAAACTCCAGTGATTTATTTGATATCAAACACGATAGAGGTGGCATGGTAGATATTGAGTTTATTACACAATATCTTGTGCTATGTTATGCTCATAAACACCCTGCTTTATTAAATAATTTGGGTAATATCGCTTTATTAGGGATTGCAGCTAAACAGCAGCTCATACCGCCCACGCTTAGCGATGAGGCCATCCGTGCCTATAGACTCTTTAGACGTTATCAACACAACTTACGCCTGCAGGGTGCCACCGTAGCACGTCTACCTACAGCCCAAGTCCAAACCCAACGAGATGCCGTATTAGCTTTATGGCACGCCGTAATGATTTAATTTTGCTATGACAAACTCGACTTCTACTCGCCCTGTATTAACTGCTCCTAATAACAGCAAAAAACTACTACTGCACTCTTGCTGTGCGCCTTGCTCTGGCGAAGTCATGGAAGCCATTGCCGCCTCAGGCATTGAGTACACCATTTTTTTCTATAACCCAAATATTCACCCCATCCGTGAATACGAAATTCGTAAAGAAGAAAATATTCGTTTTGCTGAAAAACACAACATCCCTTTTGTGGATGCCGACTACGATACTGAAAACTGGTTTAAACGCGTAAAAGGTATGGAGCATGAACCAGAACGCGGTATTCGATGCACAGAGTGTTTTGATATGCGCTTTGAGCGTACTGCTTTATATGCTTACGAAAATGGCTTTGAAACCATTACTAGCTGTTTGGCGATTTCACGCTGGAAAGACTTAAAACAAATTAATGCCAGCGGTGAGCGCGCCGCCGCCCGTTACCCAGGTATGACTTACTGGACGTATAATTGGCGTAAAGGCGGGGGCTCACAGCGTATGTTAGAGATCAGCAAAGAAGAAAACTTTTACCAGCAAGAATACTGTGGCTGTGTTTACTCTTTGCGTGATACTAACAATTGGCGCATGGCCAATGGCCGTAAGCGTATTGAGTTTGGCGTTAAATTTTATGGTTTAAATGATACTCACACGCTAAAAAATCAAACGCCTAAATAACGCTCCCATAAGCTGCGATCAGCCCCTAACGCCTCTGAGTCACCCTGCCAAACCACCACACCTTTTTCTAAAATAATGTGGTGGTCTGCTAGCTTCATGAGGCGTATAACGTATTTATCAATAATAAGAATAGTTTGCCCTTGCGCTCTTAATATATCCAAACATTGCCAAATCTCTTCACGAATTTTGGGTGCTAAGCCTTCTGAGGCCTCGTCTAATATGAGTAGTTTAGGATTTGTAACTAAAGCCCGCCCAATCGCTAACATTTGCTGCTCGCCACCTGAGAGCTGATTTCCCATATTATTTTGACGCTCGCGTAAACGCGGAAAAAATTCAAAGACTTTTTCAGGCGTCCATTTATGTTGACTATCAGGATTACGATTAGCCACGAAAGCAGTTAAATGCTCTTTAACCGTAAGATTAGGGAAGCAGTGGCGCCCCTCTGGCACAATAGCAATGCCTGCACGCGCTATTTTATCTGATGACCAACCATTAATCTGCTGACCATCAAACTGCACCGAGCCCCCCTTTATGGGCAGCATACCCAAGATAGTCTTTAAAAGTGTGCTTTTACCCATACCATTACGGCCTAAAACCGTGACCACTTGCCCTGCTTTAATGCCTAAATCCACACCAAACAACACTTGGCTAGCACCATAACCTCCTTCAAGCTGCTGAGTTTGTAATATCATGCCGCTGCCTCCGTCTCTTCATCACCTAAATACGCATTTTTAACATCTGGGTTATTGCGTATTTCTTCAGTAGTACCTGATGCAATCACTTTACCTGAGACAAGCACAGTAATGCGATCGGCTAACCTAAAGACGGCCTGCATATCATGCTCCACTAACAACATAGCTGCCTTACCGCGTAATGACTCAATGAGCTCTGTAAGGCGCAGGCTTTCATCAGGCCCCATACCCGCCATAGGCTCATCAAGAAACATCACACTAGGATTAGCAGCTAAAGACAAAGCAAACTCAATCTTGCGTTGCTCGCCATGAGGTAAATTACAAGCCTGCACAGACCACAAACTACGGTCTATGGCGCACTCTTCAGCCAATTGTTTTGCTTTTACTATAAGCTCAGTTTCACTATCACGCGCTCGCCAAAAACGGTAACTACTGCCCGATGCCGCCTGCACAGCTAAGATTAAATTTTCTAGTACAGTGTACTGACTAAAAATATTAGTCACTTGAAAAGATCTAGCTAAACCCGCCGCTACACGTTGATGCGCTTTTAAGGCCGTAATATTATTGCCTTTTAAAAACAATTGCCCACTATCCGGTTTTAAAGTACCTGCTAAAAGATGAATTAAAGTAGACTTACCTGCACCATTCGGGCCAATAAGACCGTGTATTTCTCCCTCTAGCAACTCTATAGACACACCATTGGTGGCATGCAGAGCACCAAACCGCTTATGCAAATCTTGGGATTTAAAAACCACCTTAGCTGTTGTCATAGACCGCCTTCTTTTTATCAAACAAAGCTGCTAGGCCTTTAGGCGCAGCAAACACTACAATGAGAAGCAAAATACCTAGCGGCAAGTGCCAGAACTCAGTCCAGCTACGTAATACCTCTTCGAGTACCAACATCACCGCTGCACCAGCTACCCCCCCAAACATTAACCCCATACCCCCTACTAACACCATAATGAGCAAGTCAGCAGACTGTGTCCAGTGCATCAAACTGGGGGAAACGAAAAGGTTATGATTAGCCAATAAGGCACCCGCTAAACCCATCAAACCACCACTCATGCTGTAGGCCATTAACTGAATGCCATACACCGGATAGCCCAAGGCTTGCATACGACTCGCGTTTTCTCGGGAACCCATCAGAGCGTGACCAAATCTAGATTCAATAATTTTTTTAAAGAATAAAAAGGCCACTACCACTACAAACAGCACCACATAATAAAACTGCAAGTCACTGCCTAAATCTAAGAACGGTAGAGATGAATGCTCATATAAATTCATACCGTCCTCCCCCCCGTACTGACGTAAAGAGATAAAGAGGTAATAAATCATTTGTGCAAAAGCTAGGGTGATCATAATGAAATACACCCCTCGGGTACGTAAAGAGATAGCACCCGTTACAAAAGCCAATAAAGCCGAAAGCACCATCGCTAAAGGCCACACAATAAAGGCGGAGTAGATTTCAAAATCAGCCATTATGCCTACCGCATAGGCGCCTGCTCCAAAGAACGCTGCATGCCCTAAAGCTACTAAACCGCCATAACCTAATACTAGGTTTAAAGCACTAGCAGCTAAAGCAAAAATAAGAATGCGACGCACAAAGGAGATGTAAAACTCAAAACCAAACATCGGCGCAATTAACGGAAAAGCAATAAGAGCTAATAGGGCCAAGCCCACTAAAATACGTGTTCTGGTCATGTTAGCCTCGTGCTGGGAAAAGTCCGGCCGGCTTAACCACTAGTATCACCGCCATCAATAAGTAAATAGACATTGCCGCTATAGTGGGCCCTACGCTAGAGGCCACATCAGCGGGAAATACCGTACGTAGTAAAGTGGGTAAAAAAGCTCTACCAGCGGTATCTACCATACCGACTAACAAAGCGCCCACAAAAGCCCCACGTATAGAACCAATCCCGCCTATAACGATACACACCAAGACTAAAATAAGTATGTCTTCACCCATGCCTATTTGCACAGCATTAATGGGCCCTAACATAGCCCCCGCCAATGCAGCCAATGCAGCTCCTAGCGTAAAAATACCTAAGAACAAAATAGGAACTCGCACACCCATGAGGGTAGCCATTTGACGGTTGGAGGCCCCGGCTCGTACGAGTACACCCGCACGCGTACGGGTAACAAAGGCGTATAAAGCCACAGCCATTACTAAACCCACCGCAATAATCATTAATCTAAAGGCGGGATATAAAAAACCGGGCAAAATCTCAATAGGGCCGGACAAAGCTGCAGGCATATTGAGCATCATGGGCGCTGGGCCCCATATCATTTTCACTAGATCATTAGAGATTAAAATCACTGCATAAGTACCTAAAACTTGAGCTAAGTGATCTCGTACCACTAATCTACGCATCAAAAGCAGTTCTAAAATAATACCCACTACTGCAGTCACACCCACTGCAACTAATACTGCCAATGTAAATGAGCCTGTGCGTTGCATGGTTTCAGCGGCCACATACGCTCCCCCCATATAGAGGGAGCCATGTGCCAAGTTCATGATATCCATGATGCCAAAGACCAAAGTTAGCCCTGCAGCAATCAAAAACAACATCAAACCAAACTGTAAACCATTTAACAGCTGCTCTGAAATAAGAATGAGCGACATCCTGTTAAGTACCTTTTGTTTATAATTGTGAATTTTGTGTTAAAGCTGAAAAACAAACACTCTTGTTATTTCATTTTGCACTCATCCACATACACATCTTGATAATCATCAAAAATAGTTTCAACCAAACGGTTTGTTAACACGCCATCTTCATCACGCTCTACTACACGTAAATAATAAGGCTGTATGGGAAAGTTATTGGTGCCGTAAGAGAAATCACCGCGCACGGATTCGTAATTAGCAGATTTTAAAGCTGCTAATACCGCCTCACGATCTTTAACATTGCCATCAACTTGAGCCGCGGCAGCATCCATCGCCATAATGGCATCATAAGCTTGGGCAGCATAAACAGAAGGATAACGATTGTCGTACTCTGCGCGGAAAGCTTCTACGAATTTTTTATTGGCAGGGACATCTAAATCATGAGCCCACTGTGCTGTATTAAACATGCCTTCAATAGGATCGCCTACGGCTTGAATAATATCGCTATCGCCAGAGAATCCTGGACCGATTAAAACAATATCTTCATTTAATCCCGCTGATACAAACTGTTTAATAAAGTTAATCCCCATGCCGCCGGGTAAGAAAAAGAACACGGCCTCAGGTTTATTTTCTCGAACTTGCGCTAGCTCAGCCGCGTAATCAATTTGCCCCAATTTGGTATAAATCTCTTGGCTAGGTGTTTTACCATAACCCCGTTTAAACCCATTTAGCGCATCTTTACCTGCAGGATAATCAGGCGCTAGTATAAATACCTTTTCATAGTTCCGATCTGATGCTGCTTTACCTGCCGCTTCATGAAAAGCATCATTTTGGTAAGAAACCCCAAAAAAGTAAGGATTACACTGTTTACCAGCTAATTGACTAGGGCCCGGGTTTGCCGTGAGAAAAGGAATTTCTGCTTTAAACAAAGCGGGTCCTACGGCCAAAGCCACGTTAGAACCAACGGGACCGGTAAAGAAATCAATTTTATCTCGCTGAATATAACGGTTAACTAATTGACGGGCTTGATCTGGATTACCACCCATATCTTGTTGTAAGAACTCAGCTGGGTAACCGCCTAACTGCCCATCTAATTGTTTAATGGCTAAATTTAAACCGTCACGAATCTCTGCCCCTACGGCTGCAAATGGCCCGGAGTTATCATTGGCTATGCCCACTTTTATGGGGTCTGCAGTGGCTAAAGCTGGCCCCATGCTAACGGCAGCTAAGGCTAAAGTAGCAAGAAAGTTTTTCATTTTGTCTCCTAATTTATTATTTAACTATGATTAGTTTAGTTGTAAATCATTTTTATACCAACAAGGGATATTACCTACATCACTCTCTTTGACAACAAAAAAACCCCGCCGTAGCGGGGTTAGAAAGCACACTAAAAATAAATTATTTTTTGAACACAAAATCATCTGCAGTGAAATCCACATGCACGGTATCTCCGTCTGCAAATTCACCTTGTAAAATAGCCTTGGCTACTGGATTTTCAATGTACTGCTGGATAGCGCGCTTCAAAGGACGAGCACCAAACAACGGATCAAAACCTACCTTCGCTACCTCAGCTAAAGCGGCTTCGCTCACCTCTAAACCTAAATCTCTATCCGCTAAACGTTCACTCAAACGCTGCAGCTGAATATTGGCAATAGATTGAATGTGTTTTGTATCTAAAGAGTGGAATACCACCACTTCGTCAATACGATTTAAAAACTCAGGACGGAAAGCGGTTTTTACCTCTTCCCACACCATGGCCTTTATTTCTTCATACGGTTCAGCATGCATACGCTGAATATGCTGCGAGCCCAGATTAGACGTCATGATAATAACTGTATTACGGAAATCTACCGTACGCCCTTGGCCATCAGTAAGGCGTCCATCATCTAATACTTGTAGCAACACGTTAAACACATCAGGGTGTGCTTTCTCTACCTCATCCAGCAAGATTACACTGTACGGTTTGCGGCGCACGGCTTCGGTTAAATACCCTCCCTGCTCATAACCCACATAGCCTGGAGGCGCTCCGATTAAACGAGCCACGGAATGCTTTTCCATAAATTCCGACATATCAATACGAATTAAATGATCTTCGGAATCAAAAAGAAAGCCAGCCAGCGCTTTCGTTAATTCGGTTTTACCCACACCCGTAGGTCCTAAGAATAAGAACGAGCCATAAGGACGATCCGGATCAGCTAAACCTGCTCTAGAGCGACGTATGGCATCTGCCACTAAGGTAACGGCTTCACTTTGCCCTACAACGCGCTGATGGAGATGCGATTCCATTTGCAGTAACTTCTCCCGCTCACCTTGCATCATACGAGCCACTGGAATACCGGTAGCCCGTGATACCACTTCGGCAATCTCTTCCACACCTACCTGGGTACGTAATAGCTTTGGACGCTCATTGGCTTCGTCAGCTTGCTCTTTGTTTTGCTCAGCAGATTTCAAGCGCTCTTCCAACTGTGGGAGTTTGCCATATTGCAATTCAGCCAACTGCTCAAACTGCCCCTTGCGTTGAAATTCTGCCATCTCTGCACGTAAAACCTCAATTTCTTCTTTAATGGCTTGCGTGCCCTGAACGGCTGCTTTTTCTGCTTTCCAGATTTGATCAAAATCATCATACTGACGCTGCAAGGAAGTCAACTCATCCTCAATGGCTTGTAGGCGTTTTTTGGAAGCATCGTCCTCTTCTTTTTTAACGGCCTCACGTTCAATTTTAAGCTGAATCATACGCCTATCTAGCTTATCCATGACCTCAGGCTTGGAGTCAATTTCCATACGAATACGCGCTGCAGCCTCATCGATAAGGTCAATGGCTTTGTCAGGTAAAAAGCGATCGGTAATATAACGATTAGACAACTCAGCAGCCGCCACAATGGCAGGGTCTGTAATCGCCACACCATGGTGCAGTTCATAACGCTCCTGCAAACCTCGTAAAATAGCAATGGTGGACGGCACGTCAGGCTCTTCTACCTGTACACGTTGGAAGCGGCGCTCTAAGGCGGCATCTTTTTCAATGTACTGCCTATACTCATCTAAGGTAGTAGCACCAATACAATGAATTTCACCCCGTGCTAGAGCAGGTTTCAACATATTACCTGCATCCATGGCACCATCGGCTTTACCTGCACCCACTACCATGTGAATTTCATCAATGAAAAGAATGGTTTGGCCTTCATCTTGAGCTAGCTCTTTAAGCACCGCTTTAAGACGTTCTTCAAACTCACCGCGGAATTTAGCACCCGCTAATAACGCGGCTAAATCTAAGACTAAAAGACGTTTACCTTTCAGATTTTCTGGTACTTCATTATTAACAATACGCTGCGCTAAACCTTCTACAATGGCTGTTTTACCTACCCCTGGTTCTCCTATTAGCACTGGATTATTTTTCGTGCGGCGTTGTAATATTTGAATGGATCTACGGATCTCATCATCACGTCCAATAACCGGGTCTAGCTTACCTAAGCGAGCGCGTTCTGTTAGATCGGTAGTGTATTTAGATAAAGCCTCGCGATTCGACTCACCTTCAGGATCAGTCACGTTGGCTCCACCACGCACTGCATCTATAGCAGCCTCTAATGCTTTTTCTTGTAAACCCGTATCGCGTAATATCTGGCCAATACGTCCTTTGTCTTTGGCCATGGCTAATAAAAATAACTCGCTAGCTATATAGCTATCACCACGTTGGGTAGCATCCTTATCAGCTTGTGCTAGAGCACGTTGTAATTCTGCACTAATACGCAAATTACTTTCGTCGCCCTCTACCTGTGGTAAAGCAGCCAAATAATTGGTGAGTTCATTTTTAAGGCGCGGCACAGCAGCGCCCGCACGAGCGAGTAAACTTGTAGAGCCTGAATCCGTTTCATCTAACAAGGCCATCAAAACGTGAGCGGGCTCTATATATGCATGCTTACCCTGCATCGCTAGCGTTTGTGCTGTACCTAGCGCCATTTGAAACTGTGTGGTTAGTTTATCTATACGCATAAAATCGATACCTATAAAAGTGCACTTTACTACGTGCTTAATCTATTTGAATTACTTTATAAATACGGCCAAAGAGCTATTTTTCAAGTTTAAACCAAGTATCATTAGTATAGGCAATGGTTATGAAAAGCAGAAAACGCTACAATTAACTTTGATTTGCCTCAAGGCAATGTCTCTTTACTGGCCGGAAATCTTCCTCATTATGCAAAAACGTATTCCTGTTACCGCTGAATCCATGCGTTGCTCTACCTGTATGTTAAGCGCGCTTTGTCTACCTTTAGGTATGCCCGCCCCAGAGCTCAATCAACTCGATGAGCTCGTAGAAGAGCGTATTCGTCTACCCAAAGGTAATGCCTTATTTCAGTTAGGTGATAAGGTGGAAGCGGTGTACGCGCTGCGCTCGGGCAGCATCAAAACTCAGCTCGAAGATGCTACGGGCCAAGTGCAAATTACTGGTTTTTTATTACCAGGTGAAATAGTAGGCATGGATGGGCTTTTAAATAATCGTCAAGTTTCACAAGCCGTCGCCCTAGAAGACAGCGAGGTTTGTGTGATGCGCTTAGATGACTTTGATCGGTTATCTCTAGAGTTACCTATGCTACAAACCCAATTACGTCGCCTTATGAGTAAAGAGATTAACCGCGCTCATAGTATTATGCTGACGCTAGGCGCTTTACGCTCTGAACAGCGTTTAGCCGCCTTTTTACTCAGTTTGTCTGATCGCTTAACGGCTTTAGGTTACTCACCGTATGAGTTCATATTGCGTATGAGCCGTGAAGAAATTGGCAATTTTCTCGGTTTAACCTTAGAAACCGTAAGCCGTTTATTTTCACGCTTTGCACGTGAAGGCTTATTAAAAATACAACAACGGGAAGTTAAATTGCTTAATCTTCCCGCTTTACATGCTTTAGCCGGTACGGAGTGCCCCACCCATTCTTATTAATTAATCATTACTGATTACTGGCAGCACTGGTATTGGTGCTGCTCTCAGTAGAAGCCGTGGGCGCTTCAATTTTTTTATTTTCCTCTGTTTGCGTTTGTATTTGCTTTTCAGTTGGCAAAATCTGTAGCCCACGTTTATAGGCACCGCCTATTAATGGTTCATCAAAGTGGTTAAACGCCAGATAGATAGTATAAAAACAAGCTACCATCACAATAGCAGGGCCAGCCATTAGGATCCAAGGCCAAGGCTCTTTATACCACGGCTGCGTGTCTTCTCTTAGCGCGGAACGCATAATCAGACTCCTTTATTGAGGAATATAGAAATTAGTGGTATCTACCGCCTCGGATTGGCTGCTGTTTTCACCGGAAGCAATTTTGGCATGGATTTTAATCTCATGCATGCTTCCCGTAGATAAACCACTATCATAGGGAATTTGTACCACTACGGGTATTTGCTCAGTCGTGGCCGCAGGTAAAACGAATTCACTCTGTTTGTTATCTGCACGTAAAATTTTAATATCGCTAATACCATCTGCTGACAATTGAATAGTCACAGGGGTTTCAGCCGTATTTGCTAACTGCAAACGATACACGTTTTCAATTAAGCCACCCGGTACTTCACGTCCTAATAATCCACGATCACGGAGAATATTCATTTTCAAGGTGTCTCGGGTAAACATGGAAAATAGTAATACAGCGGTTATTACAACTAAAATGCCGGTATAGACCAATATACGTGGGCGGATTGCGCGTTTGCGTGCTTGCTTTTGCGTGAGGCGTTCACTAATGGCATTACCCGAGGTGTAGCGTATCAAATCTGGCTCGTAACCCATTTTGTCCATTACTTGATTACAGACGTCTACGCAGGCCCCACAACCAATACACATGTATTGGAGACCTTCACGTATATCAATACCTGTAGGACAGACCTGTACACATAAACTGCAATTTATACAGTCACCCATGCCTTCGGCTTTATGGTCTACTTTTTTAGAACGAGCACCTCGTGGCTCACCACGCACATAATCATAGCTTACTACAAAGGTATCATCATCAACCATTACGCTTTGAAAACGCGCATAAGGACAGGCATATCTACAGATGGATTCGCGTAAAAAACCAGCAAAACTTAAAGTAGCACCACCATAAAGGAAAAACCAAAACCACTGCCAAGGCCCTAGGGTGAAGGCCATAAAATGAGCGGGTAATTCACGAATGGGGGCAAAATAACCAATAAAGGTAAAACCCGTCCAAGCAGAAAACAGAATCCATAAGCCATGTTTGGTGAATTTCAGACGAATTTTTTTCGCGTTCCAAGGCTGCTCGTCTAAACGAATACGAGCAACACGATCCCCTTCCACCTTACGCTCTATCCACATCATGATTTGTGTATAAACCGTTTGTGGACAGGCATAACCACAAAATAATCGCCCTGCTACTGCGGTAAATAAAAATAACGCATAAGCAGAAATGATAAGCAGTATGGTCAAATAAATAATGTCTTGAGGCCATAAAACCATACCAAATAAGTAGAATTTTCTGGCCCCAAGATCAAACAACACGGCTTGACGCCCGTTCCACTCTAACCAAGGCAATCCAAAAAAGAGGATTTGTGTTAGATAAATCATTAAGATACGAATTCTATCGAATGTACCTTTAACGGAACGAGCGTAAATTTTACCGTGCCCATCGGCTAGGATTTTTTCCAATTGTGGTGAAACTCGGTCCGTCTGATTTTTAGTCAGTCGAGGCGGCTGCCAAGCCGGTACCTCGGTTTTTTCTTGACCGTTTTCAGAGGGTTTGTGATTTTCACTACTCATGATACTTAACCTTTTGCCGTGGAAATAATGAACTACAAGTTATAGAGCAACTCGTTTAGTTTACTTTACTTCACTTCACTTGGCTTTATTCTCGATGTTCATTATTAGAAAGTCCCCATACCCAGCCCGCTAATACACGAATTTGCTCAGGTGTGAGTACGTCTTTTTGTGCTGGCATTTTATTGTTACGACCATTCATAATGCCGTACACAATTTCAGCTTCAGAACTGCCGTACAACCACGTGTTATCTGTTAGGTTAGGAGCCCCTAGCATTTGATTACCTGTACCGTCTGCTTGGTGACAGGCAATACAATACTGATCGTACAGTTTTTTACCTGGTACTACCTGTGTTTGATCATGTGACAAATCATTCATAGAACGCACAAACTGCGCAAGCTGCGATGCTTCTGTAGGATTCATCATGGCACTATGCGGTGGCATAATACCGTTGCGGCCATTTGTAATGGTGTGAATAATTTGCTCTGGCTCACCACCCCATAACCACGCTGTATCGGTGAGGTTAGGGAAAGACGGGCTGCCTTGAGCATCAGAGCCATGACATTGTGCACAGTTATTTAAAAATAAACGCTGACCAATGATTCTGGCTTCATCGTCTGTAGCGATTTTCTCAATAGGCATTTCTGCATATTTTGCAAACACAGGTTGCACCTTAGCTTCCATCGCTGCTCTATCTGCCTGTACCTCTTTGGCTGAGGTGGTATTTAACAATCCTTTAAAAGTACCTAGACCTGGATAAAGCACCCAATAACCCAACGCAATAATGGTGAGTATTAAGAACATAGAAACCCACCAACGTGGTAGTGGCGTATCGTATTCCGTAATGCCATCCCACTCATGGCCTGTGTCATGTATGACCTCGCCTTTTTTAGCTTGGCCTTTCATTTGGCTGAACAAAACATATAGACAGAAGACCACCCCACCTAAGGAGATGGTCGTAATCCAAATGCTCCAACCTGAATTGAAGAAATCACTCATTTGAACCCTCAGCTTTCTGCTTTTTGATCTCCTCTTCCTCATCGGGGAGATCGAAAGGCAGCATAGATGAATCATAGTTGGCTTTGGACCGGCCTTTAGACCAAGCCCAAAACACTATTCCTAAAAAGGTAATTAAGGCTAGCGCGGTAACAATACCATTTAAAATGCCAACCATTAATAACCCCCTTCCGCCACCGCAGCCTCAGCTGCCGCACGACCTTGAACCCCTAAACCTTGTAAGTAAGCCACTAGTGCATCTTCTTCGGTTTTACCTACTAACGCCTTAGGCGCATTCTCAATTTGCTCATCAGTGTAAGGCACACCTAGCTGACGTAATACTTCCATACGTCTTTGTACGTTTTCACCTTCTACTGAGTTATGCTGCAACCAAGAATAAGCAGGCATATTGGATTCGCGCACCACATCGCGAGGGTTACGTAAGTGAATACGATGCCATTCGTCAGTGTAACGCTCACCTACACGAGCCAAATCTGGGCCTGTACGCTTGGATCCCCATAAGAAGGGGTGATCATAAACCGACTCACCCGCTAAAGAATAAGGACCGTAACGACGTACTTCAGACTCCAGCATACGAATTTGTTGGGAGTGACAACCCACACAACCTTCACGGATGTAGATGTCACGACCAATCAAATTCAAAGGCTCGTAAGGAGTTACACCTTCAGTTGGCGTAGTTGTAGAGTGTTGGAAAAACAAAGGCACAATTTGTACCAACCCGGCCATCGAAATCACGATGAGGGTACAAATCATCAAAAGGCCTACGTTCGTTTCCAGCGTAGCATGCGAAAAAAACTTTTTCTTCTCATTAGACATTGATCTATCCCTTAACCTGCAGCCACTTCGGCAGGACCGACTAAGCTAGGTTTACGAGCGCCTGGGTTTTTCAAAGGTACAACTGGGTTGACACGTACCTGACCTTGTATAGTCATGAGGGTGTTAACCAACATTAGCACTGCACCAGACCAGAACATTAAACCACCTAAGGCACGAATTGCATAGAACGGGTAAGTGGCTTTAACACCTTCTACAAAGCTGTACACCAACATACCGTCTTCACCGGTCGCACGCCACATTAGGCCTTGCATCACACCAGAAATCCACATGGCTGAAATATACAAGACCACACCTAGCGTAGCGAGCCAAAAATGCAGCTCTACCCATTTAGGTCTCGCCATAGCAGCACGGCCATACAAGCGAGGAATCATGTAATAAAGTGAACCAAAGGTAACCATAGCAACCCAACCCAGCGCACCAGAGTGAACGTGACCTACAGTCCAGTCTGTGTAGTGGGATAAGGAGTTAACCGTACGAATCGCCATCATGGAACCTTCAAAGGTAGACATACCGTAGAAGGACACCGCTACCACTAGGAATTTCAGGATAGGATCTGTGCGTAAACGATGCCAAGCACCAGATAAGGTCATAATACCGTTAATCATACCGCCCCATGAAGGTGCAAGTAGAATCAACGAAAACGCCATAGCCAAAGACTGAGTCCAGTCAGGTAATGAGGTGTAATGTAAATGGTGGCCACCCGCCCACATATACGTAAATGCCAAGGCCCAAAAGTGCACAATGGATAAACGATATGAATAAATAGGACGCTCAGCTTGTTTAGGCACAAAGTAATACATCATGCCCAAAAAGCTAGTGGTAAGAAAGAAACCTACGGCATTATGGCCATACCACCACTGCACCATGGCGTCTTGTACCCCTGAATACGCGGAATAAGACTTCCACATCGATACGGGAAGCTCCATGTTATTAAAGATGTGCAAGACAGCAATAACAATAATAAACGCACCAAAGAACCAGTTAGCTACATAAATATGCTTAACACGACGCTTAACTAACGTTCCGAAAAACACAATCATGTAACTGACCCAAACAGCTAAGACGAGTAAGTCAATAGGCCACTCAAGCTCGGCGTATTCTTTACTGCTAGTAAAGCCTTGAGGCAGAGTCAGTAAAGCCCCTACCATGGCTAGCTGCCAACCCCAAAACGTGAAAGCCGCTAGACCGCCTGCAAACAAACGCGTTTGACAGGTACGCTGTGCTACGTAATAAGACGTGGCAAAAAGTGCACTACCACCAAAGGCAAAAATCACCAAGTTTGTATGTAATGGACGAATACGTCCATACGTAAACCATGGCGTCTCAAAGTTTAATTCAGGCCAAATTAGCTGTAGGGCGATGATTAAACCAACCCCCATACCAACCACAGCCCACACTACAGACATAACGGTAAACTGTCTTACCACTCCGTAGTTGAAGACTTCGGCTTCGGCCTGTTTTCCGACCACTGCGGAATTTCCGACCACTTCGGAAGTACCCATTTGCTTCCCCTATTTTAACAAATGTTAATACAATCTAATAACCGAGCGGTATTTGCCCACTGCTCAGATTATTAAGTGTAATACCTATAACTTCAAAAACAACAAAAACGTGTAGTTAGCCATACAGTTCAACCATATAGCTAACTCTATAAGACAAATGGCTCTAGCCTCAACCTTAATGCTTATTAGGGTCTTCGCTAGTGCTATCGTCATCTTTAAGTATGGACTCTCCGGCTTCATTCGTGTCTTCGAATTGACCAGAAAAGATTGCCCACCATAACGCCACTGCAATAAACAGCACAAATAAAATAGACAGTGGAATGAGTAAATACATAGATGCCAACATAATTACCCTATTGCACTATTTACCATTTGTGCGGCTTGTTTAGAGCGCCGTCTATAGATGCGCCACGAATTATACGCAACTATTAATGAGGATACCAACATAGATATGGCAGCAACCCACGGTGCTACTAGCCCTATTGCTGCCAAAGGCGTCATTAACAGATGCCACGCAATAGAGCCATACAGATTTTGTTTGGAAATAGATGTGGTGCGCCCTTCTATGGATAATAAATCATTTTTAGCTTCAGGCGGCTGTACGCTAATACCCGCCTGGGCTGAAGCCACTGCTGTAGGCACCGCCATAGAAAGCGCACAAGGACAGCTCATCACAAATAAAGCCACTACCACAGCAAGGGCAAAAGCCGGTTTATAATAAAACCAAACGAAGCCTAACACCACAGCAAGTACGACTTGTATGAGTACAAACCAAAACGCCAGCTTATTTGAATAGGTAGTTAACTTAACGCGTAACGCTTCAAGCTGTTTATAGGCCGCGCCCTGCGATATAGATTGACGAGCGCAAAGCTCCAAATAACGCGCAGTGAGCAAAAATGCCACGAACATAGTGACAGAATCAAAGTAAACCTCACCTTGGCCTGTCCAAGTAGTGTACACACTAGGCACAAAGGCAACTATAATACCTAAAGCCACCGGCACATCCATCCCCACTCTTGCTTTGCTTAAACTATCCCATGCTCCTTTCCATATAGGAATAGCGCAATACATCATGACTGGCGCAGTCAACAAAAGCGCAGTCCAATTCATTAAATAAATAGCACTGTCTAATGTTTCTAAGGTATCTGGCTGCATGCTGTCTGAGCGTAAGTACCCAGGAAATGCTAAAGTCATTACTTGCATCATCATGAGCCACGCTAAACCCAAACGCGCCAGCATACGACGCCGTTGCATACGGTCTGCAGGAGAAACATCAGCAGGAATGGTAAAAATAGAATAAGCGCGCATAAGAAGCATTATACTATAACAAAAAGAAATATAGCTTCAACAACTCATCCATACGACCCCACTTTATTGCATTTATTCAGAAAATCAGGCGCCGCTGCCTCACACCAGATTAAATCCGCATACCACTACCTCTTCACATTGTAATTATGCCAAACTCCTTTCCAACGTGGATTCTCTGCCCATTCTCTTTGTAATTCGCGGATAGCTTTTTCATAATATAGAAACATAATCATGAGTACTTATATAGAAACAAGTCCACAGCTTCCTTTAGGTCAAGCTGTCTCTTATCCAACACAATATGACTCCAGTCTCTTATTTGCCATCGCTCGTCAACCTAACCGCCTTGATTTGAACATCCCTCAGGCTTGGTATGGTGCTGATATCTGGTATGCCTATGAGATTTCGTGGCTAAACCCAAAAGGAAAGCCTATGGTCGCAGTAGGTCGTTTTAGCGTGCCCTGGAATAGCCCTAACTTGATCGAATCTAAATCGTTTAAATTATATTTAAACTCCTTCAATCAAAGCCAGTTTGAAAACGTGGACGCTGTCAAAAAATGCATGGAAAAAGATTTAAGTACGGTAGCAGAGGCAGCAGTTACTGTGTCTTTATTTAATCTGGAACCCTATAACGGGCCTATGATGGGTCCCTTAGAAGGCACAGTCATAGATGAGCTGGATATTTTGGTAAACGAATATAAACCTACGCCTGAACTCTTGCACTGCAAAATGAACGGCACTGAAGTAAATGAAGTCTTGGTATCGCATTTACTGAAATCAAACTGCCCTGTCACGGGCCAACCTGATTGGGCTACCGTACAGATTAGCTATACAGGACCGCAAATAGATGCTGAGGCTCTGTTACGTTATATTATTTCATTTAGGGAACACACCGGTTTCCATGAGCACTGTGTAGAGCGTATTTATTGTGACATTATGACGTATTGCCAACCCAAGCAATTAGCGGTTATAGCCCGCTATACTCGCAGAGGGGGCTTAGACATTAACCCGTGGCGTAGCAGCCATGACATCAAATTAGCGGATATCCGAACGGTGCGACAGTGATGTCTGTGCTGCATGAGCTACAGCTAAAGCTAGCAAGGCCGATATCACAAACGCTACCGCAGCTCCTACCCATGGTCCTGAAGTAAAGTTAGCATCTACCATATAACCAAAAATCATAGGTGCCGTCGATGCGCCTACATCCATCCCGGAATACACAAGACCATACACCGTGCCTGTGGCCCCTTTGGGGGCTACACGTCGGATCAACATATCTCGTGAAGGTGCTGCAATTCCAGAAAAAAACCCGGCTCCCACAATCAAAAACATAGCCACATACGCTCCGACTATATTAAATGCTAACAACAGCATACAAAGCCCAGCCAAACAAAAAGCGAGAAAAATAATTCGTTCTGTTTTTGCTGTGGCGCCTGCTAAAAATCCACCGGCCGCCATACCCAAGGCCGCTGCAATCATGTAAGCGGATAAGGTGGAACCGGCCATGATTTGAGATAAGCCATACAGAGAGGTAAATAGAGGGATGGTGTAATTTTGAACGGCAGACAAGGCCATGGAACCAAAGGCAAAAAAGAAAAACGCACCCCATAGGGCCGGTTTCTTTGTCAATATCAGTAACGTACTCACTATACTTTGCTGACTTAAATCCGAGCTCTCTGATGCAGTACTAGCAACGGGCTGCACCCGCCCCCATAATTCACGCTGCCAAACCGCTAAAATAAGAATAATCGTAATTAAGGCTGCCACCGCAAAGAGCGCTACCCGCCAATTAAACATAGCACTAATAGTGGTAATAAATACGGGGGCTAAAGCCCAACCCACATTTCCAGTAAGCCCATGCACACTAAAAGCATGCCCTAATCGTGGCGCACTGATCTGATGATTAATAATGAAATAATCTACCGGATGGAAAACAGAATTACCCGCTCCACCTATTAATGCCGCGCACACCAACCAACCATAACTGGGCGCAAGAGCCAGCATAAGGGCAGATAAAATAAAGGCCCCCAAACCAAAAAACATCACTGGTGAGGGTCCTATACGGTCTACGATAAACCCTGATGAGGCTTGGCCCACTCCTGAGAGTAAAAAGAAACAGGTAACTAAAAAACCCAGTTCTAAAAAATCATAACCAAAATCACGATTTAAATAGAAAAACAGAGTAGGTAAAATCAGTTGAAAAAAGTGTGAGCTGGCATGCACTACGCCCAATAAGGAAATAGTGGGCCAATCTTTATTGGTGTTCATTATTTATTTATAAATCAAAATCAATTAACTGCGTTTTTGTATTTCAGGCCAGGCTTTACGTAAATAGTAAAACATAGACCAAACGGTTAAGATGGCTGCCACCATAATCAAGACCAAACCAGCCCAACGCGTAGAAACACCATAAAGGTCTTGGTAATACAACAAGCATGGAATAGCCACCATTTGGGCGGCTGTTTTAAATTTACCTAGCCAACTCACTGCCACACTGGCGCTAGCTCCAATTTGTGCCATCCACTCTCGCAGTGCTGAGATAGTGATTTCTCGGCCAATGATGATGAAAGCAATCACACCGTCTACCCGGCCTATACTTAATAAAATCAACAAAGCAGCAGCCACCATGAGCTTATCTGCCACTGGATCTAAAAAAGCTCCAAAGGCCGACGTTTGATTCCATTTACGCGCTAACCAACCATCAAACCAGTCCGTGAGCGCCGCAATGATAAATATAATGGCGGCAATAGTATCTCGTAATGGTTCAGCTAACCAGCTATGCGGCACATAATACAAAAATAAAATAAGAGGAATTAACAGGATGCGTAACCACGTCAGAGCAATAGGCAAATTAAAGGGCATAGTTAAACCAATAAATGAATAGCGCCAAAGCGCGATTACTTAGCGTAACGCAAAATAGATGCGTTCTGCTAGGGCAGCAGAAATTCCTTCCACCGCAGCCAAATCATCAATGCTGGCATTCGCTACGCCAGCCAATCCCCCAAAACGGGTTAGAAGACGCTGCCTACGTTTAGGCCCTACACCTGCTATGTCTTCTAGACGGGAAACATTTCGGGTCTTAGCGCGCCTAGCTCGCATACCGGTAATTGCAAAACGATGGGCCTCATCACGTATCTCAGCTACTAGCATCAATGCAGCAGAATTAACCCCCAAAGCCACCTCTGGGCGTTCATCAGCAAAAAAAAGTGTTTCTAATCCCACTTTACGCCCTTCACCTTTGGCCACGCCTACTAACACACTTTGATCTAACCCCAAGTTTGCAAACACGGTTTTTGCTGTATTTAACTGCCCTTTGCCGCCATCAATTAACACCACATCAGGCAACGAAGCTAAGCCTTCAGCTACCCGCTCAAAACGACGCTGTAGCACTTGGCGCATAGCGGCATAATCATCACCTTCAATAATTCCAGCGATATTGTAGCGTCTATACAACGATGGCTGCATGGCGTGTTCTTTATAAACCACGCATGACGCTTGGGTCGCTTCGCCTGAGGTATGACTAATATCAAAAGCTTCAACATGCAGTTTTTCTAAACTCTCCGCATCGGTGTCTAAACCTAACAACTCGGCTAAGGCTAAAGTGCGGGCTGCGCGACTCATGGATTCATTTAATAAACGATTTAAAGCAATTTCCGCATTAGCTTGCGCTTGTTCTAACCAGCTTTTACGCACTCCTTGTGGCCGAGTAATAAGGCGAGTTTTCATACCCGTTTGCTCTGCCAACATAGTGAGTAACTCTTCATCTTTGATAGGGTGGGTACTAATGAGTATAGGAGGTAAGGGACGCTCTATGTAATGCTGACTCACAAAAGCCTCTAACACCTGAGTTAAATTTATATCTTTAGTTTGACTAGGAAAAAAAGCTCTATCACCTAAATGACGCCCCCCACGCACCATCGCTAAATTTACGCAAACACGCCCCCCAGCTGCCACCAAAGCAATAATATCCGCCTCTTCATGGCTCTGATTTTCCATGTTTTGTTGTTGCAATAAGGCCGCTAAGGCTTTCATTTGATCACGTAACACGGCAGCCTGCTCAAAATCTAAGTTTTCAGAGGCCTCTACCATACGTTTTTCAATTTGCCCCAAAACGCCGGAGGCATCACCATCTAAAAATTGCTGCGCTCTTTTCACATCGGCTAAATAATCCTCCTGGCTAATAAGATCCACACACGGTGCTGAACAGCGGCGAATCTGATGTAATAAGCAGGGCCGCGAGCGATTAGCATAGACACCATCTTCACAACTACGTAATCGAAACACGCGTTGCAATATTTGTAGACTTTCGCGCACAGCCCCCGAATTAGGGTATGGACCGTAAAATTGTCCGGGCTGATTGGTATTGCCCCTAAAGTACGCAATGCGGGGGATTTCATGCGCACTAAACATTAAATAGGGATAAGATTTATCATCCCTGAAAAGGATGTTGTAGCGTGGCTGTAAGCGCTTAATGAGATTATTTTCTAAAATTAATGCTTCAGCCTCAGAGCGCGTTACGGTGGTCTCAATACGCACTATTTGCTTAACCATTTGTGCAATACGCGGACTACTGAGATTTTTTTGAAAATACGAAGACACGCGCTTTTTTAAGTCGCGTGCCTTCCCTACGTACAGCACCTCATCAGCGGCGTTTATATGTCTATAAACACCGGGTAAATTAGGTAACTGGCGTAGAAAAGTAGTCAGATCGAAGTTGCTGGGCGTGTTGGTAATGCTCATCGTTTTGTAAAGCGTCCCACCCTAAGGCTGGATCAAGAGGATGCAAATGCTGAAGACGTTGTAAGGACTCGGTAGACATCTGCCATTGTAGTTTATTTAATAACTCATCGGCTAAATCAGGCCGGTTGCAAACTAAAACCATATCACAACCCGCCGCTAAGGCTGCCTCTGCGCGTGCGGTAATATCACCTGCTACTGCCGCCCCTTCCATAGTGAGATCATCAGAAAACACCATGCCGTTATAGGCTAAGGCTTGGCGTAATACGCGTTGAATCCAGTATGGTGAAAATCCAGCAGGTTTATCATCTATATTTGGATAAATAACATGTGCTGGCATCACTGCTTGAATTACCGTACCCCCTAACCAGCCATAAGGCGCAGCATCATTATCCAAGATGGTTTCTAAGTCTCGGTTATCGATGGGAATTTCATGGTGTGAATCGGCTTCTACTGCTCCATGGCCCGGGAAATGTTTGCCACACGCCGCCATCCCCGCTTGTTGTAAACCATGTGCTAAGGCTTCAGCCAAACGTGCTACGGTTTGAGGTTTAGAATGAAAGGCTCGATTTCCTATGACTTCACTGCATTCATAATCCAAATCTAATACCGGTGTAAAGCTCAGGTCTACTCCACAGGCTCGTAACTCAGACGCTAATATATAACCCACCGCATTTGCCATCTTTACTGCTAAAGACGGATCACTATCCCATAGATGACCTAAGTCACGCATAGCAGGTAAGTGTGTAAACCCATCACTAATAAAGCGCTGCACGCGCCCCCCTTCATGGTCTACAGCGATCAATAAATCAGGCTGCCTTGCGGCTCGAATTTCAGCGCATAGCTGCTGTAGCTGCTGCCTATTTTTATAATTTCGCGCAAATAAAATCACCCCCCCCACTAAAGGATGCTGTAAACGTTTTCTTTCTTGCTCTGTCAGGGTATATCCTTCTACGTCGACCATAACGGGGCCGGGTGCAAGCTGTTGATCTGTCACTTTTATTTTTCCTTATTCACTTATTGGACGATGACGACTCAACCACAGCAAAGGCCATAACTAAATCCGACTCATCTGTTAGGGTGATATGCGCCGCCCCAAAACGACTCTCATACCACCCCTTCAACTCACCACTAAGAACCACTGTGGGCTTACCACTAGGTGCATTTAATGTTTGCATACGTGACCACGTCATAGGCATACGCATCCCTAAACCTATGGCTTTAGAGAAGGCTTCTTTAGCCGTAAAGCGCGTTGCTAAGAAACGGTATCCGCGTTGGGGGTCACGTGCATAGCGGCGTGCAAAAATTTCTTTTTCTTGCTCCCCTAAAATACGATCTAAAAAACGCGCACCAAAACGCGCATATGCCCGTTCAATACGGGAAACATACATAATATCAGTTCCTATACCTGCAATGGCAGTCACACTATTTCCTCTTCGTTTTTGCTATTTAACTTAATTTAATGAAATGCTCACGATAATGCTTCAACTCATCTATAGACTCATAGATATCCGCTAAAGCCTCATGCTTACTTTGCTTAATGAAACTTTTAGCCACCTCAGGCTTCCAACGTAAGGCTAGCTCTTTGAGCGTACTCACATCTAAGTTTCTATAATGAAAAAACTGTTCAAATCGTGGCATATATAAATGCATAAAACGGCGATCTTGGCTGATAGTATTACCACAAAGGGGGGATTTACCAGCTGGTACATGTTTTTTTAGAAAGTCGAGTAGAATATCTTCAGCCTCTGACTCCGTTAAAGTAGACGCTTTTACTTTGTCGATTAAACCACTACGGCCATGGGTGCCTTTATTCCAATTATCCATTGCATCTAAAAGTGCATCACTTTGATGAATAACGAGTACAGGGCCTTCGGCTACCACGGTTAAATCAGCTTCAGTAACCACTACGGCTACTTCTATAATGCGTTCTTTATTTGGGTCCAGACCAGTCATTTCCATGTCTAGCCATACAAGGCGTTGATCCTTGACTGTCATTACGATTTATCCTTTATAAATAAAATAAGTTAGGCACTGCCCTATGACATTGCTTGTATTGTTTGTTACTTTTCTGTTTGCAGATCTCAGTATACGCAGCTATTTAGCGATGCGCCAAATTCGTCATGTGCGCGCACATAGAAACCAAGTGCCTAACGAGTTCAGCCATTATATTAATTTACGCAGCCACCAACGCGCTGCTGACTACACAGTTGCTCGCACTCAATTTGCTTTTTTAGAAACCACCACAGAAGCAGTGCTACTTATTGCTTTGACCTTATTAGGTGGATTGCAGTGGTTAAACATTTTTTGGGCACGTCACATTGATCACGAGTTGGTACGCCAACTCTTATTAATAGGAAGTGTGTTTGGCATTACGGGTTTAGTGCAACTCCCTTTTAGCCTATGGCGCATCTTTAAACTAGAGCAACGTTTTGGTTTTAACCGCATGAGCTTAAGACTATTTGTCAGTGATCAAATTAAAGGACTACTGGTAGGAATAATACTCGGACTGCCTTTGCTCAGTGCTGTGCTTTGGCTCATGAGTACCGCGGGCAATACCTGGCCATGGTGGGCCTGGGGTATATGGGTAAGTTTTAGTCTATTTGTAATGTGGCTATTTCCAAGCGTGATAGCGCCTTTATTTAATAAATTTAAACCCTTAGAACGTGCAAGCCTTAAAAAACGTATTGATGCCTTAACTAAACGCTGTGGTTTTAGCTTAGATGGGCTATTTGTGATGGATGGCTCCAAGCGCTCAGCCCATGGAAATGCTTACTTTACCGGCATAGGTCGTCATAAACGCATTGTTTTTTTTGATACGCTTTTAAATAAACTTAACGATGAGGAAATTGAAGCCGTCTTAGCGCATGAATTAGGCCATTTTAAATATCGCCATATCCTGAAACGTATGCTCATTTCCTTTGCTATGGCACTGGGTTTTTTCTTATTACTAGGCTGGCTCTCACAACAAGTTTGGTTTTATAGCAATTTAGGCGTTATGCCTTTACTAGGGCGCGCTAACGACGGCTTAGCCTTGGTTTTGTTCTTTTTAACTATGCCCGTATTTACGTTTTGGGTAAGTCCGGTATTTAGTTACCTATCACGCAAAGACGAGTATCAAGCCGACGCCTATGCGGCCAAACAAAGTGCCCCAGAACATTTAGTGCAAGCCTTATTAAAGCTCTATGATGATAATGCGGCTACCCTAACCCCTGATCCCTTGCATTCAGCGTATTATGATAGCCACCCACCCGCTATACAGCGCGTTCAATTTTTACAAAAACTCTATGAAGCGTACTAAACCCCATCGACTTAATGTTAGCTCTGAACCACAACCTATACCCTCTCACAAAGCGCAAATAATCTCCGCTCATGGCAGGCATTATTTTGCAGAACTCGAGGATGGTGAGATTATTAAATGTTTTCCTCGGGGGAAACGAGGGGGTGTTTGTGTGGGCGACTGGATAGATATCAGTACCAAAGCTAGCGGCGCCACTATAGAAAGACTGCATGAGCGCCGTAATCTGCTGTATAGATCTGATGAGGTGCGCAGTAAACAGTTTGCTGCCAATATAGATCAGCTATTGATTGTATTAGCTTCGGAACCTATGTTTTCTGAGGATTTAACGGGCCGTGCCTTAGTAGCCGCTGGCACAGCAGGTATAGAACCCATTATCTTACTCAATAAAGCAGATTTACCCTCAGTAGATTTAGCTAGACAACGTCTACAGCCCTTAGCTGACTTAGGAGTGCAGATTATAGAAACCAATGCCATGGATGCAGCCCACGTACAAGCGCAACTCGCTGATCTACTTAAAGACAAAACCAGCTTGCTCTTAGGCCAAAGCGCCATGGGTAAATCCACCTTACTTAATGCATTAGTACCAGAAGCCCAAGCACATACCCAAGCACACTCAGTGGCTTTAGGAGCGGGGCGTCATACCACCACTAGCACTAAGCTCTACCACATTCCAAATAGCACCGGGAAAATTATTGATTCGCCCGGATTTCAAAGCTTTGGCTTAGCTCACCTCAGTGCAGAAGATATTGTGCAGGGTTTTAGTGAGTTTCATGATGCCATCACCCATTGTCGTTTTTATAATTGTACTCATCGTCATGAGCCAGGTTGTGGTGTAGTTGCCGCCGTAGAAGCCGGTGTTATACATCCCGATCGCCACGCTTTCTATAAACGCCTCTTAGCAGAGCTAGAAAGTTTACCTAAATATTAAAGACTGCGGGTTAATTATTAAGCTTTATTTGTTGTGAAGCGGCAAATAAATAATGATAAAAATTACGTATTACTGCTGCGGTAGCACCCCAAATGAAATAACCATTCCAACTTATAGAAAAATAATGACGCAGATCACTACCTTTGATTTGTAAGCGCTGCAAACGATGATTTCGAGGGTCCATTAATACCGCAAGCGGCACCTCAAACACTTGAGCTACCTCAGACGCACACGGGGCGATAGAAAAACCCTCTTTGACTAAACCTATAATGGGGCGCATGGCATAACGGGTAGCAATAATAATAGGGTGCTCACCTAAAGGCTGTATATAACCGGGGGCAATCCCCACCTCTTCGTACGTTTCTCTGAGAGCAGTGTGTGTGGCGTTATTGTCACTTAAGTCTATACGCCCCCCAGGAAAGCAAACTTGACCAGGATGAGAGGGTAGATGCCCTGCACGCCGTGTGAATAAAACAGTTAATCCCTGCTCGCGCTGTACTAAAGGCATACATACCGCTGAAGGTATATGCTTTGGATAATAATCAAACTCTGGCACGATTAAATTACCCAGCAAAGGCTCAGCCCCCCACTCTATCTCATGATTAAAACTAGCCTGTATAAAAGCGGGACTTAAATACGGTGCCGTAATAGTAGGCAAAGGGGGAATATCGATAAAAGGCTGTGTTTGAGGATCAAAGCCCAAACTCACTGCCTCAATGCGTGATAATTCAGTCTCAGTAGTCATACTCGAAGAAGACATGCGTTGATTCACCCTTGATTAACTATAAAAAAAGCACCCATTCGGGTGCTTTTTAAGTCACATAACAAATAATAACTAAAACATTATTTTGCTATGTTTCTGCGTACTAACTTTTCTTTAATACGTGCAGATTTACCCGAACGATTACGTAAATAGTACAGTTTAGCACGACGTACCGCACCACGACGCTTCACTTCAATGCTAGCAATTTGGGTGGAAAACAACTGAAAAGTACGTTCTATGGATTCACCAGAAGAGATTTTACGCACAATAAAAGAAGAATTGAGACCACGATTACGCTTAGCAATTACTACGCCTTCATAAGCCTGCACACGACTGCGTGTACCCTCAACCACTTTTACGTTTACCACTACGCTGTCACCGGGATTAAACTCCGGACGAGGCGCTATAGCGGTAATACGCTCCATCTCTTCTTGCTCTAAGATATCAATAATATTCACAATAAGCTCCAAATGCATCTTACACGGGCAACGAAATTGTTTTTAAATAAGCCCGCCAGAGGATGAACCCGTAATAATACCGCCTTATGAGCGCTTAAACAACCATTTATTAAACCAACGTGTGCGTATTTGTGCACGTTGATAGTTTTGGTACATTTCAAGTGCACTTTTTTGCGCTAATAAAGGATTAGCTCTACAGCGCAAAACATAATGAGCAAAAGATAAATTTCGCATACGCACTCCAGTATAGATAACAATATTACCTATACTGTATATCCATACAGCTTTTTATGCAAACACTTGTGCTCCATCGATAATGGTGCTGCTGTGCATAGTTACTCGCGGTAAGATATGTGCCGCATAAAATATAGCAGTTTGCATTTTTTGTTGGGAAAACTCATCTGTTGTATTTACACATACTAAAGCCGCTTTGGCCATTTGCCAGCCACCTAACAGCACGCCTGACAGCATTAAGAATGGCACACTGCCCACATACACGGCCTGTGGATTTTGCTGCTGATGAAAGGTTAATAACGCACCAATGGCTGCACGATAGGCTTCACACGCTTCTTTTAATCGAGCTGCTATATGCAGTAATTTCGCACTATCGATCTGTGCTTCTAACTCAGCAATCGTGCCTTCGATTTGTTCCGCTATGATCAAAGCTACCTTCGCTTTATCACGTAATAACTTACGCCCAATTAAATCATTAGCCTGAATGGCGGTAGTGCCCTCATAAATAGAAAATACTCGACTATCACGCATATATTGTGTGACGCCTGTTTCTTCTATGTACCCCATACCACCATGCACTTGCAGGGCCAAAGAACTCACTTCATTGACCATTTCTGTGGCAAATCCTTTTACGATGGGCACATAAAACTCATACTGTGCTTGATAGTACTCACGCTGGGCTGGTTCAGGGCTTTTAAGCGCCATGTCTTTAAACCACGCAGCTTGATAACTAAAAGCCCGTGTGCCTTCGGTTAAACCTCGCATGATTTGCAACATACGTATCACATCAGGATGCTGTGAAATAGCAACAGGCGGCTGCAGTTCACGCTGTAAATCTACTCCTTGTTTACGTTCCTTTGCATAGGTTTGTGCACTACCTAATGCCCGATCCGCTACACCTAGAGCTTGCATAGCAATAGCATAACGGGCGGCATTCATCGTGATAAACATGTACTCCAAACCTCGATTTAGCTCACCTATCAAATACCCCACCGCTCCTGGTCCTACATCGCCCTGATTGCTGCCATACACCATCACCGCCGTAGGGCTGCCATGCAAACCCAGCTTATGTTCTAAAGAAGCGCAATGCACGTCATTACGAGTGCCTTCGCGGTAAGCCCCTTGATCTTGTACTAAATACTTAGGCACAATAAATAACGATAAACCGTTAATCCCAGCTGGTGCCCCAGGGGTACGTGCCAAAACCAAATGAATAATGTTTTCCGCTAAATCATGATCACCATAAGAGATAAATATTTTTTCACCCTGTAATTTATAGGAGCCATCGTCTTGAGGCGTAGCCATGCATTTCACCTGCGACAAATCTGAACCCGCCTGCGATTCAGTGAGGTTCATGGTGCCAGTCCAACGTCCTTCTAACATAGCGGGAAGATATTGCGCTTTTTGTTCCGGCGTAGCCGCCTCGGCAAATGTTTCAATAACGGAGTCTGATAACAATGTGCAAAGAGCAAAGGCCGCACTCGCCGCATTCATATTCTCTTGAAAAATAGCCCCTACAAGCTTTGGTAGAGCTTGACCCCCAATATCCGCACTGTGCTGTAAACCTTGCCAACCAGCTTGAGCAAAATTAGTAAAAACCGCTTTAAAGCCAGGAGTAGTTAAAACCTGTCCCTCCTTTATAAAAGCAGGATGCAAATCACTTTTTTTATTAAGAGGGGCTACCTCTTGCTCTATAAATTTAGCGCCTTCATCTAATACGGCATGGATTAACGCTAAGGACAGGTCTTCATTACCCGGCAGATCCAATAAAGCCTGAGTATCAATAATATGCTCTAGTAAAAAGTGAATATCTGCTCGGGGCACGTGGTAACTCATAAAAACTCCAAAATGACTATCTTTAGACGAAAAAAAACCTGCAGACATAAGCAGCTGCAGGTTTTAACGTTGAATTAAAGTGCTTGGGTGAGCTCGGGAAGCACATCAAATAGATCAGCGACTAAACCGTAATCCGCCACGCCAAAGATAGGTGCATCAGGATCTTTATTAATGGCAACAATCACCTTAGCGTCTTTCATACCCGCTAAATGCTGAATAGCCCCAGAGATACCCACTGCAATATAAAGCTGAGGTGCTACGACTTTACCTGTTTGGCCCACCTGCCAATCATTCGGCGCATAGCCTGCATCTACGGCTGCGCGTGAAGCACCCACTGCTGCCCCTAGTTTATCGGCTAAAGCATCAATCATCGCGAAGTTTTCTTTACTGCCTAAACCACGTCCACCCGAAACCACTACGGTAGCATCCGCTAAATCAGGACGATCTGATTGAGCTAATTCACGATTAACAAAGGCGGACACGCCCGAATCAGCTACCACTTCTATGTTTTCAGTCACAGCACTACCACCCGTGGCAGCCACCGCATCAAAAGTGGTAGTACGTATGGTTAATACCAGCTTAGAATCTTCACACTGTACTGTGGCAATAGCATTACCTGCATAAATAGGACGGGTAAAAGTATTTGCGGATTCTATGCTGAGCACATCTGAAATTTGTGCTACGTCTAGTTTAGCAGCCACACGGGGCGCTACGTTTTTACCTGCTGCCGTAGCTGGGAAAACAATATGCGAATACGCATCAGCAATCGCTAATACTTGGGCCGCTACATTTTCAGCTAAGCCATGAGCTAAAGCCTCTCCATCAGCCACTAATACCTTAGTAACATTAGCAATTTGTGTGGCTGCTTCAGCCACAGCACTGACATTTTCACCCGCGACTAAAAGGTGAACCTCACCTCCTAACTGAGTGGCAGCGGCAACGGTGTTTAAGGTAGCACCTTTAAGTTCCGCATTATCGTGCTCTGCAATAACTAAAATCGACATTTAAATTACCTTTGCTTCGTTTTTCAGTTTATTAACCAAGGTGGCCACATCGGCCACCATTTCACCCGCCTTGCGTGCTGCAGGCTCGGTGACTTTAAGTGTTTTAATGCGAGGTGTTACATCTACACCTAGCTCTTCTGGCGTAAGTACATCAATGCTTTTCTTTTTGGCCTTCATAATATTAGGCAAGGTGACATAGCGCGGCTCGTTAAGACGTAAATCTGTAGTGATGACTGCCGGCAACGTTAAAGAAATCGTTTCTAAGCCGCCATCTATTTCACGCGTGACTTTTACCTGCTCACCTTCCACCTCTACGGCACTAGCAAAGGTAGCTTGTGGCCAATCTAATAAAGCCGCTAACATTTGACCGGTTTGATTGGCATCATCATCAATGGCTTGCTTACCTAAGATAACTAATTGAGGCTGCTCTTTATCTACCACACTTTTTAAGAGTTTGGCTACAGCTAAAGGCTGTAGCTCCGCATCGGTCTCTACCTGCACAGCTCGATCAGCACCTATTGCCATGGCGGTACGTAAAGTTTCTTGGCAGGGCTTTTCACCACAAGAAACCGCTACTACTTCACTAACCACACCCTTCTCTTTAAGACGAACCGCTTCTTCTACCGCAATTTCATCAAAAGGGTTCATCGACATTTTCACATTCGCAATATCCACACCAGTTTGGTCGGACTTCACGCGTACTTTGACGTTGTAATCAACCACGCGTTTTACGGGTACTAAAACCTTCATCAGGTGATCTCCATAATTTAGCTAAAAAATATTATAAACCGGCAAGTACTTGTAAGTGAGCTTGCACACTACGAGATAAAGAGGTGGGCTCATAGCCGCCCTCTAGCATACTAAGAACTCGTCCTTGTGTGCTAGCTACCGTGGCTTGCATCACTGCTTCAGTGATCCAAGCGAAATCCTCTTCATTTAACCGCAACTGCCCTAATGGGTCGTTTTGATGCGCATCAAAACCAGCAGAAAATAAAAGCAACTCAGGCTTCAAATGTTTTAACCTAGGTAGCCACTTTTCGGTCACTATCTTACGTATTATCTCAGATCCTGCACCTGCCGGCACGGGCTCATTGTACATATTCGGGGCCGCGGGTGAATGAGCGGCCCCGGGGAACAAAGGGTGTTGGTAAAAACCAAACATTTGTACCTGCGGTTTATGAGCAAAGATATCTTCTGTACCATTACCATGGTGCACATCAAAATCCACAATAAGCACTTGATTTAACTTGTATCGCTCTAAAGCGTAAGCAGCTGCCACAGCAATATTATTAATAAAACAAAATCCCATCGCGCGCTCTGCTGTCGCATGATGTCCCGGTGGACGTACAGCACAAAAAGCGGTTTTTGCCGCTCCAGAAAAAATTTCATCTATGGCGGTAATACCAGCGCCCGCAGCATAATAAGCGGCCTCTAATGTATGACTATTTAGTAAAGTATCACCATCAATGGAATAATAACCAGAACTAGGTGCGTTTTCGTTTAAATTAGCGATATGATGGTGTTTATGCACTCGTAGTAAATCCTCATCACTGGCTTTATTCGCTGAAATAACACGTAATGACTGATCCATTCCTTCTGCTTGAAGCTGTTTTTTTATCGCCTCTAAGCGCGAAGGTGCCTCAGGGTGATGGTCTCCCATTTCATGTAAAAAGAATACAGGGTGGGTAATATAGATTGTTTTCATAAGGTTCTACCATGTTCAAAAAAACACGCCTAGCTCAAATTAGTTTGTGCTGTCTAGCTCTGGCGGGTTGCGCTGCCTCACAAAGCACAGCTTTGCAGCAACCACAACACAACTCGGAAATAATAGTCCAATCTCAATCAAAAGAGGATTCTGCTGACAATCTTGTTAAAGCTATTGATGCACACCCAAAAAGCGGGAGCTCTGTGAGTGGAAGAACTGATTATTTTCAGGCGGATGGCTCACTTAGCCCCTATTTACAAGAATGGGCTGAGGAGTTAGCTAAGCTGCAGTCTATACCTATAGCTTCTATAGAAGAACTACTTAAAAGTGCTAATTACAATGCACAAGCCGCCCAGCTAATGACCCCTACCAACGGCCGTATTAAGCGCAGCTGGTCTACTTATAAAAATCGTTTTATTGAGCCTATACGCCTTAAAGCGGGTTTAACTTTTTGGCAACAGCACGAGGCGGCAATTAATCGTAGCGCTCAACAATACGGCATACCTCCAGAGATTATTGTATCTATTATTGGTGTAGAAACCATTTATGGCAATTATACGGGGGATTTTAAGGTTTTAGATGCGTTACTTACTTTAGGCTTTAGCTATCCCGACAATAACCGTCCAGAACGTGGCCAACTTTTCAGGGATCAGCTAGCGGATTTAATTGTGCTGCACCATATGGGCAAACTAAATGCTAAAGAAGTAAAAGGTTCTTTTGCCGGCGCCATGGGCTTACCACAATTTATGCCAGGTAGTTTAATGCGCTATGCGGTAGATGCCGACGGCGATGGCGAAATCGATCTATATAAATCTATTCCTGACATTACCGCCTCAGTGGCTAACTTTTTAGTTGAACATGGCTGGCAAGCAGACTTGCCTGTTTTTGCGCCTGTATCGCTAAATCCTAAGCAAGCCCGGCCATTAGTAGATGGCGGCCTCACGCCTTTACTGGAGTGGGAGCAAATCAAACAAGCCCAAGCTGTTAACTCCATCCCAAACTCCAAACAAGCTTGGATGGAGCAACCACTGGGAGTAATAGACTTAGCAGAGCAAAGTCAAGGCACTGCCGAGTATAGGCTAGCTACCCCTAACTTTTTTGCTATAACTTCATATAACCGCAGCTACTTTTATGCAGCGACTGTAGCGGATTTTGCCCAACTATTACGCGTCGAATACACCCGTAGATAAGTATCTATCTCCACGATCACAAACAATAAAGGCAATAGTGGCATTTTCAACGCGCTGCGCGATACGTAACGCTGCCACTAACGCCCCACCTGAAGAGATTCCTGCAAAAATACCTTCTGTAGAAGCTAGCTCACGCGCCATGTTTTCTGCTTCCTCTTGAGCTATAGCCTCAAGTGCGTTTACCTTTGAGGCATCATAAATCTTTGGTAAATATTGCTCAGGCCACTTACGAATACCCGGAATTTGAGCGCCTTCGGCAGGTTCAGCACCAATGATTTGAATATCAGCATTTTTAGAACGTAAGTAATTCCCCACTCCCATAATGGTACCTGTAGTACCCATAGCACTCACAAAATGCGTAATACGCCCTTCGGTTTGCTCCCAAAGCTCGGGCCCTGTGCCTTGAATATGAGCTAGTGGGTTATCCTCATTCGCAAACTGATCTAATACAATACCTGAACCTTCCGCTTGCATCTTGAGGGCTAAATCTCGGGCATATTCCATCCCCCCTTCATTAGCCGGCGTAAGAATGAGTTCTGCGCCATACGCAAGCATAGAAGCTCTACGTTCTGCAGATAAGTTATCGGGCATGATAAGAATCATTTTATAACCACGTACTGCTGCAATCATGGCCAAAGCAATACCTGTATTCCCACTAGTGGCTTCAATGAGGGTGTCGCCCGGTTTAATAGCACCCCGCGCTTCTGCCATGCGAATCATTGAGCTCGCCGCACGATCCTTGACTGAACCAGCGGGATTATTGCCTTCGAGCTTAGCAAGAATCGTAGTACCACGTGCCGCATTATAACGTTCAGGTAAACGCTGTAAGCGTACCAGTGGCGTCATACCAATGGTGTCTTCTATAGTTGGGTAATTTTTCATAAAATGCCTTGTGTTGTAGTAAGTATCTATTTATTTTCTTTTGCTATGGCTGAGCCTGAGGCTGACGTAGTCTTTTCAGAAGCAGATACACCAACCTTTAAACCCGAGGCCTCTAAGCCATTAACCCGTTTGGGCCCAATACCTTTCACCCGATCTGATAAATCTTGAAGAGAGTCAAAAGCTCCTCCACGATCACGCTCAGCGATAATATTTTCAGCCGTTTTAGGCCCAATACCTTTGATTTGCTGCAATTCAGCAGCCGACGCAAGATTCAGATCTAGGGCACTGGCAGGAAACACAGCTACGCTCAACACCATTGCGAATAATACACGAACTAAATACATGACAGTCTCCTAACCTCTATGCATAAATAAAATAAAAACAGAGTTATCAACTCTAACTTTACTTAAAATGCAGTAACTGCCTAGCTCGTAGATTTACGTATGGTTTAAAGTAGCATAGCGGCTTGCTTCATGACGTAATCTCGCACACCTTGCTGTACATTTAAAAATCCCTGTGTATAGCCTGCGGCTCGAAGCTGAGTTAAATCCGCTTGTGTATGGCTTTGATAACGGCCTTTTAAGTCATCAGGAAAGTCAATGTATTGTAATAGGCTTTGCTCTGTCATCTGCGCTAAAGTCAGCGCTGGCTGCTTCTCTAGCTCACGCATAGCATTAACTACGGTATGTGCAACATCGTTAAAAGGCTGAGCTTGCCCACTACCACAATTAAAAATGCCTGACACCTGATTTTGTAAAAAGTGCAGATTTACTTTCACCACGTCATCAATATAAACAAAATCTCGCTGCTGTCCACCGTTGGAATAGCCATCCCAAGCACCAAACAATCGAACCAGGCCTTCTTTTTTATACTGATGCATATTATGCAAAGCCACTGATGCCATACGACCTTTATGATTTTCTTGGGGTCCGTACACATTAAAATAACGCAATCCCACTACAGGCGCCGTTAAGCTTTGCATACGTTTACGCACCACCTGATCAAATAAAAACTTAGAGTAACCATACACATTTAAAGGCTTCTCATTATGAATATCTTCAACATAATGGGGGCCAGCACCATAGACGGCAGCAGAGGAAGCATAGATAAATGGGATATTAAATTTTTGACAATATTCCAGTAGCTCTAAGCTCACTTGGTAATTATTATCCATCATAAAACGTCCATCACGCTCCGTAGTGTCTGAGCAAGCTCCTTGATGTAATACGGCCGTTATCTTAGGTAAACGTTGGTTTAATAAACGCTGTCTAAATGCCTCTTTATCTAGGTAATCGGCAATATCAGCTCGAACTAAATTATGAAACTTATCACCCTCAAGCAGATCATCCACCACAATAATCTCGTTAATGCCTAATTGATTAAGACCTAGCAATAAATTACTACCAATAAAACCTGCACCGCCCGTCACTACAATCATCTTAACTCCTCTGCGGTCACCGTAGATGTACCTAACTTACCCACTACAATGCTTCCCGCTTTATTTGCCCAATACATGGCCTCATTCCAGTTCAATCCTGCGGCTTTAGAGACGGCCAAGGTGGCTAGAACGGTATCTCCCGCCCCAGAAACATCAAACACCTCTTGCGCCTCAGCCGCTGCGTGAGCACGCCCCGTATCGGTGTACATAGTCATACCCTGTTCAGAACGCGTAATTAATAAAGCATCTAAAGAGAGGTCTAATCTTAACTGTTGGGCGCGCTGCGTTAAATCATCCTCATCAACCCACTTCCCTACGGCTTCCTGCATTTCTTGCCGATTAGGGGTGATACTACTGGCGTGATGATAACGACTATAATCGTCCCCTTTGGGATCCACTAGCACCGGCACCTGATGCGCCCGCGCTAAGGTAATTAAAGCCTCCACCTCTGATAAAGCCCCCTTAGCATAGTCTGAAAAAACGACCACATCATGCTGAGCGACTAAAGTGGCAAAATGGTGTTTTAATTGATCTAAAACATGCGTACTAGGAGGATTTTCAAAATCCACCCGTAATAACTGCTGTAACCGACCTAATATGCGTAATTTTAATATAGTGGGTTCAGTACCATCTATGCATAAATAAGGGCTAATCCCTTTTTCTTTGCACAGCGCTTGAATGGCTGCACCCGCTTCATCGGCTCCTATTAAGCCAATTAGGCTGGCTTGGGCTCCTAAGGCCACGCAATTACGCGCTACGTTAGCAGCACCACCTAATCGATCCTCTTTATGAGCCACTTTAACTACTGGAACTGGAGCTTCAGGAGAGATTCGATTCACCTCACCAAACCAGTACCTATCTAGCATAACGTCGCCTACCACTAAGATTTTTAAGCCAGCAAGTTGTTCTGTTGTAGGAAAGGCCTTCATTCCATTTCCTCCAACCGTTTAGGAGCATAACTTTCCCAATGCGTACAACCCGGGCATTGCCAATAAAAATGCTGTGCTTCAAAGCCGCATTGCTGACAGGAATAACGGTCTAAGCGCTGAGTATGTTTATGTATCAAACTACGTAACAACGACAAATCACCACCTAACAGGCGTTTTACAGCTGGATTGAGGGCGTATTGCAATTCTACTTTTAAACTACGATCCAAGCCTAGTAAAGAAGGGTGTTGCTCTAGGGCCTGCCTTGTAAAAGCCCAGGCCTCTTCTGCTCCTTTTTGTTGGCGTAATGATTTAAATACTTGAGAAAACACATCCACCGATGGGTATTGCTCATAATGCGCTTGCAGTTCATGCAAGCCTTGCTCAGCTTGCCCTTGGACCTCAAAACATTGCATTAAATCAGCCGCCACTAAACCAGCATATAAAGGCGCTACGCGTAATACTTCTTGTAGATAAAACTGCTGCAAAGGATAATCCTGATGCAATTGAGCGAGTTTGGCACGCAACATAAAAATACGTGCAGTAGAGGCACGGCTGCCTTCTTTATCACCCAATTTTTTTGCCGCTTTTTCCGCTTCATTTAAGGCGGTTTCTGCTGCAGAAAAATCCGGCTCTTTACGCATCAGAGCGGCTTCGGCTTGCTCACATTGATAATGCACTAACTGCGGCACAGGCTCTTCAACTAAATTTCGTAATCGCCTTACTGCCTCAATCGCTTTAGGCCAGTCATGACCAGATTCATAAATATGAATAAGCGCTCGTACCGCCGCAATACTATGTCTGCCTGTAGACACCGCTTCAAAAGCCTCTTCGGCTCTATCTAACATGCCTGCTTTAAGAAAGTCCTGAGCTATTTCATATTGGGCATTCTCGCGATCTAGCTCTGGCAAATCAGTACGCGCTAATAAGCTTTGGTGTACGCGTATGGCGCGCTCTATCTCACCTCTACGTCTAAATAACCCACCTAAAGCAAAATGCAATTCAGTGGTTTCAGGATCAAGCTTAGCGACTTCTATAAAAGCATCTATAGCTTGATCTGGCTCTTCATTTAAAAGAAAATTTAAGCCCTTGAAATAGGAATCAGGTAATTGCTTGCTTTCAGATAGCATTTGTTTAAAGTCAAAACGTGCAGCCATCCAGCCTAAGCCAAATAATACGGGCACAATTAAGAGCCACCAAGGTTCAAAGTCCACACCTTACCTCGATCAAAGCGGAGCCAATGGAGCAATAGCCTCTGCTGCCATGGGATCAGGAGTTTTTTCATCTAAACGTTGCTCTAAGCGCGCTGCATCTCGCTTAAATTTTGCGACTTCTCGCTTTTTACGCATTAAGGCAAGTACCATCATTAATAGCCCTAAGAGTAAACCTAATAAAAAAGCGACCAACATAACAATGATTAAAGGCACATTACTCAAGGTGTAATCAGCAAAGAACCTGACTTGTACCGGATCTGTATTTTTAAGTGCAAACAACAGCACCACTAAAAAAACCAATAATCGTAACACCCACACTAAATAGCGCATAAACTCACTCCCACAAATTAATCAATAACTTGATTGTAAAGGCAAACCGTTTAATTCGCACTGCATACAAACACAAAAACAGGCTCATAAAGAGCCTGTTTTTTTAAAGACCGAAGTAAAAATAAAAACTAAGAGTTGTGTTGCTGAGCTAAAAAAGCTTCATCAACTCGCTCGCGTAGTTCTTTACCGGCCTTAAAGTGCGGTACTTGTTTAGCAGGCACTTGGACTTGCTCACCTGAACGCGGATTACGACCTATGCGTGAAGATCGAGTAGATAAAGAAAAACTACCGAACCCACGTATCTCGATGCGCTGACCACTAACCAAAGCTGCGGTCATGGCATCAAGAATGGTGTTTACCGCTAGCTCGGTGTCCTTTTGTGCCAGTTGCGGTTTGCGGCTGGCCAAGAGTGCAATAAGCTCAGATTTAGTCACTTTATTCTGTATCGTCTTCACGCTGCTGCTCTAACTGAGCACGTAATAAAGCACCTAAGTTTGTGGTACCGGCAGAAGCACTGGTGTCTGCAATACGCTGCATGCTCTGTGAGGTTTCCGCGCTATCCATGGCTTTAATAGAAAGCTGTATAGAACGAGCCTTACGATCAACGTTGATGATCATGGCTTCTACGTCATCGCCTTCTTTGAAAACAGTGGTGGCGTCTTCAACACGACCCGCTGCCATTTCAGAAGCACGCAAGTAACCATCCACATCTACTGACAAGGTAACCACAGCACCTTTAGGCTCAATAGATTTAATGGAACCTTTCACTACAGCACCCTTATCATTGGTAGATACGTAGTTATTGAATGGATCCCCTTCAAGCTGCTTAATACCTAAAGAAATACGCTCTTTTTCGGTATCAATACCGAGCACGATAGCATCAACTTCGTCGCCTTTTTTGTAGTTACGTACAGCTTCTTCACCGGAGTCTGTCCAAGAAAGATCAGACAAATGAACTAGACCGTCTATGCCACCGTCTAAACCTACGAATACACCAAAGTCTGTAATAGATTTGATAGCACCACGTACCTTATCGCCGCGTTTGAAGTTAAGCGCAAACTCTTCCCATGGGTTAGCACGACACTGCTTCATACCTAAAGAGATACGACGACGATCTTCGTCAATGTCTAAAACCATAACTTCGACTTCTTCGCCTAAAGTTACAACTTTGCGTGGATCTACGTTTTTGTTTGTCCAATCCATCTCAGAGACGTGAACTAAACCTTCAATGCCATCTTCCACTTCAACGAATGCACCGTAATCAGTGAGGTTAGTGACCTTACCGAATAAACGCGTGCTTTGTGGGTAGCGGCGAGATAAACCAATCCAAGGATCTTCGCCTAGTTGTTTAACACCTAATGAAACACGGCTACGCTCTTGGTCAAACTTAAGTACTTTGGCTTCGATTTCTTCACCAACTTGTAGTACTTCGGATGGGTGACGCACACGACGCCATGCCATATCAGTAATGTGTAGTAAGCCGTCTATACCGCCTAAATCTACGAAGGCACCGTAATCAGTAATGTTTTTCACAATACCTTTGATAACAATACCTTCGGTTAGGGTTTCGAGTAGCTTCTCGCGCTCTTCACCCATGCTGGCCTCAAGCACAGCACGACGAGACAACACTACGTTATTACGCTTACGGTCAAGTTTAATCACTTTAAACTCAACGGTTTTGCCTTCGTATGGTGTGGTGTCTTTAACTGGGCGTAAATCAACCAAGGATCCGGGTAAGAATGCACGGATACCGTTAGTCATAACCGTCATGCCGCCTTTAACCTTGCCAGTAATGGTACCGGTAACGAGCTCACCTGATTCTAGGGCTTGTTCTAAAGACAACCATGCGGATAGACGCTTGGCGCGATCACGCGACAAGATGGTGTCACCGTAACCGTTTTCAAACGCGTCAATAGCAACGGATACGTAATCGCCGGGTTCGACTTCAAGTTCGCCTTGATCATTAAGGAATTCCTCAATGGGGATCATGGACTCTGACTTCAAACCAGCGTTAACCAATACGTAGTTATGGTCTACGCGCAAAACTTCAGCGGAAATAACTTCACCGGCTTTTAAGTCTTGGGATTGTACGCTTTCTGCAAATAAATCGGCAAAGCTTTCGCCGCCTAAAACATCGGTAGTAGAGATGGAGGACATTAAATAAAATCCATCAGCCATTACTGGCTTAGAAAAATGCACACCAGGCACTATTGCCCAGCGGAGTGAATAAACATCGTTTTTGACTATACAACGGCCATTTAACGACACCAATCAATTTGTTTTAGCCCAATATGCCAACACTTGATTTACCGTCTCGTCTATAGATAAAGCGGAAGAATCAATGGTGTACGCGTCTGGGGCAGCTTTTAAAGGAGCTGCTACGCGACTCGTATCACGTAAGTCACGCGCTTGCAAATCGGCTAGTAGATTTGAAAGATTAGCAGATGCGCCCTTATCTATCAACTGTTGGTAACGCCTTTGCGCTCTGGATTGCACATCTGCAACAAGAAATATTTTCAAAGGCGCATCAGGAAAGATAACGGTTCCCATATCTCGGCCATCGGCCACCAAGCCTGAGCCTTTGCGAAATTGACGCTGACGTGCCAGTAAAGCTTCACGTACCGCCGGATAAGCGGCAACTCTGGAAGCCATCAACCCTATTTCTTCAGCCCTTAGTAAATCTGTTACGTCTTTACCAGCTAAGAGACAGCGGCCTTTCTCAAAATCCACGTCAAGCTGTAGCGCTTGTTGTGCCACTGCATTTTCATCTTCTAGCTCCACATCATTCTGAACGCTTGCTAAAGCCGTCAAACGATAAAGCGCTCCACTATCTAATACGCTCCAGCCTAAATGAGAGGCTACTCGCGCCGCCACGGTACCCTTACCAGAAGCAGTGGGGCCATCAATTGTAATAACAGGCGTGATTTTATTTGCAGTCATCGCACCAAATCTTTAAAAACAGAAAAATAAGTGGGAAAGGTTTTACTAACGCAATCGGGATCTAAAATCGTTAAAGGCATAGGGCCAAAACTAGCTAAAGATAAACACATGGCAATGCGATGGTCGTCATAGGTTTCAATCTGCGCGCCCTCTTGCCACTGACCTTCAGCGATAGGGTGTACGCGTAACCAGTCCGGCCCAGACTCAACTTGCGCCCCCAATTTGCGCAGCTCGTTTTGCATGGCCTCAATGCGGTCCGTTTCTTTAACACGCCAGCTGGCAATATTACGTAGCGTACAAGGGCCATCAGCATAAATAGCAATAGCTGCAGCTGTCATCGCCGCATCGGGGATTAAATTAAAATCCAGATCAAAGGCACGAAGCTTTTCACCTTTTGCCACTTGTACACCTGTTACTCGCATGGCGTGTGGAAAATACTCAACGGTTGCGCCCATTTGCTCCATGACCTCAGCAAATTTTACATCACCTTGTACAGATAGTGACCCCACCCCTTCAATCTCTATAGGCCCACCTGCAATAGCTCCCAAGGCTAAGAAGTAGGAAGCCGAAGAAGCATCTCCTTCTACGTGTAAGGTCCCCGGAGACACATACTGCGCATCATGAGAGATAGTAAAACGTTGCCAGTTTGCATCATGCGCTACCACCACACCAAAACGTGCCATCATATCTACTGTAATGGCAATATAAGGCTGTGAAATTAAGGTGCCTTCCACTTCCACCACAAAATCCATACCTGTTTGTGCGGTAGCAATGGGTGCCGCCATCAGCAAAGCTGTTAAAAACTGACTGGAAACATCTCCCTTAACGCGAATAGGTTGGGATAAATCCAGCGTGGGTTGCCCTATCTTTAAAGGCGGATAACCCGTATTTTCTAAATAATCGATTTGAGCGCCAGCCGTACGTAAGGCATCGACTAAATCACCTATGGGACGCTCATGCATACGCGCTATGCCTGATAAAGTGAAATCGCCCCCCATCAATGCTAGGGCGGCTGTTAAGGAGCGTACGGCGGTGCCAGCATTCCCTAAAAACAATTCAGCGGTAGTATTACTGAAAGGACTACCGCCCTGTACTTTATAGCTACCCTTATCAGCCAACGCCTCTGTTTGCACTCCCATCTTATGCAGTGATTCCAACATCACCTTCGTATCATCGGAGGTCAGCACTCCAGTTAAGGTGGTGCTACCTGTTGTAATGGCCGCTAATAACAGCGCTCTGTTGGAAATACTCTTAGATCCTGGTAATTGTAACGCACCCTCTGCCTTAGAGGCGGGGGTTAAAACCAACTGTTTTTTATTCATGCTAAGCCACTCCTATGGCCCCAAAGACGTCGCGCTAAAGCTGCCTTTTCTAAAAAATCGTATAAAGCGGTTTCATCAGCATCACGCAAAGCGGTTTCAGCCTGCTCAAAAGCCTGCCGCACCTGTTGTAGCTCCGCAAGAACCGCTTCTTTATTGCTTAAAAAAATGTCACGCCACACTTCGGCAGAACCGGCTGAGATACGCGTAAAATCTCTAAAACCACTCCCTGCCACATGCAAACGTACATCGGCATCAGCGGCACTAGCTACCTGCCACATAAATACAGAAGAAAGAAAATGGGGGACATGACTGACCGACGCTAAAACACGATCGTGTTCTTGAGCAGTCATCAACATCACCTTGGCACCACACGCCTCCCACAGCGCAATCACTTGGGCTTTAGTTTGTGCAGTATTATCTTTATGGGGCGTTAAGATAGTGATGCGATCTTGATAGAGCGCAGCAAAGGCGGCTTCGGGACCTGCTTTTTCAGCACCCGCTATAGGATGTCCTGGTACAAACTGCACCACCTTTTCACCCAAAGACTTTATGGCATCTTGTAATACATCGGCTTTCGTACTCCCAGCATCTGTCACGATGGTGTGTGGACGTAAATGGGGCGCCATTTGCTGCAAAAGCTTAGCTGTAGCACGTACCGGTGTGGCTAAAAGCACCATATCTGCCTGAGCAGTAGCAGTGGCTAAATCAGCTGCCTCATCAACTAGCCCTAAACTGATGGCGCGTTGAACTGTACTGCTTTGGCGGCTCACGCCTATTACTTTCCCTACACAACCAGCTTGTTTTAGTGCAGCTGCCACTGAGCCACCAATAAGGCCTGGACCCACCACCACTAACACGGGAATAAAAAAAGTATCCGTCTGCATGGCTTTTATGCCTGACAAGGATAGGACCCCAACACTTTAAAAAAAGCCACCTGCTTTTTTAACTGGGTAAAAGCCGCATGTACGGCTGCGTCCTCTTTATGACCCAAAAGATCTATGTAGAAATAATATTCCCACTGTCCGGTACGGGCTGGTCTAGACTCTAAACGTGTCATAGAAACCTTATGTTGGGCAAAAGGCGCAATCATTTCATGTACGGCTCCGGCCCGATTAGGCACGGCTAAAATCACACTGGTTTTATCGTTTCCTGAAGGCAAGGGTTCAATGTGACCGATGGCTAAAAAGCGCGTACGGTTGTGAGGGTCATCTTGTATGGATGCATGCACTACTTGTAAGCCCCAGTGCTCAGCCGCTTTTTGTCCAGCAATAGCAGCGACTGTGGGATCTACCGCGGCAATACGTGCCGCCTCGGCATTACTGGAGGCAGCGTCTTGCTGTATATGTGGGTAATGTCGTACTAGCCATCCTTGGCATTGGGCCAATGCTTGGGGATGCGCCATAATTCGCTTCACTTCACGCATATCTGTGCTCTGCGCTAATAAACAATGGTGAATAGCCAAAGAGCGCTCTCCTAGCACTTTGACGGAAGAGTTTAGTAATAAATCTAACGTGCGATTCACAGCGCCTTCCGTTGAATTTTCCACCGGCACCATGCCCACATCGGCTTCACCCACCTCAACCAATCGAAAAATCTCATCAAAATTATCACACGGCACTGCTGTAATAAAATGACCGAAATGCGCCAAAGCGGCTTGCTCAGAAAAAGAACCCTGAGGGCCTAAAAAGGCCACTCGTAACTGACGCTCTAAACCTCGGCAAGCAGAAATAATCTCAGACCAAACTGCTTGGATAGATTCTGCAGTGACCGGTCCAGCATTCACAGCTTGCAAGTGAGCAATAATTTGTGCCTCACGTTCTGGCTTCAAAATGCTGTCATCCGCATCTAAGCCTTCTTTAACTTTACCAATCTCTAAAGCCGCCTGAGCACGCTTATTTAATAGCTGCAAAATCTCCACGTCTAGGGCATCAATTTGCTCACGCCATGGCTGCAGCTTTTGTAAAAGTTTCTTAGCCATGCTGCGCCTCAAACTGCTGCATAAAAGCAATAAGAGCATCTATGGCCGCAATGGGCAGCGCATTATAAATAGAAGCACGCATTCCGCCTACGCTTTTATGCCCTTTTAACTGTAATAGCCCGGCAGTTGCCGCTTCAGATAAAAACAATTTATCCAGACTGGGGTCAGCCAATAAAAAAGGCACATTCATGCGTGAGCGCACTGATTTCTCTACTGTATTACGATAAAACGTTGAATTATCTAAGTAATTATATAAGCGCTCAGATTTCTCGATGTTGGCTTTCTCTATGGCCTCTACCCCACCTTGAGCCTTAAGCCACTTAAATATTAAACCAGCCATATAAATGGCGTAGGTGGGCGGTGTATTAAACATGGAGTCGCTATTAGCTACCAATTCATAATTAAACGCACTGGGACAGTGCTCATGCGCTTTTCCGAGTAACTCTTTACGTATAATTACCATGGTAACGCCTGCAGGGCCTGCATTTTTTTGAGCTCCCGCATACACCACATCCACCTTAGTAAAATCAATGGGTCTAGATAAGATATTTGATGAGGCATCAATAACTAAAGGCACCGCTAAACGTGGCCAATCGTTAAACTCTACGCCACTTATGGTTTCATTACTGCATGCATGCACATAAGAAGCCGTAGGGCGTAGCGTCCAAGTACTGGGCTCAGGAAACCAGGTGAACTCATCTGCTGAACTCGCTGCTAAAGCCACATCGCCATAGCGCTGCGCTTCTTTAAAGGATTTATTAGACCAGCTACCAGACACTACATAATCGGCCTGATTATGCTGGTCTAAACCCATTAAATTGAGGGGTACTAAGGCATTTTGTGCTTGAGCGCCACCTTGCATAAAGAGCACACAAAATGCATCCGGAATGTGTAACAAATCACGTAAATCTTGTTCGGCCTCATCACGAATACTCATAAAATCGGCCCCCCGATGGCTCATTTCCATCACAGACATACCTGATCCCTGCCAATTGACCATTTCGGCGGCTGCCTGTTCAAGCACAGCCAAAGGTAAGGCCGAAGGACCGGCAGAAAAATTCCAAGGACGCATAATTACACCCACTCTCTAATTCGTTAATAAGTTACTCGTTATTTTTTGAATCGGCCTCTGGTGTAATCTCTACACCCTCAGCTTCCTCAATCGTATTTCCATCTTCATCAACCACTATCTCTAACGCTATATCTGCATCACTTTCTGCCACACGGTACACTCCAGACAGTTTACTGTTTTGCTCTACGTTAATTAGAGTCACGCCTTGGGTGGCACGCCCCATTTCACGAATCTCTTCCACTCGAGTACGCACCAATATGCCACTGTTAGTAATGAGCATAATTTCATCGGTTTCAGTGACTAAAACCGCACCAACTAAGCAACCATTACGTTCAGAAGCTTGAATCGCAATCATGCCCTTAGTGCCACGACTATGACGCGTGTATTCACTAATGGAGGTGCGTTTACCGTAGCCATTTTCAGTAGCAGTAAGCACAGACTGGGTTTCATCTTCGGCCACTAACAAAGAAATCACAGTTTGGCCTTCATCTAAATTCATGCCGCGTACACCACGCGCATTTCTACCCATAGGACGTACATCTGTCTCACGGAAACGTACCGCTTTACCTGCATCGGAAAACAGCATGATATCGTGCTCACCAGCGGTTAGCTGCGCGCCAATCAAGTAATCGTCTTCATCTAAACCAACGGCAATAATACCGGCCTTGCGCGGATTGGAAAAATGAGAAAGTGGTGTTTTCTTTACCGTACCTTGAGAGGTGGCCATGAAGACAAATTGATCATCACTAAACTCCTTCACCGAAAGCACGACTGTGATTTTCTCGTCTTGCTCTAAAGGAAACATGTTAACGATAGGGCGACCACGCGCATTACGCGAACCTTGAGGCACTTCCCAAACCTTAAGCCAATAAACACGGCCCCGATCTGAAAAACAAAGTAGGTAGTCATGCGTATTAGCTATAAATAAATTATCTACCCAGTCGTCTTCTCGGGTAGTGGTGGCTTGTTTGCCACGGCCACCCCGACGCTGAGCCCGGTATTCAGACAATGGCTGACTTTTAATATAGCCTTCATGGGATAAGGTAACCACCATATCCATAGGAGTGATTAAATCCTCAGTATCTAACTCAGTGGCATTAAATTCAATTTCAGATTTACGTACGTCCTTTTCACCAGAAAACTCTGTTTTCAGGGCGATAAGCTCGTCAGAAATGATTTGTGTAACACGCTCTGGTCTAGCCAGAATATCGAGTAGGTCAGCAATACGCTCCATGACCTCTTTGTACTCGCCTACAATTTTATCCTGCTCTAAGCCAGTTAGGCGCTGCAAGCGCATATTTAAGATTTCTTGCGCCTGAGTTTCACTTAATCTATACAAACCATCGCTTTGCAACCCAAAGATATCTTCCAAACCATCCGGTCTGTATGCCAACTGGCCACCAGGTATTTGACTTTCATCTGCCCTAGCTAGCATGTCACGTACCACTTGGGCATCCCAGCTTTGAGCTAAAAGCTCTCTACGTGCATCAGGGGGCGTGGGAGCAGCACGAATAATGCGAATGAATTCGTCAATATTCGACAAAGCAACCGCTAAGCCTTCTAGTACGTGACCGCGCTCGCGCGCTCTGCGTAGTTGATAAACCGTACGACGCGTTACGACTTCGCGACGATGAAATAAGAAATACTCCACCAGCTGCTTGAGATTTAGTAAGCGCGGCTGCCCATCAACCAAAGCCACGATATTCATGCCGAAGGTTTCTTGGAGCTGAGTGTGCTTATACAGATTATTTAGCACCACCTCAGGCACTTCGCCGCGTCTAAGCTCTATCACTAAACGCATACCGTCTTTGTCTGATTCGTCGCGAATATCAGAAATACCTTCTATTTTCTTTTCGTTAACCAGATCTGCGATACGCTCTTGTAAGGTCTTTTTATTAACCTGATAAGGCAAGGCGTCAATGACAATGGATTGGCGTGAGCCTCTTTCCATATCTTCAAAATGCGCTTTAGCACGCATCACCACACGACCACGCCCGGTACGATAACCTTCACGCACACCAGACATGCCGTAAATAATGCCCCCTGTGGGGAAATCAGGGGCTGGAATAAACTCAAACAGATCATCCACTGAGCAATCTGGGTTTTCTAAACAGTATAAGCAACCATTTACTACCTCAGATAAGTTATGTGGAGGAATGTTGGTGGCCATACCTACCGCAATACCCGAACTACCGTTTACCAAAAGATTAGGTAAACGCGATGGTAGCAGAGCCGGTTCCATTTCACTGCCGTCATAGTTGGGAATGAAATCCACGGTTTCTTGGTCTATGTCTGCCAACATTTCATGAGAAATCTTCGCCAGACGGACTTCGGTATAGCGCATGGCTGCCGCGCCATCGCCATCAATGGAGCCAAAGTTACCTTGACCATCCACCAACATGTAGCGCATAGAAAAATCTTGCGCTAAACGCACAATGGTGTCGTAAACAGCTAAGTCGCCATGGGGATGATATTTACCAATCACATCACCCACAATACGTGCAGATTTTTTATATGCACGGTTCCAATCATTATTAAGCTCGTGCATCGCAAACAGGACACGACGATGTACGGGCTTTAAGCCATCACGCACATCGGGGAGCGCACGTCCTACGATTACGCTCATGGCGTAATCTAAATAACTGCGACGCATTTCCTCTTCCAGAGAAATCGGAAGGGTCTCCTTAGCAAAGGAATCCATATTAATTTGTCTTTATATTATGAGTTAAGCAAGATGCAGGCCGTATAAGGGCGTATACGGAATTCTACCATTACCCTTAACCTTGATTGTACTACCCCTTTATTTAGACTCAAGAAAAGTCAGCTGTAGGCAAAAAACACCAGAAAAACAAATATAGGCTTAGTTTTTGATCTGAGCTTGCCTTGTTGCCTAAAACCAACAATAATGCCAATTATCGACTATAATTTGGTCGATCCGCACGATATAAAGCCTCTACACTTAGCGTACTAGACAGAAATGTCTTAACATTCCTGCTAACACGCATGAAACCCAAGGCAATACTTTGGTTTGGTCTTTTATCTCAAACTACAGCATTGTTCGTTATTTCCGTTTAACAAAGATTAAATTTTAAGCGGTAGGGGTTCGCTGCGGTAACTTAACAGCATCAGCTCAAACGAGGAGAAACATGAATAAACCCTCCAAAATCGCACTTGCACTCGCCTTTGCCGCAGCCACAGCCACTGGTGCTGTGTCCGCGCAAACTGGCGGTGAGGTCAATAACTGGCAAAACCCATTTGGCGACGTATGGATGAACGGCACGCACGAATTGTGCTGGCGTAATAATTTCTGGACACCAGCTACCGGCATCCCCGGTTGTGATGGCGTACCAGTTGCTCAAGCCGAAGAAACCGTTGTTGTCGCTCCCACTACAACCAAAGTTGTTTTAAACGCAGACACGTTCTTTGATTTTGACAAAGCCACTCTAAAACCAGAAGGCCGTGAGGTGCTAGACCAAGTTGCAGAGCAATCCGCACAAATGGAACTAGAAACCTTAATTGCCGTAGGTCACACTGACTCCACAGGTCCTGCCGCGTATAACCAGAAACTGTCTGTACGCCGCGCTGACTCCGTTAAAGACTACCTAGTCTCTAAAGGCGTTCCTGCAGATCGTATCTACACCGAAGGTAAAGGTGAGTCTGATCCTATCGCTACAAACGCGACACGTGAAGGCCGCGCTGAAAACCGTCGTGTAGAAATCGAACTCGTCGGTATCCGTAAGCAGTAATTCGTTTGTTATTGTATTAAACAATACTCATACGAGATTCGCTTAAGGCGATACAATAAAGGCTCCTACTTAGGAGCCTTTATTCATTCTATAGGTTTGTATTATGTCTACTGTAAATGTTGATCCAGCAGAAATTGAAAAGTTTAGTGCTTTAGCCTCACGCTGGTGGGATCCAACTAGCGAATTCAAACCCCTACATGAAATCAATCCCTTACGCCTAGGCTGGATTAGCGATTTAGCAGGCGGCCTTGAGAATAAAAAAGTGATAGATGTAGGCTGCGGTGGCGGTATATTAGCTGAAGCCATGGCAGCACAAGGAGCAAATGTTACAGGCATAGACCTAGCCAAAAGATCACTTAAAGTAGCTAGGTTACATAGTCTAGAAACTGGCATCAAAGTGAATTATCAATATATCAGTGCGGAAGAAATGGCCGCCCAGCAGACTGAGAAATATGACATAGTCACTTGTATGGAAATGCTAGAGCATGTGCCTAACCCCGCCTCTATCATTCAAGCATGTGCTCAACTCGTAAAACCCGGTGGTTGGGTATTCTTCTCTACATTAAATCGTAATCCTAAATCGTTTCTATTTGCTATAGTGGGCGCTGAATACCTATTAAATCTAGTTCCTAGAGGCACACATCATTATGAAGCTTTTATTAAACCCAGTGAACTCTCGCGCTCAGCCCGTGAAAGTGGTTTAAGTCTTCACGAGCTCAAAGGGCTTGAATACAACCCCATCACCAAACACTACAAACTTAGCCAAGACAGCTCGGTAAATTACCTTATGGCCACACAAAAATCACGCTAAGTGATAAATGATAAGTAATAGACAACGCATAAGAGACAGGATCATGCAAAAACTCGTTTTATTTGATTTTGACGGTACCTTAGTAGACTCTGCACCAGACTTAGCCGCCAGCGCTAATTATATACGCACTCAGCAAGGCCTAGACCCCCTGCCCGAAGCTTACCTTAGGCCCTACGCCTCTATGGGTGCTCGCGGGCTTTTAAAGGCGGCTCTAGACCTAAATATGGATCACCCCGATTACGAACCTCAGAAAAGTCTATTTTTGGACCATTATGCCGCCAACTCCACCATAAACAGTCAGTTGTTTGATGGTGTAGATACGTTAATTTCACAGTTTAATGAAATGGGCATCAGTTGGGGAGTGGTCACAAATAAAGCGGTGCATCTCACCCAACCCATCATGGATCATTTTGGGCTTAGCACTAGCAGTAAAGTCTTAGTGGGTGGTGATTCCACACCACATATCAAACCTCACCCAGCTTCGTTATTTTTAGCCTGTGAAAAAACAGGTATAGCCCCTGAAAACTGTATTTATATTGGGGATGATGAGCGTGATATTGTGGCGGGGAAAGCAGCAGGCATGGCCACCGCGGTGGCCGCTTATGGTTATTGTGATTTTGATCCTGCCATTGCAAACTGGCAAGCGGATGGTATTGCTAGCCATGCCACAGAAATCTTCCCCATTGTTTTACAATGGTTGCATAGATAATCAACCGCCTATGTTTTATCTTGATGCATAGAAGCCGCCGCCGTAAACAAAACATCTGTGGATGAGTTGAGGGCGGTTTCGGCTGAATCTTGTAGCACCCCAATCACAAAACCTACACCTACAATCTGCATCGCAATTTCATTAGGCATACCAAATAAACTGGCTGCTAGCGGGATGAGTAATAATGAACCGCCTGCCACGCCTGAGGCACCACAGGCTGAAACAGCAGCCACCACACTCAATAATAAAGCTGTGCCCATATCCACATTAATCCCCAGGGTGTTTACTGCCGCTAAAGTTAGTACCGTAATAGTAATAGCCGCCCCACCCATATTAATGGTGGCTCCTAAAGGAATAGAGACGGAGTAAATATCTTCATTTAATCCCAGTTTTTTGGATAAATTCATATTAACCGGGATATTAGCAGCGGAACTACGAGTGAAAAAAGCCGTTACACCACTTTCACGTAAACAAGTAAAAACTAAGGGATAAGGGTTGCGGCGTATCTGCGTCCACACAATAAGGGGATTTACCACTAAGGCCATCAATAACATACAACCTATTAAGACCGCTAATAATCGACCATAATCCCACAACACCCCAAAACCGGTGCTGGCAATAGTACCTGCCACCAAACCAAAAATACCGATGGGAGCAAAACGAATCACCCAGCGCACTACAAAAGACACCGCATCACTTAAATTACGTGTTAAGTTTTTAGTCGTCTCATGGGCACTGCGCAAGGCAATCCCTACTGCTATAGCCCATACCAAAATGCCCATGTAGTTGGCGTTTAATAATGCATTAACCGGATTATCTATCGCATTTAATAACACCGTTAATAACACCTCCCCTACATTATCGGGAGGACTTATAGAATCAATGCTAGCTTGTAGTTGAATGGTTAACGGAAACATGAAACTCACAATTACCGCTATCATTGCCGCAATCAGAGTACCTATTAAATACAAAGCAATAACACGCCCTATATGACTTTTAGCGCCCTGCCGATGATTAGCAATAGAGGCCACAACTAATACAAAAACAAGTATAGGTGCTACTGAAATCAACGCTTTTACAAATAAATCACCAAACAATGCCACAGAACGAGCCACTTCCGGAAAAAAATAAGCAACTGCTACTCCCGCAACTAAACCGATCACTATTTGACTCACTATGCTCCCGGACTTGATATAACGCAGTAGTGCCCCTTCAGCAGCAGACGTACCCATGATTACCTCTTAGATATTTAATAGATGTTGTTAATTTGATAGATGTAGGCATGTTACCATTTCAATCTTCGACAAAGTCTCTTTTTTATTGTATAATTAATCCCACTTGCTAGAAATGAACTACTTGGGGCCGATCTGGCTTCGACGTGGGTCGCGAAACAGAGCAGGGCATGTCGAGCACCAGTAAGCTCGTAAATCCACTGGAAAACTATAAACGCAAATGATGAGCGTTTCGCTCTAGCCGCTTAATAACCGGTCTTTAGAGCTGCTGCACTAACTTGTCTTTGGGTTAGATTAGGAAACTAATATGCAGTATCATATACAAAGAATCGGTTTGTTTTGGGCCACTCAACTCAAACCTAAAACAAATGTGGATCGCCAATAGATGGCCTGTTAAATGGCATGGCTTGCGGCTAAAACTTAAAATAATTTAACTACACATGTAGAACTGCCTGCAGAGGGCTTGCGGACGGGGGTTCAATTCCCCCCGGCTCCACCAAGATTCTTAGTAAATTAAACACTTATAAAATTGCCAACTGTTAAAGTTGGCTTTTTTTATGGATGAAAACACTTCATGAGGATCGATTAGACCATGACGACTAAAACCATCCGCCTAGGCGCTATTACTATCATCACCAGCCCTGAACATAGTCTTTACCAACAACAAGGCCGTTACATGGGCCCTACTGATTTACCAGGCATGCCTAACAGCCACCGTATTTGCTTTGGTGGCAAAGTGCATTTAATACACGCTGATGATTTTGATTTACTAAACCTCACAAAGGATCTGCGGCAAACCACTGAAAAACTACCGTTTTTTACAAAACAATAGAAAAACCAGTTGACAAGTGCTAACTCTCTACACATACTAGTGAGATACGTAGGGGTTTTATCCTATAGACTCCATTTAAAAAAATAATTATTATTATATAAAGGGTAGCAAACCAATTCTGCGTTAAGCTACCTATTACCTACTACCAAGCACTGTATTGAAATAATAAATCATTTGTATTTATAAACATGCGCTTGTTTAATTCTAGGTAGATCTAATACTTATAAAAACACTTATAAAAACAACCCAAAAAAAGGGAATATTATAATGAAAACAATTTATCCAACAGATCTTGTTGCGCGCCCAGACAGCGCTGCACTAAACAAAACAGACATCCGCTTAGGTGATGTGGTGTATTTACAGCCTAAAAATGGCCCACAAATTGCGAGTACCGTAATTTATGGCTCACCTGTGTTTGGTTGTACCACTTACACAGCAGACGCTTCTTGCAATAAAGGTCAACGTATTCGTTTTAGATTCCGTCTTAAAGACGTGCATCATGTAGGCTCAAGAGAAGAAGCGGTACACTAATTAAAACGTAGCTATACTAACTACAAAAGAAACGCCTGATAATTTTAAAGATTATCAGGCGTTTTTTAATAAGCTACACTAAGAACGTTATCGTTTTTAGGAATCCCCATGAAAAAAGTATATTTAGCTGGTCCTGATGTTTTTGCTCCCAATGCATCTGAGCTTGCCGAGCAACATAAAAAGTTATGTGTAGCTCATGGTTTTGAGCCCTTGCATCCTGCTGACGGTGTAGAACAAACCGCTCAAGGTATTTATACAGCTAACATCAGCCTAATCAAATCAGCAGATGCGGTAATAGCAAACCTCAACCCTTTTAGAGGCGCAGAGCCTGACTCAGGGACGGCTTTTGAAGTAGGCTATGCCATTGCTTTAGGTTTACCGGTAATTGGTTATATGTCTGGCCCAACCACTGTAAAAGAACAGGTAAAAACGTACCATGGCCCTATCTACTTAGATAAAAATAACAATAAATGGTTAGACCAAAACGAATGTTTAGTAGAGGACTTTGACTTAGCTGTTAATCTTATGCTGGGTGTGTCTTGTGAAATAGTTTTTGGCGATTTACTCGCTGCTCTTATTCAACTACAGCGTCGTTGGTACGACTAGTTTTTATGATTCCTATTTTAATGTATCACCAGATTGGCGAACCCGCCCCTAAAGGGACGCCGTTTAGAGGTTTAACCGTACACCCCAGCAACTTCAAACGCCAAATGATCTGGCTGAAACGCTTTGGCTATACGGGGCTATCGATGCGCGAGCTTATGCCTTACTTAAGGGGTGAAAAGCAAGGTAAGGTGGTGGGCATTACCTTTGATGATGGTTATCAAAATGTACTGCAAAATGCGATCCCTATATTGAATGCGCTGGGTTTTAGCTCCACTAACTATATAGTCAGCAATCATTTTTCGGGTACGAATTTTTGGGATCATAGTAAAGGTGTGCCCAGCTCAACACTCATGTCATTAGATGAGTTACAGCAATGGATGGCGGCAGGCCATGAGATAGGCTCACACACCTTAGATCATGTGCATTTAACCGATGTAGACAAAGAAGAAGCCTTACGCCAAATAGCACAATCAAAAACGGATCTAGAAAATACTCTACAAACGGAAGTAAGTGCTTTTTGCTACCCATACGGGCATAAAAATGCAGAAATAGCAGCCTGGGTGCGCCAAAGTGGCTACACCAATGCCACCACCACTGCCAGAGGCTTGGCGTTAAGCTCCGATGATCACTTTGATCTACCCCGCGTCACCGTAGCTCGCTCTACAAACATTTTACGCTTTTTACAAAAATGCATGACACAACTCGAACATAAAAAGCGCAAATCTACATGAACTTCCCACCATTAAAAATTGCTTTTATTACCTCAAAATTTGGCCATCAATACGGGGGAGCTGAAGCCTATGGGGTTGAGCTTATGCGTGAGCTTGCTAAGCGCCATGACATTACTGTGATTGGCTATACCTATGACTCAGACAGTGGCCTGAACCTGCCCTTCATCCCTATCCCCTTAGCCGAACGTTGGCCTAGTTGGCTTCGTAGTTATTTTTTTGCTAAAGAAGCGGAGCGCATTCTCCAAACAGGTGAATACGACTTAGTGCATTCTCATATGAATGGTTGGAGTGGTGATTTAGATATATTACATGTGAAATCAGTACGCTATCGCTGGCTCAACCCAGCCAATCCATGGTGGCAAAAACTTAATGCCCGGCTTAGCCCTCGTATACAAATGTACTTATGGCTAGAAAAACAGCGAGTGCATCTAAAGCCTCCTCGCCGCACAGCCGTAGTTTCTGAGTCCTTAAAGCAGCAAATCCAACAGGCTTACGATACCAAATATCCTTTTGACGTGCTGACTCCCGGCGTACATCTTCCTGTTCCAGATACGGCTGTACGCCTAAAAAGCCGTCAAGACTTAGGATTTAGTGATAATGATATTGTGGCAATACTCGTGGCTAGAAACCCTTTAAGCAAAGGTTTAAATACCATACTAGATGCCTTAGCCACACTTTACTCGGGTGTGTTTAACTTAAAGCTGTTAATAGTGGGAGCGCCGGCAACCTTAGAAAGTCAACTACACAGCCAGCTACAGCAAAATGGTCTAATTAATAAAGTGCTATTTATAGGTCAAACGGCTGCTATTTCTTCTTATTATCAAGCCGCCGATATTGCCTTACACCCTACTTTCAACGATAGTTTTGGTATGGCACCGTTAGAAGCCATGGCCTACGGGCTGCCAGTGATTATGAGTGATGCGAAATGGTGTGGCTTTGCTCAATATGCTACCCATAAAAAAAATGCGTATCTTTTAAATGACCCGCGTGATGCTGCCGAGCTGAGTCGCGCTATAAATGAAGTTATCACTAATACTGAACTACGATTACAGCTAAAGCAGCAAGGCTATGAGCTAGCCACTGCGTTTAGCTGGGAAAACATTGCAAAGCAGGTGGAATCTATATATGTAGATATTATTGCCACCCGCTTGCATAGAGTTAAAAAATAACCTTATTCGTTTTCAATAAACTTTAACGCCATAAACCCTTCTAAAGAATCGTCTTTAATCTCTAACCAAGGCCTAGGCAGCTGCGCTGCCATAGTGCCTGTCATGGTAGAGCGATAGGACTTATTTCTGAATCCCATAATATCTTCTTCTTTATCTTTGAGCCATTGTTTAAATAGCTCAGCTTGCTCTTCCACAGGAAAATCAGGATAGTCTGTGTCGCTAATTAAATCACGGATATAACTGGCCTGGAAATCAATGGATTCATCAACCGTTTCCGTTTTATCGTGACGATCTAACCAACGTTGAATATCAGCAGCCCGCTCTTCTTTACTCGGTAACTCTCTATCACCTAAGATAACATCTCGTGCATACCACGCTTGAGCATCAAACATATTAAAGGTAAACCACTGATCCTGCATGCCCAAATACATGAGTTTTGGATTATCTTGCAAGAAAATACCTTTATAGAGATTGTCTGGGTATAAGCAATTATGTGTTTGTAGACGCAACTCATCAGGCAGAAACGGGAAATGGAATAAATACCCCGTACACATCATGATGGCATCAAACTCTTTGCTTGTGCCGTCTGTGAAGTGCACCACATTCCCATCTACATGTGTAAGTAAGGGTTTTTCTTCTACGCCTTCAGGCCAATTAAAGCCCATGGACTCACCACGATGACTAATGGTGACAGATTTAGCGCCGTACTTATAACATTGTGATCCAATATCTTCAGCTGAATAACTACCACCTACTAAGAGAATATTTTGGTCTTCAAACTCTAAAGCATCACGAAAGTCATGTGCATGCATCACACGGCCAGGAAACTGTTCCAGGCCCTCATAGTAAGGCATATTAGGAGTAGAGAAATGGCCGGTAGCCACTACTACATAATCAAATTCTTCCGTTTCCTGTTCACCGCTCTTGTGATTCATTACTGTAACGGTAAACTTTTCAGTGTCATCATCGTAAGTGACCCAGCGTATGGGGCACTCAAAGCGAATGTAGTTAAAGATGGCACGCTTATCAATGCGACCCATGATGTAATCTTTAAGTACTTCACGGGGTGGATAAGAGGGGATGGGCTGGTTAAAGTGCTGATCAAAAGTGTAATCGGCAAACTCTAAACACTCTTTAGGACCGTTAGACCATAAATAGCGATACATACTGCCATGAACAGGTTCACCATTTTTGTCTAAACCGGTACGCCAAGTGTAATTCCACATGCCGCCCACATCATTTTGTTTTTCATAACAAACAATTTCCGGCAAGTTTTTTACACCGGCTTTACGTGCCGCTTCGAAGGCACGTAATTGTGCTAAACCACTAGGGCCAGCACCTAGAATCGCAATTCGTTTTTGAGTCAAAACTTACTCCTGTGTTATTAGTTATCACTGGGCAGTTCTTCATTCTTTTTTCTTTAGGCAATCTCTTTGCTTTTACTAATTTACGCCCAGTTATTAACCTATTTATATACGTATGTTTTGCCTAACAGTACATCTTAATAGCTTAACTATAACTCGTCATACTGTCTAGTTTTTACCTAACTCTACCATTTATCACTACTAACTCACTGCTCTTTTTCTTGACAAGTATCAAGGCATACTCGGGTTTTTAGCTATAAGCTTATTCTTAAATCTTAAAAAATAGTCTCCCACAGGTGGATGTATGCGTAAAATAGCGAAAACTGAACAACTACAAGAAGGTAAGCGAGGTTTTCTCAAGAATCTCTTGGGTGCTGGGATTGCTGCCACTGTTATTCCTATAACCCCCGCCAAAGCCGGCATTAATGATCAACCTCCGCGCCGTCCAGGCATGACGGGAAAGCGTTTTGGTATGTTAGTAGACTTACGTAAATGTATTGGCTGTCAAGCCTGTACCGTGGGTTGCTCCATGGAAAACCTACCCCCTATAGGGCAGTTTCGTACCACGGTATTACAATATGAAGTGGAAGATTACGATGATGGTCTACCCGCTATGTTTAACTTGCCCCGGTTATGTAATCATTGTGAAAACCCTCCCTGTATACCGGTATGTCCCGTCCAAGCCACCTTCCAACGTGATGATGGTATTGTGCTAGTTGATAACGAACGCTGTGTAGGTTGTGCTTACTGTGTACAAGCCTGTCCCTACGATGCACGTTTTATTAACCATGAAACCCAAACCGCTGATAAATGCACTTTTTGTGAGCACCGCTTAGAAGTGGATTTGTTGCCTGCCTGTGTAGAAACCTGTGTAGGTGGTGCTCGTATTATTGGTGATTTAAACGATCCTGACAGCGTGATTTCTCAAATGCTTAAAGAGCACAGCGATGACATCAAAGTCCTTAAACCCGATATGAACACGCAACCTCGCGTTTATTACATCGGTATGCCTGACGCTTTTGTAAATGGCGTAGAAGGTCAGACCAGCGTACGTTTAGTCGCTGAATTCTAAGAGGACAGTAACTATGAATATTATTGAAATTTTAACTCCTGCCTATGACGCGGCCTGGTTACCTTGGGCGGTGCAATATTTCTTTTTGATTGCTATTGCTACGACTACCGCCATTACAGCGGCTTGTTTAGCGTTTAGCCCTGCAGAGTCACGGGCTCGTAAGCTTATGCCTGCTGCCATGACGGTATTACTCACCACGGCCGTTGTAGCGCCAGTTGCCCTCTTAGCCGATTTACATCAACCCGCTCGCTTCTGGCATTTCTATGCTTATTTTACGCCTTGGTCTTGGATGTCTATAGGTTCCGTATTACTGCCTATTTTTGTGGTGCTATCACTCGCCTTTTGTGCCTTCTGGTGGCTACGCAAAGATACATTAATGCGCCTTACCGGTATTGCCTTGATTTTTTCAGCCATTAGCATTTTGGTTTACACAGGCGCTGAAGTCATGATTGTACGCGCCCGGCCTTTGTGGCATACCTATTTCTTACCTATCAACTTTGCTCTCACTGGCTGGCTGGCTGCTTTAGGTGCCATGCTATTTGTAGGCCGTTGGCTGCCTGGCGGTATGGCGGCCATGCCTTCCATGTTGGTGCGTCGTTTGGGTGTGGCTGCCATGATCCTGCTTTTCCTAAGCGGAGTAGCTTGGATCATTAGCGGTATTATGGGCTTTGACTCGTCATTTCCGGCTGCGATGAAATTATTTAGCACCTATCCTATCTGGCGTCTAAGTCTAATTATCTCACTTATTTTAGCCGTGTTTTTATTCTTAATGCTACGCGTGAATTCTGACCGTTTATGTAGCCCTATGCACTCTTTAGTCTGTGGCATCACCATGATGGCGGCAGCCTGGGTGTTCCGCTGGATTGTACTCATGAGTGTACAAGGTGTACCGAAATATGGTGCTGGCCTCTACATGCACAGTATGCCTTTAGGTAGTAATGGTTTACTTGGCATGATTGGAGTATTTGGCTTGTGCGTAACCGTTTTGGCTGTGGTGACTTGGTTTTTAGATCGCTACCCCACCCCACATAAATTAAGTGTTTAATAAAATAATCACACACGGAATAGAATTATGAGTAAGCAAGATAAACCAAACAACCCAAACAAAACCAATAATGATAGACGTAAATTACTAAAGCACGGCTCTTTAGCGGCCGGTGGTTTGGCCGCTTTTGCAGCAGGTTACAGTGATACCGTCGTCAATGCCGTCAAAGGTTTTACTAAAGGGACCTCTGGACACCCTCCTAAACATGCGGTGCGCGGCAACTCCTTAGTACCTGAGTTTGCCATCGATTCCTCAGGAGCGCTCATCCCTACGCCAGGTCAAATTGTTAGTCCCTCAGTTTGCTTAGGCTGTTGGACGCAGTGCGGCGTACGAGTGCGAGTAGATCACAACAATAATAAAATCATGCGTATTGCTGGGAACCCTTATCACCCCTTGGCAACTACGGACCCTGCCTCTATGGATGAACCCGTACGTGACGTCTATGCCAGATTAGGCTCTGAAAAAGGCCTAGGTGGTAGGGCTACTTCTTGTGCTCGTGGCACCTCATTACAACAACAGGTAGAAAGCCCTTACCGTGTATTAACACCCTTAAAACGCGTAGGCAAACGTGGTGAAGGCAAATGGGAATCCATTAGCTTTGAACAACTGGTAGAAGAGGTGTGTGAGGGGGGTGATTTATTCGGTGAAGGTCATGTAGATGGCTTACGCGCCATTTATGATCGTGAAACCCTCATCGATACAGAAAATCCCGAATACGGGCCCTTATCTAACCAACTCATTGTCACGGATTCAGCCAATGAGGGCCGTACTGGCTTATTACGCCGTTTTGCGCAGCAATCTTTTGGTACCGTTAACTGGGCCAATCATGGCTCTTACTGTGGTCAAAGTTTTAGAGTGGGTACGGGTGCAGCCTTAGGCGCTATTGATAGCATGCCACACGGCAAGCCCGATTGGACTAGTGCTTTATTTGGTCTATTTATTGGGGCCGCTCCAGCGCAATCTGGTAACCCTTTCCAACGTCAAGGCCGCGAACTAGCTGAAGCACGATCCCGCCCTGACAACCCATTCAAATACGTAGTGGTCTCGCCCATATTACCTACCTCATCCAGTCTGGCTGCTGGTTCTGGTAATCGTTGGTTAGCCGTCAAACCCGCCACCGACTTGGCTTTAGTCATGGCATTAATACGTTGGATGCTAGAAAACGAACGTATTGATACCGTGATGTTATCGCAACCGGGACAGGAAGCAATGAAGGCCGCTGGGGAGGCTTCATGGTGTAACGCCACCCACTTGATGATTAATGATCCAGAACACCCCCGCTTTGGCACCTTTTTACGCGCTTCAGATATGGGCTGGCCCGTCAATGAAGTGGCTGATGGTGAAGCCAAGCCTGATGACGTGTTTGTAGTGCAGCGCGCTGATGGTTCACTAGCCCCTAACACCATCATTGAACCAGCTGAACTTTTTGTAGAGCGTGAAATTACCGTCGTGGGCTTAGGCGATAAACCGGTTGCCGTCTGCACTTCTTTAGCCAAACTACGTGAAGAATCGCAACGCATGAGCTTTGAGGAGTACAGTGAGATCTGTGGTGTTTCTGTACAAGACATTAAAGAGCTAGCAGAAGAGTTTAGTAGTTATGGCAAAAAAGCGGTGGTGGATGCCCACGGGGGCACCATGAATGGCGCCGGCTTCTACACGGCCTATGCTATTTCCATGTTAAATAACCTAGTGGGTAACTTAAACGTAAAAGGCGGCTTAGTCTTAGATGCTGGCCCCTTTGGTCCCTTTGGCCCTGGTCCGCGCTATGATTTCCGTTTTAAAGGTCAAGCTAAACCCCAAGGTTTAAATCTTTCACGTAATAACATCCCTTACGAAAAATCCTCTGAGTTCAAACGTAAAGTGGCTGCAGGTGAAAACCCGTACCCTGCCCCCGCCCCCTGGTATCCCATGGTAGCGGGCACGTTGAGCTCGGAGTTTGTGGCTTCCGGCATGGCGGGCTATCCGTATAAGGCCAAGGCGTGGATTAACCATATGAGCAATCCTGTATACAGCATTAACGGTTTCCGTAATGCCTTATACGATGATTTATGCGATCCGAAGAAACTCCCCTTAGTGGTCGCAGTGAACCCTTTCATTAATGAAACCAGCGCTTTGGCAGACTACATTGTGCCTGATACTGTCACTTACGAAAGCTGGGGAATTTCCGCCCCCTGGTCGGATGTGATTGTAAAAAGCTCTTCAATACGTTGGCCTGTGGTGGAGCCTAAGGTGGCTCGCACCGCTGACGGGGAAACCATCTGCGCTGAAATGTTTTTAATTGCTGTAGCAAAACGTCTAGGTATGCCCGGTTTTGGTAAAGATGCTCTTGGGGATCCCAAAAGCGATCAGCGCTACGCCATCGATACACCAGCGGATTTTTATATACGCGCTATTGCTAATATTGCCTATGCGCAAGGAAGACCCGTAGGCGACGCCATTGATAGCGACATAGAACTCACCGGTTTAACACCTTATGTAAACACCATCAAAGAGCGCGTAAAAGAGGAAGAATGGCGCAAAGTCGCCATGGTGATGACTCGTGGTGGCCGCTTCGATAACCTAGAAGACGCGTGGGATGAAAGCACAGGTCAAATCAAAGACAGCTACAACACCATGCTTACCATTTGGGATGAAGACCTCTACCAGTCTAAGCACTCCATGACCGGTGAAAATAACAGTGGCTGCCCCACTTGGTACCCCACTCGCTTAGCCGATGGTACCGATATGCGTACTATGTATAACACCGATGAATGGCCTTTCTTGATGACGTCTTATAAATCTAATTTGATGAGTTCCATGACCATTGGTGTGGATCGTTTACGCCAAGTACACCCTCATAACCCTTTATCTATTCATAAAGAAGATGCGAAAGCTTTAGGTATTAATAACGGTGAGCGTATACGTCTGGTTACACCAGGCAACTCTGTGGAAGGGGTCGCGATGATACGTGATGGCGTTATGCAAGGTACCATAGCGATTGAGCATGGTTATGGCCATAAAGAGCTAGGCGCTAAAGCGAATGTGATTGATGGTGTCACCACCCCACACAACCCAGCGTTAGCTGCGGGTGTCAATCTTAACGATTTAGGCTTTAGAGATGTAACCCGTGGTGACCATAACAATATCTGGATTGACTGGGTATCTGGCGCAGTAGTGCGACAAGGCTTGCCCTTGCGTGTAGAAAAAGTGTAGCGTTACACAAATCCTTCAAACTATGGCCTGAAAGCACTTTGTCTAATCAACAAAGTGCTTTTTTTTAAGCGGTAATGCTATTATTAATGCAAATATTTTACTTGGATCACTGTTTTGTTAAATTTCGTTACTTCCGCTAAGCTACCTACGCCCTGGGCTATTTTCACTCTCTATGTTTTTGTTGAAAAAGACACAAAAAAAGAACATTTAGTGATTGCTCTTGGTGACCTCTCTACCCCCGAGCCCGTACTTTTACGCTTACACTCCGAGTGCTTAACGGGTGATGCCTTATTTAGTCTACGCTGCGATTGTGGCCCACAACTAGAAAAAGCCTTGCAGCGCATTGCCGAAGAAGGACGCGGTGCGGTGTTTTATTTGCGTCAAGAAGGCCGAGGCATCGGTCTAGTAAATAAAATTCGAGCTTATTATTTGCAAGATGAAGGCATTGATACAGTAGAGGCCAATGAAGCCCTTGGGCATGATGCCGATGAACGGGATTATAGACTTTGCGAACCCATGCTGAACTTTTTTAATATAAAAAAAGTGCGCTTAATGACAAATAACCCCCGCAAAGTTAAAGCCCTAGAAGACTTAGGCATTACCGTGACGGAACGCATAGGCCACAGCATAGAGCCCAATAAGCACAATCGTTTTTATTTATATACCAAAGCAAAAAAACTTGGCCATCTTATTAATTACGACGATACGGAGCATACGCATGAAAGCTAATTACCTAACCATTACTGTAATGGCAACCGTACTTGCTTTGAGTGCTTGTACTACTCAATCTACAACCCCAAGCCCCAGCACCAATACAACGAATAAAGCGATGATTAGCCTGCCTTTTCAGGCCTTAGGTAACGAGCCAGGGTGGAGTGTAAGAATTGACGCTTCTCAGCAAGCCGAAGTGTTATTAGATTATGGCGAGCGCACTTTTACCGTAGCCCTTCCCACGCCCGAGTATTCCTATGCTGGCACCCATTATCGCAGTACCTATAATCAGCAGCCGCTGGCCCTCGATATACTCCATGCCACCTGCTCAGACACCATGAGCGATACGGTGTATGACTACAAAGCGGTACTTCAAGTTGAGGGCCGCGTATTACGCGGCTGCGGACGAACTTTAGAAAACTAAAGTTAAATGCGAGCGGCTAACTCGGCAGCTAAACCTATATAAGTACGGGGAGTCAGCGCCAGTAGATCTGTCTTGGCTTTTTCAGGTAAATCTAAGCCAGTAATAAACTCACGTAAGCCAGCTTCATTAATACCTCGGCCACGGGTTAGCTCTTTAAGCTGCTCATACGGGTTTTCAATACCATAGCGGCGCATAACCGTTTGCACCGGCTCAGCCAACACTTCCCAGCAATTATCTAAATCCGCATCAATTACTTCTGCGTTAAGCTCTAATTTACCTAATCCGCGTAAGCAAGCGTCATAGGCAACGAGACTATAACCCAAGCCCACACTTAAATTACGTAAAACCGTAGAATCAGTCAGATCACGCTGCCAGCGGGAAATAGGAAGCTTTTCAGAAAGATGTTTTAAAACAGCATTGGCTAAACCCAGGTTGCCTTCGGAGTTTTCAAAGTCAATGGGATTCACCTTGTGCGGCATGGTGGATGAACCGATTTCGCCCTCTTTTAAGCGCTGTTTAAAGTAACCCAAAGCGATATAACCCCAAATATCACGGTTAAAATCCAATAAAATAGTATTAGCACGGGCAATAGCGTCAAATAACTCAGCCATCCAATCATGCGGTTCAATTTGAATGGTGTATTCATTTTGTACCAAACCTAAGCCACTCAACACATTTTTACTAAAAGTGGGCCAATCAATCTCCGGGTAGGCACTAAGGTGTGCATTATAGTTACCGGTGGCGCCGTTAAGCTTAGCTAAAGGCGTAATAACTTCTATGCTATCTATAACACGTTGCAACCGTGCCACTACGTTGGCAAACTCTTTACCCATAGTGGTGGGGCTGGCGGGTTGGCCATGTGTACGTGATAATAAAGGCTGATCAGCATAAGCGCGGGCTTTGGCTTTAATCTGATCACACACATGCTGCAACTGTGGCAAGATCACTTGCTCACGTGCACGGATGAGCATTAAAGCATGCGAGGTGTTATTAATGTCTTCAGAAGTGCAAGCAAAATGAATAAACTCAGCCGCCTCTTTAAGCTCAGCATCATCATCAACCTGTTCTTTAAGCCAGTATTCTACCGCCTTAACATCGTGATTTGTTACACGCTCAATTTCTTTGATGCGCTGCGCATCCGCCTCAGTGAAATTTGAAACCAGGCTACTTAAACGATCTTGCGCCGCCGGAGAAAACTCCGCTAATTCAGGTAATCCAGCTTTGGATAGGGCAATTAGCCATGCTACCTCTACCTCCACCCGATGAGCCATAAATCCAGCCTCAGAGAGTAGTCCGCGTAAGGGATTACAACGGCTAGCGTAACGCCCATCTAAGGGAGACAACGCATTTAAAGGAGTGAGTTGATCTACTATTTGCATAATAATGAGTGATATGGTGAGTAAAACCTTTATTCTACCATTGCCTCTTCAAAAACCGCTGATTCACAAATAAACAAAAAAATCGAGTAAATCAGCACCTTATTGCTAATCCATGACATATAAACCACAGAAATCAAATAAACCACCACTACAAGTCTAAATAAAGCCCTTGCCTACTGTTTCTCTAGGGGTTCTTGATATACTTTTTAGGCATTGCAACTCAACTACTCTTCCATCTATGAAACTTCTTGGTTCTCTCACTAGCCCATATGTACGTAAAGTGCGTATTGTGATGGCTGAAAAAAAACTCGACTACGATCTACTACTCAAAGACGTATGGGAGATAGATAGTCATGCCGTACAAAAACATAATCCACTAGGAAAAATCCCTTGTCTGATTATGGATGATTACGGCAGTTTGTTTGACTCTAGAGTTATTGTTGAATACTTAGACACCTTATCTCCGGTGGGGCGATTACTGCCACAATCTGGGCGTGATAGGGCTAGCACCAAAGCTTGGGAAGCTGTGGCCGATGGCCTCATGGATGCGGCACAAGCGATTCGTATAGAATTACATCGCCGTCAGCCTGCTCAGCAAAGTTCTGAATGGGTAGAAAGGCAGCAAGAGAAAATCACGGCAGCCTTACAATATATGGAAGATGAGTTGGCCGCAAATAGCCCCTATTGCATGGGTATAAACTTTAATCTTGCTGATATTGCCGTAGGCTGTGCTTTGGGCTTTTTAGATTTCCGCTACCCTGAAATTACGTGGCGTAATGACTACCCTAAACTTACCGCCTTACAAGAGAGGCTAGAAACTCGCCCCTCTTTTATTGCCACCAAGCCACCGGCTGCTGAAGCCTAATACGCAACGCTAAACACTGATCGCTTTTCTATAGATGTACTTTTACAGTATCTATAAGCATTTGCGTGGCTAAACCTAGCAACATTAAAGCAAATATACGTTTTAATCGATTGACCGGCATGCGATGCGCTAGACGGGCTCCAGCCGGAGCCGTCAACATACTCATCGCCACCAACACCACTAAGGCGGGCCAATACACATAGCCCAACATGCCTGCAGCCAAATCGGTGTGTTTATCACCTGAAATCATATAACCCACACCATTTGCCACAGCAATAAAAAAGCCTAAAGCCGCTGAAGTACCTACTGCTATAGGCATGGCGATATTGGAACGCACCAAAAACGGCACGGATAAAAATCCACCTCCTGCACCCAAGAGCCCAGACACAAAACCAATCACTCCACCCACGGCACGTACAATCCAGGGTTTAGGTAACTCTCTTCCCGCTGGCGGTTTACCCCCTACAAACATCTTGATAGCAGAGTAAAACACAAAAGCCGTAAAAATAATGGCTAAGACTAAACCGTTAATGTAGGCAAAAATCGCTCCTCCGGAAATCAAGCCCCCCACAATTAATCCAGGTACCATTAACCACACCACATCCCAGCGAATGGCATTGCTAGCTTGATGAGCACGCATACTGGAAATGGAAGTGAAAATAATGGTACTCATTGCGGTAGCAATAGAAGCATGCACGACTAATGTGGGTGCTACGCCAAGCTTTGGCAGCAGCAGATTTAAAAAAGGCACCAGAATCATGCCGCCACCAATACCTAAAAGGCCTGCAGCAAACCCAGCAAAGGCACCTAAAGCAGCAAATAAAAAAATAAAATAAGGATCCATAATTAATGCAATTCAATCATTTAATTCAGTTTTCGTTATGAATAATACCGCCACCTAAGCACACATCGCCGTCGTAAAGCACCACGGACTGACCTGGTGTAACGGCCCACTGTGCCTCAGTAAAACGCAGACTCAACGTACTTTCCGACACGTGTAGAATCTCACAGACTGCATCTTGCTGTCTGTAACGGGTTTTGGCGCTATAGGTCTTGGCTGTTGGCGCATGACCAGCCACCCAACTCACATCCTGAGCCTGTAACTCATGCCTTAAAAGCCAAGGATGATCATGACCTTGCACCACATATAAGGTGTTATTTTCTAGATCTTTGCGTGCGGCGTACCATGCATCAGCGGTACCGTCTTCACGTTGTGAGCCTTTTACTCCACCTATACCTAAACCTTTACGCTGACCGTACGTATAAAAAGCTAACCCCATATGCTCACCTACCTGTTGCCCTTCGGCCGTTTTAATGGGGCCAGGTTTAGTAGGCAAATAACGGTTTAAAAACTCTCTGAAGGGACGCTCACCAATAAAGCAAATACCGGTAGAATCTTTCTTTTGCGCATTGGGTAATTTGAGTTGCTCAGCAATCTGACGCACTTCTGTTTTTTCTATTTCTCCTAGAGGAAATAAAGTACGAGATAACTGGGCTTGATTCAGTCTGTGTAAAAAATAACTTTGATCTTTACTTTGATCTATGCCTTTAAGTAGCTGATACTCAGTACCCGTTTCTGTTTCTACGGCGCGCACCCTTGCGTAATGACCCGTGGCTATATGATCAGCGCCTAAGCTCATGGCATGATCTAAGAACGCTTTGAATTTAATCTCTGCATTACACAGCACATCGGGATTGGGGGTACGCCCTGCCGTATATTCACGTAAGAACTCGGCGAACACACGTTCTTTATATTCGGCAGCAAAGTTAACGGCTTCTATTTCTATACCTAATAAATCTGCTACGCTGGCTGCATCTAGCCAGTCTTGACGGCTGGAGCAATATTCACTGTCGTCATCGTCTTCCCAGTTCTTCATAAAAAGACCTATTACTTCATAGCCTTGTTGCTTTAGCAACCACGCCGAAACAGAAGAATCCACGCCACCAGAAAGACCTATAACCACACGTCCTTTAGATATAGTCATAATATAAATTCATCTTTAATAAATAATGCTGTCTATTGTACTCGCAAAAAAAGCGCTGCGACCTCAGTCACAGCGCTTTTTTCTGTATGCCTTTTTTAATAAGGGTTTATTTTCTCACAGCGCGACGAGCTCGTACTGCCGCAGCTAAATTGTTTAACACGGCTTCGGTATCATCCCACCCAATACAGCCATCGGTAATACTTTGACCGTAGGTAAGTGGTTGGCCTTCAATTTGATCTTGGCGTCCTGCTACCAAATGGCTTTCTACCATCACACCAATAATACGCTCATCACCTGCCTGCAACTGCTTACACACCTCTTCAATCACTAGGGGCTGACGTCTATAATCTTTATCGCTATTAGCATGGCTCACATCAATCATAATAGTAGGCGTTAAACCGGCGGCTTCCATCTCTTTGCCGGTTTGATCCACACTTTGGGCATCGTAATTAGAGGACTTACCGCCACGTAAAATCATATGACAATCCTCATTGCCTTTGGTAGAAACAATAGCCGAGTGCCCTCCTTTAGTAACAGATAAAAAATGGTGGGGCTGCGAAGCCGCTTTAATAGCGTCAATGGCAATACGTGTGCTACCACTGGTGCCATTTTTAAATCCAACCGGACACGAAAGACCAGAAGCCAACTCGCGGTGAACTTGGCTTTCAGTCGTACGCGCACCAATAGCACCCCATGAAACTAAGTCTGCAATGTATTGCGGGGTAATCATATCTAAAAACTCACAGCCCGCTGGCAAACCTAATTCATTCACGTCTAATAATAATTGACGAGCTGTGCGTAAGCCTTGGTTTATATTAAAGCTGCCATCTAAGTTTGGATCATTAATAAGGCCTTTCCAACCCACCGTGGTACGAGGCTTTTCAAAATAGACGCGCATCACGATTTCTAACTCTCCTTTTAATGACTCGCGTAAAGGAGCTAAGCGCTGAGCGTACTCTAAGGCCGCTTTGGTGTCATGAATAGAACAAGGCCCAATCACTACGACTAAGCGATCATCTTCACCATGCAACACCTGGTGAATAGCCTCGCGAGACTTATGCACTAAGTTAGAAACTTGCTCTGAGCTAGAAAACTCACGCATTAAATGGGCTGGGGGGCTTAACTCTTTAATTTCTCGAATACGTAAATCATCAGTATTATGCGACACGATCGAACTCCATTTAGGTTGTGCCAGCAAGGTGACGGCACAAAAAAAGCCGCCTTAGCGCTGGCGGCTTTAGTTGGGAATCTATTTGCTATGTGTTTAGTGTACAAGGCATCCCTTCCTGCGCCAGCGGCATAGGAAAAGTATAAAAATAAAAGAAAAAGTTATTTGTTGCACTGTACATAATCTTATCCTAGCACATTATTTATTAAAACTCACTCTTAACTCATTTTTCTTTTATGGTAAATGATTTGAGTAGAAATGATTTTATAAGGTATGATTTCAACACTTACTTGTTACAGAAAGGAAAATTATGACCTTATTACGTAAATCTAAACTAATTACCACTACCGCCGCCACGTTAATGGCACTGAGCGCCAATGTATTTGCTGCTGATTTAGCTCAACTGCAAGAAAAAGGGGTAATCCGCATTGCCGTTGCCAATGAAATCCCCTACGGTTACACCGATTTGGACGGTACAACTAAAGGGGCCGGTCCGGATGTGGCTAAACACATAGTTAAAGCCCTAGGCATAGAGAAGATTGAATGGCAAACCACAAACTTTGGTTCCTTGATTCCGGGCTTACAGGCAGACCGTTTTGACATGGTGGCAGCGGAAATGGCCATTCTGCCACAACGCTGTGAAACCGTACTTTTCTCCGAACCAGACAGCTCTTACGGTGAAGGCTTGCTGGTTGCCAAAGGCAATCCTAAAGACCTACACAGCTACGATGATTTCACTAGCGGTAAGTACAAAGTTGCCATTATGGCGGGGGCAGATCAATTAGAAATGATGCAAGCATTAGGTGTTGATGAATCCTTACTTGTGACTATTTCTAATAATTCTGATGCCATCTCTACCGTCTCTACAGGACGCGCTGATGCCTACGCGGCCACCGGTTTAACTGCCGCGGGTTTAGCCAGTCAAAGTGATAAAGTAGAGCTTGCTGCTAACTTTACCGACCCCATCATTGATGGCGAAGCCGTGCGCAGCTGGGGTGGCTTCACTTTTGCCAAAGGCTCTGAAGAATTAAGAGACGCCGTCAATGCAGAACTGGCTAAATTTAAACAAACACAAGAGTGGCGCGACATTCTCAGCCAATACGGTTTTAGCGAGGTGGACATGAACGAATCAAACACGAAGACCACGGCTCAACTATGTGCTGCTAATTAATATCCATGAACTGGCTTACTTACAGTGACTCACTGCTTTCGGGTGCGTGGGTCACTATTCAACTGACTATTTACTCCACGCTATTAGGTGGTATTTTTGCCTTTGTATTTGGTGTGGGGCGCCTCTCAACAAACTGGTTCGTTAAAACACTAAGTATCAGTTTTATTGAGTTTTTCCGTGGCACCTCACTTTTGGTGCAGCTTTTCTGGCTTTATTTTGCTTTGCCGGTAGTGGGTCAAATGATAGGCATTGATCTGCGCATGCCTCCCGTAGTGGTAGGTACGTTGGCCTTAGCGTTAAATATAGGCGCGTATGCTGCAGAGGTAGTACGGGGTGCCATTCAGGCCGTACCTCCTACGCAATACGAAGCGGCTAAATCCTTAGATTTTAGCCCGCGCCAAACCATGTGGCGTATTGCTGTGCCGCAAGCCATTCCAGAAATGATGCCAAGCTTTGGGAACTTAGCTGTACAAAACCTCAAAGACACAGCATTGGTTTCACTCATTAGTTTGGCTGACTTGGCCTTCAAAGCAGAACAACTACGTAACTTCACCCAAGACAGCACCACCATTTATACCTTGTTGTTATTTATGTATTTTGGCATGGCTTTAGTGATTACGGCCATTATGAAACTACTAGAACGCTACGTAAGTCGCTGGCGTGCAGGAGCAAATTAATGCTATTTGGAATTGCATGGGACACAAGTAGCCTATGGGCTTTTGCTTGGTCTATTTTACCCATTTTAGGCAAAGGTCTCCTCGTCACTATACAAGCTACTCTACTCGGCTTTGTAGTCGCTGCTTTATTAGGACTTGTTTTAGCGGGACTCAAAGGGGCACGGTTTAAGATTATCTCTTGGCCGGCTCGTTTTTTTACTGAATTTATACGCGATACTCCGCTACTAGTGCAGCTGTTCTTTTTGTATTATGTGCTGCCTGATTATGGCATAGTTTTACCCGCTTTTATGACGGGGGCTTTGGCTCTAGGCTTACAATACAGCGCTTATACGTCTGAAGTTTACCGCGCGGGTATTGAATCCGTACCTAAAGGGCAAACAGAAGCCTCACATGCTTTAGATTTGTCTGGGTGGCGTATTTTTACCGTCATTATTTTACCGCAAGCCATACCGCGTATTATCCCCGCCTTAGGGAATTACTTGGTTTCTATTATGAAAGATGTGCCGATCTTATCGGTAATCTCAGTGCTAGAACTACTGAGCGTTGCCAAAATTATCGGTGACCGTAGCTTTAACTATATGATCCCGCTGTCTTTAGTTGGGCTTATTTATTTAATCATGACCCTCATTGCTGCATGGGGTGTGCGTTTATTAGATGAGCGCTTACCTAAAGAAGGAATCCATCTGAAATGACTACCCCTATTATTGAATTTAAAAATGTTACCAAGAAATTTGGTGACCACACTGTACTAGATAGCCTGAACTTCAATGTGAACAAAGGTGAAAAAGTCACTATTATTGGGCCTTCCGGTTCAGGTAAATCCACTGTACTGCGTATTTTAATGACCTTGGAAGACATACAAGGCGGCGTGATCTATGTGGACTCAGAGCCACTATGGCACGAAAAGAAAAATGACACCTTAGTGTCCGCCAGCGAAGAGCATTTACGTAAAATGCGGAAAAAAATGGGCATGGTATTTCAGCAGTTCAATCTATTCCCCCATATGAGCGTGCTTAGAAATGTCACGGAAGCGCCTATTCATGTCTTAGGCCTAAGTAAAGCGGAAGCCAAAGAGCGCGCCTATGAGTACTTAGAGCTAGTTGGTTTGACCGACCATGCGAAAAAGTTCCCTAGCCAGCTCTCAGGCGGTCAGCAGCAGCGTGTGGGCATTGCTCGCGCTTTGGCTATGCGCCCTAGCATTATGCTGTTTGATGAGCCCACCTCCGCGCTAGACCCCGAGCTAGTCGGTGAGGTGTTGCAAGTGATTGAACGTTTAACCACTAAACATGATCTGACCATATTACTGGTAACGCACGAAATGCAATTTGCTAAAGAAATTTCAGATCGTGTGTGCTTTTTTGATCAAGGTGTAATTGTAGAAGACGGCCATCCCGAACAACTCTTCACCAACCCACAACAAGAGCGCACTAAAGAGTTTTTAAGCTCTTTTATGGAGCAGAATGCTTGAACAAAAAAAGCCAGTTCATTTTGAACTGGCTTTTTTTGTGGAAACTTCCACTTGTAAAATGCGGGCCGTGCCCGCATTCCATCTAGTCTACATCCGCCGGATACACCCCATCGGCATCATGCACTTCTGTGCCCGACACAGGTGGGTTAAACACGCAGATCAAACGCATGGGCTCTTTGCCGCCGCGCAGGTAATGCTCATCGTGCTCATTTAAAGCATAGACAATACCAGGCTTAATAGCGTATTTTTTGCCATCAGCCACGGTTTCAATCTCGCCATCACCTTCAACGCACCACACAGCTTCTAAGTGATTTTTATAATGAATATGGGTTTCCGTACCAGGGAATATAGTGGTTTCATGAAAGGAAAAACCCATGCCATCACTTTTCAGTAACACTCGACGGCTCATCCAATTATCTGTGCGCACTTCGCGCTCGGTACCAATCACATCTTTTACATCGCGAACTATCATGAAGAAAGCGCTCCTAATTTAACAACTTTTGCAGTACGTGGGGTTTGGGCCATTACCTCACCCACACTTTTCTCTAATATATGTAGACCTTTTTTCAGTAAATCGGTCTCAATGGTTAGGGCAGGTAACAACTTAATGACTTCATCATGGGCGCCCGAGGTTTCTATAATTAAACCCGCCTCAAAACAACGTTTTGTAACCTCACCAGCAATATCTGAACCCGCAGGTGTTACCAAGCCCTGAATCAAACCACGACCGCGTACACTTAAACCTGAACCCGGGTAGCTATGCACCAAGTTTTCTAACCAATCGCGCACAATGACTTCTTTAGCCTGAATCTCTTTACTAAAGCTATTATCTGCCCAGTATTCATTTAAAGCATGCGTTGCGGTGACAAAGGCCAAGTTATTACCACGGAAAGTACCACTATGAGCACCTGGCTTCCAGATATCTAACTCAGGCTTAATCAGCACCATAGACATGGGCAAACCATAGCCGGAGATAGATTTAGATAAGGTAATAATATCGGGCTGAATACCCGCTGTTTCAAAGCTAAAGAACTTACCAGTACGACCACAACCTACTTGGATATCATCCACAATGAAGATGATCTCATGCTCTTTACAAAGCTTATCTAAGGCTTTTAACCAACGAGTAGTGGCAACGTTTACACCACCTTCACCTTGAATGGTTTCTACAATCACCGCAGCCGGCTTATCTAAACCACTGCTAGGATCTTCGAGTAGACGCTCTAAGTAAGCCGTAGTATCTACATCAGGACCTAAATAGCCATCATAGGGAATAAAGGTGGTGTCTTGTAGATCAACGCCAGCAGCTTGACGGAATTTCTGGTTAGCAGTAACAGATAAAGAACCAATGGAGACGCCATGGAATCCATGAGTAAATGAAATTACATTTTGCCGCCCAGTCACTTGTCTAGCGAGTTTTAAGGCTGCTTCAACAGCGTTAGTGCCGGTAGGACCGGTGAACTGCAAGGTGTAATTCCAATTACGAGGTTTTAATAGGTGCTTATCTACCGCTTCTAAAAATGCTTTCTTAGCGTTAGTTGCCATATCTAAACCATGGACTACGCCATCGCTTTGCACATACTCAATGAGCTTTTCTTTCAAAATCTCATTGTTATGCCCGTAGTTTAAGCTACCTGCACCGCTAAAAAAATCTACATATTCTTTGTCAAACTCATCACGCAGGATTGAGCCCTTAGCATAAGTAAACACGACGGGAAATGAGCGAATATAACCGCGCACTTCCGATTCCATACGATCAAAAATAGTTAAATCAGACATGTTCTCTCCTAATTATTTTCTTTATAAAGTGGCCCAATGCGTAGCAAGGGCTCGACTTGTGGCTCTACAAAATGTTTTTCTTCAAAAAATGGGAACTCTTCAATTGCGGTGTTATGCCGTTGCGCTAGGCTTTCAAACACCCGCCTAGATGCCTTGTTATCAGGGTCTACTGTAGTCTCCACATAACGAATGGCATTTATAAGATGAGGGCGAGATAGCAATTGATCCAGCATACGTTGTGCTAAGCCACGACCACGCATAGATGCATGCACCGCCACTTGCCATACAAACAACGTATTGGTTTTTTGAGGATGTACGTAGGCCGAAATAAAGCCCACAAGCCGATCTTGATGCTGTACTACGATGCAACTTTCTGAAAAGTGTGAGCAAAGCAGTAAGTACACATAGGTAGAGTTTTGATCAAGGGGTGGGCTATCAACAATAAGCTGCTGTATGGCCACCCCATCGCCAATGTCTGGCGAGCGAAAAAGCAGTGGGTCTGCGTCCTCGCTATCTTTTACGGATGATGCTTTTTTGGTATGTATTGTCAAACCACCAAACCCGATTCCGGCGGCACAGCGCCCTCGGGTATCTCCAATAAGGGGGATGCGGATTGCCCGACCTCTAACTCCGCTTCCGAATCAATTAATGCCACCACTCGCTCTAAGGCCGTTGTAATTTGTAGCTGCTCTGCTTCGGGCAGCTGCTGCAACGCATCACTTAGGGTTTGCTGCAACGGCGAGGGGGTACTTTTTGCTAATTCTTTGCCTTCTTCTGTGGCGCTAACATACACAATACGACGATCTTCACGACACCGTTCTCGTACCACCAGGGCTTTATCTTCTAAACGGTCAAGTACTCCTACTACAGTACTTGGACTTACATGCATCTCACGACTAATCATGGTAGCAGTAAGTGGCCCTTTATCTATAACGGTACGTAAACAAACCAATTGCGGGGCTGTAATTTTACTACCCGCCGAAAGTTGGCGTGAATGCAGTGCAATAGAACGTGTAATACGTCTTAAGGCCCGCAAAATACGTAAATCGTACTGATCTTGTGTTTTCATTTAGCTTTCATATTCCACAGCGCAAATAATCATTTCAACTGAAATCATATTATCTAGAATGATTATTGTCAAATCAAAAAAAAGGTTGCCTCCTAAGGACAACCCACCAAAAAGAACAAAATTAGGCGGTGCCACCTACCGTTAAGCCATCAATACGTATAGAGGGCATACCCACTCCTACAGGCACACTTTGCCCTTCTTTACCGCAGGTGCCTACGCCTGAGTCTAAGGCCATATTATCAGCGATCATAGAAACTTTATTCATGGCTTCAATGCCTGATCCTATAAGGGTTGCACCCTTAACTGGATGAATCAGCTTACCGTTTTCTATCAGCCAAGCCTCCGAGGCAGAGAACACAAATTTCCCACTAGTAATATCTACCTGCCCTCCACCAAAATTAGCCGCATAAATCCCTTTTTTTACTGAAGCTATCAACTCATCCGGATGGTGCTGACCGTTTAACATGTAAGTATTTGTCATACGTGGCATCGGTAAGTAAGCATAAGACTCACGTCTACCATTACCGGTGACAGGCACACCCATTAAATCTGCATTGAGCTGATCTTGCATATATCCAGTTAACACACCGTCTTCAATGAGTACATTACGCTGGGTGGGATTACCCTCATCATCAATATTTAAAGAGCCTCTACGATTAGCTAAAGTGCCATCATCCACTACGGTAACCCCTTTAGAGGCCACTTGCTCGCCAATTCTATCGGTAAACACACTGGATTTTTTACGGTTGAAATCACCCTCTAAGCCATGACCCACTGCTTCGTGCAGTAATATACCGGGCCAACCTGCTCCTAAAATAACCGGCATTTCGCCAGCAGGTGCAGCCTGAGCTTCTAAATTAACTAGGGCTTGTCTAACGGCCTGATTCACGTACTGCTCTAATATGGCATCATCAAAATAAGCTAAATCAAAACGGCCACCACCGCCAAAGCTGCCACTTTCTCTACGACCATTTTGCTCAGCAATAACTGTAACCGACAAGCGTACTAAAGGACGTATATCAGCGGCTAAGCGGCCATCACTGCCTACCACTAAAACGGTATCACAGGTAGCGCCTAAGCTGGCCATGACTTGATCCACACGTGGGTCTTTAGCTCTAGCCATTTTTTCTACTTTTTCTAATAGAGCGACTTTTTGCGGAGCCGTTAGACTATCTACCGGATCATTAGGCACATAAATAAGTGGCCGCGCAGGCTGGCGGCTGGTTATATTAGGAACGGTGCCTTGCTGCCCTTGACGAGCAATGGTACGCACTGCGTGGGCGGCACCCAACAACGCCTCTTTACTTAAGGTATCTGAATATGAAAAAGCCGTCTTTTCACCGCTAATAGCGCGCACACCTACGCCCTGATCAATATTAAAACTGCCTGACTTTACAATGCCTTCTTCAAGGCTCCAACCTTCACTACGTGAATATTGAAAATATAAGTCAGCATAATTCACTTTATGCGCAAAAATCTCAGATAAACTACGCTGTAAATCATCTTCAGTTAAACCCCATGGGCTTAATAAAACAGACTTAGCTGTCTGTATGGCGTCAATAGCCGCCGATTTCTGTGTCATTTAATATCCTTTTTAATTCTACAACCCCGCTATCAGTATAGGTGGGGGTCAATCTACTAACCACAATAGCCTTTTACAATCTCAAGAATCGCTTACAGCAAAGTAAAGAAACACAATACATTTTTATATTAGGTAAAATAGCGTTAGAATATTAATATACAAATACACTCTACATACGCTATAGATTTGTTAGTACTTAATACTGAAACACCAAAATACTAAACACAGGAATTACAATGCCTCAAGAATCCTTCATTAATGAAAAACAAGAGATTGAAAAACAGATTAATAAATTAAAGCGAAAAATGCGCACTTTACATTCACGCCAGCGTCGCCCGGTAATTACGTCTATTATTCGCTCTATGCTTGAGTATGAAATTACTCCTGAAGAAATCGCCCAAGCTTACGAAAAACGTAATAAACGAGGCAGCGCAAAAAGTACTGCACCTGCCCGTTTCAGGAATCCAGAAACAGGAGATACCTGGACTGGCCGCGGCCGCCCTCCACGCTGGATTGTGGATGCTGAGGCTAAAGGCCAGCACCGCGATCAGTTTTTAATTCAAGACAAGAAGTAGCTAATAAAAATCAATATATAATATATGAAAATGTAACTTTATTTAATATAAAATATACAATCTATAATCTATAACTGTATATCTGACTAAGCGTAATCGTAATTCAATTACTGGTTGCGCTTTATTTTTATATATTGTGTTTTACCATTCATTCCAGGAAAATCAGTAAAAGCAGCGCGTGCTAAGTAAGGCATTGCTTCCATGAGGTTGTCACTGCTACTTTCGTGAATAGCCGTTACGTTATATATCTCAGCCATCTCTTTTTCTTTATCATTAATAATCACTTGTAGTTTATTATGATAAACACTTACAGGTACATACATTAAGGGTGGGCTATAAAACACACCACCAAAACTACGATCATACCCATAACCAAAACCTCCCCACATAAAGCTATTAGGATAAAAGCCATTATAATAAGGGTCAGCAAAACGCTCTGTCATTTCTTGAGACATGGGATTGCTATAGAGTATTCTCACCTGAAGACGACTATCAGGCCCTCCTTCAACCAAACCAACCGCTCCCATCGCTACGCGCACATTATCAGCCACGGCTTGATACTGCAAACGATTCAGACTTTCTGGTGCGGGCTGTATAAAATAAGGAGCATTAAACGCCGTGCCAGGCCAATTTTCATAGGTAGTCACTTTAGCAGACCAAGTATTGGCGCAAGCACTTAATAAAAGTAACGTAAGCAACGCCATTATTTTTTTAATCATCTCGACTCCTTTCACTCTTTCAAGCAAATAACCATCTTAAAATCCAGCCGATGAATCCAAGCATACTACGTGAAGATTACACGCCTTATCCCTATCATATTCCTCATTTACAGCTAAACTTTAAACTTGATATTTATCAAACAATAGTACGCAGTCATTTCCAAGTTCATACTGAAATGCCAGGCACTCCTTTGGTATTAGACGGTGAAGCTTTGGTTTTGCGTCATATTTGGGTAGATGGCGAAGAATTAAAACCACACGAATATCAATTAAATACACATAGTCTTTCTATCCCTTTACAAAAAACAAGCCATCTCATTGAAATAGAAAGCCAATGTGAGCCATCAACTAACACTACCTTAATGGGCTTGTACCAATCAGGGCAACAGCTATTTACACAATGTGAAGCGGAAGGCTTTAGACGTATTACCTGGTTTGCAGACCGTCCAGACGTACTTAGCCGCTACACCGTCACGCTTAGCGGCAACCAATCTCAATTCCCGTATATGCTTTCTAATGGCAATTTAATTAGCACAACGGAATTAGCTGATGGCATGCACCAAGCCATTTGGGAAGATCCCTTTGCCAAGCCTTCGTATTTATTTGCCGTCGTAGCGGGTGATTTTGACTGCCGTGAAGAACGCATCACTACCGCGTCTGGCCGGGAAGTTTTATTACAGCTATACAGTGACAAAGGCGATAAACCAAAAACTGCCTGGGCTATGCAAAGCCTAATTAATGCCATGAGGTGGGATGAGCAACGTTTTGGCTTAGAGCTTGACTTAGATCGATATATGATAGTGTCTGCTAGTGATTTTAATATGGGTGCCATGGAAAACAAAGGCTTAAATGTGTTTAATGCCGCCTATGTATTAGCTCAACCCGAAACTACCACCGATCAAAGCTATAGAGATATTGAAGCAGTTATCGGCCACGAGTACTTTCATAACTGGACTGGGAATCGCGTCACCTGCCGCGATTGGTTTCAATTATCGTTAAAAGAAGGTTTAACTGTTTTTAGAGAGCAAGAATTCAGTGCTGACATGCTCGCGGTAGGCTTAGAAGGAGCCGCGGCAACTAGTGCTAAAGCGGTTAAGCGTATTGATGATGTGAGCTTACTGCGTATGGCGCAATTTCCTGAAGATGTCGGCCCCATGGCGCACCCTATTCGCCCGAATAGCTACGAAGAGATCAGTAATTTTTATACCGCCACCATTTACGAAAAAGGGGCGGAAGTCATACGTATGTTCCATACCCTTTTAGGCGAAGACGGCTTTCAAACTGCTTTAAGAAATTATTTAACTACATTTGACGGCCAAGCTATTAGTTGTGATGATTTTATGGCGGTAATGGATCAACAATATCAGCAACAATTCCCTGGTGAAGACCTTCAAGCTTTTACTGGCTGGTATGAGCAAGCGGGCACACCCCACATTAGCGTTGATCTCGATTACGATGCCAGTTTACACAGCGCCACCCTAACAGTTACTCAAGATAACCCACCGGTGGGCATAGAGCTCTTAGCTGAACCTATGAGCCCAAAAGCCCCTTTACTAATTCCATTTAAAGTGGGTTTTTTAGATGAACAAGGTAAAACCCAAACAGTACAATTTGGCAGTCAATTAAATCATGAGTTTATGCTGCGGGTAGATCAAGCAAAACAGCAATTTGTGTTTAAACAAATAACTAGCCGTCCAGTGATATCTTTATTACGGGATTTCTCTGCTCCCATTACTGTTAGCATGCAGCGCTCTCAGGACGATCTTACCACTCTAGCTAAACATGACGATAACGCCTTCGCCCGCTGGCAAGCCATACAAGAACTCGCTAGCCAAGCAATTACTGATAAAACTAAACAAGCCGCTCTAGTCGAGGTATGGCAACAACTCATTGCTTCCACCGATCTTTCAGCAGCGTATCTAAGCCAGGTTTTAGTATTGCCGTCTGTACGTCAACTTTTAGCGCAGCAAACCCCTATAGACCCTCTTAATACCTATGCTGCTCATGCTGAGCTAAAGCAACATTTAGCCAAACACTTTGCTGCGAACTGGTTGAGTCTTTATCATAAACATCAGGCACCAACAGCTGCAAAGGAGTACAGCCCTAACGCTTTATCTGCAGGTAAGCGTGCCTTTAAAAACCTAGCGTTAAAACAACTAGTTATCGCCAATCACCCTGACGCTTTAACGTTAGCACAGCAGCAATACCAGACCGCCACTAATATGACGGACCAATGGGCGGCTTTTAGTTTAATTGTGCATTATGCTGATGCAAAGAGTCGTCAAGCTGTCTTGGCGGATTTTTATGCACAATGGCAGCACAATCCTTTGGTTATAGATCGCTGGTTTAGTGTGCAAGCCTGCGCGCCTTATTTTGATGCGACCCAAGCCTTACAACTACAACAGCATCCTGATTTCACGCTCCGCAACCCTAATCGAGCACGGGCCTTACTCTTTCAGTTTTGCACAAATAACATACTTCACGTCCATACCGAGGCAGGCTACGATTTTTGGCGAGATCAGGTGTTAGCCTTAGATAAATTAAACCCTGAAATGTCCGCTCGTCTCTGCCGTGTCTTTGATATTTGGGCACACTATGCAGAGCCATTGCGCGCAAAACTACAGCAACGTTTACAATCTATAGCGGCACAAAGCAATATTTCTGCTAATGTAAATGAAATCATCCAAAAAGCATTAACTATAGATATAGACAGCAAATAACATGTACTTAAAAAAGAATTTAACCCATTATCTCGTAGAGCAACAACGTCAACACGATACCGTGACTGCTGACGTACGGCTCTTAATAGAAACCGTAGCGCGCGCTTGCAAAGCCATTAGTCACGCCGTGAGTAAAGGTGCACTAGGGGGCGTTTTAGGTAGTTTAGACTCCGAAAATGTGCAAGGTGAAGTGCAAAAAAAGCTGGATGTGATGTCAAATGAAATTTTGTTAGAAGCCAATGAATGGGGCGGTAACTTAGCCGCTATGGCCTCTGAAGAAATGGATACCTTGCATCGTATTCCGGACCACTTCCCTAAAGGCAAAAACTTATTACTTTTTGACCCTTTAGATGGCTCGTCAAACATTGATGTTAACGTATCTATAGGTACTATCTTCTCTGTACTGCAGCTGCCCAAAGAGTCACACGGCAGAGATGTACAAGAAGCGGATTTCTTACAACCTGGTGTTAAACAAGTGGCTGCTGGCTATGCCGTTTATGGTCCACAAACCATGCTAATACTCACCGTAGGTGCTGGTGTAGTAGGCTTTACCTTAGACCGCGAAACGGGCTCCTGGGTGCTTACCCATCCGGAGATTAAAATCCCCGAAGAGACGGCTGAGTTTGCCATTAATATGTCTAATCAACGTCATTGGCACCCCGCTATTAGCCAGTACATAGAAGACTGCTTAGCCGGCACGCAGGGCCCACTGAAGAAGAATTACAATATGCGCTGGATAGCTTCTATGGTGGCCGATGTACACCGTATTTTAAGCCGCGGCGGTATTTTCATGTATCCCACCGATAAGCGTGAATCAGTACGTAATGGCAAACTACGACTCATGTATGAGGCCAACCCTATGAGCTTTATTGTAGAGCAGGCCGGCGGTGCCGCTATTAATGGCAGCACCCGTATTTTAGATATACAGCCTACTGAACTACATCAGCGTGTGGGTGTAATACTCGGTTCTAAAAATGAAGTGGCCCGCGTACAGCAGTACCACCTCAACTCCGAGCCTTAATCTAAAGTGAGTACGGTGGCACCCGTCGTTTGACCCGCCGCCAAAGCCTTATGCGCTTGTGCTACGTCTTTTAAAGGCACTCGCTGGCCAATATTCACCTTTATCTGCCCAGCTACCACTAAGTCAAACAACTCAGTGGTAGCGGCTTGCATCGTTTCCAAAGTAGGCACATAGCTACCAATCATGGGGCGCGTCACATACAAAGAGCCTTTTTGCGCCAAAATACCTAAATTCACGCCTGTTACAGGACCAGAAGCATTCCCATAACTCACCATCAGCCCTCGGGGCTGTAAGCAGTCTAAAGACCGCTCCCACGTAGCCGCTCCCACACCGTCATAAACCACGGGTAGCATTTCCCCTTCAGTTAATTCTCGTACCCGCTGCACTACGTCTTCTGTTTTGTAGTTGATCACTTCCCAAGCGCCATGTGCTTTGGCCAAAGCCGCTTTTTCAGGACTGGAAGTGGTACCTATAAGCTTGACCCCTAAGGCTTTAGCCCATTGACAAGCAATCAACCCTACGCCCCCTGCTGCCGCGTGAAATAAAATCGTTTGTCCGGGCTCTAAGCGGTAAGTCTGTCTAAACAAATACTGTACTGTTAACCCTTTAAGCATCATGGCTGCGCCTTCTTCAAAGCTAATTTGCTCAGGCAATTTCACCACTCGATCTGCGGGCAAACAGTGCGCTTCAGCATAAGCGCCTAAGGGTCCTTGGCCATACGCTACTCTGTCTCCCACTTTCACATGTTCCACGTCTGCACCCACGGCTTCCACCAGCCCCGCTCCCTCAAAACCTAAGCCATGAGGTAAACCGCCTGGGTAAAGGCCATCACGCACATAAATATCAATAAAATTTAAACCTACAGCTTTATTGCGTACAAGAACTTCATTGGCCTTAGGGCTAGCTAAGGGAATGTCTACCCATTGCATGACCTCAGGGCCACCATTTTCTTTAATTTGGATGGATTTAATGGTTGTCATTATTTGTTCTCCTTAGATTTATTAATACATACGCTCACGCTCTACCAAACCACTTACAACTTGATTTTGCAAGAAGGCCTTAATTTTAGCCTGTATTTGCTCTGCCGTCGGTTCACGCAAAGACACACCGGCTATATGTGGCGTAATGTGTACCTTAGGATGGCTCCAAAACACGTGTTCAGCAGGTAAGGGTTCTGTATGGAATACGTCTAAGAGAGCCCCTGTCAAATGACCTGAATCTAAAGCCGCTACTAAGTCGTCGTCCACCACGTGCCCACCACGCGCCATATTGATAAAAAAACTATCTGCAGGTAACTGCGATAGATGCTGGGCATTAATAATGCCCTGAGTTTCTGATGTCAAAGGTAAAACATTAATTAAAATACGACTCTGCGTTAAAAAATCAGGTAATTGCTCAGTGCCAGCAAATAGCTGAATATTATTTGGTGCTGGACGTGGCGTACGCACCCAAGTAGAAACCGGATAACCTAAGCTTTGCATTACTTGAGCGACTTTCTCACCGATTTGCCCAAATCCTAACACTCCTACCGGCCACTGATGGCGGTAAATGGGCGCTGCCTGCTGCCATTGCTGATTTTGTTGTTGTGGGCCATAAGAGGCAAAGCGTTGGGTGGCTAATAAAACGCCATATACAGCATATTCCGCCATCTGTGCTGCCATTCCTGCATCTTCTATACGATATACTGGCAGCTCAGCGGGAATAGCGGAAAAATCAATGGCATCCACTCCTGCACCTATATTAAAAATCGCTTTTAATTGAGGTTGATCTATAAAGAGCTGCTTAGATGGCCGCCACACCACCGCAAAATCCGCTTTTACGGTATCCCCCACATCATCCCAACACACAATGCGCCAATCCGGTTGCAGCTGTTGAAATACCTTAGCCCACTGCTGACACGTCTTTGGACGTCCTACGGCTATTATCACAGTCGTTTTTGCCATCTATAACTCTCCTTATTGTCTATTCCCACGTGGCTAAAGTCACAGGGGATTACGACGAAACGAATAATAGGCTTACAATAGCCTATAGTTATACAATTAAGACTAAACAGTGTAATTCACGCCATAGGTTAAGGGCAGAGTAAACTATTACCCCCTTCTCCTTTTTATTGACTTTTTTCTTTTGGGACTTGTTATGGCCGGTCACAGTAAATGGGCTAATATCCAACACCGCAAAGGGCGTCAAGATGCAAAACGCGCTAAAATTTGGACAAAAATCATCCGTGAAATCACGGTAGCAGCACGCGAAGGTGGCCCTGACCCAGAAGCAAACCCACGCTTACGTCTAGCCACCGATAAAGCCGCAGCCGCTAATATGCCTAAAGACAACGTTAACCGCGCTATACAACGTGGGGCAGGCGGAGCTGAGGAAGGTAATTACGAAGAAGTACGTTATGAAGGGTATGGCGTAGGTGGAGCTGCAGTAATTGTGGATTGCCTAACAGACAACCGCAACCGTACCGCACCCGAGGTGCGTCACGCCTTTAGTAAATTTGGCGGTAATTTAGGCGTAGATGGCTCCGTGGTGTTTCAGTTTACGCATTGTGGGCAGTTTATTTTTGCGCCGGGCACTAGCGAAGAAGCCGTAATGGAAGCCGCTCTAGAGGCCGGCGCCGATGACATCATCACTGATGAAGAAGGCTTAATCGAAGTGATTTGTGAGCCTACAAATTTCACCGCAGTTAAAGATGCTTTTGCTGCCGCAAACCTCACGCCTGAAGTTGCCGAAGTCACCATGAAAGCCGAAGCAGAAACTGAACTAGAAGGCGAAGAGGCTGAGCAAATGCAAAAAATGCTTGACGCACTGGAGTCCTTAGACGATGTGCAAGAGGTGTACACAACGGCCGTCATGGACGAAACCGAATAATTTTTTAATTGGTAAATCTTATACTATGAAGCTATTAGTTATCGGTGGTGGCGGCCGTGAACATGCATTGGCATGGCGCCTCACTCAATCCCAACGCGTAGAAATGGTTTTTGTGGCTCCAGGGAACGGTGGCACCGCCACAGGCGAGCGTATGAAAAACGTGGCCATTACTGAAGTAGATGAGCTGGTTAAGTTTGCTCAAGACAATCACATCGCCTTTGCCATCGTAGGTCCAGAAGCGCCTTTAGCTGCTGGTGTGGTAGATGCGTTTAGAGCTAAAGGTTTAAAAATTTTTGGCCCCACTCAGGCTGCAGCCCAACTAGAGAGCTCCAAAGAGTACGCCAAAGATTTCATGAAAAAACATAAAATCCCTACCGCTGCCTACGCTACCTTTAACGATGTCAAAGCCGCTAAAGCTTACATACGAGAGCAAGGTGCACCTATTGTGGTCAAAGCCGATGGCCTAGCTGCGGGTAAAGGTGTGATCGTAGCAATGACAGAAAACGAAGCCTTAGCTGCGGTTGATGATATTTTAGGCGGCCTATTTGGTGAGGCCGGCGCACGTGTAGTAATTGAAGAATTTTTAGTAGGTGAAGAAACCAGCTTTATTGTGATGTGTGATGGCAAGCATGTGCTGCCTATGGCCACTAGCCAAGACCATAAACGCCTCAAAGACGCTGACGAAGGACCAAACACAGGCGGAATGGGCGCCTACTCACCCGCCCCTATTGTTAGCCCCACCTTGCACAACCGTATTATGCGTGAAGTCATTCACCCCACCTTAAACGGCATGGCTAAAGACGGTATTCCTTACACCGGTTTTCTATACGCAGGTCTTATGATTGACGAAGGCCCCGACGCCACACGCCCTATTAAAGTGCTGGAATACAATTGCCGCTTAGGTGATCCTGAAACCCAGCCTATTATGATGCGTATCAAAAATGATCTCACCGAAATCTTTGAAATGGCTTTTGCCGGTAAATTAGACGAAGCCACTATAGACTGGGATAGACGTCCCGCCATTGGTGTGGTGATGGCAGCCGCCAATTACCCCGAAGAGCCCCGTTTAGGTGATGTCATTCAACCCCTACCTGAAGATTCAGAAGAGTGCATGGTGTTTCATGCCGGTACCGTCTTAGAGGGTGATCAGCTTAAAACCTCGGGCGGCCGCGTTTTATGCGTAACAGCCTTAGGTGAATCCATACGCAGAGCTCAAGAAGCCGCCTACGCCACCGCCAATCACATTCACTTTGATGGTAAGCAGTTCCGCAGCGATATAGGCTGGCGTGCACTACCTGCTGATGAGTCATAAAATGAAATTTTCTGTACAACCCGTCTACGAGTACTTCACCGATTTACAATCCCGTATTGTGGCCGAGCTAGAACAAGCCGATGGCACGGCTTTTACTTCCGATGCCTGGGAACGCGCTGAAGGCGGAGGCGGGCTTTCTCGCTACTTAGAAAATGGTGCGCTATTTGAACGCGCGGCAGTACTCTTTAGCCATGTAAAAGGCACACAGCTACCGCCTTCCGCTAGTGCACAACGCCCTGAGCTGGCAGGAAGGCCATGGGAAGCCATGGGTGTTTCTTTAGTTATACACCCACAGAATCCCTACATACCCACCACACATATGAATGTGCGTATGTTTGTGGCTCACGCCACCAATGACGCCCAAGAACCGGTTTTTTGGTTTGGAGGCGGCTTAGATCTTACGCCCTACTATATTTTTGAAGACGATGCACGCCATTTTCATCAAATGTGTGCTGATGCCTTAGCTCCTTTTGGGGACGATAAATACCCCCGCTATAAGCAATGGTGTGATGAGTACTTTTACTTAAAGCACCGTCAAGAAACGCGAGGCATAGGTGGTATTTTTTTTGATGATTTAAATGCCCTAGGTTTTGAAAAAAGCTTTGCACTCATCCGTTCCGTAGGGGATCATTTCACTAAGGCTTATATGCCTATAGTAGAGGCGCGTCGTACGATGGAGTATGGTAAGCGCGAACGTGATTTCCAAGCCTACAGACGGGGGCGTTATGTGGAGTTCAATCTGGTCTTTGATAGAGGCACTTTATTCGGCTTGCAATCAGGAGGGCGTACTGAATCCATTTTACTCTCTATGCCACCTAAGGTCGCTTGGCGTTACTGCTGGGAGCCCGAAGTAGGTAGTCCCGAAGCCAAACTTTATGAGTATTTAAAACCGTATCCATGGTTAGAAAACGTATAGGTTTACTGGGGGGCAGTTTTGACCCCGTACATATAGCCCATATTGCTTTAGCAAAAGCTGCCCTGCAATCATTACAATTGGCTGAAGTGCAGCTTTTACCCGCGGCGAACCCGTGGCAAAAAAAATATTTAGGCGCTGATGAAAAACACCGATTAGCTATGTTGGAGCTAGCGATCAAAAACGAGCCTCATTTAACGGTGAATCCCGTAGAAATTGAACGTGGGGGCGCCACCTACACTTACGATACCGTTAGCCAACTCTCTACTGACAACAGTTATTTTTGGATTTTAGGCTCCGATCAGCTGCAAGGTTTTCCTACTTGGAGTCATTGGCAAGATATATTACAGTATGTGGAGTTAGCCGTAGCGCAACGCCCGGGCGACCCTATAGACCCGCCCCCTGAGCTACAAAACCATTTAAACCTCTTAGGCAAAACTCTGCACACCATAGACTTTGCCCCCACCCCACTTTCCGCTACGCTGATACGTGAACGGCTACAACAGCATCAGTCGGTGGCTACCATGGTGTCTCCTTGTGTGGAACACTATATTCAACAACACCAACTTTATCAGTTATAAAAATTTATGAAAATTGAAGACCAATTACAACTCGTAGTAGATACCCTTGAAAAAGGCCGTGCCAAAGATATACAAGCCTTTGACACCACCAAAATCACCGGCCTTTTTGACCGCGTAGTCATTGCTACAGCCAATGCTCGCCAAACTAAATCCTTAGCTGATAACGTCATTGATAATGCTAAAAAAGCCGGCTTGGAAGTACTAGCTTATGAAGGCGCTGATACCGGCGAATGGGTATTAGTAGACTTAGGGGGTATTGTGATCCATCACATGCAGCCAGCTATTCGAGAATACTATAATCTGGAAGAGCTCTGGGGAGACACACCTATAGAGCTAAATCTCAAAACAGACACCATGCCCAACTTATCAGACGATTAATCTCATTTCATGACGGTAAAAAGACGCACTAAAATTGTAGCCACCCTAGGCCCTGCTAGTGAGAATGCCATCGCTTTAGAAAAACTGATATTGGCTGGCTTAGACGTGGCACGCTTAAACTTCTCTCACGGCACAGCTGAAAGTCATCGCCAAAAAACTTTGCTGGTGCGTCAGTTAGCCGCTAAACATAAGCGCTTTGTAGGCATTATGGGAGATTTACAAGGACCTAAGATCCGCATTGCCCGTTTTGTCGAAGGGGCTGTACAACTGGAAGCCGGTCAAACTTTCACCTTATCCACCTCACACCCGAATGATGCAGGTAATGCTTCTGTAGTCGCTGTAGAATACCCGCCTTTAATTGATGCCTGCAGTCCCGGCGATGAATTACTACTAGATGATGGCAAAATTGTTCTACAAGTAGAAGCCGTTTTTGACGATCGCGTAGAAACCCTAGTCCTCAATGCGGGGGAATTATCAAATAACAAAGGCATTAATCGCCGTGGTGGTGGTATTTCCGCCCCCAGTCTTACGGATAAAGATCGCGAAGACATCCAGCTCGCCGCTGAACTAAACGTAGATTATGTAGCGGTGTCGTTTCCCCGTTATGGCAGCGATATACAAAAAGCGCGTGAATTACTGAAGGCTGCTGGCTCAGACGCTTGGGTGATTGCTAAAATAGAACGGGCTGAAGCTGTAGCCGATGATGCTGCCTTAGAGGATATTATCTCCGCCAGTGATGGGGTAATGGTGGCACGAGGCGATTTAGGCGTAGAGATTGGCGATGCGCGTCTAGTGGGTATACAAAAACGTATTATTCAACACGCACGTAGACTAAATAAACTGGTAATTACTGCTACCCAAATGATGGAATCCATGACACATAGCCCCGCCCCTACACGGGCTGAAGTGTCTGATGTGGCCAATGCGGTGTTAGATTATACGGATGCGGTAATGCTTTCCGGTGAAAGCGCTACCGGGCGATACCCCGTAGAAGCCATCACCGCGATGGCACGCATTTGTGTGGGAGCAGAGGCTGAGCCTACTAGCGGTATTTCTAAACATCGCATAGGTGAAGTGTTTGAGCGTTGTGATGATACCATTGCCTTATCTGCCATGTATGCCGCCAATCATTATCCCGGTATCAAGGCCATTATTAGTTTAAGTGAAAGTGGTCGCACACCGCTTATTATGTCGCGCATTAAGTCAACGGTACCTATTTTTTGTTTTACGCGTCATCAATCTACCCAACAACGCGCCACCTTGTTTAGAGGCGTATACAGCATGGACTTTAATGCTACCAAATACGCCCAAGAAGAAGTCGCTAATGCTGCTATACAACATTTATTAGCGCACAACGCAGTGCACTCTGGTGACTGGGTGATCTTAACCAAAGGCACCTTAGACCAAGCGGGTGGCACTAACAGCATGCACATATTACAGGTGAGCTAAATGACATCAACTCAACCCCTTTATCTAGCCTCAGGCAGCCCACGTCGTTATGAATTACTGCAGCAAATTGCTCTAGCGCATGAGGTTTTATATGTACCCGCTCCCGAAGGAGAAGACGAGCCTATACTGCCTCATGAATCGGCTTTGAACTACGTACAACGCACTGCGCACACTAAACTAGAGCAAGCCTTACTTTGGCGCGCTAGCCAACCAGACTTACATCAAAATTGGCCTATTTTATGCGCGGACACCACGGTAGAACTTGATGGTGAAATTCTAGGAAAACCGGATGATTTAACACATGCCGCTCAACTTCTGCGCGCATTGTCAGGCACAATGCATCACGTACACACTGCTGCTTGCCTAGCTTATGAAGGGCAAATTTACGAAAGCATTTCCAGCAGTAAAATTTGGTTTAGGGAATTATCAGCTGCAGAGATAACCGCCTACTGTGATAGCGAAGAACCTTTGGGTAAGGCTGGTGCCTATGGCATACAAGGTAGAGCCGCTATTTTTATCAAACGTTTAGAAGGCAGCTACAGCAGCGTGATGGGCTTAGACGTCTATCAAACCCATCAGCTGTGCATAGAGGCTGGTTTAGTTTAGTTTTAACGAGTTTAACGTAAGACGCCGCCGCCCATCTGCAAAACTAGCCATGAGTAAAATAACTCATTGGGATCGGTGGGCCTACCATTTAAAAGTAGTGTGTTATTAGCGGCGTCAAAACGTAGTGTAAGGGTAGCGTCTTTGCCATCATAAACTAACAAACCCACCTCTTGGCCCTGCTGAGCAAACCGCGTAAACAGCATATCGGCTAAACTACTACTAAAGCCATCTTCGCTAAAAAACCCCTGTATCATGGGGCGCGACAAACGGATATTAAGATCTAAGGCTTCAAAAAAGTGCGCGAGATCCACTTCATTTTGCTGGTATGGTTTGGCCGCAGTGGGGGCCATTTTTAGGTCGGCTATTATATGGCTTTGACCAGCCGTATTTTCCCAGCTCAAAGGATTAATTTTAAGCTCTGGCTGATGACTGAAAAAACGGTCTAAAAAAGGTTGTAGCTCAGCTTCTTCAAGCTCATCTACAAGCTCTGGCTGCGATAATAAGGCCAACACTTCATAATCAATACGTTTAGCGTCTAGCTCTAGCTCTAGCTGCCCTACCTCATGCCCATCCACTTGAACGCTGGCCACATCATAATAAAGCGCACTATTTACTAAACCATTTTGCAAACTATAGGCAGATTTAGCGGTGAGCTGATGCATCAAAACTTCTACTGACTGCTCAAAGCCCACCCCCATTTGCTCAATATGCAAAGCGGCCTCAGAGCGTTGCCCCTGTTCGCTATCTGTAACGCTGCCTTCAAGGTAGGTATGGTTTAGCGCTAGGTGCATACCATTCTCACCATCTAGTAACATAAAACGTGGTAGATCAGCGTCAATGGTAATTTGATCTTTAGCTGCCTGATAATCCACGTTGATGGTGGCAGGCTCCATTTTCACTTGACCGCCAAACTCGTTTTGATAATCAACCGCTGCTAAATCAATATGGCTATTACTAGAGCCATTAAAAGCAATAAAGCTATGCGCTGTAATGGGCGCTTCCCCATTAGGCGTGGCATCAAACCAAGGCTGCACATTTTGACTAGGCAATAATTTCAACTCACTATAAGCCAACAAAGGTGCAAGGCGCCCTTTCATTAAGGCAGCAAAAGGCAAGGGCCCATGGCGTAAATCATCTTCTAGTAAAAGTGGATATTGCTCTTGACCATCGTTAATAAGTAATTCATAACTAATATCTGAAGAAAACCAATGACGTTTATAATTTACGATTTTTAAATGCACGGCCTCTTTATCTAAACTCACGGCATAATGAGTGGCAACTGTAGCGTTAAATTCTGCGACTTGCTTACGAATCTCCGGCTCCGCCTTAGCACCCATATACCATGCAGCCCCACTATAGGCTGCAGCAAGTATGGCTACACCCAAGACTAAATTACGTGTAGCGCTCATTATTCACCTTGGTCTACATTTAATTTTCTAGAAAGTTCACGCGGCAGCGGAAACGAAATCGTTTCTTCTACCCCATCTAAGGTACGTACTGAAATAGCACCTAGCTCTTTAATACGATCAATCACCTGTTGCACCAACTCTTCAGGAGCAGATGCTCCCGCAGTAATGCCCACTCGAGGGCTAGATGCAAACCACTCCGCCTGCACCATGGCCGGATCATCGAGTAAGTAAGCGGCGGCCCCTTTACGTTCTGCCACTTCACGTAAACGGTTAGAGTTTGAGCTATTCACACTACCCACCACCAGCACCACATCACATTGTGGTGCCATGACTTTAACGGCATCTTGACGATTTTGCGTAGCATAGCAAATATCACTTTTCTTGGGCTCTACAATATTAGGAAATCGCTGGCGTAGGGCTTGAGCCACCTCTTCTGCATCATCTACTGACAGGGTGGTTTGGGTAACAAAGGCTAAATTATCGGGGTCTGTAACCTCTAAATTTTGAACATCGGCTACGGTTTCTACCAAAAACATGCCTTTAGTGGCTTGACCTAAGGTGCCTTCAACCTCAGGATGGCCTTTATGACCAATCATGATGATTTCTCGGCCATTCGCATGCATACGGGTGACTTCTCTATGCACCTTGGTGACTAAAGGGCAGGTGGCATCAAACACAGTAAGACCACGCTCTTCGGCTTCAGCGCGCACTGCTAAGGACACACCATGCGCTGAAAACACTACAATGGCCCCTGCTGGTGCTTCCTCGAGCTGTTTGATGAAAATAGCTCCTTTGTTGCGTAAATCATCTACCACATAACGATTATGTACAATTTCATGGCGCACATAAATAGGCTTGCCATGGAGCTCTAAGGCTCGCTCTACAATATCAATGGCACGGTCTACACCGGCACAAAACCCCCGAGGCTGGGCAAGCACCACCTGCATCTCTGGCAGTTGAGTTAAAGTTTCAATTTGAGGCTTCATAATATTCCTAAAATATGGACGTCTAGACGAATTTGGGCGCCCGCTAAAGGATGATTAAAGTCAAACAGCGCGGCATCTTCACCCCATTGTTTTAACACACCGGCATAATGAATACCCGTAGGGGCGGCAAATTCCACCATATCACCGGGTTCATAGTTTTTATCAGGGTCAGTTAAGTCGCCCATCATGGTTTTACTCACCCACTGCACTAAGGATGGGTTGCGCTCACCATAAGCTTCTTCAGGGCTCAAAGTAACACCAAAAATCTCCCCTTCAGCCTTCCCAATCAAGCTTTGCTCTAAGCCCGGTGACCATTGTCCTGTACCCATCTGCAAAGTAGCTGGCCTGCCATCAAAGGTATTTACAAACACCGTGCCGCCAGCCGGCCCGCTTTGAATTTGAATGCAATAGTGCAAAGTTAAGTAAGAGTCCGCATGGACAATTGGCCGCGCATCGTGGTTTTCTGTGCTCAAGGTCTGTCACCCTTATTACGTCTATGTGTTGGTTTGTTGGTTGATGAATTAATTCAATATTTTCAATAATTCATTGATTTACTTATATATCTTTCTATTTTAATGCCTACTATGACTTCTGACAGCAAATCCCTAAACAATGTGCGGCCTCGTGAACGTTTATTGCAATCTGGCCCTGCGGCACTTAGCGATATAGAACTACTTGCAATCCTCCTACGTACTGGCACACGCCAGCATACGGTACTCGAATTGGCTCAGCAGTTACTGCATAAGCTAGGTGGTTTACGCGGTTTATTAGCCACAGATATAGATGTGTTACTACAACAAAAAGGCATTGGCCAAGCCAAAGCCTGCGAGCTACAAGCCATTAGTGAAATTAATAAACGCGCCTTAGAGCAAAGCTTAAAACAAGGCCCCGTAATGAATGAACCCCGTTTGGTGAAAAACTACTGCATCGCCCAACTGGGCCATTTAACTATTGAACATTGCATGGCGCTTTACTTAGATAATCAACTGCATTTAATTTTAAGTGAAGAAGTCTCCAAAGGGACGCTCACTCAAGCTTCGGTATACCCACGAGAAATTGTCAAATCTGCGCTTAAGCATCATGCCGCTGCTATTATTTTGGCACATAATCACCCTTCCGGAGTGCGCAGCCCAAGCGCTGCTGATTTGGCTTTAACCAAACATCTTCAACAAGCCTTATCTTTAGTCGACATCCGACTGCTGGACCATTTAATTATTACCGCGGGCCACGCCACCTCTTTAGCTGAACAAGGCCAAATGTGATTCAACTTTTACACCACACTATGGATTTAACTTTGCAAAGCGTCTCTTCAATGATAAAATCCTTCTTTTTACAGGGCACGTGGCAGGTAAATTAGACTACCTGTTGGCGATCCGCTTTAAGAGAACAGGATAACATCATGAAAGTAGGCATCCACCCCGAATACCGCGAAGTGGTGTTCTTGGACCAACAAACTGGCAACACATTTATTACACGCTCCACCCTTCACTCTCGTGATAGCATTGAGCTAGATGGTAAAACATACCCATTGTTTAAATGTGACGTCACTTCCGAGTCCCACCCTTTTTACACAGGCGCACAAACTCGCATCGTTGAAACTGGTCGCGTTGAGAAATTCCGTGCCCGTTTTGCTCGCACAGCTGGTACTCGCGCTAAAAAAGCAGAATAACAGCTTGCTTTGCAGCAAACTCCAAAAGCAGCGTAAACGCTGCTTTTTTACTGTATGGCTTCTATTATTACCCCTTCTTCCACCCCTGCACGCTTAATTAGCTCTGCCGCCAATAAATTACCCCGCCCCATTCTCTGGACGGTGGGCTTATTGTATATTTTTGCGGGTTTATTTTTTCGGGATCCTTGGAAAAGTGACGACGTAATAGGCTTAGCCACTATGCTAAGCACCTTACAGTACGAAGGCTGGCAAACATGGCTCACACCACAAATAGGTGATTTAGCTTATGCCGAAATAGGCCCTTTATCTATATGGATAGGGGCATTAAGCATTAGTCTCTTTAGCCCTCTATTTCAGCTTTTCAGCTCTGAGCTTGACGCCAACATCATGGCATCAAGACTGCCTAACCTGCTGTATTTTCTTATTTTAATCAGTACCCTATGGCAAGGAGTTTTTAGGTTAGCTAGCCAAAAAGCCGCACAACCTCTGCCTTTACCTTTTGGGGGTGAACCCTCAGCCATCGCTTATGGTCGCATGATTGCTGATGCCGCTTTGCTATTATGCGTAGCCACCATTGGTATCTTATTACGCCTGCACGAAACATCAACCGTACCCTTAAGCTTGGCCTTATATTCCACCGCGTTTTATGCCCTTAGCTTATTTCTAAAGAAACCATGGCGCGGTGCTAGTTTATTAGGTTTAGCCATCGGTTTTAGTTTTTTAAACCAAGGTCTATGGGTTGCAAGCAGTCTAGTTATTAGTATTGTTTTCGCTTTTATAGGATGTATAAGCTTACGCCAACACGCTAAGCTGCTCTTACTCACTCTAGGCATAGCGGTCGGCATCGCGCTTTGTTGGATTCTTCCGGCTGCACAATATGAGTATTGGTGGCAGCAGTGGCGTTTATGGCATCTAGCACAATTACATTGGCCAAGCTTTAATCATTTATTAAATACTGGGCGCGATTTATTGTGGTTTTTATGGCCTACTTGGCCGTTAGTTATTATTGCACTGTGGCAATGGCGTACTTGGATACGTTTTGCACATATTGCTGTACCTTTTAGTCTGCTTGTAGGGCCTTTTTTGCTTTTGTTTTTTCACCAAAATGCCTTTGAGCCTGAATACAGCTTATTAGTGGTCCCTTTTTCTGCGCTAGCTGCATTTGCCTTACCTACGCTACGCCGCGCTGCTATTAATAGTTTTGACTGGTTTGCAGTCATGTGTTTTTCGCTTATTATTGCCACCATTTGGTTGGGCTGGATAGCGCAGCACTCAGGCTGGCCACCTAAAATCGCCCACAGCATTCATCGTCAAACGCAAGGTTTTGATGTCAGTATCTCTTGGCTAGCTTTACTTATTGCTTTACTAGGCACCTTGGCTTGGGGTAGTTTAGTGCTGTGGCGCTTACGCACCCACCCGCCCGCCTTATGGCGCGGCACGGTATTATCAGCGGGTGGCCTTATTACCGCATGGCTACTGCTTGTCACTTTATGGCTACCTGCTTTAGATTATGCGCGCAGCTATAGACATGTATCGGAAGAATTACATCAGCAGCTCACTCAACTTAATCCCCAACAGTGCGTACGCGCAGTAGGGGTAGGCTTGGGCCAACGAGCTTCTTTTTACGTTTTTAATCAACTCAACTTCAGCTTTAACCCCGCTTGCTCATATGTGCTGCAGCAAACCTCACCTAAATTAAGTAAAGAAGAGCAAAATATTTTTAACCAGCCTACCCAAGAAATCTGGGCAGGCCGTCGTGGTGGGGATCGCAATGAGATGTTTAGACTACTGCGTTTGGGGCAATAACAGTCTTAGCTGTATATATAATTTCGGCGCCAAGGGTATAGACCTGCCTCGGGTGTTTGAGCCAATGATTCGGCAGCTACCACCTGACTACGCTGGGCTAGCACCTGATGCAAACTAATCCACCCATGCTCAAAACTCATGGCGCAGCCAGCTAAATACATACGATAAGCACGTAGAGCACGCTGACCTTGTTCTCCTTCCAGGACCTGTTGCGCCTCTTTTAATTTGGCCTCTAAACCATCACTCCAAGCCCAAAGCGTGCGTGCATAATGAGGGCGCAAATTTTCTATATCTAAAGACTCTAGCCCCCCTTCGGCCAAATGATGCAGCACATGGCTCACATGTGTGAGCTCACCGCCAGGGAAAATATATTTTTCAATAAACTCCCCCATACCGGCGCCTAACTGAGTGTGATCAACGCCCCCCGCGGTAATACCATGATTTAACACCAAGCCATCGGGTGTTAATAAATTATATAAACGAGAAAAATATCCCGTAAGTTGCGCACGCCCTACGTGCTCAAACATCCCAACTGAAGCAATTTTATCGAAAGGCTGATCTGCAGGTAACTTTCTATAGTCCAACAGATGCATCTGTACCCGCCCCTCTAACCCTTTTTCTTGGATGAGTTGATTTACGTAGCGGTGTTGATTATGTGACAACGTAATGCCAGTTGCATTCACCCCATAATGCTCGGCTGCCCATAATAATAAACCGCCCCAACCTGCTCCCATATCAAGAAAACGGTCTGTAGCTTGTAAGTTAAGCTTACGGCAAATTAAATCTAATTTAGCCTCTTGGGCCTGTGCTAAATCTATTTCTGGCTTATCGTAATAAGCACAAGAGTAAACACGCCTTGGATCTAACCATAAGGCAAAAAACTCATCTGATAAATCATAATGAAACTCAATTTGTTGTGCATCACGCTCCATAGAATGGCGCCAAACAGAGCGTAAACGCATAATAAGTTGCGTAAACATCCCAGCTCTGACTTCATTCATAGGAGTATCAGGTAATATAGCAGCAGCAGCCTCCATTAAATCACGCATTGAGCCACTAAATTCAAACTGACCATTTACATAATCATCACCTAATAACCCCACTTGCCCAGCCGCCAAGTTGGCTAACACCTTAGGGGTTTTAGCATGAACTTCCAGCTGAGGGTCTTCACTACCTATTTGACTGCCATTAGGCAAAGTAAGCCGAGTTCTTAAGGGTAATTTGTCTAAAACGGCTTGAACTGCTGCATTAACACTCATTGTATTTACTCCTTGTTTTTCCTTGTTACTTATTTTCAACATTAAGTTTATAGTCAATTTACCATGCCACAACCAAAATCTCAGCTCGGCCGCAAGCTTCCCTCTTGGCTAATTTTAATGGGCTTACTCACTGCTCTAGGGCCTTTAGCTATTGATTTCTATTTGCCCGCCTTCCCTATGATGGCAATAGACTTAAATACTAGTGAGGGAAATGTAGAACGTACCTTGGCCAGTTATTTATTTGGTATGGCATTAGCTCAGTTATTTTACGGCCCGATTTCAGACCGCTTTGGGCGCAAAAAACCCTTAATTTTTGGCTTAATTTTATTTAGTTTTGCTACGTGTATGGTGGCTTTTAGCCAAGACATTGAACATTTAACTTTATGGCGTATTGCCCAAGCCTTCGGCGGTGCGGCTGGTTTAGTGATGCCCCGTGCCGTCATACGTGACCAGCTCGATACGCGCGATGCAGCCAAAGCCCTCTCTATGATTATGCTTATTATGGGTGCCACACCCATTTTGGCACCCATTTTAGGGGGGCAAATTTTGCTTTTCTCCAGCTGGCGTAGCCTTTTTTATCTGATGACCTTCTGTGGTGTGGCCTTACTACTTGCTACCAGTTTCTTTATGCGTGAAACCTTAGACCCAGAACACATCACCGCCTTACACCCCAAAACTATTTTTACGAATTACAAAGCGCTCTTTAAACACCGTGGTTTTTTATTTTACTCTTTAGCGGCGGCCTTTGGCTCAGCGGGAATGTTTGCTTATATTAGCGGCTCACCACGTACCTTTATTACCGTCTTTGAGGTTCCGGTTGCTTGGTTTGGCGTGTTGTTTGGATTAAATGCCTTTTGTTTGATTTTGGCTTCACAAATTGGAGTACGTTTGCTGAATTTTGCGAGCCCAAGCCGTTTATTACGATTAGCACAGAATACTCAACTGAGCATTGTGCTTTTTGGTGTGATTTGTACTTTTTTTGGTATAATAAACGTTTATGGCATGATGGCGATGCTCATGGGCTTTATGGCATGTCAAGGTATTATAAGCCCAAACGCCGCCGCCCTTGCCTTAGCAGAACAGGGCCGCCGTCTAGGTGCTGCCTCTGCTCTTATGGGCACATTACAAATGTTATGTGGCGCTATAGCAGGTTTAGCCATTAGCTCATGGCAGCAACTATCCCCTCTCCCGTTAGCCTCCGTATTAGCCGTATGCGTGGTTATTTCGTGGTTTTCTGGCCGCAGGGCTGAAAAACACCCGGGCTGATACTTGCACTGCAAGCACTATATATATTAGAATGTTATGTTTTACGAACAACTTAGGCTAAAGCAGATTTAGCTTTGTGCTTTAATGCGCCCGTAGTAACATTTTTACTGCAAGCGCGGAAGCCGATTTAGACTCTAAAGGGGTATAACCATGGCACGCGTATGCCGAGTTACCGGAAAGCGCCCAATGTCGGGCAACAATGTTTCTCATGCAAACAACAAAACCAGACGTCGTTTTTTGCCTAATCTACAATCACGTCGTTTCTGGGTAGAAAGTGAAAACCGCTGGGTTCGTTTACGTATATCCACCAATGCATTACGTACCATCGATAAAAATGGTATAGATGCTGTTTTAGCTGATATGCGTGCTCGTGGCGAACGCGTTTAAGCGCACATTTCGCTCACTCACTTCTCTTAACTAAAACAGTTACCTAAAGGACTCACATTATGGCAAAAGGTATTCGCGAGAAAATCAAACTCGAATCCTCAGCTGGTACTGGTCACTTTTACACCACTACTAAAAACAAGCGTAATACTCCTGAGAAAATGGTCATCAAAAAATTTGACCCTGTAGTACGCAAACACGTAGAGTACAAAGAAACTCGTCTACGTTAATACTACGGTATGACCCAGCGAGACTACGGCAAAGAGCCCTGCAAACATGCGGGGCTTTTTTGTGTGGTATCGGTATAATATAAGAATCATTTTATTCATCTCCTACTTGGTAGTCCAAATCTCATGCAGGAAAGTTATAAACCTAACGAAGTCGAACGCGCAGCCCAACAAAACTGGCAAAACCGCGACGCCTATCGCGTAAGCGAAAACGCCACCAATGCAGATGGCTCTTTAAAGCCTAAATTTTATGCCTGTTCCATGCTGCCTTATCCTAGCGGTAAATTACACATGGGCCATGTGCGTAATTACACCATTAATGATGTGATGGCGCGCCAACTCCGACTGCGTGGCTATAACGTACTCATGCCTATGGGTTGGGATGCTTTTGGTATGCCGGCTGAAAATGCGGCTATTCAATCACAAGTGCCTCCCGCTAAATGGACCTACGACAACATTGCTTACATGAAAAAGCAAATGGATGCCATGGGCTTAGCCATTGATTGGTCACGTGAAATGTGTGCCTGCGACCCAGAGTACTACAAGTGGAATCAATGGTTTTTCTTAAAAATGCTAGAAGCGGGTATTGCCTATAGAAAAACCCAAGTCGTGAACTGGGACCCCATAGACCAAACCGTCTTAGCTAATGAGCAAGTCATAGATGGCCGCGGCTGGCGCTCGGGCGCGTTGATAGAAAAACGTGAAATTCCCGGTTATTACTTAGGCATTACTAAGTACGCCGATGAGCTCTTAGATCAAGTGCAGCATCATTTACCCGGCTGGCCCGAGCGCGTGCGTACCATGCAAGAAAACTGGATAGGTAAAAGTTTTGGTGTGCGTTTTGCGTTTACCCATGATATTTGTGATGATAGCGGTGCCCTCATCCAAGAGGGTCGTATGTATGTGTTCACCACTCGCGCTGACACCATTATGGGCGTAACTTTCTGTGCGGTAGCCCCCGAACACCCTTTAGCCACCCAAGCGGCTAAAACAAACCCTGAGCTAGCAGAATTCATAGAGAAATGTAAAAAAGGCGGTCAGTCTGAAGCCGATATTGCCACCCGTGATAAAGAAGGCATGCCTACCGGCCTCTATGTGACTCATCCTATTACCCAACAGCCCGTGGCCTTATGGGTAGGTAATTACGTACTCATGTCTTATGGCGATGGGGCCGTTATGGGAGTACCCGCGCACGATGAGCGTGATTTTGAGTTTGCTCTCAATTACCAATTACCCATTAAACAAGTGATACAAGTCGCAGACGGTGAGTTCTCTGACACCCAATGGCAAGACTGGTATGCAGACAAAGACAATGGTCTTACTGTGAATTCCGGTGAGTATGATGGCTTGTCTACTGCCGAGGCCATTGACCGTATTGCTGCCTTCTTACAAGAAAAAGGCTTAGGTGAAAAGAAAACCACCTATCGTCTACGCGACTGGGGCATTTCACGCCAACGTTATTGGGGCACACCTATACCCATCATCCATTGTGATGACTGTGGTGCTGTACCGGTACCTGAGAGCGATTTACCCGTGGTGCTACCAGAGCATCTGATTCCAGATGGCAGTGGTAATCCACTAAACAAAGATGAAGACTTTTTGCGCTGCAAATGCCCATCTTGCGGCAAAGATGCGCGCCGTGAAACGGATACCATGGACACTTTTGTGGACTCATCTTGGTATTTCATGCGCTACACCTCCGCCAAAAATGCTGAAGCGATGGTTGATGAACGCACCGATTACTGGATGCCTATGGATCAATACATTGGCGGTATTGAGCATGCGGTGTTGCACTTACTGTATGCGCGCTTTTGGACTAAGGTGATGCGTGATTTAGGCTTGATTAAGTTTGATGAGCCTTTCACTAATCTGCTCACTCAAGGCATGGTGTTAAATCACCTCTACTCCAGACGCACCGCTAATGGCGGCATCGAGTATTTTGCGCCAAGTGATGTGGAAAACGTCACTGATAGCAAAGGTAATATTACGGGAGCCCGTTTAAAATCAGATGGCTCTGAAGTGCAGTACGAAGGCATAGGCACCATGTCTAAATCTAAAAACAATGGTGTAGATCCACAGCATCTGATTGATGAAATGGGTGCTGACACCGCACGCTTATTTGTGATGTTTGCCAGCCCGCCTGAACAAACCTTAGAATGGGCTGAGTCCGGCATTGAAGGCTCAAACCGTTTTTTACGTAGATTGTGGAATTTTGCTTATAAACATCAAGCTTCCTTTAAAGCGGGTGCAGCACAACCCATACCTACTGATTTAGACGCTGAAGCCAAAGCATTACGCCGTGAAATTCACAGCATTCTTAAGCAAATAGACTATGACTATCAGCGTATTCAATACAATACCGTGGTCTCTAGCGCCATGAAAATGCTGAACACCTTAGATCATGCCAAACTGGCTGATAATGCAGCGAATCACGCGGTGATCGCCGAAGGTTTTTCTATTTTGCTACGCGTATTGTATCCAGTTGTGCCCCACATCACATGGAAATTATGGGAAGATTTGGCTTATAGCACAGCGTTTGGTGATCTCTTAGATGCCGCCTGGCCCCTAGTCGATGAAGAAGCCCTAATAGCCGATGAAATCAGTCTCATGCTACAAGTCAATGGTAAATTACGCGGCACCCTGACTGTGCCCGCAGATGCGGACAAAACCGTTATAGAGCAAGAGGCCACCGCACACGAGGCCACTCAACGGCATTTAAATGGACTAGAGCCTAAACGCATCATTGTGGTGCCTGGCCGTTTAGTTAACGTAGTAGGTTGATCATTATGCTTAGCGCCAACACTAAGGCAATTACTATGACTTATAAACGCCCGCGCTGGCTGCGGCCAGTGCTATTTGCTGTGGCGCTAAGCGTCTTATTTAGTCTAAATGCCTGCGGCTTTAGACTAAAGCAATCGCATAACCTACCCTTTACTACGCTCTATACAAATGTAGAGGAAAACTCCAGCTTTGGGGCTAGATTGCGGCGTATCTTACTTGCGAACGCACCTGATTTACGTTTGGTGGACTCATCGGACGCAGCGGAAGTGCAGCTTTTACAACTGGCTTACAACAGAAATTTACGTGAATTGTCCTTAGATCCTAGTGGTGAAGTAGAAAACTACGAGCTTCAGTTGCTAATGGAATTCTCTCTGACTGATAATAAGGGAGACTTTTTAATGCCCCCCACCACTCTTAGCGTTATACGTGACATACCTAACAATCCAGATAGCTCTTATGCCAAACAGCTAGAAATTGACTCTTTGTTTGACGATATGGAGTTGTCTGTGGTTGATCGTTTAGTGCGCCGCTTAAGCTCTATGGATGTGCAGCAAGCCTATGAAAACAACCTAAGAATAGACACTACGCCTACCCTACCCGTCTCTCAACCTCCTGCCTCTGCCACTTCTTTCGAATGAAGCTGACGCCTTTACAACCCTGCTACGTAATTTGCGGCGATGAAATCCTACTGCATGTAGAGGCCTGTGATGCTATTCGTGCTGCCGCACAACAACAAGGTTTTCACGAGCGCCACCGTTTTGTGATGGATGGCCGCAGTGACTGGTCTGAGGTATTTGAAGTCACTCAAGCTTTATCTCTATTTGGTGATAAACGCCTTATAGATATCAGTATTCCTGGTGGTAAGCCTGGTCGTAATGGAGCGGAAGCCCTTATAAAACTCAGTGAGCAGTTTTCTACAAACAACTCTTACGACACCGTTTTTCTCCTGCAGTTTCCTCGTTTAGACCGTGCTACACGCAATAGTAAATGGGCCAAAACGCTCAATGCGGCAGCCCAAAAACAATGGGTAGATGTGCCTACGGTCACTAAGCAACAGCTGCCTCAATGGTTACAACAGCGGGCTCAACAACAAAAGCAACGGCTAACCACCGAAGCTTTGCACTGGTTAGCCGATCAGGTAGAGGGGAACTTACTGGCGGCCCATCAAGAATTACAAAAAATGGGGCTTATTTATGCTGAAGGTGAGCTCAGTTTAGGTGAAGTTCAAACAGCCGTTTTAAATGTAGCTCGTTATAATGTATTTGATTTACGTGATGCTATGCTCTCAGGTGACGCCAAACGCGCCTTGACTATTTTGCATGGCTTACGTGGGGAAGGCGAAGCCTTACCTTTGGTACTATGGGCAGTAGGCGATGAAATTCGTGTGTTGGCTACGCTTTCTGCCATACAACAAAGTGGCGGTGATTTAAACCAAGCATTGCGCGAACAACGCATATTTGGTGCTCGTGAAAAACTACTTCGGCACTGCTTGCAACGCCTGCCTGCTTCCACGTGGCCTGCTGCGGTGCGCCACGCCCAAGAGGTGGATCGCATTATTAAAGGGCTTAACACCCCGGGTGTGCTAAACGATGCTTGGGAAGAAACCGCACGTCTTTGTTTACGTGTAGCTCTGGCTGCTTAAACTATTTAGTCCAAACAAATTACTCACTCCTGACTCTTGACTCCTAATTACTGATTTTTATTTTGGTGTGCTATGACTGAAACATCTACTAATACTACGACTTTGGCCCAAGACATGTTGCAAATTGGTCAACAGGCGCGCACTGCTGCCAAAATTATTCGCAATGCCTCCGATATGCAAAAAGCCAAGGCCTTAAATGCCATGGCTGATTTAATCGAAGCCAACCATGAGGCTTTACAATCTGAAAATGCCAAAGACCTCAGTGCCGCTGAAGAGAACGGCTTAGATGCTGCCATGATCGACAGACTTAGGCTCTCGGAACAAGCGCTTAACGGTATGGCCACGGGGTTACGTCAAATTGCTGCCATGGCTGACCCGGTGGGCTCCTTAGGGCCCACGACTAAACGTCCCAACGGCATGGACGTCGCCCAAATGCGTGTGCCCTTAGGTGTAATTGGTATTATTTATGAATCACGTCCTAACGTCACCATTGACGCAGCGGCTTTATGTTTGAAGTCAGGAAATGCCACTATTTTACGTGGTGGCAGCGAAGCCTTTCATTCTAATCAAGCTTTGGGTGCCATTATTCGTGAAGGTTTAGTCGCAGCAGGCTTGCCGGAAAATGCGGTGCAAATCATCGCCACCACTGACAGAGCCGCCGTAGGCCATTTAATTGCCATGACCGATTACGTGGATGTAATTGTACCGCGTGGAGGTAAAAGCCTAATTGCCCGTCTCACTGCTGAAGCCAAGGTACCTTTAATCAAACACTTAGATGGTAATTGCCATGTGTATATTGATAAAGATGCCCACATTAGTAAAGCCCATAATATTGCCATTAATGCAAAAACCTATCGTTACGGCATTTGTGGCACCATGGAAACCCTATTAGTGCACAGTGAAATAGCCCCAGCGGTATTACCTGATCTAGCCCAAGCGCTACAAGAAAAAGGCGTAGAGTTACGTGGTTGTGAACGCACTCAAAACCTCTTAAGTAACATTACTCCCGCCACTGAAACTGACTGGGAAACAGAATACCTAGCGCCTATATTGGCAGTGCGTATTGTGACTTCCATAGATCAAGCTATAGATCACATCAGTAAATACAGCTCAGAGCATACCGAAGCAATTGTGACTGAAAACCTAGAAGCCGCACGCCGCTTTCAACGCGAGGTAGATTCCAGCTCCGTTTACGTCAATTTACCCACTTGTTTTGCTGATGGTTTTGAATACGGCTTAGGTGCAGAAATCGGTATTTCCACCAACCGTTTACACGCCCGTGGTCCAGTAGGACTAGAAGGTTTAACCACCCAAAAATGGGTACTCACCGGTAACGGCCAACTACGCGGACAAAACTAATCATGTATCTTTGGACTAAAGCCTTTCACATACTTTTTATGACCTCCTGGTTTGCTGGGCTATTTTATCTACCGCGTCTCTACGTGAATATGGCTCAGCCGCATGATGCCCAAACGCTGCAAGTGCTGTCCGATATGTCACGCAGACTCTATCGATTCATGATGCCTTTGGCTATTCTCACAATTATTACTGGCTTTATCCTCTATTTATATTTTGGGGTAGGCATGGGAGCAGGCTGGATTCATGCCAAAATCACTCTGGTTGCAGGGCTGGTTTTGTACCATTGGTATTGTGGGCGCATCTTAGAGCGCTTTAAGGCGGGCACCAATACACGCTCTCACGTTTATTATCGCTGGTTTAATGAAATCCCCGTTCTAGTGCTACTTGTAGTGCTCATTTTAGTAGTACTTAAACCCTTTTAATTTTTATGACTTCCACTCCCAAAAAAACCCTCACTCTAAAAAGAAAACCACAGAGCGATGAGGGCATAGAAAATCAACGTAGACGCTCTGGCGCTAGAGCGCGCCAAGCTATACAAATGCAACGGACTCGTACTACTACTGATGAGCCTGAGCAGGCGCCACGCCGGGCCGTTAAACGTCCGGCCAAAAGCCCTTCTGGCTATAAAAAAGTAGCGCAACGCCCTACACCCAAGGCGGACACCCGTAGGCCTAGAGTAGAAGGCCCCGCTATCAATGCACGCTTTAGCGCAGAACGGGATCAGCTTTATAATATTTTCGCCCCCTGCCCTCAAGGTTTAGAAGAAGCCCTAGCCACTGAGTTACAAGCTTTAGGTTTTGATCACGTCAGCCAAGGGCGCGCAGGCTGTCACTTTGCGGCTGAATGGTCAGGTGTGTTGCGGGCCAATCTGTATTCCCGTTTAGCCACACGCATTTTAGTGCAAATGAGTTTTGCGAAAATTGAAAATGAAGACGAACTCTACGAGTTGGCTTATCAAACCCCTTGGGAAAACTGGTTTGGTGCTGAGCAAACGTTACGCGTAGACACCTCTGCCATTCGTAGCCCCTTTCAAAGCCTACAGTTTGCTAACTTGCGGGTGAAAGATGGAATTTGTGATCGTCTACGGGACCGTGAAGGCGAACGCCCTAGTGTAGATACCGTACGCCCCGATGCTAAAGTACATGTGTTTTTAAATGAAGACTCCGCCACCCTGTATATAGATAGTACCGGTGAATCACTCTTTAAACGCGGTTGGCGTCATCATAAAGGTGAAGCGCCTTTACGAGAAAACTTAGCTGCAGGTCTTTTAGCACTGTCTGATTGGGACCCGAATGCTCCTCTCATTGATCCTTTCTGTGGCAGTGGTACGATTTTAATTGAGGCGGCATGGATTGCTCTTGGTGCCCCTCCAGGGATTTGGCGGCCTTTTCACTTTGAACGTTTACGTCACCATGATGCTCGTGCTTGGCAAATCATCAAAAACGAAGCACGCGCTAATATTGCGCCTGAGATAGAGGTGCCTTTAATTGGCTATGATATTAATCCTGCGGCTATTGAAAGCGCCAAAGCAAACCTAGCGCGTGCCCACTTAGGGGCCAATACCATTCATTTTGAAGTGGGTAATGCTTTGAATATTCAACCCGTAGCCGCTAAAGGCTGGATTGTTTCTAACCCGCCTTACGGCGAGCGTTTAGATGAGGCTGACGTGGAGTTATGGTCGCAATTTGCTTCCCACTTGAAGCAGAACTTTGCTGGCTGGAGTGTAAACCTCATCACCAGTGACTTAGAGCTCCCTTCGCACTTACGTTTAAGACCAAATCGCAGGCACCCACTCTACAATGGCCCGTTAGATTGCCGTCTTTTTAATTTTCAAATGGTCGCTGCAAGTAACCGTAAACCTTAATCACCTTAACCTCTATGCCCTCTCACACTACTACTCTGCCTACGCCCTCACGCTGGCGCCGTTTTTTCTGTATGTTGTACGAAGGCATATTATTATTTGGTCTAGTCTTTGGTGTACTACTGATATTTGATTTTTTAACGCAAAGTCGTCATGCCTTATTTTTACGTGATGCGCGTCAAATCATATTATTTTTAACTATAGGTTTATATTTTTTACTGTCATGGCGTAAAAATGGCCAAACATTGCCTATGAAAACATGGCACATGCGGCTACAAACCGCAGTAGGGGGAAAGCTTAGCTGGGGGCGTGCGCTGTTTAGATATGTACTGATGTGGGTGTTACCTTTGTTATTTATGGTGTTTGTTTATTTACTAGCAGCGCAATCAGGGAATCAAGGTAGCTATTTATTATTAATTTTTGCTCCCTACACTATTTTTATCTGGACCTGGTTTGATGCAGACAAACAATTTTTACATGATAGACTTGCAAGCACTCGTATTGTAGACATTCGTCCCCATATAAAAGTAAATACCTAATACTTTTACTATTATGACTACTGATCAATTAAATAAATATCTCTTTGCAGACCAGCTCACACGTGCCCAAACTGTTGAGCTTACTGAGGCTTGGCAAACAGGGCTCCAACACCAGCACTATCCAGACTGCGTACGTAATCTTTTAGGGGAGCTTACTGCAGCAGCGGTATTATTAGCGGGCAATTTAAAATTGGATGGCTCTTTAATTCTTCAAGCCCAAGGCGACGGCCCTATTGCTTTAATGGTAGTAGAGTGCACGTCTGAATTTGCTATACGTGCTACGGTTTCCTTACGCGAAAACGTAGAAATACCCGTTGATGGTAATTTACAAAATCTACTTAACACTTATGACAATGGGAAGTTCATTGTGGTGTTAGAGCCTAAATCAGGCAGTGATTTCGAGCCATACCAAGGAGTAGTGCCCTTAGAAGGTGAAAACTTAGCCCAAGTACTAGAAAACTACATGAAGCATTCCGAGCAACTAGACACTAAAATTCATCTAAGTGCTAATGCTGAAAAAGCCAGTGGTTTACTGCTACAACGTTTACCTGGTACCGGTGGCCACATAGAAGGCACGGATGCTCCTGAGGAGCCTAGCTGGGAGCGAGCTCAACAGCTCGCTCTTACTGTAAAGAGTGAAGAGCTACTTGATTTACCGGCCTCAGAATTGATGCATCGTTTGTTTTGGCAAGAAGATCTTATGCTCTTAGAACCCACTGCTGTGAAATGGCACTGCCCATGTACTCGTGAGCGCGTGGCCGATATGTTACATATGTTGGGGCGTGATGAAATAGAATCTATCTTAAGTGAGCAAGAAAGCATAGAGGTTTCTTGTAACTTCTGTGGTAAGCCTTATACCTTCGATGCGGTAGATAGTGCACAGCTGTTTATTGCTAAAAGTGATCAGCCTGAAGCCGATAAAAGCGATAAGCTACATTAAAAAATTACAAAGATACGTAGATAATTATATCTACGTATAACTCACCTCTTGGCAGGCATGGTAGTTTGTTTCAAACTAACACCATGCCTTCTCTTTTTATTATCCCTTCCTCTTTTATTAAGCAACGTGGTGCGAGTAGTTTAGAAAACACCGTTGCTATATTGGTGTTTTTATTAATAGCGCTAGCTGCCTTTGAAAGTACGCACTGGTTATTATTACGCCAAGCGTTAAATACCGCTTTACTAGACACCGCACGCATTGCAGCCACTCAGCAAGCTCACCCTCAAATTATTAACGAAGCCTTTGCGGCCAGCATACAAAAACTACCGGCGTTTGCTTTTAAAGCTGAACATGAAAAACACTGGCATATAGAAAAAATCACCTCGTCTAGCCCTTCTAATCAGCCTATACAACATGACTATCAAGCCTTACAGTACCTACAAGGCAATACACAGATATTTGAAGATAACACCTTGCACCTACGCCTGCACTATTTACATAAACCCTTAACACCTTTGGTTAGAGCTGCTATTTATGCTTATGCCAAAGGCTATGTGCCTATAGTGACAGACATCAAAGTAGCTATGCAGTCAGATCAAGCACTATGGCAAAAACCTTCTGCAGCCCCTGCATGGGTGCCCGCTTCCTCTATGAGCCCTGTAGACTCAGCTGCTACGGTAGGCTCCTTACCCGAGCCCGCCGCACCACCCTTACCCCCATGGCAACCTTCCCTGCCCCCAAACACTTGGCAACCCCCTAACGGTAACAGCCCTCCATATCTGGAGGGCTGTGACAGTGATTTTTGCTGTGCGCCTATAGCTACTAATAATTAGGGGGTTAAAATCTGCACAAAAATCTCACCTTCTTTAAGCATGCCTTGATCAAAACGGGCCAACTCTTCAACAGCCTGCCCGCCTTCATGCAGATCTTTCACTTCTGCCGCCATGGCATTATTACGGGTAAGGGCGGCATGATTACGTTCTTCTTGCTGCTTTATTTTTTGCTGTAGTTCGGCAATTTTTTTATTACCGCTTTCATCAATCCAAAGCTCGTAGTTAAAAAAAACTAAAAGCCCGAAGAGAAAAACAAAAATAAAACGCATGATAGGTAGCTGTATTAGTAATTAATGGTGATTAACGTAAGTTATAAAACGCATCACGACCAGGATAAGATGCCACCTCACCCAACTCTTCTTCTATGCGTAAGAGCTGATTATATTTGGCCATGCGATCTGAACGACATAAGGAACCGGTTTTAATCTGCATGGCATTGGTGGCCACAGCAATATCAGCGATGGTGGAATCTTCAGTTTCACCTGAACGATGTGAAATCACTGCGGTATAACCATAACGCTTGGCTAGCTCTATAGCAGCAAAGGTTTCAGTAAGCGTACCAATTTGATTTATTTTAATCAAAATGGAATTTGCAATATCGCGATCAATACCCTCACGTAAGATTTTGGTGTTGGTAACAAATAAATCATCACCCACCAGTTGTACTTTTCCATTTAGACGTTCGCTAAGGATTTTCCAACCATCCCAGTCTTCTTCAGCCATGGCATCTTCGATAGAAACAATGGGGTATTTATCGCACCAGCTTTCTAATAAATCAACCAGTTGTGTGGCCGTTAAGCTCACGCCCCCTTCGCCTTCTAGGTGATACATGCCATCACGGTAAAACTCAGAACTAGCACAATCGAGTGCTAAGGCTATTTGTGTACCTGCTTCGTAACCGGCTTTATCTATGGCTTCTAAGATCAACTGAATAGCGGCTTCATGATTTTCTACGTTAGGAGCAAAACCGCCTTCATCACCCACAGCGGTAGACATGCCACGACCATGGATTAAATCTTTAAGCGCATGGAAAACTTCTGTACCCATACGTAAAGCTTCTTTAAAGCTGCTAGCGCCTATGGGCATAATCATAAACTCTTGCATATCAAGGGTGTTATTTGCATGCGCGCCCCCATTAATAACGTTCATCATGGGTACGGGCATTTGCATAGCCCCACTACCACCCAAATAACGGAATAAAGACAAGCCACTTTCTGCTGCTGCCGCACGCGCAACGGCCATACTGACTGCTAATATAGCATTCGCACCTAAACGCCCTTTATCATCGGTGCCATCTACATCAATCAAGGTTTTATCAATAAAGTGCTGCTCTTGAGCATCAAGACCAATCACAGTTTGGGCGATTTCATTATTAATATTTTCTACGGCTTGTAGTACGCCCTTACCTAAATAACGGTTGACATCACCGTCACGCAACTCTAAGGCTTCACGTATACCGGTAGACGCTCCGGAAGGCACGGAAGCTCGCCCCATTGCGCCTGATTCTAATAACACATCACACTCAACCGTGGGGTTACCGCGCGAATCCAGAATTTCGCGACCAATAATATCTACAATAGCACTCATGAAAATAGCATCCTTATTACTATGACTATAACTATAACTATATATATAAAATTAAAAACCGGTAGCTTTTACTACCCTATCAATGGCTTTAAGACTACGTAGCAATGCTGCCATCTCATCTAAACGTACTGCATTAGGACCATCCGATAAGGCCTTAGCAGGATCGGGGTGGGTTTCCATAAAGAGACCTGAGATACCAGCGGCGACTGCTGCACGCGCCAACACAGGCACAAACTCGCTTTGCCCACCTGAACTCGTACCTTGTCCCCCTGGTAGCTGTACTGAATGCGTGGCATCAAACACCACCGGACAATCAGTTTCACGCATAATCACTAGCGAACGCATGTCCGAAACCAGATTATTATAGCCAAAGGAAGCTCCCCGCTCACACACCATGATGGTATCACCATCACCACCCGCATCTAGGGCGGCTTCACGCGCTTTATCTACCACGTTTTTCATATCTTGAGGCGCTAAGAACTGCCCTTTTTTGATATTTATAGGCTTAAGTGTAGCCGCACACGCTTGAATAAAATCCGTTTGTCTACATAAAAAAGCCGGTGTTTGCAGTACATCTACCACGGCTGCTACATCATCAATTTGCTCTTTCTCATGCACATCAGTGAGCACTGGAATACCGTAGTGCTCACGCACATCCACTAATATTTGTAGTCCTTCAGTCATACCGGGCCCGCGATATGAAGCCGCCGAACTGCGGTTGGCTTTATCAAAGGAGCTTTTATAAATGAACGGTATTCCCAACTCATCGGTAAGTTCTTTTAGATAGCCAGCCGTATCGAAAGCCATTTGACGTGATTCAATGACGCAAGGGCCTGCAATTAAAAAGAAAGGATGATTTAAACCAACCTGAAATCCACATAATTCCATCGTCGTTCTCACAAAAGCATGCACCGCAAAAACGGTGCATGGGAGCTAAACCTAATTTTTCTGCGCTAAAGCGGCCTGTATATAACTAATAAATAAAGGATGACCATCACGCGGCGTAGAAGTGAACTCTGGGTGAAACTGTACCCCCATAAACCAGGGGTGAGTGGCCGCTGGTAACTCCATAATTTCAGGCAGGTTTTCACTAGGGGTACGTGCGCTAATCACCATACCTGATTCTTCAAGACGCGGCACATACACATTATTGACCTCAAATCGGTGGCGGTGACGCTCATTGACTACAGGACCATAAATATCAAAAGCACGCGTGCCCTCTTTGACCGGACATTCCTGAGCCCCTTTACGCATGGTACCACCTAAGTCTTCTTTCCCCGAGCGGTGCTCTACACGGCCCTCGCGGTCTTTCCACTCAGTAATTAAGGCTACCACAGGGTGAGCGGCAGACGGATCAAACTCCGTACTATTAGCACCACCTAAGCCGGTTACATGGCGTGCATACTCAACCACCGCTAACTGCATACCCAAACAAATACCTAAATAGGGAATATTGTTTTCTCGGGCATAACGAATGGCTTGAATCTTCCCTTCAGTACCGCGTTTACCAAAACCACCGGGTACTAAAATAGCGTTAAAACCTGCTAAGCAATCTGTACCATGCGTTTCTATATCCTCAGAATCTATGTACTCAATCTGCACCGCAGTACGTGTATGAATACCAGCATGCGTAAGCGCCTCGGACAAGGACTTATACGACTCAGTAAGCTCTACATACTTACCTACCATGGCTATACGTACTTCATGTTCTGGATTCTGCAAGGCATGCACTAGATTATCCCACATGGTTAAATCAGCAGGGGGTGGCGATAAGGCGAGCGCATCGCACACTAAGTTATCCAACCCTTGGCTCTGCAACATAGCGGGAATCTCATAAATGCTCTTGGCATCTTGTACTGAAATGACCGCATCTAAGGGCACATTAGAGAATAAGGAAATTTTAGCGCGCTCATCTTCGGGGATTTTACGGTCTGCCCTACACAATAAGGCATCAGGATATAAGCCAATTTCACGTAGCTTTTGTACCGAGTGTTGAGTGGGTTTGGTTTTCAACTCCCCCGCAGAAGGGATAAAAGGCACTAAAGTTAAATGCACCAAAGCGGTATTATTGCGCCCTAACCGCAGACTCATTTGACGAATCGCCTCTAAAAAAGGCAAGGATTCTATATCACCCACGGTGCCGCCAATTTCTACGATGGCCACATCGGCCTCACCGTTATAAGATGCTTTAGCCCCACGAGCAATAAAATCTTGAATTTCATTAGTGATGTGCGGGATAACTTGTACGGTTTTACCTTGATAATCACCGCGGCGCTCTTTACGTAACACAGACTCGTAAATTTGGCCAGTGGTAAAGTTATTCACTTTACGCATACGGGTGGTGATGTAACGCTCGTAATGGCCCAAGTCCAGATCGGTTTCTGCACCGTCTTCAGTTACAAAGACTTCACCATGCTGAAATGGACTCATGGTACCTGGATCCACGTTAATGTAAGGATCGAGTTTTAACATCGTCACACGTAAACCGCGTGACTCTAATAAAGCGGCTAAAGAGGCAGCTGCAATGCCTTTACCTAATGAGGAGACTACGCCTCCGGTAACAAATACGTATTTGGTGGTCATTATAAATAGCAACCCTGAGTGCAATCAGGCAAGAACTTGAAATAAGAATTATAACGGCTTGCCCGCGCTAATTGGAGAATTTTGTGTGATGTAGTGGCTGAGTACTCTGCTCTAACCACGCTAAAGCCTCACCACTGACATAAGGCTGTAAACGTGTATAGACTTCTTCATGATAGTGATTAAGCCATTGTAACTCGTCCGCAGTTAAGAGGGAGATATCAATGCAACGCGTATCAATGGGGCAAAGAGTGAGGGTTTCAAAACTATATAACTGTGCAAACTCGTTGTGTAAATGTGGCACACAAGCAATCAAGTTTTCTATACGAATGCCCCACTGCCCCGCTCTGTATAAGCCTGGCTCATTTGACGTCACCATGCCTAGCTGCATAGGTTGAGGCTGATTGCCTGGGCGTGTACGCCATGAAATGGATTGTGGCCCTTCATGTACATTGAGAAAATAACCCACACCATGACCAGTACCATGACCAAAATCTACGCCTGCTTGCCATAAAGGCATACGCGCTAAGATATCTAGTTGCTGTCCTGTAACACCTTTAGCAAATACCGTCTGAGCTAAGGCAATATGGCCTTTAAGCACTAGGGTGTAATCGCGTTTTTGTGCCTCAGTGGGTGTACCTACGGCTACCACGCGAGTAATATCGGTGGTACCGCCTAAATACTGGCCACCGGAATCTATAAGCAACAAACCCTCACCCTGAATATCGGCATAAGCATCTGCCGTGGCCTGATAATGCGGCATGGCACCATTTGCCCCAAAAGCGGCGATGGTGCCAAAACTAGCGGAAATGAAATGTGGTTGACGCGCCCGCGCTGCCGTAATCTGTTCGTCTACCTCTAATTCTGTAATGGCACGAGCCGCAACCGTTTTTTCAAACCAAGCAAAAAACTCGCATAAGGCGGCACCATCGTATTCCATGCTTTGACGTATATGCGCTAACTCCGCTTCATTTTTACATGCTTTAAGCAGCGTAGAGGGATTCATGGCTTCTACAAACTGCGTATGAGCCGCCGCCGCTAAGGTGCCCACGGTAACAGCCTGTGGATTAATTAATAAGGCGGTATTTTCGGCTAACTGAGTTAAAGCCGAGGCTAACTGCTCATAGGGCTGTACCTCTATATCGTATTGATATAAATGATGCACTACGGGGGCAGTTAGCTTTTTTTGATCTATAAAAAGCGTGACCTCATCAGCAGTAATTAAGGTATGAGCTAAAAAAACGGGATTATACGCCACATCATTACCGCGCAAATTAAAGAGCCACGCCATATCATCTAAGCTTGATAATAAATGAGCTTGTGCGCCTAAGGTCTGTATTTCTTGACGTATTACAGCTATATTCTCCTTCACCTTTCTCACGGCAAAAGGTGCTTGATGAATATATAAAGGAGCCGTAGGCAATGGGGGTCTGTTTGACCAAATTTCCGTAAACAAATCTAGCTCTTCGTTTAGCCGTAAATTATGCTGCTGTGCCATTTTTTGCCACTGTTTAGCTTGGGAAAAAGCCACCACTTGCCCATCATAGGCAACCGTCTGGCCAGCGGTAAGTTGATTGGCTACCCAATCAACCATCTCCGGTACCGCCCCATCACCCCAACGCATCAACGTAAAGCCCGTATCAATTAAATCTGTTTCAGCTTGTACCCAGTACCGACTGTCTGTCCATACGCCCGCAAAATCCGCCGTAATAATGAGTGATCCTGCGGAGCCTTCAAAACCACTCAGCCACGCTCGACTCTGATAGTGCTCAGGTAAGTATTCGGACAGATGCGGATCAGAGCTAAACACCACATAGGCATCCACTTCTGCAGTTTTCATTGCACTGCGTAATTGCTGAAGACGGGATAAATAAATAGACATAAAAAAGAAATAGGAAGAGAAAGAAGGAAATACAAAACGGGCACGTATGATTATATACATGCCCGTTTGCTCTAGACGTTAAAAACCTATTTATGCAACGGCTGATACATCTAAGGTGACAGCCGTTTTAGATTGAATTTCTTCAACACTTACGCCATCAGCTAATTCAAGCAGTTTTAATCCGTTATCAGTCACTTCCATCACGCCTAAGTCTGTAATAATAATATCAACCACACCTAAGCCGGTTAAAGGTAAGGTGCACTCGGGTAATAGTTTCATAGATTCAGTGCCGTCTCTGGATTTGGCTACGTGATCCATCAAGATCACCACCCGGCCCACACCCGCTACCAAATCCATCGCACCGCCCATGCCTTTTACCATCTTACCGGGAATCATCCAGTTGGCTAAATCCCCTTTCTCGGAAACCTGCATGGCACCTAAAATGGCAAGGTTAATTTTACCGCCACGAATCATACCAAACGATTCAGACGAGGAGAAAAAGGAAGACCCCGGTAACGTGGTTACGGTTTGTTTACCTGCATTAATTAAGTCGGCATCCACCTCGTCCTCTGTAGGAAAGGGGCCAATACCTAATAAACCATTTTCTGACTGCAGCCACACTTGCATACCCTCAGGCACGTGGTTAGCTACCATGGTAGGCATACCAATACCTAAGTTAACGTAAAAACCGTCTTCCAGTTCTTTAGCAGCTCGTGCTGCCATTTGATCTCTAGTCCAAGCCATATTTCCTCCTAACGAGTGGTGCGCTGCTCAATGCGTTTTTCAGGGTTTTCATTTAGCACAATACGATGCACAAAAATACCAGGCAAATGTATTTGATCAGGATCTAATTCACCCACCTCTACAATTTTCTCCACTTCGACTACTGTAATCTTTCCAGCTTGAGCCACTTCGGGGTTAAAGTTGCGCGCGGTTTTATTAAAAATTAAATTACCGCTTTGATCAGCAATGTGCGCTTTAATTATAGAAACATCCGGTTTAATAGCGCGCTCCATCACATATTGTTTACCATCAAACTCTTTGACTTCTTTACCTTCAGCTACAATGGTACCTACGCCGGTAGCGGTAAAAAAAGCAGGTATACCAGCGCCCCCAGCACGCAAACGCTCCGCTAAGGTACCTTGAGGCGTGAACTCTAGCTCTAACTCACCGGAAAGATATTGACGCTCAAACTCTTTATTTTCTCCCACATATGAGGAAATCATTTTCTTCACCTGACGCGTCTCAAGAAGCTGACCTAAGCCAAAACCGTCTACGCCTGCATTATTGCTAACACACGTTAACCCTTTAACATTTGAGTCTTTTAAAGCAGCAATTAGCGCCTCTGGAATACCGCAAAGACCAAAACCGCCAACCCCTATTGTTTGCCCGTCTGCCACCAGCCCCTTTAGAGCCTCTGTGGCACTGGCATAAACTTTACTCATAATGACAGCTCCTTTTAATGTTCTATAATGTTCTATTTTCTTAGATCTTTCAGTATAACTAAATTGTGCCCCCTAAACTTGGCCTGATCTACAATGGTTGAAAATTATGCTTAACGGAGAACCACCCATGTCTGAACGTGAATCAATGGAATATGATGTAGTTATAGTTGGCGCAGGCGTAGGAGGTCTGGCCACCGCTATACGCCTTAAGCAACTTGCTGCTAAAAACAATCAAGACATCAGCGTCTGTGTACTAGAAAAAGGCGGTGAAGTTGGCGCGCATATTCTATCGGGTGCTGTGATGGACACGCGCGCGCTCACTGAGCTCATTCCTGACTGGAAAGAGCAAGGCGCCCCTATTAAGGTTGCCGTCAATGAAGATCAGTTTTTATTTTTAACGGCAGATAAAGCACGTAGCACCCCCTTATGGATGCTACCTGACTGTTTTAAAAATGAGGGCAATTATATTGTGCGCTTAGGCGAAGTGACGCAATGGTTAGGCGAGCAAGCTGAAGCCTTAGATGTGGATATTTTCCCCGGGTTTGCGGCTGCTGAAGTACTTTACACCAGCGACGGGGCTGTACGTGGAGTGGCCACTGGTGATATGGGGGTTGCTCGTGACGGTAGTCATAAGCCAGACTACCAGCCTGGTATGGAATTACATGCCAAATACACCCTATTTGCTGAGGGCTCTAGAGGGCATTTAGGCCGTGAGTTAATTGAAAAATTCAAACTAGATGCTGGCCGTAATGCGCAAAGCTATGCCATAGGCATCAAAGAAATGTGGGAAGTGGATCCTGCCCAGTCTAAGCCTGGCTTAGTCATGCACAGCGCTGGTTGGCCTTTAGATCCTGATACCTACGGTGGTTCATTTTTATATCACTTAGATAATAACTTAGTAGTAGTTGGTTTAGTGGTGGGCTTAGATTACGCCAACCCGTGGTTATCACCTTTTGATGAGTTTCAACGTTATAAAACGCACCCTACTATACAGCCCACATTCAAAGGAGCCAAACGTATTTCTTATGGTGCTCGCTCTCTTACCGCTGGTGGTTTGCTCTCTTTGCCTAAATTTGTATTTCCTGGGGGCGCTATGGTTGGCTGTGAGGCGGGTTTTTTAAACGCCTCTCGCATTAAAGGTAGCCATGCGGCCATTAAAAGTGGCATGTTAGCTGGCGAAGCCGCTTTTGAAGCCCTTAAAGAGCAACGCCAACATGACGAACTAAACGCTTATACACATGCCTTTGAACGCTCATGGCTCTTTGATGAGCTCAATAAAGCGCGTAACTTTAAACAGTGGTTTAAAAAAGGCCGTACCGTTGGTACCATTATGACAGGCATAGAGCAATTAGTTTTAAAGGGTAAGATGCCTTGGTCTTTAAAAAACACTAAACCTGATCATGCTTATTTACAGCCCGCTTCTGTGTGTGCAGTGATTGATTACCCAAAACCAGATGGTGTTTTAACCTTTGATAAACTCAGTTCTGTATATTTATCAAACACTCATCATGATGAAGATGAGCCCATTCATCTAACACTTAAAGACCCTACGGTACCCGTAAAGGTAAATCTGGCTACGTATGCTGGGCCTGAAAGCCGTTATTGCCCTGCGGGCGTCTATGAGTTTATTAAAGACGATACCGGGGCCGATCAATTACAGATAAACGCGCAAAACTGTGTGCACTGTAAAACCTGTGATATTAAAGACCCTACCCAAAATATTGTGTGGGTTACGCCACAAGGTGGAGAGGGGCCGGTATACCCAGGGATGTAAATTCCGCCAATTAGGGCTTTCGCTGTTTACCTTTGACAAAGGCTTGGGTACAATCCGCTACAGTTAGTTGTTAGCCCTTCCTTTGTCCCTAACCGCTCATAACGCTCATAAGCCCTATGCATTTACTACTTCAGCTTCTAAACCCTGCTCGTGTTGGTATTGTACTTTCCACCTTAGTTTTAACAGGTTGTGTAACTACCCAGGGTCCGGACTCTGCAGCAGCAGATGCCCTATTAGCTCAGTTAAAAGATGAATACGCTTACAGCACGCAATCTGACCCCCTGGGAGCCTATTTGGCAAATCGCGGTAAAACAGATGTGGTGACCACTTATAGCCAATCCAAATCCTTCTCCACCACCTCACATAACCATAGCTTTGCCAATACTGCTTTGGATTATTTAGGCATTAAATATAAATTTGGTGGTAACGCGCCTTCTAGCGGTTTTGATTGTAGTGGCTTAGTTAATTATGTGGCTGAAAAATCCCTAGGCTTAAAGCTGCCGCGTCGCTCTGTTGAAATTGCACGCTTAGGTCAAAAAGTTAAACCCAATGAGTTAGAAAAAGGTGATTTGGTTTTTTTCAATACCAGCGGCCAACGTAACTCACATGTGGGTATTTACTTAGGTGATAATAAATTCGTCCACGCACCCAGCTCTGGTTCTGTAGTGCGTGTAGAGGACATGACAATCAATTACTGGAAAAATCGCTATAACGGGGCTCGCCGCTTAGCGAGTAAATGAGGGCAGTTTTCACAGTAACCTTCTTTAGTTAACACTTCTTTCACACTACACACTGAACGTCTACAAGCTACCACCTTAATGCCTGAGCGCACGGCAGCAGATCTAAACGACTTCATCACATTGTGCCCTAAAAAATCCGTTAATAATATTAAAAGCTCAGTCCCACTGGGCAAAGCCAGATTTTTCTTCTGATGGGCCGGATCTCTGCCGCTGATATGTTGCTTAATTTTAATATTATGTAATTGCAACAAATTGGGAATATTTCCTAAACGATCGGCTCCTACTATTACAGCACTAACACGTTGCGACATGGGAAGTCTCCGAGAGTTGATGTGATGTAAATAGTAATCATTCTCATTTGCGTTGTCAATTATTTCCCTGTCTTTAATCTTTCTGTCACCACCGTTCGTGTTAGTTCTGGATTGAGCATTTCAAGCATCACGTATAAATAGTCACGAATAAAGGTGCCTTCTTTAATTGCAACGTGAGTTTGATGTGTACCGAATAAATGGCCTGCGGGCAAGCCCACTAAATTTTTATCTCGGCGTGGATCAAAAGCCATACCAGCAATAATGCCAATCCCTAAACCCACATCTACATAGGTTTTAATAACATCCGCATCCACCGCCTCTAATACAATATCAGGAGTCACATCTGCTTTAGCAAAGGCCGCATCTATAGCACTACGACCCGAAAACGCATGATCATATGTCACTATAGGGTATTTAGCCAACATATCTAAACTTAAAGCTTCAATGTGATTTGAGGGTAAATCCGCTAAAGGGTGATGAGGGCTGACCACTACAGTATGCTGCCAAGAGTACACGGGTAAAGTGATCAAGCCGCTGGTTTCAGCTAAGGTTTCAGTGGCTACGGCTAAATCAGCCTGCTCATGCAACACCATTTGCGCTAACGTTTTAGGGTTGCCTTCAGCCAAAGACATATGCACTTTTGGAAAACGCTCTCTAAAAGCCGGAATCACTTTAGGTAATAAATAACGGGCTTGAGCATGTGTGCAACCTATAACTAGCGCTCCCTCATCATGCTGCGCAAAATCGTCACTCGTACGTTTTAAGTTTTCCACCTCACTCATAATGCGATCAATGACTTCAGCAACGGCAATACCAGGCCGAGTTAACCCCCTTAACCGTTTGCCATGACGCTCGAAAATTTTAACCCCTAACTCATCTTCTAACTCAATAATAGCCTTAGAAACGCCCGGTTGAGACGTATGCAAAGCACGAGCGGCATCTGTAAGATTAAAATCTTGACGTATGGTTTCACGTACAAATCGAAACTGCTGTAAATTCATATAACTAGCCTGTGTGGGATATTTTTAGTTTTTATAAAAAATCTATATATTCTTTTCTATATATGCTTCATGTCTTATCAGATTATATAGAATATAGACCAGCCTTTATATTTCTTTTAGTAATATGCTTAGCTGCTTTTCTTTGGCTTTTTAGTACGCAAACGCTGCCAAAACATAAACAACATAAACACAGCAAACAACACATGCACTAACCAAACTCCTATGCTAAATGGCAAGGCACCACTCGTAATCCAGCTTTGAGACAGATTAATTAGATTCATATACAAAAACCCAACCAAGCCTGCTAACAACACATCGCCCGAGCGCCCAAGACGAGGATTTACCGCCCCCAGAGGAATAGCTAATAAAGCCAAATTAATAACAGCGATGGGTAAACCCAAACGCCACATAATTTGTGCCCAAGAGCGGTTAGTATTATCTGCTATGAGTTGATCTGTGGGCCTGCTTTTGCGTGACTGTTCGGCTTGAGCACGTATACTTTCCGAAGTATTTGCCTCCCCTTTACTCTCTAAGCGCACAGCATAGTTTGCGAAATTTACCAAACGCACCTGAGTGTTGGCAGGCAACACATCATAGCGTTGGCCTTCATTTAATACTAAAAATCTATCACCATTATCTGCTATTTCTACCTGTGCACTGTCTGCCGTTATTACACTAACCCAACCATCATCATCTATAACCCGTGCTACCACTTTGCCTAGTTCCTCCGCTGGGCTATCAGGCGCTTCCGTAAAAAATACACGCCTCCCATTTTCAGCCTCTATGAATTGCCCTACCGTTACCTTACTTAGGTCTGAGCGCAGCTCGTAACGTTGCCTGTACTCAGAAAGCTGCCTATAGGCCCAAGGAGAGGCATAAAAAGTAATTAGAGCCATTAAAACAGCCACAGGAATTACACAGCGTAATACGGGACTAATCCAATCACGTAAAGATAAGCCACTACTAAACCACACCACCATTTCTGACTCTCTATAGCTACGAGTCACGGTAGTGAGTACTGCAATAAATAAAGAAACCGTTAAAATAACAGGTAAGGCGGTAATGCTGGAAAAGACCGCTAAACTAAATACCACCTCAGCACCAATACTGCCCCCAGCTGCTTCGCCTAATAAGCGTACTAACAACACACTGAGCCATACAATTAATAAGGTAGATAACACTACCCCAGCATGGCTTAGAATTTCAGAAATGACGGTACGTTTAAATAAAGACATATATGCGACAATAGATAGGTATTAAATTGGCATGAGGCCAAACTTTAAAGGATTAATGATGGAATTTAGCACACAAAACACTAAGGATTTAACCAAAATTCAAACACAAGCACTAAGCATTGGAATATTTAAAGGCAAAGAAGAGCAGCTTAGTACCGCCGCTCAACAAATAGACCAAGCCACTGATGGCGCTGTGAGTGCCTTACTGGCTTCTGAGTTTAAAGCCGATGCAAAAACACAGCTGGTTTTACGCAATTTGCCTGGCGTGGCTGCTGAGCGTGTAGTGCTGATAGGCTTAGGAGAAAAGAAAAAGTACAATGCTAAAGCTCACGCTACTGCAGAAGCTACCTTTGCTGCCTATTGTAAATCTGCCTCATTAACAGATGTGACTTCTACCTTAGCTAGTATAGACGTAGCAGAAAATACTTTAGCAGACCGCACTCGCACCGCTGCACAAGCCGCTGGTTATGCAAACTACAAATACGACACCACGCTTAGTACCAAAAATGAGGACCAAAACATAGAAAAGTTTATGGTGTGGGTAGCTCCAACCCAAGAACCCGAAGCCAACTCCGGTCTTAAAACAGGAAAAGCCATTGCCAGTGGCGTTAATTTTACCCGTTTATTAGCAGATCTTCCGCCTAATGTATGTACCCCTACTTATCTAGCAAATGAAGCCAAAAAACTGGGTGAAGAATTTAACTCATTAAAAGTGGAAGTGCTAGAGCGCAAACAAATCGAAGCACTAAAAATGGATTCATTTCTATCCGTTGCTAGAGGTTCTCAAGAACCGCCCGTCTTTATTGTTATTAAACACACACCCACAGGGACTAACACAGACGCCAACGCCGATGAGGCACCTTTAGTGCTAGTAGGTAAAGGGCTTACCTTTGATTCGGGTGGTATCTCTCTAAAACCAGCAGCCAACATGGATGAAATGAAATACGACATGGGCGGAGCCGCTAGCGTATTAGGCGCTATGCGTGCGGTGGCTGAGCTTAACTTAAATAAGCCGATTATTGGTATTATTGCCTCTTGTGAAAACATGCCCGGTCCTTTTGCTAATAAACCGGGTGATGTGGTCACCTCCATGGCGGGTAAAACCATTGAAATCCTCAATACCGACGCTGAAGGTCGTTTGGTGCTGTGCGATGCTCTTACTTATGCTGAACGCTTTAACCCCGCAGCGGTCATTAACGTCGCCACTTTAACTGGCGCGTGTATTGTGGCTTTAGGGGACATTAACAGTGGTTTATTTAGTAATAACGAAGCTTTAGCTGAACAAGTAAAAGAAGCTAGTGAGCAAACCAATGACGGCGTGTGGCAGCTACCCATTACCGATGAATATCAAGCAAAGCTGAAATCTAATTTTGCTGATATTGCTAACATAGGCACACCGGGGGCTGGCTCCATTACGGCTGCTTGTTTTTTAGCCCGTTTTACCGAGAAATACCCATGGGCGCATTTAGATATTGCGGGTACGGCTTGGAATAGTGGTGCCAATAAAGGTGCTACTGGCCGCCCTGTACCTTTACTGGTGCAATATTTAATTAATCAGTGCGCTGAGTAATGGTAGTACGCGTCGATTTTGCTTTGGGCGCGTCTAATCGCTTTCGCACTACCTGTGAGGTGGTGCGAAAGCAGTATTTAGCAGGGCGCAAACTCATTATATTTCACTCAGAAGCGCGTGAACTCCAGCGTTTTGATCGTATGTTATGGGGTTTTGAACCTACAGCTTTTGTGCCGCACGTAATGATCACTGATGCCTTAGCTTCGCAAACCCCAGTATGGCTTTGTCAGGACCCACAGCATCTGCCTAACACACCCCCTCCTGAGCAATGGCTAATTAACTTAGACTCAAATGGGCCCCCATTACCCAGTACCTTTCAACGTATTTTAGAAATCGTCTCTCATCAAGAATTTGACAAACAACAAGCTAGACAACGTTGGCGTCAATATCAACAACACGGTTATGACGTGCGCAGCCATCATTTAAGTGCATAAACCTGTGCCTACACGGTTTCACTTGATCGTTCAGCTAATTGTCAGTTACTCTTGAACCATTACATATACCTATGTTTCACAGAAAGGAATTTTGATGAACAATCCTCAGCAACACACACCTACGCATCACGGTGCCACAGGCCAAGCGGCCATTGTGCGTAACCGCGTTCTGCGTAATACTTATATTTTACTCGCCATCTCCATGCTTCCCACCGTGCTTGGGGCGTGGTTAGGTTTAAAAACGGGCATTACCAGCGTAATGAGCACTAGCCCAGGCATGAGCGCTATCTTATTTTTAGCGGGTGCTTTTGGTATGATGTTCTTAATTGAACGTAATAAAAACAGCTCCTTAGGGGTGGTGTTTTTACTCGCCTTTACCTTCTTCATGGGGATTATGCTGTCACGCTTACTTGGCTTTGTGTTGGGCATGGGCAATGGCAGCCAGTTAATTATGCTGGCCTTTGGCGGCACAGGAGCTGTATTTGCCGGTATGGCCTCAATTGCCAGTACCACTAAACGTGACTTTAGTGGAATGCAGAAGTTTTTATTTATTGGCGTGATTATTTTAATCGTGGCCTCTTTAGCCAATATCTTTTTACAGCTGCCCGCGCTTATGCTTACCGTATCGGTAATGGCAATTGCCATTTTCTCAGCTTTTTTACTGGTAGATTTACAGCGAATTATTAATGGTGGTGAAACAAATTACATCTCTGCCACTTTAGCTGTATACCTCAGCTTGTATAATATTTTCAGTAATTTACTTATGCTGTTGGGTATTTTTGGTGGTAATAACGATTAGCACATATTAACCCTTATGAGCTGCGTCCTCACGACGCAGCTTCCATACCCCTTCAACAGCAATTAGCCCCACCGCAATCCAAATCGGAATATAACTCCACCATTGTGCAGCCGCAATAGGCTCACCAAGCAATAAAAACGCTACCCAGAACAATAATATTGGCTCTACATAGCCCAACAGGCCAAATAAGCCCAACGGCAATAAGCGGCTAGCTCCCAAATACCCTAAAAGCGCTACGGAACTTAACAAGCCAAATAAAGGCACCTGCCAAAAGAACCGCGGTGCTTCCAGAAAACGACTTAATAAGCTCACTTCTTGCGTAAACAACACATAAAGCACGGGTATTAATAAGAAGCTAAAATCAAACCAGAGTGAAGGTAAAGCGCCTATTTTTAAGTAGCGCCGCACCATAAAATAAGGGGGATAACCAAAAGCCACCACCAAAGTGGCCCAAGAAAAAGCATTTACCCGCCATAATTCATGCAATACACCTAGGGCAGCAAAAGCCACTGCTAAACTTTGCACCCAACTAAGCTGCTCTTTATAAACTACTCGACCTACTAACACCATGACTAGAGGGAGTAAAAAATACCCTAACGACACATCTAAGGCCATGTTGTGTATAGGTGCCCACACAAATATCCAGGTTTGAATGCCAAATAAAACCGCACTTAATAAAGACCACAAAAAAAACCGAAAATCAGTGGCTAAACGTTTAGCCACAATAAGCACCTTAGGCCATTGTTTAATGTGATGAATAAATACCGCTAATACAGGTAAACCTGCCAAAATACGCCAGGCAAACACTTCAAAACCCGTGAGGGGAACCAGCAAGGTTGAATAGTAATATATCACCCCAAACAAAAAAGAGGCTCCTACAGAAAAAAACACACCTTGCTTCATGCGTACCTCACTCCTTTAATCGCTGATTCAAATTGAATAAACGCTCTCTTTTTAATAATTCTACTAAAGGTAATGGCTGTTTATCAGGGGCTGCTACAGCCACTGGCATATGTTTTAAAATATCAAAAAAATCACTTTTAGCTATGGGCCATAAATCACAAAAAAAAGTGTCTGGCTGCAAACGTTCTATCTCTAAGCGCGATAATTCGCTGCGATTAAAATCTTTGCTATTGCGCGTTAATATGCCCACTCTACGATGAGGAAAACGCGCTTTTGCTGCTCGAGCAGCAGCAATCACATGCCAGTCTTTGGGATCACTGTACTGTAGACCCGCTTTATAAGGCTGGATATCGCCTTGATCAGCCAAAGGAAACGCGGTCTGCCACTGCGCCCAATCCACGCTTAGCTGACTACGCTCAACATGCCACAACCTAGACGCATTACGTAGCCATTCATCACCAATGATGGCACTCCATGCGGGTTGGAAATACCCCTTAGCTGCTAATGACAAGCTAAGAAAACGTAATACATTAGAAATCAATATGCAGGTATCTAACACCACGATGGGCGGTGTTTCTTTAGGGGCAACCATGTTGTTGTAACTCCATTAGAACGGTACGTGTGCGTAAAGGTCTACCTAACAAGTAATCAATACGCTCTCGTAAACGCTGGCGCAACTGTGGCTCTTGTATAGCATCTGTAAAGTCAGGTGCTAACTCATCTAGCCCGTAGCCAGTTTCTTGGAGTAGGCGCCATTCAAACTGGCGTAACACGGTAACTACGCGTGGCTCTGGTTGCGATAACGCTTGTAAAGCCAGTTTATACTCATCAAATAACTCTGGATGTGGGTATTCTTTGGGCAACAAACGTAAAAGCAATTCATTCATGTACCAGGCTGACATCAATGCCTTACCGGATAAAACATGAATCCCGTCTAGCTCTGCTCGCGTAAGCGTTTTTACTTCATTCGCTCCGGTCCAGGACAACAGTAAGGGCTGAAAATGCAGCAATATTGGCTTTAAAGCAGAATAAGGCCGTTTCGCCCCCTTAGCGACTACGGTAACTACGCCGTGATCCCGGCTCAACATCTGTGCTATAAGTGAACTTTCTTTCCAAGCGGTGGCGTGTAATAAATAACTGGGTGCCTCTGCAACACGTTGTCGCCTATTACTCATGTCCTAATTCGCGCAAGGTAGCTTCGCGTTCAGTCCATCCTTTACGTACTTTGACATAAACGTCTAAATACACGGGTTTTTCAAGCATGGCTTGTATATCTTGACGCGCTTCAGTGGCAATGCGCTTCATATGCATGCCCTTAGCACCTAGTAGTATAGGCCGGTGACCTTCCCGTTCTACTAAGATACAAGCGGCGATACGTGCACCCTCTTCCGTCTCTTCCCATTGTTCTATCATAACGGCACAACCATAAGGCAGCTCATCACCGACTAAGCGAAATACCTTCTCACGCAACATTTCCGCAGCGATAAACCGCATCGATCTATCGGTGATGATATCCTCTTCGAACATGGGCTCATCAACGGGCAAATGTTTTGCGACCTCATCTAGTAAAGTGTCTAGCTGCACCCCACGTTGCGCACTAACAGGCAACACGGCAGCATAATCATACTTAGCCGCAACGTTAGCAATAAAAGGCAATAAATCCTCTTTGTTTTTTATCAGATCTACTTTATTAATCACTAAAATAACTTTGGTTTCTGCAGTAAACAAAGGAACCAGTTGCTCATCCCCTTCATTCCATTTACCCGCCTCAACCACATGCAAAACCACATCCACATCTTTTAATGATTGGGTCACCACACGATTCATCATGCGATTCATCAAACCGCCATGACGCGTTTGAAAGCCGGGGGTGTCTACAAACACAAACTGTTCGTTCTCACGTGTTAATACACTATTAATACGATGACGTGTGGTTTGCGCTTTACGGGAAACAATAGAAATCTTCGCTCCCACTAGGGCATTTGCTAAAGTGGATTTGCCCACATTTGGACGCCCTACTATAGTGACAAAACCACAACGAAAATCTGGGGCTACACTTACACTCATTGCTTGTTCCAATATAATTTAATGACGCGCGCGCCGTGCTGCACGCACAGGCTTACTCGGTTCAATCGCAGCCACACGCTCTAACGCTTGTAAAGCGGCAGCTTGCTCTGCAGCTCGGCGACTACTTCCACTGGCCTCTACTACAATATCGAGCTTATCTATACGGCACTCTACATCAAACAGTTGGCTATGGGCTGCACCATGGGTGGCTACCACTAAATACACAGGCAGCTCTAAACGACGCGCTTGCAAAACCTCTTGCAATAACGTTTTGGGATCTTTACCTAAGGTTTTAGGGTCTATATTTGATAGAATAGGCTCAAATTGCCGCCCTACCACTTGAGCTGCCGCCTCAAAACCTCCATCTAAATAAACAGCACCAAATAAAGCTTCTAAAGCATCGGATAAAATAGAAGGACGTCTAAAACCACCACTTTTAAGCTCACCTTCACCTAAGCGCAAGTAATCAGATAACTGCAGCTTCTGCGCAATATCTGCCAACGTAGCTTGCTTAACTAAATTAGCACGTAGTCTAGACAAATCGCCCTCATCCACGCGATCAAATTGATGATAGAGTAATGAAGCTACTACAAAATTTAATACAGAATCACCCAAAAACTCTAAGCGCTCATTATGATTCGCGTTGTGACTGCGATGCGTTAAGGCTTGCTCTAACAGTTTTGGATCTTTAAATGTGTAATGGATAACGTCTTGTAGACGTGTAAGCCGTGCTGCCATTATTGGAATCGTCCTATACGACCTGGTTCGCTGAAATTCATCCAGATAAAAAATGCGCGACCCACTACATTTTCATCAGGCACAAAACCCCAATATCGACTATCTAAGCTATTATCGCGGTTGTCACCCATCACAAAGTAATTCCCTTCAGGCACCAGACACTCTACAGCTTGACGGCTATAAGTGCAGTTTTCTATATAAGGAAAACGCGTAATAGGCATAAAGTCTTGGGTTTGCTGCGTATTTAATAAAATTTGATTGCTTGTGCTACCTAATGTTTCGGTAAACTCTGAAACATAGTTATTCCGATCAGGTTCAAAATATTGGCCATCTGGGATTATATCTACCCGCCTATTATCAATATAAAGCTGGTTACCTTCATAGCGTACCGTTTGCCCGGGTAAACCTACCACACGTTTAATATAATCAATATTTGGATCTACCGGATATCTAAACACCAATACATCACCAGCTTTTGGGTTTTGTAAGGGAATTAGCTTTTTATTAACAATAGGAATTCGTATACCATACTGAAACTTATTGACCAAAATGAAATCACCACTCTTTAAAGTGGGTAACATCGAACCTGAAGGGATTCTAAAGGGCTCAAAAATAAAAGAGCGCAATACAAAAACAAACAAAATCACTGGGAAAAAACTCACGCCGTACTCTACCCACCACGGCATTTTCCCCGCTTTAGCGCGGGCTTCCTCTTTAAGCTCTTGTTGCTGACTGCCGGTAAGTCCTGGCACCACCGGCACGGCTGCTAGAGCGGCTTCAATTTTCTGCTTACGTTTAGCGGCTAAAGAATACCGATCCCAAAACCAAACAACGCCTGTAATAAGCAACAATATAAATAAGATTAGCGAGAAATCCCAACGCATATATGACACCGTTTATTATTTGTCTTCAACTTGTAAAATTGCCAAGAAAGCTTCTTGAGGGATTTCTACGTTCCCTACTTGTTTCATGCGTTTCTTACCTTCTTTTTGTTTATCAATGAGTTTTCTCTTGCGAGAAATATCACCGCCATAACATTTAGCTAATACGTTTTTACGCAAGGCTTTAACGTTTTCACGAGCAATAACTTCAGCGCCAATGGCTGCTTGAATGGCAATATCAAACATTTGACGAGGAATTAAGCCACGCATCTTGCTGACCACCTCACGCCCTCGGTAGCGTGCATTGTGACGATGCACAATCATAGATAGGGCATCAACCCTATCGCCATTAATGAGTAGATCTACCTTCACCACATCTGCCGCTCTATTTTCTATAAACTCATAATCCATAGAGGCATAACCCCGGGACACGGACTTAAGACGATCGAAGAAATCTAATACGATTTCAGCCAAAGGAATTTCATACACTAAACTCACTTGACGACCGAGGTATGTCATATTCATTTGTATACCACGTCTTTGATTACAAAGCGTCATCACAGGCCCTACATACTCTTGAGGCATAAGTAGAGTCACTTCTACAACAGGCTCACGGATCTCAGCAATTTCCCCCACTTCAGGCATGCGGGCTGGGCTATCTATGTACAACACTTCACCATCATTACGTTCTACTTCATAAATCACTGAAGGAGCGGTAGTGATGATATCCATATTAAATTCACGATCTAGACGTTCTTGCACAATTTCCATATGCAAAAGGCCTAGAAAACCACACCGAAACCCAAAACCTAAGGCTTGAGACACTTCGGGTTCAAACATCAAAGAAGCGTCATTTAGCTTTAATTTTTCTAAAGAGTCGCGCAGCTGATCGTACTCACTACTTTCTACGGGAAACACCCCAGCAAAAACTTGTGGCTTCACATCTTGGAAACCAGGTAGAGGTTCGGTAGCTGCTTTATTGGCCGCCGTATGCGTAATAGTATCACCCACTTTAGCCTGTTCTAGCTCTTTGATGCCGGTTACTACAAACCCCACCTCACCAGCAGACAGCTGCTCTACAGGCGTGGCTTTGGGTGTAAACATGCCAATTTGATCACAGTTGTGATTGGCGCCGTTAGACATTAGGGTGATTTTATCGCGGTGTTTAAGTACGCCATTGACAATACGCACCAACATGACCACGCCCACATAGGTATCAAACCAAGAGTCTACAATAAGTGCCTGTAAAGGTTCATCCACGCTGCCTTCAGGAGCAGGCACGTATTTAACAATAGCCTCAAGAATCTCTTCAATTCCTTGACCTGTTTTTGCACTGGCTTCAATGGCATTAGAGGCATCAATACCAATTACGTCTTCAATTTCTTGACGTGCTGAATCGGGGTCCGCAGAAGGTAAGTCAATTTTATTTAATACGGGAATCACCTCTAGCTCTTGTTCTAACGCGGTATAACAGGTGGCTACCGTTTGCGCTTCAACTCCTTGAGAAGCATCCACTACCAGTAAAGCCCCTTCACAAGCCTGTAAGGAACGACTCACCTCATAAGAGAAATCAACGTGTCCGGGAGTATCAATTAAGTTTAAACGATACTCTTTGCCGTCTTTGGCTTTGTACTTTAACGCCGCTGTTTGCGCTTTAATAGTGATGCCACGCTCACGTTCGATGTCCATCGAATCTAAGACTTGAGTTGACATTTCGCGGTCTTCCAGACCACCACAGCGATGGATTAGACGATCGGCCAAGGTAGATTTACCATGGTCAATATGAGCAATAATAGAAAAGTTGCGGATAAGATCCATAGACCTAAACAAAAAAACAACCAGTTAATCGGGGGCAGCTAACTAACACAAGAAAGGGGCGCTCAGGGCGCCCCTGCTTGGCTATATCATCGCCTTTATAGTGAGTTTAATTGGTTGGTTTGACCAATACCCACTGGGCGTTACTACCACGAAGTATTAGCAATGCCGCGTTTTTATCTGCAGACAAAGATTTCACAATACGATTATAGCTTTTCAGATCTAAATCGTCGTTATCATTCACTTGAAGAATGACATCACCTTCAGTAATGCCTGCATTAGTAGCGGGCTTTCCTACTCGTATCACCTTTAAACCACTACTGATATCAAGCGCCTTCAGCTCATCTTGACTCAACTCAGCCAACTCTAGACCTAAACGGTCAAGCTCATTAGTGGTTTCCGGCTTGGGCTTAGCTGCTACGGTAGTACCAGTAGTCATCTCGCCCACTTCAGTTTTTAACGTAAGCACTTTACCTTTGCGCCAGACATCCATATCTACCTTCGTGCCCGGTTTAACCGCACCCACTATGCGAGGTAAGTCGCTCATTTGCGCAATATCCTTACCATCAAAGCGTAAGATCACATCGCCATTACGCACCCCAGCATTAGCAGCTGGCCCTTTGTCTTCCACATGGCTTACCAACGCACCTTTACCATCTTTTAAGCCTAGCGCAGTAGCCACTTCATCGCTCACTGAGGTGATTTGCACACCAATTCTACCGCGTGTGACTTTGCCGTGCTCTTTTAACTGGGTTACCACACTCATGGCTTCATCAATAGGAATAGCTAAAGATATACCCATAAAGCCACCACTACGTGACACAATTTGTGAATTAACCCCTACGACCTGACCGTCTAAATTTAATAAGGGACCACCCGAGTTCCCTGGATTAACGGCCACATCGGTTTGAATAAAAGGTAAATATTCACCAGTATCGCGGTTAATGGCACTCACAATACCTACCGTAACCGTTGAATCCAAGCCAAAAGGTGAACCTATGGCCATAACCCATTGGCCTTTTTTCAATTCTGCCGGATTGCCTATGGTGAGAGCAGGTAAATCGGTAGCATCAACTTTAATTAAAGCAATATCTGTGCGCTCATCCGAACCAATTACCTCCGCCTTATACTCTTTGCCTTCTACTAAGGTGACGAAAATGTCTTTGGCATCGGCAATTACATGATTATTCGTCAAGATATAACCATCATCAGAAATCACAAAACCCGAACCTACACCGCGTGGCACTACGCGTTCTTCAATATCAGGACCACTTGGACCGTGCGGACTTGAGCCATGCGGATTAGGCCCAGCGCCTGGCCCCGGCATAGAGTCGGGTCCAAAAAACCAACGAAATAAATCATAAGGATCCCCATTCCGCCCACCAACTGAAGGACGTACCGGTATGGATTCTGTGGTGCGTATATTCACTACTGATTTTTCGGTTTTCTCTACTATTTGACTAAAATCAGGCAAAATAACAGCCGGTGCAGTAGAAGACTGCGCTTGGACTACTGGGCTGCCCACACCAAAACTGAGTGCCGCAGCTACACATATATGACTTAATGCTTGAGAGAATCGATTGACTCGGATTTGCATTATTAGGATCTCCGTGGATTGTGTTTATTTAGGAACAGGAACAAACTCTGTATTGTTACCTAAATAATGTAAGGTCTTTAACGGTATTTCACCAGTGGCAGTTAACCAATATTCACCAATGCGTTTTCTGTATAAATGGGTGCTGCCATTTTTAGAGCCTGAGTCTGCTTCCAAACGCTGACTTAACTTATCTACAGGCTCTATAAATACTGAAATAGACGCTAAACCATCAGACAACACTAACTGTGCTACCTGACGCTCACTACGAATAAAACGACTCACTTCATTAACGGGTACAAAGCCATCGGGGTAGGGAATACGCCACCCTTGCGCAGCAAGATCAGTGGGTTCCATTTGCGCGGCAATGATTTTCCAATCATTGTACTGCCAAGAGGTATCTAATGCATTTACCTCTACCCCCTCACCTATATTTACACTTGCAAAAGCCACCTGATTAACTACCTTAGGCGTTGCATTTAAATCTAGCGTCTGAAGCTTTAATAACAAATGAGATTCTCTATCAATACAAAGCTCATAACCATAACGCCATTCATCTACCGGCAACAAGGAATATTGCTGACACTCCCTTCCCGCTACGCGTTGAGACTCACCTTTGGTAAAGCGATAAAACTGGTCTAAATGCGCGGTATCACCCACAAGCAAAGCGGGGAAACGCCCCTCTCTGGATTTTTCTATGATGACGAGCTCTTGATCAGGAATTAAACACTGAATCACATCATTATTACGAATGAATTCACGCTCTACTCCGTCTAGAACAGCAAGACGTTCACGTTCACCCTTGCCATCCACCACATGCACCAATGACATGGACTCAGAGCCTGTTTCATTGTTGTAACTTAGGACGCCCGAGTAATCTAATTCGCGGGCGGCTGTTTGTACCTGTTCTACTAACTCAGCCAAGGTAGGAGACGGAGCTTTAAGATCCTGTGCATAAGCAGCGGAAGTGTAAACAAAGCCCAAAGCAAGCAAGACCGTGCACACTATCTGCCATACTTTATGAGCAAAGAGAAACATAATTAATTACCTTTCAGCGGCTATTAACGTTGGTGTTGAATAAGACACATAACTCGCTGGGCTAGCCCCGGTTAAGGATCTATGGGCATCAATGTAATCTATCCACCCTTCGTCTGCTTGAGCTAAAACAGGAGCTGCCTCTTCTAAAGGAGCAGGTTGAGCAAACCAAAAGGTAGCTAACAAGGCCGCAGCCACCCCAGTCGCAGGTAAGGCCCAACGACGCCACAGGCTTACGTGTAAGTTTTGCGTTGTGGCATTCTCAGGCTCTTCATCAATAGCCTTGGTAATGCGCGCATAAAATAAATCTGAGGGCTCTATGGCTAAAGCCTCTGTACGCAACACATCACCAATTAAATGATAGCTTTCCCAAACTTGACGGCCATAAGGGGTATTTAATTGATCGGTATCTATACGCGCTTCGTTGTCAGCCCACAAAGAAATCGACTCTTCTAAGCTGAGGGTAGAGAGATCTTCCACCGTATTTTTTTTAGCTGACATAATGTGACTTTCCTTAGTTAGCACTGTTTTTGACTTGACGTAACTCTTTAGCTATGGATTCACGAGCTCTAAAAATACGAGATCTTACCGTACCTATAGGGCAATCCATCACTTGAGCAATTTCCTCGTAACTGAGCCCCTCTATTTCACGCAGTAAAATAGCAGTGCGTAGCTCGGGAGTGAGCTGATCAATAGCGGCGTTAACCGTATGAGCAACTTGGCGGCTAACCAATTCTAATTCAGGGGTGTTACTGTCAGTTAGAGTGTCTTCTAGACTAAAAGTTTCACCTTCTTCGTTTTTATACTCTTTAAGTTGTAAAGGACGACGGCGGCGAGCCGCCTGCCAATTACGTGCAGAATTAATGGCAATGCGATAAAGCCAGGTGTAAAAATTACTATCGCCTCTAAATTGTGGCAAAGCTCTATATGCTTTAATAAAGGTCTCTTGAGCTACATCTTCCACCTCAGCGGGGTCATTAATCATACGTGCCAACAATCGCATAATACGGCGCTGATATTTTAGAACCAGTAGATCAAAGGCACGTTTATTACCTTTTTGCACTTGGTGCACTAATTCTTTATCTGTTTCGTGACCATCACTCATTGTGCACCTTTGAGGTCAGCAAGTTGATATTGCAGTTGGTAACGCCATAAATAAATATGCAGCTTTCTCCAAGATGGTGCCGCTAACGTACCACGCCAAAATGTGAGGTGTTTTATTTGGTTACTATGCTTAACTTGGATTTGTAGGGTGATAGCAAAAGCACTTTGCCACACTCGTACTATATGGATGGCTAGCAAGGTATTAGTCTGAGTATCTGATAACAAACTAAACTCACTACTGCTTTCATCAAAAACCAGCGTTTGTATTACTGCGGGCTGTCCTAGTGCGTAAATAACGAAAACAAAAAAACCACTTGCTATAGCACTATAAACCCAAACACTGTGGCCCCAACGCATCCAGAGTAAGCCCAACATCACTAATACTAAAAGTACAAACAACACCCCCAATACCCGCACACGTAAAGGGGTACGTGCTTGCCAATATTGGGGATGAGTGCTCATGCTTTAAGTTAAGCGACGTAATATCATCGTGCCATTTGTCCCACCAAACCCAAAGGAGTTGGATATTGCCACATCTATTTTCATCTCTCTGGCTTGATTAGCGCAATAATCCAGATCACATTCTGGATCTTGATTGAAAATATTTATGGTGGGTGGGGAAATCTGCTTATAAAGAGCCAGTGTGGTAAATACAGCCTCTATACCACCTGCGGCACCTAATAAATGCCCTGTCATCGATTTTGTGGAATTCACTACTATATTTTTAGCGTGATCTCCCAAAGCTAATTTAATCGCTACCGTTTCGTTTATATCACCTAAAGGGGTAGAAGTCCCGTGGGCATTAATATAATCGATTTCATCGATATTAATACCACCATTACGCAAGGCATTTACCATTCCACGGCGCGGACCATCGCTATCGGGCATAGTGATATGATGTGCGTCTGAGCTCATACCGTAACCATGGAACTCACCATAAATACGAGCACCACGCTTTTTGGCATGTTCGTACTCTTCGAGTACTAAAACACCAGCCCCTTCTCCCATCACAAAACCATCACGATCTTTATCCCAAGGCCTAGAAGCCGTTTCAGGATCATCGTTACGCGTTGATAAGGCGCGCATAGCAGCAAAGCCACCCACACCTAAAGGAGAAACCGTGGCTTCAGCCCCACCTGCTACCATCACATCGGCGTCCCCATACTCAATTAAACGGGCAGCGTCACCAATGGAGTGCAAACCCGTGGTGCACGCAGACACCACAGCATAGCTGGGTCCTTTAAGACCTAGGCGGATTGAGAGTTGACCAGAAACTAAATTAACTAAAGAGCCGGGTACAAAATAAGGGGATATACGGCGCGGGCCACGTTCGAGGTAATCAGTTTGAGTCTCCTCTATGCGAGGTAAACCGCCAATTCCAGAACCAACAATAACACCGATACGTTCGGCATTAGTCTCAGTCACTTCTAGACCAGCATCTTGCCACGCTTGTATACCTGCCGCAATGCCATAATGGATAAAGGTATCCATTTGCTTAGCTTCTTTGGTGGTTATGTACTGCGTAACATCAAAATCTTTCACCTCACCCGCAATTTGGGCAGTCAGAGCGGATGGGTCAAAACGCGTAATACGTCTAACACCTGATCGCCCATTAACGATGTTATCCCATGCGGTAGTGAGATCGTTGCCTACGGGGGAAACAATACCCAAACCGGTAACTACAACACGTCGTTTCACGGATGACTCCTAAATACATAAAAAAACGGTTTGTAGTGAATGATATAACCGCTAAAACGACTGCATCATTCTCTGCAAACCGCCTTGAGATAAGGGGCAAGCGTGGCTAGTAACTAACCATAAAGCCTGCCCACACCCAGGTTTGAAATTACTGTTCGCTGTTTGCTTTAATATAGTTAGCAGCTTGCTGAACCGTCGTGATTTTCTCAGCTTCTTCGTCTGGGATTTCGGTTTCGAATTCGTCTTCGAGCGCCATCACGAGCTCGACCATGTCGAGCGAGTCGGCACCGAGGTCGTCAAGAAAAGAAGATTCGTTCTTGATCTCGGCTTCGTTTACGCCAAGTTGTTCAGCGACAATCTTCTTGACGCGCTGGTCGATGCTTTCCATGCAGATTCTCCAAATTGGGGATTAATTCCCACAAACTATAGCCAAACATTTAAAAGGGTGTAGGCTATGAAAAAAATGGCAATATTACTATTTCTTTAAAAACTTAACTATAAAAGCATAAAAGTGTAAAAGGAAAAGTAATATGCCCCTTAAAAAATAACATTAGTGGTTAATTTAACCTTAGATTGGCTTTTAGCCAAGCCCTTTACATATACATACCACCATTGACATGCAAGGTAGTACCGGTAATGTAACTGGCCTGCGGCCCTGCCAAAAAGGCAACGGCATGCGCAATATCTTCGCTTTGACCCAAACGCCCCAAAGGAATTTGAGCCGTTAATGCAGCAGACTGCTCTTCTGAGAGCGCCTTGGTCATATCGGTATCGATAAATCCAGGTGCTACACAGTTCACAGTAATATTACGACTGCCTACTTCACGTGCTAATGCACGAGACATGCCCGCCACGCCTGCTTTAGCTGCAGCGTAGTTAGCCTGCCCAGGGTTGCCACTGTACCCAACCACTGAGCTTATGTTTATTATACGCCCCCAACGTGCTTTCATCATGGGACGAATTACAGCACGACTCAGACGAAAAACGGCACGTAAATTGGTATTAATTACGGCGTCAAAATCATCATCTTTCAAGCGCATAGCCAAGCTATCACGTGTGATGCCTGCATTGTTTACTAGTATATGAGGACCACCCTCTTTAGACAACTGGGCAATTAAGTCATCACAGGCCTCATCGTTATCTACATTTAGTGTTACACCACGCCCTGTGGTGCTATTTAAATACGCGGTAATATTTGCTGCACCTTCATCGGTGGTAGCAGTTCCTACAACGGTGGCGCCCAAGGCCTGTAGCTCTAAAGCAATGGCCTTACCTATGCCTCTAGAGGCTCCAGTTACTAAAGCAATTTTGCCAGCTAAGGGAGTCGTCATATTAATTCTTTATGCTATTTATACTGTTTAAGGTTTGCTCTAAAGAGCTAGGGTCATTAACAGAAAATACGGTAATTTCTTTATCAATACGTTTAATTAACCCTGCCAATACTCTACCAGGCCCACATTCTACAATATGGCTTATGCCTTGGCGGCGCATTTCCACAATCGTTTCTACCCAACGTACAGGGTGCCAAGCCTGGCGCTCTAAGGCTGATTTAATGCTGTCTATATCAGTGGGCATGGCTACATCCACATTGTTTAGTACGGGTATACGCGGCTTAGACAAAGGTATTTCTACTAAAGCCTCTGCTAATATTTCTGCAGCAGATTTTAAAAGACTAGAATGAAAAGGCGCTGACACAGGCAATAACATAGCACGACGTGCGCCTTCTGCCTTTGCGATATCACAAGCGCGCTCCACTGCTTCTTTATGACCAGCAATTACTATTTGCCCCGGCGCATTAAAATTAACCGGTTCTACCACTTGACCCTGAGCTGCCTGGTCACAAACCGCCTGAATTTGCGCATCATCTAAATTTAATACTGCAGCCATCGCGCCTACCCCTACGGGCACGGCATCTTGCATAGCATTCGCGCGTATACGTACCAGCCGCACCGCATCAGCTAAATCTAAAACCCCAGAAGCCGTTAATGCGGAATACTCACCTAAGCTGTGGCCTGCCATTAATTCTGGCTGCTGGCCACCGGCCTCAATCCATGCGTTATACATCGCCACAGCAGAGAGCAACATCGCTGGCTGCGTATTGGTCGTTAAGTTTAAGTCCGCAGCAGGGCCTTCTGCTATTAAAGAGCCTAAATCTTGATCTAAGGCCTGATTGGCTGTGGCAATCGCTTGCTGCACCACAGAGTTATCTGCCCAGGCATCAAGCATACCAACCGTTTGCGAGCCCTGTCCGGGAAAAACAAATGCTAGTTTCATAATTGTTTCGTTATTGTATAGGTTTACATGCGTGCTAATACAGAGCCCCAGGTAAAGCCACCACCTACGCCCTGCATTAAAACCATGTCACCTTCTTTAATACGACCGTCTTTGCGCGCCGCATCAAAGGCTAAGGGCACACTAGCTGCAGAGGTATTCGCGTGTTTATCTAAGGTGATAACGACCTTTTCAGCTGGCATACGTAATTTACGACCAATGAAATTAATAATGCGCACATTGGCTTGATGTGGCACCATCCAATCAACATCGTTTAAACTTAAATTAGCCTTAGTCAGCACCTCTTGCGCCGATTTGGTTAAGGCATTAACTGCAAACTTAAACACAGCTTGACCATCCATACGCAAGAAAGGATCACCGGTGATTTCACCATAAGAGACATTGCCTGCTGTACATAAAATATCGTGCTGTCTACCGTCTGCGTGCAGCTTAGCGGCTAGAATGCCTGGCTCTGATGATTGACTGAGCACCACAGCACCCGCACCATCACCAAATAACACACAAGTACCGCGATCTTGCCAATCTAAGATAGATGAAAAAACCTCAGCACCTATCACTAAAGCATTCGTGGCCACACCTGCTTTAATTAAGGCATCGGCAGTGGTTAATGCATAAACAAAACCACTACAAACTGCCTGCACATCAAAAGCCGCTCCGCCTGGAATACCTAACTCATTTTGAATTAAGCAAGCGGTGCTAGGAAAAATGTGATCAGGAGTGGAAGTGGCTACAATAATAAGATCTATGCTAGAAGCATCTATACCCGCATCTGCCAGGGCTAAACGCGCGGCTTTAGCTCCTAATTGGCTAGCGGTTACACCACGCTCAGCTAAATGACGCTGACGAATACCCGTGCGCTCGGTAATCCAAGCATCAGAGGTCTCTATGCCATTTTGCGCAAGCTGCATGGCTAAGTCGTCATTACTCACAACTCGGGGCGGTAAATACCCGCCTGTACCTCTAATTTTGGTGTATGGCATAGTAGGATCCTTGACTTGTCGTGCCTACAGCACTGACTCGGGATGGGCACTTTGCTGTGCTTCTTTGCCATCTTGGGTAGGAAGATTATGGCGCAAGCGTTCTATGGCTTCATGCGTGCCTGCTAATAACCCATTACGTACAGCATCACGAGCACGCTGCAACGCATAGCCAAACGCATAAGCATCGGCAGAACCATGGCTTTTGATGACAATACCGCGTAAACCAAGCAAGACCGCGCCATTATATCGGCGATTATCAACCCGATCACTGAGCCGTGTTAGCACAGGCTTAGCAACTAAACCTGCTGCCATCGACAAGCTATTACGAGTGAACTCTTCACGCAACATAGAGGCCACCATCTTCGCTAGCCCCTCTAGGGACTTCAAGACCACATTACCTACAAAGCCATCACAAACCACGACATTTACCGTGCCTTTGCAGATATCATCGCCTTCTACATTACCGTAGAAATTTAAACCGCTGTGCCGCAATAATTCCGCCGCTTTTTTAACGACCTCATTACCTTTAATGACTTCTTCACCAATATTAAGCAAGCCAATAGTCGGATTTTCGTGCCTATCGACTATAGAGGCTAAAGCACACCCCATAATGGCAAACTGCAGCAAGTGCTCTGCCGTACAGTCCACATTTGCACCCAAATCAAGCATGATGGTAGCTCCACCTGTTTGATTAGGAATAGATGTGGCTATAGCTGGACGACTAATACCTTCTAAGGTTTTAAGCACATAGCGCGAGATAGCCATCCACGCGCCGGTATTGCCTGCAGATATGCACGCATCAGCCAAGCCATCTTTGACCGCTTGGGCTGCTACGCGCATAGATGAATCTTTTTTGCGCCGCAAGGCAACTTCAACTGAGTCATCCATAGAGACGACTTCAGAAGCATGTTTTATCTCATACCAATTACGATTGGGACCTGCACACAAAGCTAATTGTTGAGCTATGCCTGCTTCGTCACCAACCAGCAAAAAATAGACATCATCATGCTGCTGCGCAAACTGAGCGGCAGCGGGTAAGGTGACAGACAAGCCGGTGTCACCGCCCATGCAATCGATGGCGATACGTATGGAGGAGATAGACATGTGTTATGCAGCAGCGCAGTAACAGCAATAAGTAGAAAAACTCATTGCGTATTAGTCGTCGCTCTTTGTTACTAATACTTTACGACCACGGTAAATGCCGTTTGGGCTAATGTGGTGACGCAAATGCAATTCGCCAGTGGTAGGCTCAATAGCCGTTGCTGGACCGGTTAGCGCATCGTGTGAACGACGCATTCCACGACGAGAGGGACTCTTTTTAGTTTTCTGAACAGCCATGATGACTCCTATGCACAGAGCAGATCAACAATGACCAGCTCTATAAATAAATATTAAATATGAAGAAAATAAATTACGATTTTTTAAGCTGCTTAAGGACGGCAAACGGATTTGGCTTTTCGTCGTCGACCTCTTCGTCTTGGCTTTTTAAGGCTTCAGGTAACTCCGGACACGAATCGTGACGAGGTACATAAGGCAGGCTAAGGATAAACTCATCCTCAACTAAATCTAAGCCGTTTAAATGCGTGGAGCTCAAAATACGCTCCGGTGCATCTGGGTCTTCGGCATCAACTTCTAGCTCAAGCTCATTATCAACCACTAACACTCTATTTTCAGTATCGATGTGATAATCAAACTCTTGTAAGCAGCGCTGACAAATCAACACAGCAAACCCACTTAGACTAACATCAAGCCAACGCTGGCCCGCACCATCTATACTGCCTTTCAGAGACCAGCTAATGACTTGATCTTTCTGAGCAGGTAAATCCTCAAGCGCGCGTTGGAAGTGAGAGATTGGACTTTCAGCCACAAAAACCTGTCCGTTAAGAGTAAACGTGGCAGTATCTAAAAGATATTGTGTTTGCAGCAAAGCTTGGGCCCCCAAAGACGAAGAAAAAGGAAGATAATAGCGTGTTGACCCTAAGCGAGTCAAATAATTCACTCATTTTACACTATCAAAGCAACTATGAAACTTATTCTGGCATCTAGTTCAATTTATAGACGAAGCTTACTCGAGCGTCTTCAACTGCCCTTTGAGGTAAAGTCTCCGGATGTTGACGAAAGCCCTTTACCTCAAGAGCTACCTGCTGATTTAGCTCTACGCCTCGCACAAGCCAAAGCCATGGCCATTGCTTGCCAACACCCTGAAGCGATTGTAATTGGTTCAGACCAAGTGGCTGCACTGGGTAAGCAATGCTTAGGTAAACCCGGTACACACGACAAAGCCACTCAGCAACTAGAGCAGCTTAGCGGCCAGGAAGTAGTATTTCACACCGCTTTATGCGTGGCACAAAACACACAGTTTGAGGTGGTTAATGTGACCACCACGTGTGTATTTCGTACCTTAAGTACGCTCGAAATAGAAAATTATTTACGCTTTGATAAACCCTATGATACCGCAGGCAGCGCTAAAGCGGAAAGTTTGGGCATTAGCTTAATGCAATCCATGCACTCTAATGACCCCACTGCTATTATTGGTCTCCCTCTCATTGAGCTATCTCGCCTATTACGACACTTCAACCTGAATCCATTAAACCATGTCTAATTCGTCCACTTCTAATACATTACATTTAATTCCTGTGCCGCTTGGGAACTCTGCCAATGATCTTTGGCTGCCTGCAGCAGTACAACAACAAGCCAGTGAGCTACGCTGCTTTATCGTTGAAAATGCCAAAACAGCCCGTGCCTTTTTAAAACAAATGGGCACAAAACACGCCTTGCAAGACATCACTATTTATCAATTAGATAAACACAACAGCTCTAACAAACAAATACTGCAATGGCTACGAAGCCCTGAGGCATCGCAAGGCATAGGCTTGGTCTCTGAGGCCGGCTGCCCTGCTGTAGCAGACCCGGGTTCGGTAGTAGTCGCTATGGCGCATGATTTAGGCTTCACGGTTAAACCTCATGTGGGCCCCTCTTCCATTTTATTAGGGCTTATGGCCAGTGGTTTAGATGGTCAAAGTTTTTGTTTTCATGGTTATGTACCAAAGCAAGCCGACCACCAGGCGCGCACCCTCAAATTGTGGGAACAGCAATCCGGTAAACTCCAACAATCTCAAATCTTTATTGAAACACCCTACCGTAACGCCGTTTTATTTGAAAATCTACTAAAGACCTTGGCTCCTACAACTCGTCTATGTGTAGCACGCGCCCTCACCACGCCTGATGAATGGGTACGCACTCACACTGTAAGCCAGTGGCGTAACCAGCCCGCACCTGAGCTGCATAAACTTCCTACTTTATTTTTGTTTCAAGCCCATGCCTAATATACTTAATCTGCCTAACCTGTCTAATCGCTTCTCTTTACTTCTCAGTGTGCTGCTGTGTGCCTTCCTAGCGGCCTGTAGTAGTGCGCCAAAAATAGCCGGCTACAGCGTGCATGAAATGGAAGCTGAGGGGCAAAATAGCCGTGTACGTCATATTGTGCTGCATTACACAGCTACCGACACCCCCACTGCTCTTGAAATACTAACGAAGAAAAACGTGAGTAGCCATTATTTAATCACCGATGAACAGCCGCCAAAGCTATATAAACTCGTGCCTGAAACTCGCCGCGCCTGGCATGCGGGAGTCAGTGACTGGCATAATTACACTGACTTAAACACCAGTTCCATAGGCATTGAAATAGTTAATAAAGGTCGTAAAGATGATGGTAGCTGGGCCCCCTACAGCCCAGACCAAATAACCCTGGTGCAAGCCTTAGTGCAAGATTTAGTAGAGCGTCACCGAGTCACTCCGGGAAATATTGTGGCTCATAGTGACATTGCCCCTCAGCGCAAAATAGACCCCGGGCCTTTATTTCCTTGGCAGCAACTTGCTGCCAATGGGTTAGGTCGTTGGTATGACGAAGCCGAGGCGCAAGGCCACCAAATGCAAATGGAGCAATTTGGTCTGCCCGATTACGCTGAAATTCAACAGTTACTTAAAAAAGCAGGCTATACCGTGCCATTGCATGGCCAATGGGATGAAGCCAGCAAAAATGTGATGGCAGCCTTCCAAATGCATTACCGCCCAGCCAACTATGACGGCCTGCCTGACGCCGAGTCTATAGCTATATTAAAAGCCTTACGCGAATAGAACAGTTATCGCGCTGCTGTGTCTTTGAGACGCTTAAAAATCCACTCTTGCATCTCTGGCACAGACTCCACTATGAATGTAGGCTCAGATTTTTCTAAGGTAGGCACATCATGTGCACCATAGGTAACGGCTAAACAATCCATACCGGCATGATGCGCCATATAAATATCGTGCGTGGTGTCTCCCACCATCAATACGTTTTGCGGCTCCAAATCAAGCTCCCACATAATCTCGTGCAACATTTGTGGGTCTGGTTTACCTCGGGTTTCATCGGCACAACGTGTGGTATTAAAGTAGTGAACTAGATTTACGGTTTGCAAGACTCGATCCAAGCCCACCCGGCTTTTCCCTGTAGCCACGCTAATAGGTACAGTACGTTCACGTAAATTATCTAGCATAGGCACGGCGCCATCAAACATTTTGATGCTTTGATCTCGCTGAAAAAAATGATGTCTGTAACGCTCTAAAAATGGCTCCACCAGCTCTGCCGTAAGCTCAGGTACCGCCTTGTACAAGCCTGCCTCTAACGACAAACCAATAATCCAGCTGGCCTGCAGCGTAGAAGGCACTGGTAGACCTATATCACCAGCAGCCAGCTGTATGGATTCGACTATAGAATGGGTGGAATCCATCAGCGTGCCATCCCAATCAAAAATCACTGCTTCATAATGTTTCAATGTTCATTCTCCAAAATTTGCATAATTTGTGTACACGCCGTGGGCAAATCCGCCTCTAGCTCTAAGATATCATTCGTAATAGGGTGCGGCATGCGTAAACGCGCAGCATGTAAAAACATGCGTTTAAACCCTAGGTGTGAAAAGTGCGCTCGTACTGCATCGGAGCCATATTTATCATCGCCCACTATAGGAAAGCCCGTATGCGCTAAATGTACGCGAATTTGATGAGTGCGTCCTGTTTTCAGTTCGGCCTCTACTAAGCTATAGCGCCCAAAACGTTGCAGCAGCGTAATAATGGTATGTGAGGCTTTGCCTTGATGTTCGTCTACACGTACTCTGCGCTCACCCGACGCTGTCATCCAGCGCAGTAAAGGCGCTTTAATATGTTGGCGATCATTAACCCAATCCCCTTCCACTAAGGCTTGATAATACTTATCGATACGCCCATTTCTAAACATATCATGAATAGCGACTAAGGCATTACGACGCTTAGCAATAATCAAGAGCCCAGAGGTGTCTCTATCTAAACGATGACCTAGCTCTAAAAAACGCGCTTGGGGCCGCGCCGTGCGTAGCTGCTCTATGACACCAAAAGACACGCCACTACCCCCGTGCACCGCTACCCCTTGGGGTTTATCAATAACGAGTAAATAATCATCTTCAAAAACAATAGGGAATTGTGCCGGCGGTGCAACAGGCCTCGCCGCCGGATCTGGCATGCGCATGGGCGGAATGCGCACCACATCCCCCACCTCTAAACGGTATTCATTTTTTATACGCCCTTTATTTACTCGCACCTGCCCACTACGAATGGCTCTATAGATGTGACTTTTAGGTACGCCCTTACACTCTTTAATCAAAAAATTATCAAGTCGTTGACCTGCTAAATCGGCATTTATTTCTATCTGCCGCACTTGCGGTATGGTCTTTTTCGCAGCTAATGGTTTATTCATATTCAAAAGAGGCATATAATCGCCTCAGCCTATGAGATCTGTGACACCGCTAGACGTAGAGACGCAAGGAGCGCCTCCGCTAGCCGTAAAGTATTTATTGTAATACGTATTGTCTACAGTTTTCGGGTCATAAGGTCGCCGGGGCAACACAAAGGCACAGACGCGGTTAACAACGCTCCGCGCATGCTCTTTATGTTTGCCACCCGCGTGCGGCACTGAATACCTGCCAAGCTGTCGCTGTAAATAGAATTTAGCAGCCGTTGTAATTACCCATTACAACGGTGGTTCCCCAGCAGTGTTTTTTTATTATTATTGTTATTTAACACTTACTATTGTGAACTTGTGAACATGACCTCTATGCAGTTATTAGTAGTGCCACACACCGAGTGACTCGCGGTCGCGCGCCGATTGTCTGCGCGCAATGACTACGGAGAATTTCGCTCATGAAACGCATGTTGTTTAATGCAACACACCAAGAAGAACTACGTGTTGCTATTGTAGACGGTCAAAAACTGATCGATCTGGATATTGAATCTGCCGGACGCGAACAGCGCAAAGGCAATATTTATAAAGGAATTATTACCCGCATCGAACCAGGCTTAGAGGCCTGTTTTGTTAATTATGGTGAAGACCGCCACGGTTTTCTGCCCTTTAAAGAAGTGGCTAGAACCTATTTCAAAGAAGGCGTAGATGTACGCGGTGCCCGTATCCAAGATGCGCTTAAAGAAGGGCAAGAGCTCATTATCCAAGTAGAAAAAGAAGAACGCGGCAATAAAGGGGCTGCTCTAACGACTTTTATTTCTCTGGCTGGCCGTTACCTAGTATTAATGCCTAACAACCCTCGTGGTGGTGGTGTTTCGCGCCGTGTAGAGGGCGAAGAGCGCCAAGAACTACGCGAAGCCATGGATCAGCTAGATACCCAAAAAGGCATGAGCATTATTGCTCGTACGGCAGGTATTGGGCGTAGTGTAGAAGAGTTGCAGTGGGATTTAAACTACTTAATGCAGCTCTGGAATGCCATTGATGCAGCTGCCAAAGAGAACCCCGCACCTATACTAATTTACTTAGAATCTAGTCTAGTTATTCGTGCTATCCGAGATTACTTTTCATCAGAAATTGGTGAAATTCTTATTGATACGGATGATATTTACGAACAAGCCACCGCTTTTATGAATGTGGTGATGCCTGACAATGTGGATCGCGTCAAAATGTATCGCGATGACGTCCCACTATTTTCTCGCTTTCAAATCGAAAATCAAATTGAAACGGCTTATTCACGCACGGTACAGCTACCTTCTGGGGGCGCAGTGGTTATTGACCACACCGAAGCGTTGGTTGCCATTGATGTTAACTCCGCTCGCTCTACTCGTGGTGCGGATATTGAAGAAACTGCGCTGCGCACCAACCAAGAAGCCGCCGACGAAGTCGCGCGTCAGTTACGCTTGCGTGATTTAGGCGGACTAATCGTTATCGATTTCATCGATATGGAAGACAGCAAAAACCAACGCGCTGTAGAACAACGCCTGCGCGATGCTTTGTATGTAGACCGTGCTCGTGTGCAAATGGGCAAAATTTCCCGTTTTGGCTTGATGGAACTCTCACGCCAACGCTTACGCCCGGCGCTTAACGAAGGCTCACACGTTACTTGTCCTCGCTGTACGGGCACAGGCGTGATTCGAGATGCCGAATCCAGTGCTTTGCATGTATTACGTTTGCTACAAGAAGAAGCCATGAAAGAAGGCACAGCGGTTATTCATGCCCAATTGCCAGTAGAAGTGGCTACCTATCTACTTAACGAAAAACGTAGTGACATTAGCAATATTGAATCACGCTTAAAGGTCACCCTCACCTTAATTCCAAATAAAAATCTAGAAACCCCTCACCATATTATTGAGCGTTTGCGTAACGATGATGAGCGCCTAGATGAGGCAGAAGCTAGCTACAAACAAGTCAAGGCCGAAGAAACGCCTACATTAACACCCCAACAACGGGCCCAAGAGACAACCACACGGCCACAAGCCTTAGTCAAGGGTATTACCCCTGCTCAGCCTGCTCCCGGAGCCGCTACAGAAAAACCCTCCCCCGAAGGCTTCTTAGCGCGTTTGGGCGCATGGTTTAAATCGCTGTCCGCTTCCCCGGCAGCTAACGAGGAAAAAGCCGCCGTTTCTGAGCCGACACCTCCTAAAAAACCGGCTGTACGTCATAAAAACGAGCGCAGAAGTCCCAGTAGACAGCGTACGCAACGCCCTAAAAACGAACGTCGCGCTGCTAGTCCCACTGACCCTAAGGCAGTAGCCGAGACCGCCACTCGTGATGCACGTAGTCGCCGTCAAGCGCCCAAAGATGCACCGACCGAAGAGCAACAAGATAAACAAAGTACTGACAAGAGTAGAGAAAGCACTTCTCGCCGCCGTCGCAGCCCACGCAACCGTCGTAGAGATACTACGCCCACAGCTGAAGCACAACAGCAGAAAACCGCAGCACCACAGCAGGAACAACCAGAGCCACAGCCGCCTGCACCTAAAAAGCAGCCAGTTAAAGAGGTCGCTCCAGAAACGGTAAAAACCACTCCTGACCATCCAGAAAGTAACGAAGAGGAAACGCAAAGCACTGAACGCAGACGCAGCAGTAGTCGTCGTCGCCGCAGCCGTCGCCCTCGTCGTAACACAGACACCACCGCCACAGAAACCCAAAATGTGACGGCGTCTGAAGACAAGGTAGTAAAAAGCAATGCAGAAGAAACAACAGCTAATCAATTTGTGCCTCATGAAACCCCTCGCTTTGACGCTAAAGCTTTAGAGGCGGCTGCAGAAGCTGAAAGCTCTCAGCCAACGACCCCAGCCAAAGAGACGCAGCCTGCCGCTAAGACTCAAGCAAAGACGGAGACTAAAGTTGAGGAGCAAAAACCTGTGCAGATAGCCGCTGCTGTAGAAACAGCACTGCAACAAGTGCAAACCACTCAAACTACACCAGTCACTCCCACGCCAGAGCCAGAGCAGCCGCTAGGCCGCAGCCCTCGTTCTAGTTGGGCTGAGCCCGTAGCTTCAGAGCCTTTGATACAAGTAGAAACGGGTGATGAACCGAAGGTTGCTGTCACTGAAACCGACGAAGTCAACGTTCCGGTTCCGACTACGGAACAAGAACAAAAGCAAGAGGAGCAAGAGCCAGTGCTAGAAAAAACAGCGCCTACCGCTACTACCCCTGCCCCTGTAACGACTTCCGCACCAGCCTCCATTGAAGAGCCCGTATTTAACCCAGACGAATTGTCTGCCGTCCTGGAAGAAGCCGGCTTAGAGTTAGTACAAACACGCTCTACTCAAAGCCAGCCTACTTTGCCCGAAGAAGAGCCTGTAAAGCTTGGCCGTCCTCGCAAGGTAGTAAATAAAACGGAAAGTGACGTTGAGTTAGTTCAAGTGGACACCACTAAAAACTAATTGCAGCTAACGCAAAAAAGGCCAGTTCCTAATTGAACTGGCCTTTTTTGTATCAACCTAAATCTATATCTACCTAGCCTGAACCGCCTCAGCCGGCTGACGCATAAGCAATGCCATAATAGAGGCCATCTCTTTACGCATCTCACGCCTATCTATCACAATATCAATGGCGCCTTTTTCTTGTAGAAACTCAGCCCGCTGAAAACCTTCTGGCAATTTTTCACGTACCGTTTGCTCAATCACCCGTGGACCAGCAAAACCAATTAAAGCATTAGGTTCAGCGATGACCACATCGCCCATAAAAGCAAAACTCGCAGACACCCCACCCATAGTTGGATCTGTGAGCACACTGATAAAAGGCAAGCCGGCTTCAGAGAGCTGAACCAACATGGCGTTAGTTTTAGCCATCTGCATTAAAGAAAACAAACTTTCTTGCATACGTGCCCCGCCCGAAGCGGCTACACATACAAAAGCAGAACGAGTACGAATGGCCTCTTTAACACCACGTACAAAACGCTCACCCACCACCGAGCCCATTGAGCCGCCCATAAACTCAAACTCAAAACAAGCAACAACTGCAGGTATAGAAAGAATGGTACCGCTCATCACCACCATAGCCTCAGACTCACCAGTAGTGCGCGCTGCTTGAGTTAAGCGCTCGGTATAACGTTTAGTATCACGGAATTTAAGTGAATCCACAGGACGTGTTAGCTCGCCTATTTCTTCTCGGTGATCTGCATCAAGTAAAGCCTCTATACGAGCTCGCGCATCAATGCGTAAATGATGACTGCATTTAGGGCAGACGTTTAATGTGGTCTGTAAATCTTCCTTGTAGAGAACTGACTCACACGAAGGGCATTTCACCCACAAGCCTTCGGGCACCCGTTTACTACTTTCGTGGTTGCGGTTAATTCGAGGAGGCAGTAATTTTTGGATCCAACTCATGAGGACAATCCTGTTTGTAAATGAATTAAGCGATTAATGCTTGATGAACGGTTTGCAGCCAATCAGCCGCCGCCTGTATAGCGAGTTGGTCATCAGCGTGCTCATTAAAGTTTTGTTCCATGGTTTCAATAAGCTTACTGCCAATAACCACCGCATCAGCATGCTCAGCAATTTTTTGAGCACTGTGGGCGTCACGAATACCAAAGCCCACTCCTACTGGAATGGTAACGTGTTGACGAATACGCGCTAACTGCTTAGCCACATCCGCCACATCTAAGGAGGCTGCGCCAGTAACGCCTTTTAAAGACACATAATAAACATAACCACGAGCAATGTCAGCAATCGCCTTTATACGGCCTTCGGTAGACGTGGGGGCTAAGAGGAAAATAGGATCAATTTGATGCGCTAATAACTGTTGTACGTACTCAGAATTCTCCTCTGGCGGATAATCTACAGTCAGCACACCATCTACACCCGCTTCCGAAGCTGCTTTAGCGAACACCTCTTGACCCATCGATTCAATAGGGTTGGCATATCCCATAAGGACCACAGGCGTTTCAGTATCTGTTTGACGAAACGTAGCCACTAAATCTAATACCATGCGTAAAGACATGCCCCTAGCAATGGCACGCTCAGCAGCGCGTTGAATCACTGCGCCATCAGCCATTGGGTCTGAAAAAGGCACGCCCAGTTCAATCACATCGGCGCCCGCTTTAACTAAAGCGTGCATAAGCGGCACTGTAGCGGTTAAAGAAGGATCACCCGTGGTAATGTAAGGGATTAACGCAGCACGCCCTGCTAAGCGCTCAAACACTGCCTTTAGGCGTGGATTTGGAGCTGTAGACATAATAAAAATCTCAACTTATAAAAATTAAAGGCTAATACCGCTGTACTCAGCCACGGTATGCATGTCTTTGTCACCCCTACCTGACAAATTAACCAAGATAATTTTATCTTTATCTAAGGTGGGCGCTAATTTTACCGCCTGAGCGATGGCATGCGCGGACTCCAAGGCAGGCATAATACCTTCAATACGACAACAGTCATGGAAAGCTTGTAACGCTTCTTTGTCTTCAATAACCTCGTAGCGAGCACGCTCAGAATCTTTTAACCACGCGTGCTCTGGTCCCACACCTGGGTAATCTAGACCTGCAGAAATAGAATGTGCCTCTTGAATTTGCCCCGCCTCATTTTGTAAAATATAGGTGCGATTACCATGTAACACTCCCACTTTACCCGCGCTCAATGAGGCCGAATGCTTCAAGCTCGTTAACCCCTCGCCCCCAGCTTCCACACCAATTAACTGCACATTAGGCTGATCCAGATAGGGATGAAAAATCCCCATGGCATTCGAACCACCCCCCACTGAAGCTAAAATATAATCTGGCTGATGCCCCGTTTCAGCAGGCATTTGCTCTAAGCACTCTTTACCAATAACGGACTGAAAGTCACGCACCATCTGCGGATACGGGTGAGGACCTGCCACCGTTCCAATAATATAAAAAGTATTTTCAATATTTGTCACCCAATCACGCATTGCCTCATTTAAGGCGTCTTTTAGCGTACGAGAACCGGAATCAACTGGTATAACTTCAGCCCCTAATAACTTCATGCGATATACATTCGAGGCTTGACGTCTTACATCCTCACTCCCCATATAAACCACACACTGCAGCCCATAACGCGCCGCCACAGTAGCCGTAGCCACTCCATGCTGGCCAGCCCCCGTCTCAGCAATAATACGCTGCTTACCCATGCGCTTAGCCAATAAAATTTGACCAATACAATTATTAATTTTGTGAGCACCAGTGTGATTTAAGTCTTCGCGTTTGAGCCAAATTTGCGCACCACCCAGTTTCTCTGACCAGCGTTTGGCATGATAAAGGGGGGAAGGACGACCTACGAAGTGCTTTAAATCATAATGAAACTCTCGCAAAAACTCAGGGTCATTTTGGTATTTTTTATAAGCTTCAGCAAGCTCATCTAAGGCATGTACTAACGTTTCGGCCACAAAAGAGCCTCCAAAACGGCCAAAATTTCCTAGGGAGTCGGGGTAATTATAGGTTTTCAAGGCATTACTCTCAGTATCTGATTCAGGATAATTGGGTGAAAAATATATTCTAACAGTCTAGATATGCATCGGCTACCCATGGCGCCTAGCTTGTACCCCGGATATTTCTTCAAGGGCACTAATTATACGAGATATTTGCTCGCCATCTTTTACCTCTACTGTAAATAATAGTTGCGTCAGGGTGCGGCGGCTTTGCGTACTCACGCCCACCACGTTAACCCGCAAGCGCGCAAACACCTCAGAAATATCACGTAACAAATTGGCTCTTTCTGGACCTGTTACAGACAAATCAATAGGATAAAGGGCATCTGTTGTTTGCCCCCAATCCACTTCAATCGCACGTTCTGGCTGCTTGGCTATTAAGTTTGCATAGGATTTACAATCACTGCGGTGGATAGAAACACCACGCCCTTTGGTCACGTAGCCAGAAATAGCATCTGGCGGCGCTGGTCTACAGCAGCGGGCTAATTGTGTCATGAGGGAGTCTACCCCCACCACTAACACCCCACTACGACCCGTGCGCGTTACATTGGCACGGTTTGCATCAAACACCTTGGTAGTGTGTTCGGTAGAGCTACTAGTCGCCTCAGACGTCTTAAACGCATTTTCTATTTGCCGTAAACTAAATTCGTCTTTGGCCACCGCTACAAATAAATCATCGGCCTGCGCAAAACCTAGCTTTTGCGCTAATTGCTCTAAATTGATAGCGGTACGCCCTAAGCGCTGCAATTCTTTTTCTACTAAGGCTTGGCCTTGACCAATACGCTGCTGCAACTCAACGGCATTAAACCAAGCACGTACCTTAGCTCGTGAACGAGGACTGGCTAAAAACCCTAACTGCGGATTCAACCAATCCCTAGATGGGCCGCCTGACTTTGCCGCAATAATCTCTACGGTTTGTCCCGTTTTCAGTTTGGTTAATAAAGGCACCATTTGGCCGTCTACTTTAGCTCCCCTACAACGATGGCCTAAATCCGTGTGTAAGTAATAGGCAAAGTCCACTGGTGTGGCTCCATAGGGCAGTTCAATCACTCGCGCTTGTGGGGTTAATACATAAATATGCTCAGGGGTTGCGGCTATGGCTTTATTTGAGTGCTGATCCGTGGAGTGATCCCAAGCCAATAACTGACGCATCCACGCCATTTTTTGCTCTTCAGCAGACACAGCCACCTGCCCGCCTTTAGCCCCCGCTTCTTTATAATGCCAGTGGGCTGCCATACCAAACTCAGCATAATGGTGCATTTCTGCTGTACGTATCTGCACTTCAAAAGTGCGGCCCTCTTCATCCATCACTACCGTATGTAATGATCTATAGCCATTAGGTTTAGGGCGGGAGATATAATCATCAAACTCATTACTAATAGGGGTCCACATAGCATGTATTAATGCCAAAGTGCTATAGCAACTACGTTCGTCATCTACAATAATGCGCAAGGCGCGAATATCAAACAGCTGATCAAAACGCAGGTTTTTATTACGCATTTTATTATAAATGCTATAGATGTGCTTAGGGCGACCATTAATATCGGCCGCTATATCCATCTCTTGTAAAGCTTGCTTTAAGGTGGCCACCACCTTATCTATATATGCCTCACGTTCAGTCCGTTTCTCTTCCAGCTTTTTTGCAATCTCTTTATAGGTATCCGGCTTTAGAAATCGAAAAGCCAAATCCTCCATTTCCCATTTAAGCTGCCAAATACCTAAACGATTTGCTAAAGGAGTGTATAGCTCCATGGTCTCTTGAGCAAACTCCACTGGACAAGGTGTTTTACTGGAGGCAAACCATCGCAAAGACTGTAAACGCGAAGCTAAGCGTATTAACACAATACGTAAATCTACCGCCATGGCCAGTAGCATTTTGCGTTTCATTTCTTTTTGATCTGTGCCGGTAGCGGCTTGATCATGAGACTGAGCCGCCAGTATGCTGATACGATAAAGCGCTTGGGCCCCCCCAACCATAGTGGCCACTTGATCCCCAAACTCTTTTTTTAAAAACTCATGCTTAACCTGATCTTTTTTGGTCAATATAGCAAGTAAAGCACTGATACGCGTGGGCGCATCCACGTTTAGTGCTTGCAGAATTTCTACTACCGCTGCACTATGAGTATCTAAGGGCTCTCCTGTGGGAGCATATAAGCCTTTAATAAGCGGCTCTACATAATGCGTGGCAACGTGTAACTTTTGCTGCAGCGCAGGCGTCAAATCCGCCCCTACCTTTTCTAGCCATTGTGGCGTAAAAGGCGTTTGAGTGGTAATCGCAGACTGAGGCTGAGCAGGAATAAAACTAGACATAACCAATATGCACCATTATTTAGCAACTTTACTTATTGTATGGCATTCTCGCACCTGTGCGAGTAAGCAACTTGCCCAGGCAGCTGCCCTCCGAGCACAAGAAGTCTTGGAAGAGCTTGAATGCACAGAACAAATTCAAATTCTGTGCTTGGCGGCTGATGACGTTCAAAGCAAGCAGATTTTAGAGGCTGACGCCTATTTGTTTTGTGCTCCTGAAAACCTGGGCACCTTAAGCGGTGAAATGAAAGCCTTTTTCGATAGAAATTACTATGCGGTTTTAGAGCAAATTAATGGCAGAGCTTACGGCCTGATTATTAGCGCTGGCTCTGATGGCCAAGGAGCTGCACGCCAAGCAGAGCGTATTTGCACCGGCTGGCGTCTGCAGGCAGTCGCTCCTACCATTATAGTAAATACGGCTGCTCAAACCACCGAAGAAATATTAGCGATTAAAACCATCAGTGCCACCCAAGCGGCACCTGCAGCAGAGCTGGGCGCACTCTTAGTGGCACAATTAGCTCTAGGCTTGGGGTAGATCAAACACCTGACGCAAATAAGTTAAATAGGCTTCGTCATCACACATAGTTTTACCCGGTGTATCTGATACTTTGGCTACGGGCTGCCCATTGCACCGCACCATTTTCATCACTATTTGTATAGGGGTGGGCCCTAGATCATTAGTGAGATTAGTGCCAATACCAAAAGACACCTGACAACGCCCCTGAAAATGCTTATAGAGTTCAATGGCCTTAGGGATAGTAAGCCCATCAGAAAAAATTAATGTTTTGGTGCGTGGGTCTACGCGGTTTTGTTGATAGTGCGCTAGTAAACGCTCTCCCCACACAAATGGATCACCAGAATCATGACGCGCTCCATCAAATAACTTGCAGAAATACATATCAAAATCCGCTAAAAACGCCTCAAGACCATAAACATCAGACAGCGCAATACCTAAATCCCCCCTATACTCTTTAGCCCACACTTCAAAGGCATAGGTTTGAGAATCTCGTAAACGTGGACCTAATGCCTGGCAAGCTTGTAAGTATTCATGTGCCATGGTGCCTAATGGTAGTAAATCGTGTTTTTTCGCCATCCACACATTGCTGCTACCAGCAAAATGCTTGCCCATGTTTTTTTTCATAAGACTGACTACTTCATCGTGCCAACGCTTAGAAAAACGTCTGCGCGTACCGTACTCAGCCACCTTGAAATCCTTAATTTGAGAGTCAGCGGTAATGAGTTGTATTTTATTTTGAAGACGCTTGCGGCCCTCATTCCAATCGGGCTCAGGCTGCGTATTACGAAAATACACCTCATTGATAATGGCAAGCACTGGTATTTCAAATAAAATAGTGTGTAGCCACGGCCCTTCAACCTCTATGCTGAGCTCACCTGGTTTTTCACCGTACTCTACCCGTATACAACGTTCTGGCAAATGAAACAAACCTAAAAAATCCACAAAGTCACTTTTAATAAAGCGCAACTGACGTAAGTAGTTGAGCTCATCTTCTTTAAAACGTAGCTGACATAACGCTTTAATCTCGGCCCGTATTTCATCTATGTACGGGTGTAGATCGACGTTAGGCGTACGGCACTGATACCTATACTGCACTTGGGCAGCAGGAAAATGGTGCAATACCACCTGCATCATAGAAAACTTATATAAGTCGGTATCAAGTAAAGAAGTAATAATCATTGTTTTCCAAGCCTAAACGAATGCGCACAACCTGTGCGTTAAGTGTGTATTAACGATTATAAGATGGTCAATTTCGCACCATGAGTTAAAATAACCCTATTTCCCATATATTTACTATCGTTTCATTGCATTAAAGCATGTTGGAGCCACATAATGACTCATGTCGTCACAGAAAACTGTATTAAATGTAAATTTACCGATTGCGTAGACGTCTGCCCTGTAGATTGTTTTCGTGAGGGTCCTAATTTTTTAGTAATCGATCCCGATGAATGTATTGATTGTGCCGTTTGTATACCAGAGTGCCCAGCTAATGCTATTTTTACGGAAGAGGACGTTCCGGAAGATCAAATGCATTTTATTGAGCTAAATGCTGAGCTTTCCCCCATTTTTGGCATGATCAATCGCTCTAAAGAACCCCTACCTGATGCTGATGATTGGAATGGTGTTGCAGATAAGCTGCAGTACCTAGAACGTTAAAATACATATTATTATAAGGGGCTATTATGCTGTATGACTTACACGAGCTACAACGTTCATTTTTAACACCGTTGGCTGCTTTTTCTGGCTCAAATGCACAGCTGCTTACACACCCTTACAGCCCATGGGCTTACACGCCCGTCTCCAAACAGTTGGCTGCAGGCTATGAGCTGTTGCATCGTTTGGGCAAAGATTATGAAAAACCCGCCTGGGAGATTGATGCTATTACTATAGACGGGCAAACCGTTGCGGTCACAGACCAAATAACACATCAGTTTCCTTTCTGTAATTTAGTTCACTTTAAGCGCGATGGTAGAATTGAGCAGGGGCCTAAAGTATTAATTGTGGCTCCCCTTTCAGGGCATCACGCTACCTTATTGCGTGATACGGTTCGCACTATGCTGGTAGACCATGATGTTTATATTACTGACTGGATTGATGCGCGCATGGTGCCCTTATCTGCAGGGCCTTTTCACCTTAACGATTACGTGCGTTATGTAGAACGGTTTCTTGAGTTTTTAGATGATGATGTACACGTTATAGCGGTCTGTCAGCCTACTGTACCGGTATTGGCTGCCGTCGCTTTAATGTCGGCAAGTAACAACCCCCATGTGCCCAAAAGCTTAACGCTAATGGGTGGGCCTGTTGATACGCGGGAATCCCCTACTGACGTGAATAGCTTAGCTACCACTAAACCGTTTAGTTGGTTTGAAAATAACCTTATCCACCGTGTACCGGCTCGTTACCCAGGAGCTGGCCGCCGCGTCTACCCAGGCTTTCTACAGCATGTTGGCTTTATAGCCATGAATCCAGACCGTCATATGGCCTCGCATTACGATTTCTACCAGCATTTAATTAAAGGACAAGACGATGATGCCGAATCACATCGCCGTTTTTATGACGAATACAATGCCGTTTTGGATATGTCCGCTGAGTTTTACTTAGATACCATTAAAACGGTGTTCCAAGAGCACGCCTTACCTCAAGGTACGTGGGAGATTGATGGTGAACGTGTTGATCCTAGCGCTATTAAAAATACAGCCTTGCTTACTATAGAAGGAGAATTTGATGATATCTCCGGTAAAGATCAAACCCATGCGGCACAACATCTCTGTGAAAACATACCCACTGCTAAAAAGAAAGCCTATACGGCTATGGGCAGTGGTCATTACGGTATTTTCTCTGGTCGCCGTTGGCGCAACCATACTTACCCCTTAGTGAAAGACTTTATTAAAAACAATGCCTAGCCTTACTCAGCGTATTGATGCGCTGCTGCCTCAAACGCAATGTACTCGCTGTGGCTATGATGCCTGCCTGCCCTACGCTGAAGCTATCGCCTTAAACAACGAAGCCATCAACCGTTGCCCCCCCGGGGGTGACGCAGGCATCGCGGCCTTAGCTAAACTAACCGGGCAAGCTATACAGGCGTTAGACCCGGATTGCGGTACCTACACCCAAACCACTGTGGCCCTGATTGATGAGGAGCATTGCATAGGTTGCACTTTATGCATTCAAGCCTGTCCGGTGGATGCTATTGTGGGGGCGAACAAACTTATGCATACGGTGCTTAGCAATCGTTGTACGGGCTGTGATTTATGCGTAGCCCCTTGTCCAGTGGATTGCATTCAAATGGTACCTATAGATCGCGAGTGGACTTCCAACCTCGCCGATCAAGCACGTCTGCACTATGAGCAGCGCACGCAACGTTTAGCCCAAAAACACGGTGAATCCACCGGTGTGGCAGCCCGTGTTTTAGCTAATAAACCCAAAGTCAGCACGGAAGCAAACTCGGAGGCGCACCGTAAAGCCACCTTGGCTGATGTGCTGAGTAAAGCACGCGCTCGTCGCTCATCATAAATTAATGAATTAATGATTTAATGAATAAAGCCATACGTACTGAAATTTTCACGCGTCTGCGAGCCGCCAATCCCAAGCCCACTACGGAGCTTGAATACGACAGCACCTTTCAGCTACTCATTGCTGTGATTCTTTCCGCTCAAGCCACTGACGTATCGGTAAATATTGCTACCCGGCGCTTTTTCCCCACTCATGGCACACCGCAAGGTATTTTAGATCTTGGCCTAGAGCAGCTTACCGAATGCATTAAAAGTATAGGTCTGTATAAAACCAAAGCCCGTAATGTGATTCGCACCTGTGAATTACTACTTAGTGAGTTTAACGGTGAGGTGCCGGATAACCGCACTGACTTAGAATCGTTGCCAGGAGTAGGTCGTAAAACCGCCAACGTGGTACTCAATACCGCGTTTGGCCAATATGCCATGGCGGTAGATACCCATATTTTTCGCGTCTCAAACCGCACCGGCATCGCTAAAGGTAAAACCGTACGCGAAGTGGAAGATCGCTTAATGCGTTTAGTACCTAAAGAGTTTTTACTTGATGCCCACCATTGGTTAATTTTGCATGGACGCTATATTTGTGTGGCTAGGACACCAAAATGCCCACAATGCGGTATTTCTGACCTTTGCGAATACAAAGATAAGACCAAACCCCTATAGCCGTTTTTCATACTGCACCGCATAATAACTAAAACAATAATGATGTTTACCTCAAACGGGGGCAGTATGAGTAAAACGGCACTAGAAATTAAACACTTGCACGCCTGGCAAAACCAAACTCCTATTATTCAAGACTTAAATCTCAGTGCTAAACAAGGCGAAATGATTGCTTTAGTTTCCAACTGCAAAACCACTCAACTTTCTTTACTGGATAGTCTATTAGGTATTAATTCAAACCGTAAAGGTTCTATACGTATCCATGAAACGGAAGCCATACATTTAGCTCCTGGCAGTGTGCCTGAGCTAGGTATGGCCTTATGTTCAAAAGAGGCTTGCTTAGATGTGGAGCTTAACTGCGAAGAAAATCTGCTAATGCCATTAAACGGCAACAACCTGGGTGGAGGTTTACCGCTTACTGAAATATATCAACTGTTTCCTACATTAGCGCCCTATAAAGATACCCCTTCCACAAATCTCAGCCCGGGAGCTCAACAGCTACTTGCTTTAGCCCGTGTATTGCGTAGTGGAGCAGACATCATCGTACTCCACGATCTCTACGAAGATTTATATCCCGTTATGCGTCAGGCTACTCTTGCTCTGTTTAACTCTCTGAAGCAGCGTGGCTATACTATTATTTTAAATGAATCAAATAAACCTTTTGCAGCCAGTTTGGCAGATAAACTGTACTGTATAAAAAATGCTAAGGCGCAGTTATATAACCTGCCACCACACCTTAAGCACAACATCAACTAAGCTAAACACTTTGCTCTTTGTGGCCTAAACCTAAATAGCTTTCTATGACACGAGAATTATCACTGAGATCAGAGGCAGGTCCTTCAAGAATAATCTCTCCTGTTTCTAGTACATAGCCATAATCAGCCACTTGTAAAGCGGCACGTGCATTTTGCTCTACTAACAAAATGGACACACCACTGCGGCGTAAGCGTGCAATAACTAAAAATATTTCTCGCACTATGCGTGGCGCCAAGCCTAAACTTGGCTCATCTAACATCAACAGCTTCGGCTTAGACATCAGCGCTCGGCCGAGGGCGAGCATTTGTCTTTCCCCACCTGAAAGTGTGCCGGCTTGCTGTTGTCTACGTTCTTTGAGGCGTGGAAAAAGTGTATACACCTCATCTAAGGTATTACGCCAACCACTTACCCGTTGTCTATAAAGCCTAAACCCACCCAAAAGTAAATTATCTTCTATAGACATACTGGCAAACAATTCTCGGCTTTCAGGCACTAGACATAAGCCCGCGCCTACGCGACGCTCTGTTTCCCAACCAGAAAGCACATGGCCATCATAAATCACCTCGCCTTCGCTACGCCCCGTTAAAGGTAAATTTGCCATAATGGCATTCAGCATGGTGGATTTACCAGCGCCATTACCTCCAATTACCGTTACAATACTGCCCGGCTTCACCACTATATTTGCGTTATTTAAGGCGGTCACTTTGCCGTACTGTGCCCGCAACTGCTTAACTTCTAATAAAGGGTTGGCTGTCATGATGCCTCCTGAATAGGATGAATGCCCGCTAACTCATCGGCATCAAAATCGTCATCAATACCACCTAAATAAGCCTGTAAAACAGCTGGATCTTGCTGCACTAGCTCAGGTTTGCCCTCGGCTAATTTCGTGCCAAAATCCATTACCACCAGATGATCCGTGAGATTCATCACAAAATCCATATCATGCTCTACTAATAAAATACTCATGCCTTCGGCACAAAGTTGGCGTAACACCTGAGCTAGTTCTTGTTTTTCCTGATAGCGTAGGCCAGCCGCCGGCTCATCAAGTAATAACAACACCGGATCTGCTGCGAGTGCCCTCGCAATTTCTAAGATTCGCTGCTGCCCTAAAGCTAAATTACCTGCCTCTTCATATAAATAATCATCTAAACCCACCCGCTTTAATTGAAGCGCCGCTTCATGGAGCAGTTGGGCTTCACTTGTTCGCTCAGCGTGTAGTGCCGCAGCAACCACTCCTACTTGACGACGTAAATGGGCGCCTAGAGCAACGTTTTCTAATACACTCATAGTAGGTATAAGCTGCACATGCTGAAAAGTCCGCCCTATACCTAGGCTAGCAATATCTCTAGCCTGCAATTTATCTATACGTTTGCCCTGAAAATGCACATCGCCGCGGGTTAAGGGCAATACGCCTGTAATCAAATTAAAAGTGGTGGACTTTCCTGCACCATTAGGCCCAATTAGACCCATAATCTCACCAGCATGCAGCTTAAAACTCATGTCATTTACTGCTACCAAGCCCCCAAACTCTTTACGGGCTTTATCTAGCTCCAATACCAAAGAGCCTTTTTCTGGACGACTACGCTTAGTAAGGGGCGCTGCTTGCGCGGGAGCTACTGCAGCTTGAGTCTGTTCTTTTTTCCCCCCTGTAATAGTATGCCAAGCGCGGGCTAATAAAGGCCAAATACCATTACCGGCATATTGCAAAATGAAGATCATCAATATACCGAAAACAATGAGTTCAAAGTTTGCGGTGGTATCAAATAATTTGGGGAGTATATTTTGCAACTGATCTTTAAGAGTAAGAATAATGGCAGAACCCAGTACCGCCCCCCACACACTGCCTGCACCCCCTACTACGGCCATAAACAAATACTCAATGCTGTAGTTCAATCCAAATGGGCTAGGGCTTACAGCACGCTGTAAATGCGCATATAACCAACCTGACACACAGGCCAAAAGGGCTGCATAGACAAAAATAATAACTTTATAGCGCGCCATATTAACGCCAAAAGACTCAGCCATACCGCTACCATGTTTCAGCGCTCTAATGGCGCGTCCTGGTCTAGAGTGCAGTAAATTATAGGTAAGCCACAAACCTGCCAGCACAAAGATCCAAACCAAATAATACATGTTTCTGCCAGTACCTAAGGAGATACCAAAGAAAGACAAAGGATCTATGCCTGAAATACCGTCGTGCTGCCCTAAAAAATTTAAATTACCAAATAAATAAAATAAAGAAAGGGACCACGCGATGGTACCTAAAGGCAAGTAGTGCCCCGACAGGCGTAAGGTAATAACACCTAATACCGCAGCAAATAGAAAAGTTAAAGCCAAAGCCACAAACAAGGTCAACCAAGGTGACATACCCAAGCGGGTAGTGAGATAAGCAGTCGTATAAGCGCCTATACCCACAAAAGCCGCCTGGCCGAAAGAGGTGAGCCCCCCTACCCCTGTAAGCAGCACTAAGCCCAACACCACTAAGCTGCTGAGCCCTATATAATTAAGCTGGGTAATCCAAAACTCAGGAACCATAGCTAGTTGCGGTAATAAGGCCAGTACGCCCACCACAAAAATCAAAAGTAAGCGATTCATTACCTAATCCTCATCATCTACAACATGCGTACCAAAGGAGCGCCAGAGTAATACCGGTATAATTAATGTGAATACAATAACCTCTTTATAAGCACTGGCCCAAAAAGAAGAAAAAGCTTCTATGATGCCCACAAAAATAGCGCCAGCTGCGGTCAAGGGATAACTGGCTAAGCCCCCTACAATAGCGGCTACAAACCCTTTTAAACCAATAATAAAACCGGTGTCATAGTAAATAGTAGTTACCGGAGCAATTAACATACCCGATAAGGCACCTATAGCTGCAGCTAAGGTGAAAGTAATACGACCAGACATCAACGTACTAATGCCCACCAAGCGTGCACCACGCCGATTTACGGCAGTAGCGCGTAGAGCTCGACCATAGAGAGTCGCGCCAAAAAATAACCATAAAGCACTAATCAGCACTACCGCAGCACTCAATACAAATAACGTTTGTGCTGACCAAGACTCACCAAATAGTTCAACTTGCCCACTCATGAAGGCAGGTGTACGCCAGCCTTCAGCACCAAAAAACACCAAGCCTAAACCGGTTAACGCAAAATGCACTGCCACCGAGGTGATTAAAAGCACTAACACGCTCGCCTCAGCCACGCGCTGATAGACCAATCTATAAAGCAAAGGGCCTAAAGGCACCACTACCGCCATAGAAAACAAAACACTGAGCCATAATGGAGTATCTTTACCTTGTACAAAAGGCAGCAACAGATACAAAGCAGAAGGCAATATTAATGCCCACACTACGGCATGTAATAACCCTTTATACGTTTTATTCCGTATCGCATTTACGCTTTCTAATAAAAAAACCAAGATGCCGGCAATTAACAATAAATACACCGTACCTGGCACTCTATCATTGACTAAAAAAGCCAATGTTAAGGCGCCAAAGGTAACGAACTCACCTTGTGGAATAAAAATAACACGCGTTACAGTAAAAACTAGCACTAGGGCTAAGCCTAACAAAGCATAAATAGCTCCATTAAGTAAGCCATCCTGCAATAGAATCAGAACTATTGTTGAATCCATGTTGGATGCACCATGAATATATAAATAAATAAAGTCACCGCTTACTCAACAACTATAAGCAGTGACTCACCAAAAATAAATAAAAATTAAAGATCAGGCTGATAAACCCACTTACCATCTACCACTTTAACCATGACGCGTGCACGCTCATCCATGCCAGAATGATCATCAGGAGTCATATTGAAGACGCCCTGAGAGGCCACTAAATCAGTGGTGGACTCAATAGCATCACGCATGGCTGCTCTAAATTCAGCCGTCCCCGGTTTAGCACCTGTTTCTAAAGCGCGTGGAATGGCATCTTGCACTAATAAAGCCGCATCCCACATATGGCCACCAAAGGTGTTGGTAGTGCCTTCACCGTATTCTGCATCATAAAGCTGCCTGTACTCTAAGGCTGTGGCTTTAACCGTGTTGTCATCCGGCAGCTGATCAGCTACTAACAACGGCCCCGTTGGTAAAATCATGCCTTCACAGTCTTGACCACAAACACGCAATACATCGCTATTGGCCGCACCATGAGTTTGATAAATAATTCCCTCATAACCACGCTTTTTAATTTCACCTTGAGGCAAAGCAGCAGGAGTACCAGCCGCGGCGATTAAAATCGCATCGGGCTTAGAGGCAATGATTTTTAAGACTTGCCCTGTTACCGAGGTGTCATTACGGGCATAGCTTTCTTTACTCAGAATTTCAATATTTTTAGTAGCCGCTGCAGCTTCCATGGCTTCTAACCAAGCATCGCCATAGGCGTCATTAAACCCAATATAACCCAGCGTTTTAACGCCCTGCTTTTCCATCGCATTTACTAAGGCTTCAGCCATTAGCTCATCATTTTGTGGGCTTTTAAAAGCCCATTCACGCGGTCCATCTACAGGTGAAATAATACGCGCATTAGCGGCTACGCTAATCATGGGAGTTTGTGTTTCACCGGCAATATCCACCATAGCAATAGAACCTGGTGTAAAAGTGGAGCCAATCACCACATCAACCTTGTCTTCACTCACTAATTTACGCATATTGCGCGCCGCGATAGTGGTGTCAGTAGCATCATCTAATACAATGTATTCAACAGTTTGCCCAGCCACTTCGTTAGGCAATAATTTTACGGTATTGCGCTCAGGAATCCCTAAAGAAGCCGCTGGCCCCGTGGATGACACGGTAATACCGACTTTAATCTGCGCCATGGCTGCCATAGGCAAAGCCAAAGCAATAGCACCGGCAAGTACGGTGCATCGTAAAGACGAGGATTGCTGCATAGTTATCTCCAAATAATTCATATATTTTTTGTGCAGGTAACGTGTACTTATCCACACAGAGCTAAATAGTAGGCGTTATTTACTATTTGCGCCAACCTTAAAGCAGGCTACACTAGGGTTTACGATGTTTTTCCACTTGAAAAGTGAGCGTATTTATGAGCAAAGTACAAAAAAGTTTAGAGCAGTGGCAAGCTAAGTTAAGCCCAGAAGCTTTTTATGTTACGCGTCAACAAGGCACAGAAAAACCTTTTAGCGGCCAATATAACAACCATTCTGAGCCTGGTGTTTATCACTGTGTTTGTTGTGATACACCTTTATTTGCCTCTGATACCAAGTTTGATGCTGGCTGTGGTTGGCCCAGTTACTTTGAGGCCTTAAATCCAGAGCATGTACGTGAAGAAGAAGATACCAGCCGTGGTATGGTACGTACTGAAATTTTATGTAATGTGTGTGATGCCCATTTAGGTCATGTATTTCCAGATGGTCCACCACCCACCGGTTTACGTTATTGTATTAATTCCGTTGCCCTGCGTTTTGAGCCTAATAAATAAATGAGAAAACTGCTTTTTGACCTCTTTCCTTTAATTTTATTTTTTATTGCCTTTAGGGTTTTTGACATATACACCGCTACCGCGGTAGCTATGGGTGCAGCCGTAGCGCAAATTCTCTGGTTAAAAGTACGCCATAAACTCATAGAAACCACCCATTGGATTAATTTGGGTGTAATTGTCATCTTTGGCTCTGCGACTTTATTTTTCCAAAATGATGCCTTCATCAAATGGAAACCGACGGTGCTGTACTGGCTGTTTGCTGCTGTTTTACTCGGCGCTTACTGGTTTACGGGCCGCAACCTCATGCAAAAATTTATGGGCGGCCAGCTCGTACTGCCTGCGCATGCCTGGACAAAACTTAACTATGGTTGGGCCACTTTTTTCATTTTATCAGGTAGTATTAATTTGTTTGTGGCTTTCTCAGGCTATTTCACCGATTCACAATGGGTGAGCTTTAAGGTTTTTGGCTCTCTAGTACTTTTAATCCTCTTTGTGGTTATTCAATCCTTATGGTTAAGTAAATATCTCAAAGACGAGCCCAACACAGATCAACAGGATTCTTAAATTCATTATGTCTAACGAAGAGCGCATAGCGCTAATTACCACACGCCTAGCACCCCTTAAACCCACTTATTTAGATGTGATTGATGAATCACACTTACATGAAGGCCATGCTGGTGCTAAAGGTGGTGCTAGTCACTTTAGGCTGATTATTGATTCTGAGCAGTTCGAAGGCTTATCTACTCTAGCCAAACATCGCTTAATTAAAGAGCCTCTCAAAGACTTAATTCCTCATCCTATTCATGCTCTGGCTATAGAGCTTATTAAATAAAACATTAAGGATTTCCATGAAGCGTTTTGCCGTACTGGCACTTAGCTGTGCCCTCGCCGCCCCCTTAGCAGCCCAAAATCTTGCTACCGTTAATGGTCAAGCTATTACCCAACAGCAATTTGATGATTTTGTGAATCTACTTGTCAAAGAAGGCGCCCAAGATACGCCTGAATTACGTGAACAAGTCAAAGATGAAATGGTCATTCGCTTAATTGCCGTCCAAGAAGCCGAAGCCGCAGGCTTAGACAAAAAAACCGAAGTAGCCCAAGAGCTAGAATTAGCACGCCAAGGCATATTAGTGCGTGCTTTACTTAACGATTACGTTGAAAAAAACCCCATCTCTGAAAAAGAGTTGAAGGCGCAATACGAGGAGCTGAAAAAGGCCGAAGCCGACCAAAAAGAATATAAAGTACGCCACATCTTGGTAGAGACCGAAGAGGAAGCCAAGAAACTCTTAGCTGACATCAAAAACAAAGCCATTAGTTTTGAAGAAGCAGCTAAATCTAAATCCATAGATCCCGGTAGCGGCGCTAAAGGTGGTGATTTAGGCTGGGCTCCTAGCGATATTTACGTAGCTGAGTTTGGCGAAGCTGTACAAAAACAGAAAAAAGGTGAGCTCAGCAGCGCTCCGGTGCAATCGGATTTTGGCTGGCATATTATCCAAGTCGATGATGTGCGTGACATTGAGTTTCCTAGCTTCGAAGAGGTCAAACCGCAAATCGAAGAAATGCAACGTAAACAACAGCTTAGTGAGTATCAGCAATCTCTCATGAGCAAAGCCAAAGTAGAGTAATTTCTTAGTATTACTTTAGTGCTTTTAGGGCGTTTTCATCTAAGATGGAAACGCCTAATTCTTGTGCTCTTAAAAGCTTAGACCCCGCTTCAGTGCCTGCCACCACATAATCCGTTTTTCTAGATACTGATCCCGTTACCTTACCGCCCGCTTGCTCTATATAAGCTTTAGCCTCGTTACGCGTCCAAGTAGGTAAAGTACCTGTAAGCACAAAGGTTTTACCGCTGATGGCTGCATTTTCTTTATCTATAGTAGTAGATGCTTGCGGTGGCAACAAAGGCTGCACCCCCACTTCAGCTAATTGGGTTAATACGTCAGTATTGTGTGGTTCCGCAAAAAAATGGGCAATAGATGCCGCTACCACGGGGCCCACATCATCAATCTGCACCAGCTCTGTTTCGGTGCTTTGCACTAGCTTTTCTAAGCTACCAAAATGCTGTGCCAGTGTCTTAGCGGTGGTTTCACCTACGTGACGTATGCCTAAGGCATAAATGAAACGATCTAAATGAGGTCTTTTTGCTGCTTGTAAGGCAGTAATCACATTAGAGGCAGATTTAGCTCCCATACGTGGATAACTGGCTAACTCCAAAGCATTAAGGGTAAAGAGATCAGCGAGATTTTTAATACGATTTTTATCTACTAATTGCTCAATAAGCTTAGTGCCTAAACCATCTACATCTAAGGCTTTACGGCTCACCGCATGCTCTAGGCTTTGCTTACGCTGCGCTGCACACACCAAACCGCCAGTACAACGCGCAATAGCCTCATCTTCAAGACGTTCTAAGGCTGAATCACAAACCGGGCAATGAGTGGGGAACACATAGGGTTGGGATTGCTCTGAGCGCAAGTCCAAGACCGGCGCAACTACCTCCGGGATAACATCACCCGCTCTACGCACAATCACGGTATCGCCTACACGCACATCTTTACGGCGAATTTCATCTTCATTGTGCAAGGTAGCATTAGTAACCGTCACCCCGCCTACAAAGACGGGCTCTAGACGCGCCACAGGAGTAATAGCTCCAGTACGGCCCACTTGCACTTCTATATCTAGTAAAATCGTGGTGGTTTCTTGGGCAGGAAATTTGTGTGCCACCGCAAAGCGGGGCGCCCGGGCCACAAAACCTAGTAAATCTTGAAAATCCAAGCGATTGACTTTGTACACCACCCCATCAATTTCATAAGGCAACTCAGTGCGCGCAGCCGCGGTTTTATCATAAAAAGCCAGCAACTCCTCTACACCGGTTAACACACAACTATGCTTATCTACCGGAAAACCAAAACCTTGTAGCCAATCTAGAAACTCTGACTGTGTGCGGTAAGGCAAGGTTGCACTCTCTACCTCTATCTCACCTGCGCCATAAGCAAAAAAACGTAAAGGGCGCTGGGCGGTAATACGTGGGTCTAACTGCCTTAAGCTCCCTGCTGCGGCATTACGTGGGTTAGCAAAGGCTTTTTCACCACGCTGTAATTGCGCTTGATTTAACTGTTCAAAATCTGCGTGATGAATTAAAACCTCACCACGCACTTCTAAAACCGCAGGCCATGTACTGCTCTCACCCTGTAAGCGCAAAGGTATGGTGTTTATAGTACGTATATTTGAGCTGATGTCTTCACCTACATAGCCATCGCCTCGTGTGACACCACGCACTAAGAGGCCATTTTCATACCGTAAACTAACCGCCAAGCCATCAAATTTATATTCAGCATTATAAGCCACCTGTTCACTATCACCCAGCACACCTTCCGCCCGTAACAACTCCGCTACACGACGATCAAAGGCCAGCAACTCTTCTTCATTAAAAGCATTGCCTAATGAGAGCATAGGTAATGCATGCGCTACCGTGTTAAAGGCGGACACCGGCGCAGCACCTACACGCTGCGTAGGAGAGTCGGCAGTGACCCACTCGGGATGCTTGGCTTCAATTTTTTGCAGCTCGCGCAATAAGGCATCGTACTGCGCATCAGCAATCAGGGGATCGTCAAGTATGTAATAACGGTGATTATGGTAGTGCAGCTGCTCTTTTAGCTGATCTAAACGCTGCTTCACGAAAACACTCGCTGAGTATGAGCGGATGAAGGATCAAAACCAGCTTGCTCTAACTGTAAATATAAATCATAAAGCTGCTGATCTATGTCTTCATCGTAATGGTCTGTAAGGGGCTGACCTTGATCATCAATGAGCTCAGCATTTAAGCGTAAGGCTAAATCTCGGCCCACACTGGCCATACGGCTAAAAGCTTGTTCATCTTTGGGGCTATTCGGCAGATCAATAAGCAAATCCAAACGCTCTATGGTGGCTGACTGTAAATTTAGTGCCGGCTTACCGTTAAAAAGCAGGGTGAATCGGGGTAAGCCTGAGCTGGCCAACCAAGCTAGATGCTTGCCATACTCCATAAAACCAGCGCTAAGCGCCACTTGCTGCACTGTACTGGTGGCGGTGGGTTCACTTAAACTTAAGCTAATGCTCACTTGTGCATCTAATCCCGCACATAAGGTATCTAACTGCTGTGCTTGAGCAATCACGTGATCTTGCTCTGGACCATCCACACTGCCATCTACTTGATTCGCTAAGCTTTCAGCCGCCATCCAAAGACGTGACCAATCAATTTCATTTAAAGGGCCATTGCGATTTGCTAATAACACCACTAATTGCATGGCGTTATAGCGCTCTTCTTCGTGAGGGTAAGCATGATGCTCACCCCCTACCGTAGATGCAAATAAACGCACAGGCTTTGTATCAACTCGCAAATAAGCACGTAAGAGCTCAATGAGCTCCTTGCCTGCTACCGGCTCGTGAAACTGTACATCTATTACTGCCTCAGTATTAGGATCGACTTCCTCAGCAGGCACTGCTGGTTCTGTTTTTTGATCCGCTAAGGTTTCAGCAATGCGTACGGTAGGCTCTCGCCTTTGCGTTTCTAGCTGCGTCATTAACGGGTCTGCCGGTGTTTCAGGAAATTTATCCTGCATTTTGTGACGAATACGACGATCTTGCCACCAGTTAAATACTACTACCAGCAAAATCAGTATTACTCCTAATGCCACTAATCCTATCTGCAAATCACTCATTATCCGATCCAACCTTTTTTAGGTTAAACGTATTATTCATATGGTTATCTATCTTAGTGCATCATATCAACGGCTGCAGCCATATCTACCGCCACAATGCGAGATACCCCTTGTTCTTGCATAGTAACCCCTACCAATTGTTTTGCCATCTGCATTGCTATTTTATTATGCGATATAAATAAAAACTGGGTTTGATCACTCATACTCTTTACTAATTGTGTGTAGCGCTCCGTATTGGCATCATCTAAAGGTGCATCCACTTCGTCTAACAGACAAAATGGCGCGGGATTTAATTTAAAAAATGCAAAAACCAAAGCCGTTGCCGTTAAAGCTTTTTCTCCCCCCGACAATAATTGAATACTACTATTACGCTTGCCCGGAGGTTGAGCCATCACTTGCACGCCCGCATCTAGCATTTCATCACCCGTCATAATGAGTTTAGCTTCTCCCCCTCCAAACAACTGCGGAAACAACTCACCAAAATGCATATTGACGGCATTAAAGGTACTTTGTAACAGAGCCCGAGTTTCACGGTCAATCTTTCGAATGGCATCTTCTAAAGTTTCAATGGCTTCACTTAAATCATCGTGTTGTGATTGTAAATAAAACTGCCGCTCTTCGGCGGTTTTTAACTCTTCTAAAGCGGCTAGGTTTACTGCGCCCAACGCCGTTATAGCGCGGTTAATACGCTGCAACTCAGATTGCAACCACGTCAATTTACGCCATTCTTCGGGTTTACTTTCAACCACGGCCGCTAAGGCTTGCCTATCAACTTGCTGGTTATCTAACTGCTCTGCATATTGCTCTACTGCTAATCTAGCAGCCTGTTCAGCCAGTTGCAGCTCCATTACTTTTTGTCTAAGAGGCTCTACGCCCTCGGCCGTTTGGATTTTGTTGCTTTCTAAATCATGCAACTGGGCGCTGAGAGCAGCTAATTCCTTTTGCTGCTCTTGGAAGGCATCTTCACGTAAAACGCGCTGCTCTAGCGCTTCTTGCAAGCTAAGCTGCAACTCACGGACATCAATCTCTTCGTACTCATCAACTAGCCCCGCTAACTCAATTTGCGTGCGTTGCGTTAAGTCTGTGGCTTGTTGTTGACTACGTAACAGCTCTTCTATACGCAGCTGAACTACATTTTTATTGTATAGCAGGCCTTGGTTTTGTTGTTCGACTTCACGTAACTGTTCGCGCAACAAGTGCAACTGATGGTTAAGCTTTGTTAACTGATCGGCCGTCTGTTGATGGTTTTCTTGATGTTGCTCTACCAACATGGTTTGATCTTCAGCTTGCGCTGCCGTTTGCTCTGCTACTTCACGTAATTCTTCTTGCTGCTCGGTTAATTCGGCTAGCTCTACCTGCAAATGGTGCTGACGCTGCTGTAATTGCTGTGACTGCTGCTCGGCTTGCTGATAATGCAACTGCTGCTCATGGGCTTGTTGCGTATATTGCTGTAACTGTGTTTGATTGTCTTTGAGCTCAGTTTGTGCTTGCTTTAAGGTTAAGTTGGCTTGTTGCTCTGCCGCTTTAGCTTCTACAACACGGCTTTGTAAAGTGCTCAAAAGCTGCTGCTGCTGCGTGATTTGCTGCTGACGTGCTAAGACGCCCGATTGCTCGGAATCGGCGGCATACAGCAAGACTTGATGCGCTTGTACAATATGGCCTGCGGCCACCACCAGCGCCTTTTTAGGCTCTAAATCATTCAACTGTTGTAATGCACTCGTTAGATCATCCGCAATATAGAACCCTTCCAACAACTGCCTCACCACAGGCTGCCAAAGCGCATTATTAACGGTAACTAAATCCATCAACGGTTTTAAGTCTTCTCTGTGCGTGTTTTCAATAATAGATGTAGGTCGCATGAACCAAGAGCGCGCAGGTAAATCGCTTAGCTCTAGGGGTAGCTCTTGCCAATTATTAATCAATGAGGCCTGCAAACGCTGCCCTAAAACTGCCTCTAAAGCGGGCTCCCAGCCCGCTTGTATTTTGATCTGCTCCCACAACTTAACGGCATCGCCCAAACCTTGTTTCTGCAGCCATTCGGCTAATTGACCTTGGCTTTGTACTTGCTCTTGCAAATGCTGCAAAGCTTCTAACTGCGCGTGTACTTGTGTGAGCTCGCGCTCTGCTTCTTGTAATACTCGTGCACTCTGTTGTTGCGCTTCTTGCCGCTGCTGCAGCTGACCTTCCAAGACTAGGTGTTGCTGTTGTTGTTGCTGCAAGAGGGCTTTAGTTTGTTGCCACGCTGACTTATTGGCCACCACGTCAGACGGTGTATTAGCCGCTAAGACGATCTGCTCTTGTTCAAAACGTTGTTGACGCTGCTGCAATTGTTCACGCTGCTGCTGCAGACTGTCTAAACGCTGTTGAGCTAAGGCTTGCTGCTGTTGTGCTTGCTGTAATTGCTGCCTGATTTGCTCTAGCTGACTTTGCAGGGCTTGTTGTTGCTCTTGCACCGGCGCTAACTGATCATTAATTTCATCTAAACGTGCTGTGGTTTCGTCTAGTAATAAAACGGAATCCTCAAGCTCTTGTTGTTTTTGCTCTAGCTCTTCAACACTTTGCACCTGCAGCTGCTGCCATTCTTTTTGTTGTACTTCTAATTGCTGCTGTCGCTGCTGCATACGGGCTTGAGCTGTATTAGCATGGTGTATTTCAGCCTCTATACGACTAACAGCTGCGCTACCCTGGTACAAAGCCCCTTGTGCTGCTTGCACCGCGTCACTGGCTTGAGCATGCTGTTGGCGTAACTGCTCAATGCGTGTTTCTGTACTCCGCATATCAGCCATCGCCGCCTCTACCGCGGTTTGCGCTTGCTCAATAGCTAAGAAATGCTGCTTTTGTTCTTGGCGTGCATTATTTTCACGTAACCACCACAACACGTGCTGCTTTTGCTCTCCTTCAGCTTGTAAGTCTCGGTACTGTTTTGCCACTTTGGCTTGATTATCCAAGCGGCCTAACTGTTGCTCTAGCTCTTGCAATATGTCTTCTAAGCGTATGAGATTTTCTCGCGTATCGCGTAGGCGACTTTCTGTTTCTCTACGGCGCTCTTTATACTTAGAAACGCCAGCGGCTTCTTCCAAATAAACCCGTAATTCTTCCGGCTTAGCTTCAATCAGTCTATTGATCATGCCTTGACCAATGATGGCGTAACCTCTGGCTCCTAAGCCGGTGCCTAAGAAAATATCGTTAATATCACGGCGGCGTACTTGTTGACCATTAATAAAATAACCACTGCTACCATCACGCGTCAGTTCTCTACGTACAGAAATTTCTGTGTACGCTCCCCACTGCCCCACAATGCGGCCAGCGCTATTATCAAAAGTGAGCTCTACAGAAGCTCTAGCTGCGGGTTTGCGCTGGCTTGATCCATTGAAAATAACATCTTGCATAGAGCCACCACGTAGCTCGGAGGCTCGACTCTCTCCTAAGACCCAGCGTACGGCGTCAATAATGTTTGATTTTCCGCAACCATTAGGCCCTACCACGCCCACACGTTGACTAGGCGTGGGAATTACCGTGGTATCTACAAAAGACTTAAAGCCGGATAATTTTATTTGAGTAAGACGCACCAATAACCTACGAATATGAATTTAACTAAATATAAATATGTTGCGGCTTTGTATGATACCGCAGCCATTCCACTAGGTACTAATTGTAATTCGCCCAGAGCTAAAACTAAGGCTTATACTGATGCATGCTCTACAATAGAAGGCACATACATCACTCCGTTTCATTTTGTCACTACTTTACAAACCATAGAGACTCATTTTGAATAAAGGTTTTTATCTTGTGATGGCAGCCCAAGCTCTGTCATCTTTAGCTGATAATGCTCTGCTTATAGCCGCTATTGCTTTAATCGCTGACATTCAAGGCCCCGACTGGATGGCGCCTTTAATGAAATGGTGGTTTGCCTTAGCCTACGTGGTGTTAGCAGCCTTTGTAGGAGCCTTTGCCGATGCCTTTCCTAAAGGGCGGGTGATGTTTATTACTAATGCTATCAAGTTTTTAGGCTGTGCTTTAATGTTTAGCCTGCACTCTATTGCCAGCACTCAAGACTCCCAATTATTTTTTATCTTTTTTGCTTACACCCTAGTAGGTATAGGTGCTGCCGCCTACTCACCCGCTAAATACGGTATTGTGACGGAAATGCTCAAGCCCGAATTGCTCGTCAAGGGTAATAGCTGGATTGAAGGGCTAACCGTACTTTCTATTATTATAGGTACCGTTTTAGGCGGCATACTCATTCACCCCGAGATATCACCTTCTTTACAGAGTAATCCTTTTATCAGTCGTTTGGCTGAAAACCGCACTGAAGCCGCCATTCTCATTATAGGTATTATTTATTTAGCCGCTGCCGCCTGTAACTTACTCATTCCTAAAACCCATGTGGTCTACCCTAAACAACAAACTAACCCCATTGCTTTATTCCATAACTTTAACGGTTATGTGCATATATTGTGGAAAGACAAAATAGGGCAAATATCTTTGGCAGTAACTACCCTTTTTTGGGGTGCTGGTGCCACCTTGCAGTTTATTGTGATTGAATGGAGTGCTCATCAGCTAGGTTATAGATTAGATCAAGCTTCTATCTTAATGGGCGTAGCGGCAGTAGGTACTATTTTAGGGGCTTATTTAGCAGGTAAAGTGCCTTTAAACAAAGCCCTCACCGTCTTACCTATGGGCATTGCCATGGGCTTAGTGGTGCTCTTAATGCCTTATGTGAAAAGCTTATGGGCTGTTTACAGCTTATTAATACTCATTGGCGCTACTTCAGGCTTTTTTGTGGTGCCGATGAATGCCCTACTACAACACCGAGGCCATGTATTGCTTTCTGCCGGGCATTCTATTGCGGTACAAAACTTCAACGAGCAAATTAATATTTTATTTATGCTGAGTTTTTACAGCCTATTACTTTGGTTAAAAATACCCATTAACGTAATTATTACCATTTTTGGTCTGCTCGTCGCCTCTTTGATGTGTGTTTTTATTTATTGGGACAAACAAAATCACAAAAAAAACCCCAATCTGTATGCTTGTATAGGAGAAGAAGGGCATGGCAAGGCCTTAGACTAAATGATTTTCTGAACGTTTAGCGTAGAAATCACTCAGGAAGGCGGTCTCGTAAGCTGAAGCCACTTGCAAAAGCAAGCGCTCTTTATAGTTACCCGTTGCTAGCTGTAAACCCACAGGAAGATTAGGCTCTACCAAGCCGCAGGGGATAGATATAGCAGGGTGCCCAGAAAGATTGAAGGGAGCGGGATTATGTGCAGTCACTGTAAAAAAATCCTGTAACTGCCCATTTATCTCCACCTCATTCACTCCTATTTCTTGTACTGGGCAAGCCATGGCGGGAGTGGCCAACACATCAATGTATTCAAACAGTTGATCCATCTGTTGTGTTAGTTCGGCTTGGCGTTGTAGGGCTTTAATATAGTCGATGGATGAAAACTGCTCCACAGCTGTTAAAGCGGCAATCACATCAGCACCAAATTTATCTTTATATTCCTTAAGACGCTGCTCATGCACTGTGGCACCTTCACTAATCGCTAAGGCGAAAAGTGCGCCTATATCAGCACTCATAACAGGCACATCCACTTCTATTAAAACAGCCCCTAACGCCTCTAGATTTTTTAACGCCGCCTCATAGCTCGCTTTAACGCCAGCATGCGTATAATCAAAGAAAAACTGTTTAGGCACTCCCACTCGTAATCCTTTCATGGGGTGCTGTAAATTACTGCTATAAGCATTACCTGTTAAGACTTCCAAAACAAGTGCCATATCTTCAACTGTTTTCGTGAGGGGCCCTACATGATCCAAAGACGATGAAATAGGCCGAATACCTGTGCTAGGAATTAAGTTGCGCGTTGCTTTAAGCCCAATCACCCCACAGGCGGCAGCAGGCACTCGTATTGAACCACCGGTATCTGTGCCTAAAGTTACCATCGCCAAATCTGCTGCTAGAGCGGCAGCACTACCACCGCTAGAACCCGCAGGCGTATAACTACGATTCCAAGGGTTTTGCACAGCACCATAAAATGGATTTTGACTGGTCATACCAAACGCGTACTCATGTAAATTTAACTTACCTAAATTGATGGCACCGGCATGCTGCATACTTCTAACGGCAGGCGCATCGCTATCAGGCACAAAATGCTCTTCAACCAAAGACCCACTCGTGGTACGTAAACCTTTAGTGTAAATATTATCTTTATAAGCCACTGGAATACCTTCAAGCAGCCCTTGCGCCTCACCAAGTTGATAACGCTGCGTGGCTATTTGAGCCTGTTTACGTGCTTGATCTGCATTGACAGTGATGTAAATATTACTATCTGTATGTTTTTCTATACGGGCTAGATAATCTTCGGCTATCTCTAGGGGGGATAGTTTTTTCTCTAAAAAAAGCTGACGCATTTGTGCAATAGTTAAATTTTTCATTTCATCTCCTACCCTATTTTTTCTTTTTTAATTAATAATAAATCATGCCAAACCTGCGCTTTGAGCTGTGGGCGCAACAATAATGAAGCCGGATGATAGCTAACCACCACTGGCAAGGTACGCCCTTGGGTATCTTGCCAACTCTGCAGCCGCCCCCGTAAGGCTTCAAAGGGCTGCTTGGTACCTAAAAACATAGCCGCCGCTTTTGATCCTAGCAACAATAAACGTTGCGGCTGTATGAGCTCAATTTGTCTTAATAAAATAGCATTACATGCTTGTAAATACTCTAAAGAGGGTTTAGCACTGCTGGAGGAACGGCATTTCAACAGCTGCGTTAAATACAGCTGTTGTTCTATATTGATACCTATACTTTGCATTTGAGCCACAAACAACTCACCACTCTTTCCTTGCATAGGCAAACCAGCTAACTCTTCATGACTACTCGGGGCTGTACTAATCACAAACCAATCAGGCTGTTGAGTTTGACCCGCCCCCCAGACGGTTTGAGTACGCTGCTGAGATAAATCGCAGTCTTGGCATTGCTCCACATGCGCTTGTAATTGTGCTAGGCTCAGTTGGCTTAAATCTGCGGCCTTCGCCGGTATGGTTATCACCTTCTCTTCGCTTGCCGCTGCAGATTTTGCTGGTGGAACTTCTACTACCGCTGGAGCAGATTTCTTGAGTAATTGATTTAGCTCCTTGCTCGCAACAGACTTGGCTTTTTCAACCTCTTTGCCCTTTTCTCTATAAGGGGCAAGAAAGGGCATAGCCACCTGTATTTCCCGCAGCCAGCTCTGCTGTAAAGTAGATAGAACTAATGACATAATTAGGCAATTACCTTCGTATAAAGAACAGCATCTTCACGCTCACCCAAAGCAGTATTTACTTGCTTATAGTAATTTTTGCGTAAACCCACTTGGTTATATCCCGCCCCTTCGTAGAGCTCTATAGCAGATGTATTACTGTGGCGTACTTCCAAATGAATAACTCTACAACCTTGCGCACGGGCATGTTGCTCTGCATAGCTTAACAGCTGCTGGGCAATACCTTGACGCTGATGCTCATTGGCTACGCCTATTAATAATAGCTCACACTCATCCGCGGCGGGCATCAATAATGCATAAGCCACCACCACATCATTAAAGACCGCTACCCAAGCCCAATGACCTGCATCCAAACTATCTTGAAATTGTTTTTCAGACCAAGGGGTAAATTGTAATTCGGCCTCCAGGGAAGCAACCGTCACAACATCTGCAGCCTGCAGTGCACGTATTTGTACTGACTGCCAACTAGCAGACGGATTACCCCCCAAACCCGTTTCACGCTCAGCAATAGTAAACGCCACCCGATTACGCACATATAAAGGCGCCGCTAACGCCGGGTCTAGCAATGCATCTTGCTCATAAGCAAGTAATCCTAAACGGGCAATGGTGTCTGAATGAGCTAACTCGGTATCACCTAATACATAACCCGCTGCGCTTAACTCAGAAGCTAAACCCTCAAAAGCCACTAAAGCATCCCCCGAGATACGCATCACATGATTTGCTCCCAAGGCCATTTGCTGCTCTCTTAGCTTCTGCAGATACTGCTGAAACTGCGCTACGCTGATTAAAATAGGTTTATGAAAACTGTACCACCCGGTAGAAGTACGTTGATAAATCCCCACGTACAGCTCTTGCATACGAGCATCGGTAATCACCACCTCAATACAACCACCCTCTATGGGGGGTTGTTGAGCAGCTATAGCCAATAAAGAAGAGACGGGCGCCACTTTTAACCCCAGAGCATAAGCTAAGCCCTGAGCCACACCACAGGCGACGCGTAAACCTGTAAACCCACCCGGCCCTTGGGCGAAGGCAATAGCATGCAACTCTGCTTTACTTATGTCTGCTTCCTGTAAAACCTGCTCTACTAAAGGTAAAATACGCTCAGCATGCTGGGTGCTGCCACTATGATGCGCCGAATACACAGCTATTTGTTCTGCATGTGTACTTAATGCAGAGACACCACAAACACTGCTGGCACTATCAAGCGCTAATATGTTGATTTTCATAGCCTTATTCTCGTAACTATATGTTACTATATGTAATATTATAGCCCTATTAGGGGCCTAAAAGCATCAAATGTAAAAAATCCCTACCGACCTGTACGACACGCTTTTTGCCTGTTACATTTTAAGCATGAACACACATAATCAACCTCTAACAAAAAAAATACTCGTCGTCGATGATGATCCTCGTCTACGTGATTTATTGCGGCGCTATCTAAGTGAACAAGGCTTCAATGTCTTTGTGGCCGAAGATGGCAAAGAAATGTCTAAGCTGTGGCAACGTGAACACTTTGATTTACTTGTACTTGATTTAATGCTGCCAGGCGAAGACGGACTCTCAATATGTCGACGTTTACGTGGAGGTCACGATAACACACCTATTATAATGCTAACGGCAAAAGCGGAAGAAATCGACCGCATTGTTGGCTTAGAAATGGGGGCAGACGATTATTTAGTTAAGCCATTCAACCCGCGCGAATTACTCGCCCGCGTGAATGCCATTTTACGCCGTCGCGGCACCGAAGAACATCCCGGTGCTCCTAGTCAAGAAAATGAGGCCATCGACTTTGGTCCTTACACCTTGAACTTATCGACGCGCACATTAACTAAAGGAGAAGACGTTGTACCCATTACCACTGGTGAATTTTCCGTATTAAAAGTGTTTGCTCGCCACCCTAAAGTGCCTTTATCCCGAGACAAACTCATGGAGTTAGCACGCGGTCGCGAATACGAAGCCTTTGATCGTAGTTTAGACGTTCAAATTTCCCGTCTACGCAAACTCATAGAACCCAACCCTTCCAAGCCGGTATTTATACAGACCGTATGGGGCCTGGGCTATGTATTTGTACCCGATGGCGGCAACTAACAGCAAAAATGCAACTAAAGCTAAAAAGCCCCCTTTTAAAATGGGGCTTTTTAGTCGTACCTTTTTTCTATTACTCGGCCTCATGGGCATGAGTTTTGGTATTTGGCTACAAACCTTTTTCTCTATGGAATCCGGGCCTCGCGCTCTACAAATGGCTGAACGTGTTATTACCTCAGTCAGTGTTACTCGTTCCGCATTAATTTACGCCCCCGTCGATTTACGCCCTACTTTGCTCTTAGACCTTGCCACTCAAGAAAGTATAAGAGTGCAACCTCGCGACGGCGACGATGTGCTTAAACCCATGCCTCGCTCCTCATATTGGCTTAAAGTTTCCAGAGAAGTACGGCAAGGCTTAGGCAGTCAAACGCTTATCATGTGGTCGGTGAATGATGCCCCTGGCATTTGGGTTTCTTTTGATTTAAATGATGAGCAGTATTGGTTAGTTTTTGACCGAGAGCAGCTCAGTTTAATTGCGGGTGCTGAATGGTTAGGCTGGGTGTTATCTGCCTTTCTCTTGGCTTTTTTAGGCGCTGCTATTAGTGTGCGTTTTGTCAATCGACCCCTTGCACGTTTAGCTCAGGTCACGCAACAACTATCACGTGGTGAAACTCCTTCCCCTCTACCAGAAAAAGGCCCTGCTGAAATACGTGATATGAATGTGGCCTTTAATCGTATGATGCGTGATATTCGGCAATCAGAAATGGATAGGGAGATTATGCTGGCGGGGATTTCGCACGATTTACGTACCCCCTTAGCCCGTATGCGTTTAGAAATTGAACTCTCAAATGTAAGCGATGAAACCCGCCAAGCCATTGATGAAGATTTAGCGCAAATTGATCACAGCATTGGCCAGCTTATGGAGTATGCGCGCCCTGCCACCCAAGCTCCCGCTGAAGGCGTAAATATCAGTCAAGCTCTACAAGAACTCTTTGAGCGCGAACGCAGCCATACAGAAAGCTTAGGTGGAGAGTTAAGTGCTGATATACAGCCAAATCTGTATGCCTTAATTGATGCCAATGATCTAAAGCGCATAGTCAGTAATTTAATTGAAAATGCTCGCCGGTATGGGCGTAGCAGCACCGATAACAAAGCTTACATTCGACTTACTCTAAGCAGTAAAGGGAATCAGATAGAAATTAAGGTTCAAGACCAAGGAGAAGGAGTTGAAGAGCATGAAATACAACGTCTCTTGCGCCCATTCTCTAGAGGGGAACTGGCACGCACAGGCGTGAATGGCGCAGGTTTAGGTTTAGCTATAGTAGAACGTTTACTGCATCAAGTGAATGGCCGTTTAGAACTACACTCACCCGCAGGCCAAGGCCTAACTGCCCGCATCATTCTCCCTAAACTTAGGCTCAAAGCACGTGAGACTAATCGTAAGGCAAATAAACCATGAATCTACACTACAACGTAGTTAAACATTTTTCTGCAGCAGGCTAACCACATTTGCCGCTATACCTTCTTTGCGCCCTAAATACCCTAAGCCTTCATTGGTCTTAGCTTTGATATTAATGCTATCTCTTTCAATAGCTAAGTCAGACGCTAAATTGGCAATCATTGCCGCAGCATGTGGCCCCATTTTGGGTGCTTGAGCATGAATGGTGGCATCAATATTAATCACTCTCCAGCCCGCAGCATGCACTAATTGCACAGCCGCTCGTAGTAACACACGGCTATCGGCCCCTTTATAACGGGGATCGGTATCCGGGAAATGCCGGCCAATATCACCCAATGCCGCGGCACCCAAAATCGCATCGGTAACTGCATGTAACAATACATCGGCATCCGAATGGCCCATTAAACCATGTGTATGGGGAATGTTAACGCCCCCAATAATAAGGGGGCGATCTTCTACTAAGGCATGCACATCAAAGCCTTGCCCTACACGTATATTTATACCCATATTTATACCTATATATCTATTCCTAGTCCTACAACCATTTTTCTAATAGCTGAAAATCACCCGGCCATGTGATTTTGAAATTTTGTGGTGCTCCTTGAATCAATAATGGGCTATAACCCATTTGCTCCATAGCTGAAGCCTCATCAGTGATGACTAGGTTTTTAGCCTTTGCTTGTGCCAAAGCTGTCCTCAACTCATCGGCTTTAAACATTTGTGGTGTTTGCGCTAACCATAAATGCTCGCGCTCCAAGGTTTTTTCTACGCTGGGGCTGATATCAGCCGATGGTTGTGCTCTTTTAACGGTATCGGGTACGGGTATAGCTAACAAACCACCCTGATCGTGTTCTAAACAGGTATCAATTAGCCGTTTTAAGGCTTCAGCAGGCAGACCGGGGCGCGCTGCATCATGCACCACTACCCATTCATCGTCTTTAGCATTAAGATCAACTAAGCCGTTATGAATAGTTTCGGCCCGAGTTTCTCCTCCTACATGACGCCATGAGGTACGAGGCAATCCGGCTAAAGCACGTTCAGCCCAGGTATCAGTTGGGCTTACAATAACTCGCACATGCTCTATACGCGGATCGGCTAACATAGCTAACACCGATAGGCGTAACATGGGTAAACCATTTACCAACTCGTACTGCTTGGGCAGGTCAGACGTTAATATAGCAGCCGTAGACTGCCGTCTCGCCCTCGCGCCTATGCCGGCAGCAGGCATTAACGCAATTATTTTTTTAGATTTAGACATCGCTTTTTTCCTATGAGCAAATCCACACAATCTTCAGAGTATAACTATACCCCGTATCTTAGCAGTACGATGGCTTGTTTACAGGCTTTAAAAACAGGACAACGTTATCAGCAGTCTATGCCCCCTGGTTCGGGCGATGCCTTCTTACTGGCTGATCTGGCACGTCAAAGCCCCCATGCCTTGGTGGTTTTTTGTGCTGATCCAGTCGATGAACAGCGGCTTACTCACGAGCTCATGCTGTTTGCTCCTGAGCTTAAAATTCATGCTTTCCCAGATTGGGAAACCTTAGCTTACGATAGTTTCTCGCCCCATGAAGATTTAATTTCTACACGTCTAAAAACCTTAAATGCCTTATTAAATGATGAGGTGCAAGTATTAATCATCCCTGTAAGCACGGCACTTTATCGTTTAGCCCCTCCTGCTTTTTTAGCGGCTTATAGTTTTAGCTTTAAGCAAGGCGATGTCTTAGATGAGCATCAGCTACGAGAGCAAATGGTATTAGCGAATTACAGTCACACCACCCAAGTCACCGCTCCGGGGGAGTTCTCTATACGTGGTGGGCTGATTGATATTTTCCCTATGGGCTCAGTAGTACCCTACCGCTTAGATTTATTCGATAATGAAATTGAATCCCTACGGGCCTTTGATGCAGATACTCAGCGCACCTTATATCCCGTCCAATCCATAAATTTATTACCTGGCCGTGAATTTCCTTTAGATGAAACCGCACGTGCTTTGTTTAGATCACGCTTTAGAGAGCAATTTGAAGGTGACCCTTCCCGGGCCTTACCTTATAAAGACATAGGAAATGGCATTGCTTTTGCGGGTATAGAATATTACTTGCCCTTATTTTTTGAAGAAACAGCCACTATTTTTGATTACTTACCTAAAAACAGTGTGGTGGTAACCCATGGTTTAGCTCAACCCGCCATTGATGGTTTTTTAGCAGATACCGCTCAACGCTATAATTTCTTAAAAAGTGATGCAGAACGCCCTGTGCTGCCGCCTGAGGCCTTGTTTTTAAATGGCGATGCCTTTTTTCAAGCCTTAAAATCCTTTGCTCGTTTAGACCTAAAAAAAGACGGTATGCATCCGGACTTTATGGAGGTGCCCAATGTGGCCGTGGCACGGCGTGCTGAAGACCCTCTCAGTGCCTTTCGTACTGAAGTACGAGACACTAGCCGCCGCACATTACTGTGCGCTGACTCGGCCGGTAGACGTGAAACCTTACAGCAAATGCTAGCGGAGTTTAACCTTAACCCTGACACCCAATGTCAGGATCTACATGATTTTCTCCAAGGTGATAGCCCTTTTGCTTTGGTCACAGCCGCTTTATTTCAGGGCTTTGCGCTCAAAGAAGCCGCTGTTACTCTACTGACTGAAAATGACCTTTATCCCCATCAAGTCCGTACGGCACAACGCCGTCGTAGAGCACAGCGCACGAATGTAGAGGCTATGGTCAAAGACCTTTCCGAACTACGTGAAGGGGATCCTGTGGTACACACAGAGCACGGTATAGGGCGCTATCAAGGCTTGATTGAAATGGATTTAGGCGAAGGCCCCGTCGAGTTGTTACATTTAGAATATGCCAACGAGGCCACGCTTTATGTGCCTGTGGCACAGCTGCATGTTATTGCCCGTTATAGCGGCACCGACGCAGAGTCTGCCCCTCTACATCAACTAGGCTCAGGCCAATGGGAAAAAGCCCGCCAGAAAGCCGCTAAACAAGCAAGAGATACGGCCGCTGAGCTATTATCTCTTTATGCGCAGCGCGCCTTACGTGAAGGTCAACGCTATCAAGTCCCTACTAATGATTACGAAGCTTTTGTAGCTGGCTTTGGCTTTGAACCCACCGCTGATCAAGCAGCCGCTATTGAGGCCGTATTAGATGATATGAAATCCGGCCAACCTATGGATAGGTTGATTTGCGGTGATGTGGGTTTTGGTAAAACCGAAGTGGCACTACGCGCTGCCTTTGTGGCCGTAGCCAATGGTAAGCAAGTGGCCATTTTATGTCCTACTACGCTCTTAGTGGAGCAACACGCTCAAACCTTCGCCGATCGGTTTGCGGATTGGCCGGTACAAGTAGCGGAACTCTCTCGCTTTAGAAACAGCAAAGAAACCAAAGCCACCATTGAAGGTTTAGCCAAAGGAACGGTAGATATTGTAATTGGCACGCATCAAATACTCTCTAAAAATGTAAAGTTTAATGATTTAGGCATGGTGATTATTGATGAGGAGCACCGTTTTGGGGTACGCCAAAAAGAAGCCTTAAAAGCCTTACGCGCTGAGGTGGATATTCTTACGCTCACCGCTACTCCTATTCCACGCACCTTAGGAATGTCTTTAGAAGGAATTCGAGACTTTTCTATTATTGCCACCGCACCTGAAAAACGCTTAGCCATTAAAACCTTCGTGCGCCGTGAAGATGACGGCACCATACGTGAAGCTTTATTGCGCGAACTACGACGCGGCGGCCAAGTGTATTTTTTGCACAATGAAGTTAGTACTATTGAAAACCGTAGAGCCCGCTTAGAAGAATTATTGCCAGAGGCCCGTATAGGTGTAGCTCATGGCCAAATGGGAGAGCGTGAATTAGAAAGCGTGATGAAAGATTTCTATCAAAAACGTTTTAATGTGTTGCTCTGTACCACCATTATAGAAACCGGCCTAGACGTGCCTACCGCCAATACCATTGTGATACAGCGTGCCGATAAACTGGGGCTAGCGCAGTTACATCAACTACGGGGCCGGGTGGGTCGCTCACACCATCAGGCCTATGCCTATATGCTCACCCCCGGTGAAGATGCGATGACCAGCAATGCAAAAAAACGCTTAGAAGCCATTCAAGCCATGGATGAATTGGGCTCGGGTTTCTTTTTAGCCATGAATGACTTAGAAATACGAGGGGCCGGTGAAGTCTTAGGTGAACATCAATCCGGTAATATTCAAGAAATTGGTTTTTCCATGTATTCGGACATGCTCAATAAAGCCGTGAAATCTTTAAAAGCGGGTGAGGAGCCGGATTTATTATCGCCTTTTGAAGCCAAGTGCGAGGTAAATTTACGCAGTCCAGCCTTATTACCTAATGATTATTGCCCCGATGTGCATGCACGCCTAGGTTTTTATAAAAAACTCTCTCATGCCGAAAATGTTCAAGATATTGATGATATACAAGAAGAGCTAATTGACAGATATGGTTTACTGCCTGAGCCCGCTAAAACCTTGATCACAGTGCATCAGCTACGCCTCAAAGGTGAAACTCTTGGTTTAGATAAAATTGACGCCCAAGAAGATCAACTGGTGCTGCAATTTAATGCCAAGCCTAATGTGGATCCAGTGTTATTAATTGAACTGGTGCAACAAGACAAAACCATGCGTTTTAGTGGCCCAGATAAACTAAGGGTGGCCCTAGCTGAGGCCACCCCTATAGAAAAACGAGTGCAAAAATTGAATAAATTATTTAAACAACTGGGCTTAAAAGCTGCCTAGATAGATAGCTATTAATGACTGAGCCTAAACCAATTAATGATGGCGTCTAAGGGCGCCACATTTAAGGCAAAACGCGCTTGCTCTTGAACTACAGGCTTGGCTCTATACGCAACGGAATAATAGGCCTGCGCCAGCATAGGTAAATCATTAGCCCCGTCACCCACAGCAATGATTTGCTCTGGCGTAGCCTCTAGCTCTTTAGCTAAACGGGCCACGTGATCAGCTTTGGTTTGTGAGCCAACGATATCACCCACTACACGGCCAGTGAGTTTACCGTCTTTAATTTCCAAGGTATTAGAATAGGCTTCATCGATACCAAGGCGCTCTTTAAGGCGCTCAGTAAAGAAAGTGAAACCACCCGAAACTAATAAGGTACGTACACCGTGCTGCTTGGCTACTTTTACTAAACGTTCAGCACCGGCGTTAAGCTGTAAGCGCTGATCGTAAACCTGCTGTAACGCAGACTCAGGCACACCTTCTAGTAAGGCCACACGACGCGTTAAGCTCTCAGCAAAATCGCTAATCTCACCACGCATCGCCGCCTCAGTAATCGCTGAAACCTCAGCTTTTTTACCTACTGCCGCCGCAATTTCGTCTATGCATTCTATATTGATCAGCGTGGAGTCCATATCCATGGCCAGCACTTTCATTTCACGTAACAAATGCACAGGATCAATGAATGCGTAATCAATATGCGCTTGCTTACAGGCAGTAATAATATCGGCCTTAGTACTGGTATCAGTATCTACGCCCAATAAACGTATAGCTGTAGGGGCTAGCTCTTGAATGCCTTCGGCATTCGCAATGGCAGCAATTCTTTCAACCGTTAACGGTTCTAGCTGTATAGCTTGTAATAATAAGTTTGACATAAAATAAATACGAAACAGCTACGACCTTATACGGCCAATACTCGTCTACGTTTTAATAAATAACGCAACACAAAACCAGGATAGGCCAAAATCATAAATAAGCTATAGGTGATGGCATAAAACTCCCACTGTTGCGGAAACACATTACCTAGACTGGACTCAAAGCCTACACCGAGTAAGCCCATAAAAAGATACAACACGGTGGTTTCAAGTAAACGCGCAAAGAAAGACTTCTGGATGGTGTGATGACGGTATGACCAGACTGGAATAGCAAACACCACCGCCATAATCACCACAAACACTAAGCTAGCTAATAGCAACTGCATTAAGCTTACAAAAAACATTTGGCTTAATGCTGTGTGTATGCCCCACCCTACGGCAACTAAACACCCCGTGTAAGCAATAAATAACAGATAGCGCAAGACAACGGGGCGATCGGGCTCACCTTTTTGTTGCCAGGGTAAAAATAATAGAGGTCGCTGTATATACATAGGTATATTTGCAGCAATTAGCGACAATAAAATTAATACCCAAACAGCAGCATTTTGACTCATGATAAACCTAAATTAAAAGCGAAGTGACTCTTGAATAACTCGTATGCTGATTTCCATGAGACCGTTTGGCAAAATACCTAAGCCAATAATGAGTACACCATTAAGCACCAATACCGATTTGGCTATAGCACCTGCTTGTAAAGGCTGTGCTAGCACGTCGTTTTCAGGCTCATCAAAGTAAGCGGCTTTCACCACACGAATGTAGTAGAACGCACCCACTAATGACATCATCACAGCAACCACGGCAATACTCACATGACCTACCCCTATTACCGCTTGTAATACGCTTAATTTCGCGTAGAAGCCGGCTAAAGGAGGAATACCCGCCAAAGAAAACATAGATAATAAAAGCAATAAAGCTAGCCAAGGATGACGACGGTTTAAGCCTTTAAGGTCTGCAATATTCTCACACTCGAAGCCTTTGCGGCTCAGTATTAAAATAATGCCAAAGGTAGAAAGCGTGGTTAACACATAAATAATGGTGTAGAACAAAGCGGCGCCATAGGCAAAATTAGCTATAGCCACATCTTGCCCAATTAATTGACGTATAAAACCCGTTAAACCTTCAGCCGGTGCCACCCCTGTTTCTACTCCAGACAAAAGCCCTAAAAAGATAAAACCCATATGAGAAATAGTGGAATAGGCCAGCATGCGTTTGAAGTTAGTCTGCATTAGGGCGGTTAAGTTCCCCACCACTAAAGACAGCACTGCCATCAAAAGCAACATAGGCTGCCAATCTAAGGCAATGCCATGCAAGCCCTCAACCAGAAGACGCAAAGTAACCACCATAGCAGCAAGCTTGGGGGCAGCTGCAATAATTAAGGTTACCGTAGTGGGTGCGCCTTGGTAGACGTCAGGAGTCCACATATGGAAAGGTGCTGCAGTAAGCTTAAAAGCTAAGCCTGAAACCACAAACACCACACCAAACACCAAAGCTAAACGCTGCGCTTCACCTGCAGAGACTACAGCTGCAATCTCTTGTAAGTCTAAAGAACCGGTAGCACCATACACCATGGATAAACCGTATAACAATACCCCAGAAGATAACGCCCCTAAGATAAAGTATTTCATGGCCGCTTCGGTGGCTTGTACATGCTCTCTACGTATAGCAACCAAGGCATACAAGGAGAAAGACATCAACTCTACGCCTAAGAAAACCATGACTAAATTACCGGCAGAGATCATGAGCAACTGACCTAGCAGCGCCGTCATAGTGAGGGTATAAATCTCACCCCCACGCTCTACCATTTCACGGTTTTCTGCGTATTGTCTACCATAAAGCAAAGTCACTGAGACGGCTATACAAGACAACAGCTTCAAGAAGTGAGACAGTGAATCAACCACATAGAGGCCACTAAAGCTTGTACCTACTATTTCATTACTCCATTGCCACAACACCACTAGAGCGACAATAATTAAACTAAGCTGCGTTAAAGCAAAGGTGGTGTGCCTAGACTCTGTTTTTGAGAAGGCATCAAAAACCAGCACTCCCGCAGCCAGTATCAACAGCAGGATCTCAGGCAGGGCCAGAGCGAAATCAAATGTATTTTGCATAATGTTCCCGGTCTACAATTTCGATACAGATACGTGCTGCAGCAGAGCATCGACGGAGACGTGCATAACTTCTGTAAAGGGAGCGGGATATAAACCCATACCTAATACAGCAATTGCTAACACCCCCAACATAAAGAACTCGCGGCCGCTGAGATCACTCATTTTACCCACTGCAGGGTTAGTCACGGGGCCATATGCCACCCGTTTGAGCATCCAAAGAGAATACGTCGCACCCGTAATTAATGCCGTAGCAGTTAATAAACCGATCCAGAAATTGTACTCAACTGCCCCCATAATGACGGTGAACTCACCAATAAAGCCACTGGTACCAGGCAAACCACTGTTTGCCATAGAAAACAGTACGAAGAAAGCGACAAAGCGCGGCATCACATTAATCACACCACCATAATCGGCAATCTCACGGGAGTGTAAACGGTCATACATCACCCCAATACACAAGAACATGGCAGCTGATACAAAACCGTGCGAAATCATTTGCATGATGGCACCTTCCATACCCGTGGCATTGAAGATGAAAAAGCCTAAGGTAACAAACCCCATGTGCGCTACTGAAGAGTAAGCCACCAGTTTTTTCATGTCTTTTTGTACAATGGCCACGAGGCCAATGTACACCACAGCCACCAAAGACAAGGCAATCATTAAGCCCGATAAGCTGTGCGATGCATCAGGCGCGATAGGTAAGGAAAAGCGCAAGAAACCGTACGCACCTAGCTTCAACATAATGGCAGCTAATACGACTGAACCTCCCGTAGGCGCTTCTACGTGTGCATCGGGTAACCACGTATGTACTGGCCACATAGGGACTTTTACCGCAAATGCCATTAATAACGCGAGGAAAAGCAGTATTTGTGGGTGTAGTTCTAGGGGCAATTTATGCCACGTGGCAATGTCAAAGCTACCGCCAGACTGATGCCATAAATACACAAACGCCACTAAGGTTAAGAGGGATCCTAATAAGGTATAGAGGAAAAACTTAACTGAGGCATAAACCCGACGTGGACCACCCCACACCCCAATAATGAGGTACATAGGGATTAATGTGGCTTCAAAGAACACATAAAACAGCATGCCATCTGCGGCGGCAAACACACCGACCATCAGTCCCGATAAAATGAGGAAAGCCCCAAAATATTGAGCAACACGATCTTTGATGACTTCCCAACCAGCTATCACCACAATAATAGTGATAAAGGCGGTGAGCAGTACAAACCACATAGAAATACCATCTATGCCTAGGTGGTAATTGATTTTAAAACTCTCAATCCACGGAGCAAACTCCACGAATTGTAAGTCAGCTGTAGTGGGATCAAAGCCCGTATACAGAGGAATAGTTACAAGAAACGCGACGATGGAACCAACCAATGCCAATAATCGAGTGAAATTGGCACGGTCGTCTCGCCCTAGAGCGAGGACTAGAAGCCCCGCCACTATGGGCGTAAAAATCGCGAGCGTTAACCAAGGAAAAGTAGAGGACGCCATATCGCTTGCCATTATTGAACCGTTAATACGAAAAAGGTTAAGAGCGCCATAATCCCTAGAATCATGGCGAAGGCGTAGTGATAGATGTAACCCGTTTGCAGGCGACGTGCTATAGAGCCAAACCAGCCCACTAAGCGCGCACTGCCGTTAACGATAAGACCATCAATCAGACCTGTGTCTCCGCCTTTCCACAAACCGGTACCTAAGAGACGCACACCACGCGCTATCACCTGCTCATTAAACCAATCTGCGTAGTATTTGTTTTCTAAGATGTTATACACACCAGAGAAGTTACGCTTAATGGCAGCAGGAATATTGGGATTTACTAAATAGAAGTACCAGGTAATTACTACCCCTGCGACCACCAACCAAAATGGAACAGTCACAAAAGCGTGCAAGCCATACTCTACCCAACCTTGCCAACCTTGAGCTAGAACCTGCATTTCTGTGTGCTCAGGCAAGATGGTAATCACACCATTAAAGAAGTCACCAAAGAGTAAAGGATTAACAAACCAAATACCGGCAAAAATAGAAGGAATTGCCAAAAGCACTAAAGGTAAAGTTACTACCCAAGGCGATTCCTTAGGATCACCCTCTAGTCTTTCATGTTCACCCAGTGCCTCAGCGGAAGGATTACGGAAATTTTCTTTACCGTGGAAAACAATGAAATAAACGCGGAAAGAATAAAGCGCGGTAACCAACACGCCAATTAAGGTGGCATATTTAGCAAAAGTTCCACCCCAGACACCCGCTGCAGCGGCCGCAGCGGCGGCTTCAATAATGTGCTCTTTGGAATAAAAACCGGAGAAAAAAGGCACTCCAGCTAAGGCCACAGAACCTATTAAGAAAGTAATCCAAGTGATAGGCATGTACTTACGCAAACCACCCATGGCTCGAATATCTTGGTTGTGATGCATACCAATAATCACCGAACCTGCGCCTAAAAATAGCAATGCTTTAAAGAAAGCATGTGTCATGAGGTGGAAAATAGCTACTGGGTAGGCAGACACCCCTAAGGCAACGGTCATGTACCCCAGTTGGGACAAGGTAGAGTAAGCAATCACGCGCTTGATGTCGTTTTGGATAATACCCAAAATACCTAAGAACAAAGCTCCTACGCCACCTATGACCATGATGAAAGACAATGCGGTATTGGAATGCTCAAAGATGGGTGAAAAACGGGCCACCATAAAAATACCCGCCGTCACCATGGTAGCCGCGTGAATTAAGGCGGAAATAGGAGTGGGGCCTTCCATGGAGTCAGGCAACCAGGAATGCAACGGCACTTGGGCTGATTTACCCATGGCACCAATAAATAAGGCAATAGCCGCTACAGTGAGTAGCTCCCAGTTCGTACCTGGGAAAGTTAACTGCGCTAAGCGATCTACCTGAGCAAAAATCTCACCATAATGCATAGTGCCGGTGTAAGCGTAAATTAAGGCTATACCCAACACAAAACCGAAGTCACCCACCCGGTTTATCAAAAAGGCCTTCATATTTGCAAAGATGGCGGTTTCTTTTTTAAACCAGAAACCAATCAATAAATATGAAACTAATCCCACCGCTTCCCAGCCGAAGAAAAGCTGCAGCATGTTATTCGACATGACCAGCATCAGCATGGAGAAGGTAAACAGTGATATATAAGAGAAGAAACGTTGATAGCCAGGGTCATCTGCCATATAGCCAATGGTATATATATGCACCATTAAGGAGACAGAAGTCACCACCACCATCATTAAGGCAGTCAGGTTGTCAATCAGAAAACCAATCTGCCAAGTGGCTTTACCAATGGTAGCCCAAGTATATACCGGACCATCAAAGGTATGCCCCCCTAGTGTTTGCATCAGCACCATAACGGAGCCAATAAAAGACACCAGCACGGCAAGAATAGTAATAGAATGCGCGCCTTTTTTACACACAAAGCGGCCTAAAAAGCCCGTGCCAAAAAGACCGGCAATTAGCGCCCCGGCTAAGGGGGCTAATGCGATAAGTAAATATAGACCTGTTGATTTCATGTTTGCTGTCCCATCAACCCTTGAGCTCGTCAAGTTTTTCAACGTTAATGGTATTAAGGTTGCGGAACAACAGCACCAAAATAGCCAAACCAATGGCTGCCTCAGCAGCAGCAACGGTTAACACGAAGAAAACAAAGACCTGTCCTGCCGTATCCCCAAACCATGTGGAAAAGGCAACGAAGTTCATGTTGGCGGAAAGCAAAATAAGCTCCACCGACATCAACAAAATAATCAGGTTACGACGATTTAAAAAGAAGCCAAACATACCGATGGTAAACAGAATGGCACCCAGTACTAAATAATGAGCAAGACTAAGTGTCATCATTATTTATCTCCTGCTGCAGTTGTACTTGTCTTATCATTGGCTTCAGTGGAAGACTCCATTTTTACTATACGTAAGCGATCAGAGGATTGCACTTTCACTTGATCTGACGAAATGGTATGTATCACATCTGAGCGTTTACGTAAGGTAAGTGCAATGGCAGCAATCATGCCCACTAATAAGATCACGCCACCCACTTCTACCGCTAAGAGGTAATCGGTGTACATCATGGTACCTAGCGCCATGGTGTTGTTGTAACCCTCTGCGGGCACTACGGCTGGCCCAGCGTCTACCCAAGCCCGCATCAGCACAAAAGCCATCTCAAGCACCATCACACCACCGACGGTAAGACCTAAGGGTAAATAGGTTTTTAAGCCATCGCGCAAAGACGGCATGCGCGTATCAAGCAGCATGATGACGAATAAAAACATCACCATCACCGCTCCTACATAAACAATAATTAGTAGTAAAGATAAAAACTCAGCTCCCATGGTCATCCAAATCATCGCTGCTGTAAAAAACGATAAAATAAGATGAAGCGCTGCCACAATGGGGCTCACCGCTGTTACCACACGGAAAGCCGCAATCACGAGCACTAAAGCCAAGACATAAAACAGTATCGAAGTAAACATTAGGATCTGCCCTCAGTCTTAACGGTAGGGAGCATCGGCTGCGCGACGCTCGGCGATTTCAGATTCATAACGATCGCCTACCGCCAATAACATATCTTTGGTGTAGTAGAGATCACCGCGTTTTTCACCGTGGTAGTCGTGTATATGTGTTTCCACAATTGAATCTACCGGACAGCTTTCCTCACAGAATCCACAGAAAATACATTTAGCTAAGTCAATATCGTAGCGTGTGGTGCGACGGGTGCCATCTTCACGCTCGTGCGATTCAATAGAAATCGCCAAAGCTGGACACACCGCTTCGCACAACTTACAGGCAATACAGCGTTCTTCACCGTTAGGGTATCTACGCAAAGCATGTAAGCCTCGAAATCGAGGGGATGTAGGAGTTTTTTCATAAGGATAACGCAGCGTAATCTTGCGACGGAAAAAATATCTTCCCGTCAGACGCATCCCTTTGAGCATCTCCGACAGCATTAAACTGCCAAAAAAATCTTTAATTGCTTCCATAATTTGCCTCTGTGCCTTAATGCCAGATATTCCATGGCGTTTGCATCCAAACGGCCACCACGACTAGCCAAACACCAGTCAAAGGAATGAAGACCTTCCAACCTAAGCGCATGATTTGGTCATAGCGATAACGGGGAAATGTGGCGCGGAACCAAATAAACATTGATACCACCACAAAGGTTTTCAAACCTAACCACAACCAGCCAGGTATCCACGTAAAGGGAGCAAAGTCAATAATGGGGAGCCAACCGCCTAAGAACATCACTGATGCCAAGGCAGAGAGCATGATCATATTGGCATACTCACCTAAAAAGAACAGTGCAAAACCCATGCCTGAGTATTCCACCATGGGGCCACCCACAATCTCAGACTCGCCTTCTACCATGTCAAACGGGTGACGGTTTGTTTCAGCCACCGCAGAAATTACATAAATGATAAATAAAGGAAATAAGGGTAACCAGTTCCATGATAAGAAGTTCAACCCCTTATCAGCAAACATGCCGGTGTCTTGTCCGGTCACAATACCACTTAGATTAAAAGTGCCTGACACCAGTAAAACGGTGACTAAAATAAAGCCAATGGCCAACTCATAAGACAACACCTGAGCCGCTGCCCGTAAACCACCTAACAAGGCGTATTTAGAGTTAGAGGCCCAACCCGCTACCACCACCCCATAAACCCCTAAGGAAGCAATAGCTAATACATAAAGTAAACCAGCGTTAACATCTGCCAACACCAGCTCAGGACCAAAAGGAATAACCGCCCAGGCGGCTAATGCCGGCATTAGCGTCACTACCGGTGCCAAGATGAACAACACCTTATTGGCCTTAGTAGGCACAATCACTTCTTTAGTGAGCAGTTTAAATACATCAGCAAAGGGCTGCAGCAAACCTCTATAGCCCACTCGATTTGGACCTAAACGTACGTGCATAAAACCAATCATCTTGCGTTCCCAATACGTTAAATAGGCAACACAAATAATAATTGGTAAAGCAATACAGACAATCTTAATTAATGTCCAAACCACATACCACGCCGTAGGCCCAATCAGATCTGAACCAAAGCTTTGAATAGTAGATAGCAAATCCATTACACGCGCTCCACAGTCAGTTGACCAAAGGCGCTGCCTAGCGCAGCCGTTTCAGCAAATGCCGTTGCCACTCGCACACTTTGTGCGGCCACGGTATCATCAAGCTCAGCCGTTAAGTGCACTTCACCTTGTGCCGATTTCACTCGTACCTGATCACCATCCACCAGTTTTAACTGACTTAAGGTTTCAGCGTTCATACGAGCTGTTGGCAACACGCTAGCTGGCGTTTGCTGTAATGGCTCAGAGCGGCGGGTGATGGCATCAGAACGATAAATAGGTACATCGGCAACGCGCTCAAGACCGGATCCAACCGGAGTGAGAACAGGTTTTGCTGTAATTTCATTAGACAAGCGATTGCTAATGTCTGCACTAAGCACCGTATCGCGCACCGCTTCTGAGCTTTCTTCATCAAAACCTTCAAGCTCAAATAAATTACCTAGTACGCGCAGTACTTTCCAGGCCGGCCGTGAGTCTGCCACTGGGGCTGCCACCCCTTTGAAGCTTTGCACGCGCCCTTCTGCGTTAACAAAAGAACCTGAGGTTTCAGTAAAAGGCGCCACAGGCAACATCACATCTGCCCAGTCTTCAGCTGCTGATTTATAGGAGGTAAGCGCCACTGTTAAAGTAGAACCCTTTAAAGCTTCTACCGCATGCTGCGCTAAGTCACTATCTAATGCAGGCTCTACATTCAACACAAAATAAGCACGTAAAGATTGTGACAGCATTTGCTCGGCGGTTAAACCACCCTCTTTAGGAGTCGCACCTGCCAAATAACCACCTACAGTATTGGCACCAGCCGTGAGGAAGCCCAGTTTAGCGCCTAAGACTTCAGCCAAAGCGGAGGCATTTGCCATAATGCTGCTGGCTTGATCGGAAGACACCGCCATATTACCGAGAAACACTGCAACCTTTTCACCGGCGGCTAAACTTTGCGCAATGACGTGAGCAGGCCCAGTCGGTTGCACCGAGTTAAATTCAGCAATAGGTGTTTGGTTTTTATTTTGGGCTGCCGCTACTGCCACCTCAGCCACTGCATTGGCAATTTGGCTAGGTGCTACGGTCATACGCCCCGCAATCTGGTCAAAGAGTGGGTTATCGGCTGCAGAATCAATGAAGGATACTTGCGTGCCGTGCTTAATGGCTTGACGTAAACGCTGCGCCATTAAGGGATGATCTTTACGCAGGAAAGAGCCGATAATCACTACACGATCCAACTGATTTAGCTCAGCTATGGGCATACCTAACCATGGCGTGCCGGCTAACGACTGATCAAAGCGTGCATCGGTTTGACGTAAACGGAAATCGATATTTTCTGAGCCTAGCTCACGGGTTAAACGAGCTAATAATGCTAACTCTTCAACCGTAGCTTGCGGACTAGCTATAGAGCCGATTTGATCATGACCGAATTTTTCCTGGATGGACTTTACCCCATGCACCACCATTTGCAGCGCATCGTTCCAAGAGGCTTCACGCCATGAGCCGTCGTTTTCACGAATCATAGGGTGCTCTAAGCGATCTTCATATAGACCTAAGTAAGAAAAGCGATCACGGTCACTAATCCAGCACTCGTTAACCTCTTCGTTCTCAAAAGGCACCACACGTACAGCTTCGTCGCGTCTAGTGTGTACGATGAGGTTTGCGCCTAAGCTATCGTGTGGGCTAACGGTACGTCTACGTCCTAATTCCCAAGAACGTGCTTGGAAATGGAACGGTTTTGACAGTAAAGCACCTACCGGACAGACATCAATCATATTGCCTGATAACTCAGACTCCACGGCCCGCCCTACGAAAGTGGTGATTTCCGAGTGTTCACCACGCCCAATCATACCCACTTCTTGGATGCCAGCAATCTCTTCGCCCGTACGTATACAACGCGTACAATGAATACAACGCTGCATGGCTTCGGTAGAAATAAGTGGCCCCATGGATTTAGCCTTCACTACGCGTTTTTCTTCTTGGTAGCGCGAGCTAGATGCACCATAACCCACAGCCAAATCTTGGAGCTGACACTCACCACCCTGATCACATACTGGGCAATCTAGCGGGTGATTAATGAGTAAAAACTCCATCACATCTTTTTGAGCAGCGATGGCTTTTTCCGAACGGGTGCTTACAATCATGCCATTAGTGACAGGAGTCGCACACGCTGGTAAGGGTTTGGGAGCTTTTTCTACGTCTACTAAGCACATGCGGCAGTTAGCGGCAATACTTAGCTTTTTGTGATAACAGAAATGCGGCACATAGACCCCAGCTTCGTGGGCAGCTTGGATGACCATGCTGCCCTCAGGGGCTTCGAGTTTGATGCCGTCGATGGTGAGTTCTACCATTAGTTTGTCCTGAGCCTACAAATATTGGGGCACCACGCAGCTTTTATGCTCGATGTGGTGTGCGAACTCGTCGCGGAAATGCTTAACAAAGCTGATTACGGGTAAAGCGGCGGCATCACCAAGCGCACAAATAGTGCGCCCCATGATGTTATTGGCTATCTCATCGAGCATAGTGAGGTCTTCAATACGACCTTCACCGTGTTCGATACGATGTACCATGCGCCATAACCAACCCGTACCTTCGCGACAGGGAGTACATTGACCACAACTTTCGTGGTAATAAAAATAGGACAAACGCAGTAAGGATTTAACCATGCAACGCGTTTCGTCCATAACAATTACGGCACCAGAGCCAAGCATAGAGCCCGCTTTAGCAATGGAGTCATAATCCATATTGGTTTGCATCATGATGTCTGCAGGTACCACGGGCGCACTAGAGCCCCCTGGAATAACCGCTTTGAGCTTATGCCCATTACGTACTCCGCCAGCCAATTCTAAAAGTTTAGAAAAAGGTGTACCCATAGGCACTTCGTAATTACCGGGTAGCTCTACATCGCCCGATACCGAATAGATTTTTGTACCGCCCGCATTGGGCACACCTACGTCTAGGTATTCTTTACCGCTATGACGCAGAATCCAAGGAACAGCCGCAAAGGTCTCGGTGTTGTTGATGGTAGTAGGTTTACCATACAAGCCGTACCCTGCAGGGAAAGGAGGCTTAAAACGAGGATTACCTCTTTTGCCTTCTAAAGATTCCAGCAGTGCGGTTTCTTCGCCACAAATATAGGCACCATAACCATGGAAGGCATGAAGCTGAAAATTAAAGCCAGAGCCTAAGATGTTATCACCCAGATAACCGGCTTTACGTGCTTGCTCTAAAGCCTCTTCAAAGCGTGTATACACTTCAAAAATCTCACCGTGGATGTAGTTATAACCTACATCAATTCCCATGGCATAGGCCGCGATGGCCATACCTTCAATCACAGAGTGAGGGTTAAAGCGCAGTATGTCTCTGTCTTTAAAGGTGCCGGGCTCACCTTCGTCTGAATTACAGACTAAGTATTTTTGACCGGGTAAGCCGCGGGGCATAAAGCTCCATTTCAACCCACTAGGGAAGCCCGCACCACCCCTGCCTCGTAAGGCGGAAGTTTTTACTTCAGCAATCACATCATCTGGTGTCATGCCCGTAGTTAAAATACGGCGCAAGCCTTCATATCCGCCGCGGGCTACGTAACCATCCAAATCCCAGTTATTACCATCTAAACCCGCTAAGATTTGTGGATCTAAATGACGGCCATGAAAAATCATACTACGCGATAAATCATTACCCGGATTGGGGTCTAGGCCTTCAGATAAGCGTTTAAGCACATCTAAACTCATGCTGACTCTCCGTCTTTAAGGGCTTCAAGCATGGCATCAATACGCTCAGGCTCCATACGTACACACATATGGTGATTATTTACTAGCATGAGGGGTGAGTCACCACAGGAGCCTAAACACTCACACTCCTCAATGGAGAACAAGCCGTCAGGCGTGGTTTCACCGTAATCGATACCGAGTTTATCTTTAAGGTACTGACCAGACTTAACCCCATTACGAAGCGCACAGGGTAAATTGGTACAGACTGAAATCATGTACTTACCCACGGGTTCTAAGTGATACATATCGTAGAAAGTGGCTATTTCTTGCACCATCACAGATGGCAGACCTAAATAATTCGCCACATCTTCAATAACTTCCGCAGACACCCATCCCTTTTCCTCTTGGGCAATGGTGAGTGATGCCATAATGGCCGAGCGTTTTTGCTCAGGTGGAAATTTTGTTAACTCTTGGTCAATGCGTTGATAGGCTTTTTCGGAAAGCAGCATAGTTTGATTCCGTTATATGTAATGCCGCCTTAGCGGTCAATCTCGCCAAAAACAATGTCTTGGGTCCCGATAATGGTCACCGCATCCGCCAACATATGGCCACGGGACATTTCATCTAAGGATTGAAGGTGCACAAAACCTGGGGCACGAATTTTCATGCGGTAGGGCTTATTACCTCCATCAGACACCAAATAAATACCGAACTCCCCTTTGGGGTGCTCAATTCCTGCGTACGCTTCACCCGCCGGTACATGCATTCCTTCAGAAAACAACTTGAAATGGTGAATTAAATCTTCCATTCCTTCTTTCATTTTCTCTCTTTTTGGTGGAGCCACTTTGTGATTATCCGTAATCACAGGACCGCCGGGATTAGCTCTAAGCCAGGTCACACACTGCTTAATAATACGCGTGCTTTCACGCATTTCGGCAATACGCACCAAATAACGGTCGTAACAATCACCGTTAGTACCTACAGGAATATCAAAATCCATGCGATCATACACAGCGTAAGGCTGTTTTTTACGTACGTCCCACTCCACGCCAGAGCCACGTAACATAGGGCCTGTAAAGCCTAAGGCCATGGCACGCTCGGGGGTAACTATACCCACATCCACTAAGCGCTGTTTCCAGATACGGTTATCAGTGAGTAGCGTTTCGTACTCATCAATACAAGCAGGAAAACGATTAGCGAAGTCTTCAATAAAATCTAACAAAGAGCCTGAACGGGCTTCGTTCATCTGACGCAATTCTTTTTCACTGCGATATTTATTACCTTGGTACTGTGCCATGGTATCAGGCAAATCACGATACACGCCGCCAGGACGGTAATACGCTGCATGCAAACGTGCACCAGATACCGCCTCATACATATCCATTAAGTCTTCACGCTCACGGAAAGCATACAAAAACACAGCCATGGCCCCCACATCTAAAGCGTGAGAACCCACCGACATGAGATGATTAGATAGTCGCGTAATTTCATCAAACATCACACGTATGTATTCAGCGCGCTCAGGCACTTCAATGCCTAATAGCTTTTCTGTGGCTAAACAATAAGCATGCTCATTACACATCATGGACACATAATCTAAGCGATCCATATAAGGCAATGTTTGCAAGTATGTGCGGTGCTCAGCGAGTTTTTCTGTAGCTCGGTGCAATAAGCCAATATGCGGATCTGCCCGCTGTATGACTTCACCATCCATCTCTAAGACCAATCGCAATACGCCGTGCGCTGCCGGGTGCTGCGGGCCAAAGTTAATTGAGTAATTTTGAATTTCAGCCATCTTAATGCCCTATTCCATATTTATCTTCACGTACCACTCGCGGTGTGATCTCACGTGGCTCAATGGTAACCGGCTGATAAACAACACGTTTTTGCTCTGGATCATAACGCATTTCCACATAACCAGAAATGGGAAAATCTTTGCGAAAGGGATGACCTATAAAACCGTAATCAGTCAAAATACGACGTAAGTCGGGATGACCTTCAAACACAATACCGTAGAGATCAAAGGCTTCACGCTCAAACCAATTAACCGTAGGCCAAGTGGTGAATAGTGTGGGAAGAGTGGGATACTCATCATCGGGCAAAAATACACGTACACGCATGCGCCAATTATGAGTTAAAGAAAGTAGATGGATTACTACAGCAAAACGTTGAGGGAATTTTTTATGGGCTTCAGGATAAGTGGGTGCACCCCAAGCGGAGTAATCAATACCGCATAAATCAATACAGGTTTCAAAACGCAATAACTCATGATCGCGTAATGTGGTGCAAGCCTCAAGCCATTTATCTGCTGAAACCTCTAGGGTCACTTCCCCTAAGGCAGTAGTGAGTGCTGCCTCACTACCAAACACCGTTTGCAAATTTGTTTGTAGCGTTTCAAGCCGTGTCATAGTTACCTCTTAAGCTCAACGGGCAATGGTATTAGTTAAACGGATTTTGTTTTGCATTTGCAACAACCCATAAACTAAAGCTTCAGCCGTTGGAGGACAGCCCGGCACATAAATATCAACGGGCACAATGCGGTCACAACCGCGTACTACGGAATACGAATAATGGTAATAGCCACCACCGTTTGCACAGGACCCCATGGAAACCACCCAACGCGGCTCTGCCATTTGATCATAAACTTTACGTAAGGCAGGCGCCATTTTATTACATAAGGTACCTGCTACGATCATTAAATCAGATTGACGTGGGCTGGGACGGAAAATAATGCCGAATTGGTCTAAATCATAACGTGCCGCACCGGCGTGCATCATCTCAACTGCACAACAAGCCAACCCGAAGGTCATGGGCCAGAGCGAACCTGTTTTAGCCCAATTAAGAAACTTGTCTGCATTGGTAGTAACAAAACCTTCTTTTAGAATGCCATCGATAGCCATATGTATGCCTTTAAAGCGTTTAAGCTATTACTCCCAATCGAGAGCGCCTTTTTTCCATTCGTAAATGAATCCTACCGTTAGAATCAGCAGGAACACCATTACGGTCCAGAAACCTACTATGCCTACTGCTCCCTGCGCCATAGCCCATGGGAACAAAAAAGCAATTTCTAAATCAAACATAATGAAAAGAATAGCGATGAGGTAGTAACGTATATCAACTTTCATGCGGGAATCGCCAAAAGTCTCAAAACCACACTCGTAGGAAGAAAGCTTTTCATCGTAAGGGCGGTTAGGGCCTAGAATGCGGCCTGCAGCTAATAAGGCAAAGCCAATCAGCGTTGCTACGATGATGAAAAGTAATACGGGAAAATAATTTTGCAGATTCATGCAAACACCCACTCACAAGTGAATAAACTCTTAAATTATAACATCTTACATAAGGTTTTTAAGTGTAAACCCCATACAACTATAACTTATGTCTTATATAAGTCTATATGGCGCACCTACTCTAGCGATGACTGCCATATACCCTTTTATAAATGTACGTACTGTGTACAATTTATTTTAAGCACAAAAAAAGCCACTCCGTAGAGTGGCTTTTTCTTCTTAAAAGCCAGCGAACTAGCTCTAACTAAACGTAGTAATCTACGCTAAGTTATTAGAAGCGGTGTGTTACACCAACACCAGCCAAAGTGGACTTCTGGCTATCAATAAAGTTTACGTTGTTAGCATAAGAACCAATGGCGTAAACGTCTGTGCGCTTAGACAAAGGATGCACATAACCTAAGCTATATGTGTGTTGTTTTTTTCTGTCGATACCTTGGCCACGTAGATCTGTAGGCAATTTGCTGAGGTCAGCCATTTGCCAGCCAGCCATTAATGTACCAGCACCGATAGGAGCACTTACACCAGCTACGTAAGAGTTGATACGTAGACCTTTAGCACCAGTGAAGGAACCTACGCCAGGTAGAGCATCAGCTGCTTGGTAATTTTGCATTGCAAACATACCATCACGAGTCTGACCACCACCTAGGTGTAATTTAACAACTTCAAAGTCATAGCTGAATGCTGCAGCCCATGCTTTAACTGTGGTGTCATCACCAATAATGTTGTTACGGCTCTTGAACTGATCGTAGGATAACGCTGCACCGATAGGACCGTTGTCGTAGCGTAAACCTGTGGTTACAGCGTGCTGGTCAGTTTTAACTTTCTCACCAGTTACGCGGTCTTTATCTACACCGGCTTGTCCGCCATTCACGTTAAAAGAATAACCTACACCAAACTGGAAACCAGAGAAGTTAGGTGTTTGGTACATAACCATGTTGTCGTAGCGGGCTGTGTTCGCTGCAGATAGAACCGCACCTACGTTGGCTTGTAAATAGCTGCTACCGAAAGGGCTAGCAATGTTACCGATGTACTTGGATGCAATGTTTGTTTGACGACCTAGGTCAACTTGACCCCAGCTATCACCAGCCAAACCTAAAGTGGCTTGACGGCCAAATAGACGATCATTGTCTTTGTTAGATTGAGCTTGAGTACCATCACCTAGATTGAAACCGCTCTCTAGTGTGAACACAGCACGTAGACCGTTACCTAGATCTTCAGAACCTTTTAGGCCCCAACGGTTACCGTACTGAACACCGTCAATTAGACCTGTGCGAGTATTTTGAAAATTGTCGTTTTTGGTTTTTTGGTAGCCAATACCACCGTCAACGATACCGTATAGTGTTACAGATGTTTCTGCCTGAGCGATGCCAGCAAAACCGGCCATCAGAGCAGCAGCGAGCAGAGTCTTTTTCATTTGTGAAATCTCCGTGGATTTTTGAGTAAATCAGAGCAGCCAAATAATATCTTATGTGCTACTGCTCTTTCTAACTCCGCAATGGGAAGTTGATGCTATTGCAGCAAAATTTTGCAGCGCTGGCTACGTTTAAGCGTAAAACTCTAAGATATCTGTGATTATTCGTTGCTTTAATGCAACAACCCATACTTATAAGGGCATATTCACAAATTTTTAGTTTTAGCTAAACACACATAAAACCAACTACAAAACTTGTCATTTCATGCATCTCTTCGACCACAGCGGCTGAAGTGTTAATTCTATTTAAGCCTGCATTGGCCTAAACAATCAAGTATTAAAAAACCGAGACTAGCTCGGTTTTAAAATTTTGGTGCCGACGGCGAGAATCGAACTCGCATAGCTTTCGCCACTACCACCTCAAGATAGCGTGTCTACCAATTCCACCACGTCGGCAATATTTAATGCAGCGCACTAAATACCGAAGAATCAAATCATAGCACAGCAATTTTAAAAGTAATAATAAGGGCTAAAAAACCACATAAAGCACGCTTATTTCGTTGTGATAGCACAACACCTCTTATAAACTGCTCCTAGGACTTAAAGGCCATTTGTGCAACCTACTCTACAGGCACCACAGGCACAGAAGGCACACTGGCATCTTTCTCAGCCTGTTGTTCAGGCGCAACAGAACTAGGTGCAGATCCAGGAATAATCGATTCGAAGCCCTGCATAATGCTTTGCTCAGCCTCAATAGGATCCGGTTGATAGTTAACCCAAGCTAAAGCGCCAGTGGCAGAAAAGAACACCACTGCAGCCCATTTTGTCATGCGTGACAAAAAGTTTGCCGCGCCAGCAGCACCAAACACACTACCTGAAGAACCAGCGCCAAAAGCAGAGCCCATTTCTGAGCCTTTACCTTGCTGCAATAAAACCAAACCAATAATAGACAATGCTGCAATCACTTGCACTGCATGTAATGCGGTATTTAACCATTCCATGAAAACGCTCCGAGCCGCTATGCGGCTACTATAGATAAAAAGTCGGCGGCTTTAAGTGAGGCTCCGCCCACTAAAGCACCATCAATGTCGGGCATAGCAAATAACTCTGCCGCATTTGTGGCATTTACACTACCACCATATAAAACTCGCACACTGGCTGCCTGATGCTGAGTTAATAAAGCTCTAATATAAGCGTGCACAGCCTGCGCTTGCTCAGGGCTTGCGCTTTTACCTGTGCCTATGGCCCAAACTGGCTCATAAGCAATCACAATACGTGATAATAACGCAGCATCTAGACCCAGGAGGGATTCTAATTGTTGAGAAATCACCGCTTCTGTTTGCCCTGCCGTGTGCTCTTCTTCGGTTTCACCCACACATACTACTGGAGTCATGCCTGCATCCAAAGCCGCCCGTGTTTTAGCTAACACATCGGCATTACTTTCACCATACAGGGCGCGACGCTCTGAATGCCCTACTAAAACCCACTCACAGCCAAAATCTTGCAACATGGCAACTGACACTTCGCCTGTAAACGCACCGTGTGGATTTGCATTTACATTCTGTGCTCCCCACTGCATAGCGCTTGTTTTTAAGCTTTCTTGCACCTGTGCCAAATAAGGATGTGGCACACACACAACAACATCGCTATGTGCATGCGCTTGGCTTAGGCCGCTAATAAGATGCTCAAGTAACTGCTGATTTGATGCTAGCGAACCATGCATCTTCCAGTTACCTATTACCAACCGTTGTTTAGTCATAGTAAAAATCAATTGTAGGGTTTAAGCCACAAATCTAGATTTGCGACTACTAAACCATGCATTGTAGCTTGCCATTGAGCGAAATGCCTACACAGTAAGGATGATTTTACCTATTTGTGCTCCACTTTCCATTAAGGCATGGGCTTGATCGGCATTAGCAAGAGGATAAGTAGCATGCACTATTGGTTTTACTTGGGCACTTTCTAATAGAGGCCAAACGTGCTGTTGTAGTTTAGTGGCAACTTCTGCTTTAAATACATTAGAACGAGGACGCAAGGTAGAGCCGGTGATCGTTAAACGCCTACTTAGAATATGCCCCGCGTTTACCTCAGCCTTAGCGCCTCCCAAGAGAGCAATAATCACAATACGACCGTCATCAGCTAAGCAGCGTATATTACGGTTTACATATCCTCCGGCCACCATATCTAAAATAACATCTACGCCTCTGCCGGCGGTTTGCTCTTTCACCACTTCTTCAAATTTTTGAGTTTTGTAATTAATACCTATAGCGCCTAAAGCATTAACAGCAGCCACACGTTCGTCTGATCCCACCGTGGCAAACACGTTGTGCCCCTGAGCCACAGCTAGCTGAATCGCCGTAGTCCCAATACCACTAGCACCGCCATGCACCAATAGCGTTTCTTCTTCTTTAAGCTGACCTCTTAGCCAAACATTACTATAAACAGTGAAAAACGTTTCTGGAATTCCCGCTGCGGTTATTAAATCCATTCCTTTTGGTACAGGCAAGCATTGCCCAATTTCAGCCACTACATATTCAGCATAGCCACCACCGGCCACTAAGGCACACACCTCGCTGCCCATTTCAAAAGATGTGCCAACAGTATCTCCTGCCACAATCACGCCCGCCACCTCCAGCCCCGGCAAGTCTGAGGCGCCAGCTGGCGGCGGATAATGGCCTTTACGTTGAAAAACGTCGGGACGATTAACACCCGCTGCTCTTACCTTTATTAAAACCTGCCCTGCTTTAGGCACAGGCATGGGACGTTGCACCGGCAACAACACGTCAGGTCCACCGGGTTTACTAATCTCTATTGCCAGCATCGTTTGATCCATCTTCTTTCCCTCAATGTCTTAGTCGTCTTAATTGTTTTGGTTTTAAAGTTTTAAATATAGATTCATTGTATATATCATTTTGTAGTATTTATGCTGCTTTATCGCTACAAGTGAAATAATGCGTGACAAATGAAAAAAGTTAGGTTATAGTTATGTCTTTGGTGGCTCAGCTAGGAAGCGTGCCAGAGTGGTTGAATGGACTGGTCTTGAAAACCAGCGATGGGGTAACTCATCCGTGAGTTCGAATCTCACCGCTTCCGCCAACCACACCAAAAGAATTCGCATCCATGGCGGAATAGGTAGACGCAAGGGACTTAAAATCCCTCGAACGCAAGTTCGTCCCGGTTCGATTCCGGGTGGATGCACCAAAATACAAAACCCTGCAAGGTTTTAAATCTTGCAGGGTTTTTTATTGAGGATCGGGCATGGCCCGACCCCTACGGGGGGATTATTCCTCTGTGGATTTGGCTTCGGGGGCCTGAGGACCGCCTTGGGCTTCAATACCGCCAATGGCCTTCATTGATAAGCGTAAACGACCTTTGTCATCCGCTTCTATAACTTTCACACGTACCGTTTGACCAACTGAAACCACATCATTGATGTTATTAATGCGGTAGTTAGCAATTTCAGAAATGTGTAACAGACCATCTTTGCCCGGTAGGACTTGAACAATAGCACCAAAGTCTAATACGCGAACGATTGGACCTTCGTACTCTTGACCCACTTCCACTTCAGCAGTGAGCTCTTTAATACGACGCTCAGCCTCTTGAGCTTTATCTAAGTCTGCGCTAGAAATAGTGATCAAACCATCATCACCAATATCAATCTGAGTACCGGTTTCTTCGGTAAGAGTACGGATTGTGGCGCCGCCTTTACCAATGACATCACGGATTTTGTCAGGATTGATTTTTACTGTCAGCATACGTGGAGCAAAAGCAGAAAGCTCTGTGCGTGAACCATCTAAGGCGTCTTGCATGCGACCTAGAATATGCATACGGCCTTCTTTGGCTTGGGCCAAAGCTACCTGCATGATTTCAGTGGTAATACCTTGGATTTTGATATCCATCTGCAAAGCAGTTACGCCATCTTTGGTGCCCGCTACTTTGAAATCCATATCACCCAGGTGATCTTCATCACCTAAGATATCAGTCAATACAGCAAACTTACCACCATCTTTGATTAAACCCATGGCTACACCTGCCACGTGATCCGTCAGAGGCACACCCGCATCCATCATGGCCAAAGAAGCACCACACACAGAAGCCATAGAAGACGAACCGTTGGATTCGGTAATTTCAGACACTACGCGTAAGGAGTATTGGAACTCTTCAGCCGCAGGCAATAATGGGGTTAAAGCGCGTTTAGCAAGCATACCGTGACCAATTTCACGGCGTCTGGGAGCACCAAAACGACCCGTCTCACCTGTGCTAAATGGGGGGAAGTTATAGTGCATCATAAAGCGGTCACGTGACTCACCTAAAACCGAATCAAGGATTTGCTCATCTTGACGTGTACCTAAGGTGGTGACCACTAAGGCTTGCGTTTCACCACGAGTAAACAACGCACTACCGTGGGCACGTGGCAACACGCCTAAACGAATCTCAATAGGACGTACGGTGCGTGTATCACGGCCATCAATGCGTGGCTCACCACTTAAGATTTGACCACGTACAATTTCACTTTCTAGATCAAATAACACATCCGCAATAGCGACTTTTTCAGGTACCTCTGTACCCGCAGACTCCGCAGCGGCAGTTAGCGTTTCATTTACCTTCTCATAAACATTTTTTAAGGCATCAGTACGCGCTTGCTTTTGACGGATTTGATAGGCGGCTTTCAGGTCTTCTAAACCAGCAGCTTTAACGGCAGCAATAAATGTCTCGTCAGTAGGTGCAGGCTGCCAATCCCACTCCGGCTTACCCGCTTCTTCTACCAGCTCATTAATCGCATTAATCGCGGCTTGCATTTGCTCATGACCATATGCAATCGCACCTAACATAACCTCTTCAGACAACTGTTTAGCCTCTGACTCAACCATGAGCACGGCCGCCTCAGTACCAGCCACCACTAAATCCAAAGCCGACTCCTCAAGCTGCGTGGCTGAAGGATTTAAAATGTAATCCCCATCAGCGTAACCAATACGCGCTGCACCCACTGGCCCATTAAATGGAATACCCGAAATAGCTAAGGCAGCCGAAGCACCGATTAGCGCAGGAATATCAGGATTAATTTCGGGGTTTACAGACAACACATGAATGATGATCTGTACTTCGTTATAAAAACCCTCAGGAAATAAAGGACGTAACGGGCGGTCAATGAGACGAGCCGTTAAGGTCTCGCGGTCTGAAGGCTTACCCTCACGCTTGAAAAAACCTCCGGGTATACGACCCGCTGCATAGGTTTTTTCTACATAATCTACAGTAAGAGGGAAAAAATCTTGGCCGCTTTTAGCGGTTTTGGCGCCAACCACAGTGGCGAGAATAACGGTGTCTTCTATAGAGACCAATACAGCACCGGACGCTTGGCGAGCAATCTCACCTGTTTCGATTACAACTTGATGCTGTCCGTATTGGAATGACTTTGTCACTTTGTTGAACATTAGGATATATCCTTACAATAAAAAAGCCGCGCACATGCGAAGCGAAGTTCGCACTATGCACGGCTGTATCGCGGGGCAAAGCCCGTGAATCACTTACGTAGACCGAGCTTTTCAATGAGGTCGCTGTAAGCGCCTGGTTTACGATCTTTTAGGTAGTCAAGCAACTTACGACGACGACTAACCATACGCAATAAACCACGACGTGAGTGATGATCTTTTTTGTGGCTCTTGAAGTGATCTGTAAGCGTATTAATGCGTGCAGTTAATAGCGCAACTTGAACTTCAGGAGAACCTGTATCGCCTTTGGTGCGTTGAAACTGTTCAACGACTTCGGCTTTATTAATGTTTGAACCAGACATGTATAACCTCAAAAAACAAGCGACAGGGCTGAGTGTGCCCTGACGTGCAATAACAATAAACAGCACCGCTAAAAGCAGTGCTAAGATATAGATTATAACGGATTTCAAACAAAAAGCCGATTGATTTTTAAAAGGAGCCCACATGCTGCGTATTTTAACCTTAAGCGCTGTGAGTCTGTTTGCTCTAAATGCCTGCACAACCCTTAGCGATATGCCAACGGGCACTCCTCTTACGGAATTAGAACAAAAGTTCGGCCGCCCCACTGTAAGCTGCCCAGCACAAAATCCAACTCGCTTTGTTTGGTCTATGCAACCGATGGGTCAACGAGCGTGGGGGGTAGACATAAACGCGCAACAGCAACTTACCGAAGCGCATCAAGTGCTAGACGATAAGCACTTTGCATTACTTAGCGAAGGCATCTGGGATAAAGAAAGAGTTTGGTGCTATTTTGGCCCACCTGCTGAGAAAGACATTACTCCTTATAGAGGCATCAAAATGCGAGTGTGGTCTTATAGGTACAAACAAAGTGGAGCTTGGGATAGTATGATGTATGTGTACTTTGATGAGCAAAACATCGTTAGGCATCACCACCCAGGACCAGACCCCTTGGCCACTAGAGACGGCAAACTTCTCCATATATTTTAACTGGTGGTGCCCCCACATTAGGCCAGGTTTAATCTCGCGCTTTACGCTGTTGATTTAGGCGCCTAGCTTTGCGCCAGCGCCAGCCCATAATCACCCACCCAGATAAGCCATAAATAACGAAAAGCCCAAACAGTACAATGGGTGGATCACTAGAAACAAACACAAAAAGTAAAACAAAAAGCAACATAACCCAAAACGGTACACTGCGTCCTAAAGCAAATGATTTTCCACTGTAAAAAGGCGCATTAGACACCATAGCCACACCAGCGTATATAGTTAATACAAAGGCACACCACGCCATAGGGCCATCAGCAATACGCAGTTTATTATCTACTGCTAACCACACAAAGCCAGCAATGAGCGCCGCTGCAGCAGGGCTTGGTAAGCCTTGAAAAAAGCGTTTATCTACCACCGCAATATTTGTATTAAAACGCGCCAAACGTAAGGCCGCACCTACTACAAATACAAAAGCCGCCAACCAGCCCCAGCGCCCTAAATCTTGTAAAGCCCATACATACATCACAAAAGCCGGCGCCACCCCAAAAGAAATAATATCTGCCATGGAGTCATACTGCTCCCCAAAAGCTGACTGCGTATTAGTGAGACGCGCCACGCGGCCATCCATGCCGTCAAACACCATAGCCAAGAAAATAGCAATGGCTGCTACCTCAAATCGGCCATTCATGGCTTGGACTACGGCGTAAAAGCCAGCAAATAAATTGGCCGTAGTAAAGGCATTAGGTAATAAATAAATACCTTTATTACGTTTATCGTCTTTTTCAGCAGAAGGAAGTCTTGGCATAGCACCCCATTTCATAAAATGTATATACCCTAAGCATAACTCAAAAAAAAATCTCTGACACATGCACAGCACGTATCAGAGATATTATTGATGACTAAGCACCGCCTACATATACAGCTCAGTAGGCGTTTTAGTTTTTCTCTTGGTCTACTAATTTATTAGCAGCAATCCAAGGCATCATGGCGCGTAACTGAGAACCCACTTGTTCGATTTGAGACTCAGCATTAATACGACGACGTGCAGTCATAGAAGGCGCACCTGCAGCGTGCTCTAAAATGAAGTTTTTCGCGTACTCACCGCTTTGAATATCTGCTAAACACTCACGCATTGCTTTACGCGTCTCATCTGTCACAATCTTAGGACCAGTTACGTACTCACCGTATTCTGCGTTATTAGAGATGGAGTAGTTCATGTTAGCAATACCGCCTTCATAGATTAAATCTACGATAAGCTTCAACTCATGCAAACACTCAAAGTACGCCATTTCAGGTGCATAACCGGCATCTACCAACGTCTCAAAACCGGCTTTGATGAGCTCAACAGCACCACCACATAAAACGGCCTGCTCACCGAATAAATCGGTTTCGGTTTCTTCGCGGAAGTTAGTCTCGATAATACCGGCACGCCCGCCACCATTCGCGCTGGCGTAAGATAAAGCAATATCACGCGCTGCACCGGATACATCTTGGTATACCGCGACTAAATGCGGCACACCGCCGCCCTGCTGGTAAGTGCCACGTACGGTATGACCGGGGGCTTTAGGAGCCACCATGATTACGTCGATGTCTTCACGCGGTACGACTTGACCGTAATGTACATTAAAACCGTGGGCAAACGCTAGAGAAGCACCGGCTTTAATGTTTGGCTCAACTTGCTCTTTATATACTTGGGCAATGCTTTCATCGGGTAAAAGAATCATCACCACATCAGCGTCTTTCACGGCCTCAGCGACTTCTTTAACCTTTAAACCAGCTGCCTCGGCTTTAGCCCAGGAACCACCACTTTTACGCAAACCAATGGTGACATTAACGCCAGACTCATTGAGGTTATTAGCATGCGCATAGCCCTGTGAACCATAACCGATAATGGCAACTTGTTTGCCTTTGATTAAAGACTGATCGCAGTCCTTGTCGTAAAAAACCTTCATGTGCAACTCCAAATAATGTATTTGTTTATGTTTATATTCAATTGATGTTTATTTAATTACCAATTACAACTTTAAAATGCGCTCACCACGGCTAATACCAGAGACCCCGGTACGTACCGTTTCAAGAATGGCACTGCGATCGATGGCTTGTATAAATGCCGTTACCTTTTCCTGCTCACCAGTGAGCTCAATGGTAAAGGTTTTATCCGTCACATCAATAATACGACCACGGAAAATATCAGCCATACGCTTGAATTCATCGCGCTCCTTACCCACCGCGCGTACCTTAATGAGCATAAGCTCACGCTCCACATGCGGCCCTTCAGATAAATCAACCACTTTAACCACATCGACCAAACGATTTAGGTGCTTAGTGATTTGCTCAATCACAGCATCTGAACCCGTGGTGACTATGGTCATGCGTGATAGGGTGTCATCTTCAGTAGGGGCTACGGTTAGCGTTTCAATGTTATAACCACGCGCTGAAAACAAACCCACCACACGCGATAAGGCGCCTGGCTCGTTTTCTAAAAGGATAGATATAACGTGTTTCATTCGGCATCCTCTCTTAAGTCAGCGGCATTCAGAATCATTTCAGTTAAGCCTTTACCTGCTTTAACCATAGGCCAAACGTTTTCAGCTTGATCAGTGATAAAGTTCATAAATACCAAACGATCTTTATGTTTAGTGAATGCCTCACGAATAGCCGGCACCACATCAGAGGGACTTTCAATATGTAAGCCCACATGGCCATAACTTTCTACTAATTTAGTAAAATCAGGCAACGCATCTACATAGGACTCAGAGTATCGGGAGCCGTAATCAATTTCTTGCCACTGACGCACCATACCTAAATAACGATTATTAAGGCACAAAATCTTAGGACTTAGGTGATACTGATAACACGTAGAAAGCTCTTGGATATTCATTTGAATAGAGCCCTCACCCGTAATCACAGCTACATCCGCATCGGGGTTAGCCATCTGCACACCCATGGCATACGGCAGGCCTACACCCATCGTGCCTAGACCACCGGAATTAATCCAACGACGTGGCTTATTAAAGCGGTAATATTGGGCAGCCCACATTTGGTGCTGACCTACGTCTGAAGTCACGAACGCATCGCCCCCGGTAACTTCCCATAAGGCCTCAACCACAGATTGTGGCTTGATAATGCTGTCAGACTTTTCATAAGCCAAGCTATCAACCGCACGCCACTCGTTAATTTGCTGCCACCACTTAGCCAAAGCCGTTTTTTTCGCTTGGCTAGCAGCCTTATTTTGGGCGTAGAAACTATTTAGCTCGACTAGAACCTCTTTCACGCAGCCTACTATAGGTACATCTACCTTAACGCGCTTAGAAATAGAAGATGGGTCTATATCGATATGAATGATTTTGCGTGGTACTTGTGCAAAGTGACGGGGATTGGCAATAACGCGATCATCAAAACGCGCGCCAACGGAAATCAATACATCACAGTGCTGCATGGCCATGTTGGCCTCGTAAGTACCGTGCATACCTGGCATACCTACGTACTGATCATCGCCGCCCGGAAAAGCCCCTAAGGCCATCAAAGTGGTGGTGCAAGGCGCGCCAGTTTGTTTTACTAGCTCAATCACCTCTTTAGAAGCATCAGATAGAATTGCCCCACCCCCTACGTAAATCATAGGACGCTCAGCCTGAGCGAGCATTTGTACGGCTTTTTTGATTTGACCTTGATGCCCTTTAGTCACCGGCATATACGAACGCATCTTAGGCTCACCCTTTTTTGGGGTGTAACGCGTGGTGTTTAAGGTGATGTCTTTAGGGATGTCTACTAAAACTGGACCTGGTCTACCCGTTTTAGCGATGTAAAACGCTTTACGTAAGGTGTCAGCCAATTCTCGTACATCGCGTACGAGGAAATTATGCTTCACACAAGGGCGTGTAATACCAACCGCGTCACACTCTTGGAAAGCATCTTCGCCAATAGCAGCAGAGTTTACCTGACCGCTAATAATAACTAGGGGTATGGAGTCTGTATAGGCCGTGGCAATACCGGTTACGGCATTTGTTAAGCCCGGACCGCTGGTAACCAAAGCCACACCCACTTTATTAGAAGAGCGAGAGTAAGCATCAGCAGCATGTACTGCAGCTTGCTCATGACGCACTAATATATGGCGGAATTTGTCTTGTTCGAAAATCGCATCGTAGATATAAAGTACTGAACCACCGGGGTAACCAAAAACGTGTTCAACCCCTTCTTCAGCTAATGTGCGCACTACGATTTCAGCGCCTTTGAGTTCCATGATAAATATTTCCTTTCAGGTTTTGCTCGAATACCTCACATGGCACTTAAGCCTGAGTCTGAACTAACCCTAGAGCATGCATAGCGCTTAGTAGCCCACAAGACCACACCACCTAAGCACACTAGAGGGCCGTCTGCACTCTGTGAAATACGGCAAGCACGCAATATGCGTATAGCTTGAAATGAAAGCCCGGCATCTCGCGCTTGTGACGCGGCCAGCAGCAGTAAATAGAGGCGCAAATAACAGGCGGATAACCGTGAAACTTCAAGCCTATCAATTTTCATTCCTATAAGAATGAATTATATAGAATAACCTGTTTCCTTAAACGGGATCAACTGTATAAGATAGTATGTTGGTATTGTGCTAATCAACCCGGATTAGCCCTCATGTATTAATATACCTAAAACAAGACTAAGACCTAACCACGCCCTCCCTATTACTAATGATATTGCCCATTTCTCAGCTACAGCGCTTTATCTATAGCCACCATTTATTTGGTGGGCTACGCCAGTCTATTGGAGTTCTGTTACCCGCCATTATTTTAGGGGGTGTTTTTAAGCTGTATGACATTGGTGTGGTGGTTTCAATGGGTGCATTGTGTGTTGCCATTATTGATCAGCCTGGTGGGCCACGGCGCTATAGAATCAATGAAATGTTGGGTGGTGCGGTACTGGGGACATTTACCGCTTTTATTACCGGATTAAGCTCTAGTTCGGTCATTTTGCTTTGGCTACTCATCCCTACGCTTAGTTTTTTTTACTCCATGCTCAATGTATTTGGCAAAAGAGTGGGGTTGATCGGCTTTGCCTGTTTATTATTAATGGCTTTGAATATGCGCTTTCCTATGACACCTGATGAGGTGTTAGCGCATACGGCATTTACAGCCGGTGGGGCCCTTTTCTACTTTATGTTTAGCGCGCTATTTCGTAAGGTTTTTCTTTATAGAGAAGAACGGTTAAGCTTAGCCATGGCCTTATTTGCTACTGCTGAATATGTCTATGAACGAGCTAAATTTTATGACGCTAACACTGACTTAGAAACCGCTTATAGAGATTTAATTCAAGTGCAAGCCACAATGAGTGAGGCACACCAAGCCACTAGAGACATTGTGTTGCGCGAGCTGCCCACTGATGACTCCAGTCAGGCCAACACTCATCGTTTAGCGTTACTCGCCATTCATATGAATATGGTGAGTCTACTTGAACTGTTTGTAGCTACTCATACGGACTATACCAATTTACGTAAACGTATGGCAGATAGCGACTTCATGCTATTTGCTCGCGATGCTCTCTATAAAATGGCAAATAATATAAGCGACATCGCTCTTAATATTTCACGCTCTAAAAGAACCACCATAAAGCAAAATGTAAAAGCCGAACTGCGCGCCATGGAGTACGAGCTAGAACGTTATAAGCGCAGTGGTTTAAATACTGAGGAACCTGAAATATATGCCCTATTAGTACAAATATTACGTCGTCTACGTAATGCCCAAAAAACAATTGCCCATATGGGAGCTCAAACTCGGCGTCCTAGCCAAGACTTGCCTATGGATCAATATTTAGATAAGTCGCTAAGCCGCTTTTTATCTAGAGATCAAATTCGATTTGGAATGTTTACCAGCAATTTGCGGTGGAATTCTCCCCACTTTAGGTTTTCAATACGAATGGGTTTAGCTACCTTATTAGGTTTGGCGATTCCTACGCTTATGTCTTCTCTTTCGCCTCAAAGCTCCTTACTCAATACGTTGACCTCAAATAGCCACTGGGTTATTTTAACGTCGCTAGTGATTTTAAAGCCCGGTTTCGCCTTAACTAAGCAACGCAATGCGTGGCGTCTCAGCGGTACGCTACTAGGCAGCATATTTGCTTTTTTATTAATTCGGCTCACCACAGATGTGGAGATTTATTTTCTAATTATGCTGCTTGCCTATATTTTAGGCAGAAGCTTAGTGCAGTTTAATTACATGCTATCAGCGGTTTTTAACACGCTTTTTGTACTGATCTCTTTTCAGTTTCTACAAACCGAAAGTGAGTTTGTCATTGGTGAACGGTTGCTCGATACCTTAATTGGTAGCGTAATTGCGCTGGTTTGTAGTTATGTGCTGCCATGGTGGGAAGCCAGCTCCATGAGCAACTTTGCCAAAGAGGCCATTAATGCGAATAAAAAATATTTACAATCCGGCCTGCATTACGCCGCCCTCAACCGCGAGCACACTGCTATCACCCGGCGCAGAGCCGACCCAGATGTGGACAAAGAGCTTATCAATATAGATATAAAACAACTGGAAAAAGAGCTAAGTGAAGCAGACACCCAATGGCGCGTGGCGAGAGGTAATGTGCATGTGGCATTTAGCAACTTTGCGGCGGGTTTCTATAGAATGATGAGTGAACCGGTGAGCCGTCAACAAAACGTTTCTTTATTAAACAACTTACTTATACAAAATCATGTTCTGGCTTCGCAAGTTAGCGCCGCTATCCCACTACTAGCGGCCTTGCCTGATATACCTGAAGGGGTGAATACGGCGCTAACCGCCATTGAATGTGAGCTTAATGGCACTGAGGGCCCTGCCGTAGGTAGCCTAGAAACAGAAGGCGAGCTTGCCATGCTTGCTTATCCGCTACGCCAAATGATTAAGGCCACGCAACTAATTAGACAAGACTTGCGCGGTTTGGTGCTCAGCTCAGGCCCGCCGGCACCAAAACATTTGGAACTACTGCAGCCTGAAATAACAACTACCGCTCAGGCCGACGAAAAACCAAGGTAGTCTCGGAAGATGCATCCGCCACAAAGCCATAACCATCTAGGTCAAAGGCCTTTAAGCCTTCTACGCTATTGATTTGATTATCAATGGCGTAGCGCAACATAAGGCCGCGTGCTTTTTTGGCATAAAAACTAATGATCTTCCAGTCATCGCCTTTTTGATCCTGAAAAACACAATCAATTACTGGGGCTTTTAGGGTTTTACGATCTACGGCTTTAAAATACTCATTAGAAGCCAAGTTAATAACCGCTGGTTTTTTTACGCCCTCAAAGTGCGCATTGATGTAGTGCGCAATTTGGCTACCCCAATAGGCATACAGATTTTTACCCGCCTCAGTGGCTAAGCGTGTGCCCATTTCTAAGCGATACGCTTGCATTAAATCAAGGGGGCGTAACACACCATATAAGCCACTTAAAATGAGTGCATGCTGCTGCGCCCACTCCAGCTGCTCATCAGATAACTCATTAGCTTGCAGCCCTTCATACACGTCACCATTAAACGCTAAAACTGCTTGGCGTGCATTCTCTAACGTGAATGTTGGCTCCCAGTCTACATAACGCTGCACATTAAGCTGCGTTAAGGCATCGCTAAGCTTCATGAGCGTTTGAATTTCTGCTGGCGTTTTTTGTTTTAAAATAGTAATTAATGTTTGCGCTTGCGGCACCATTTGGGGCTGGGTGTACAGCTTGGTACGTACCGGGCTGTCGTAATCCAGTTTTTTTGCTGGTGATAATAAAAACAACAACATATTAAATACCTTTTTTTATTAGCGAGCTGTCCAGCCACCATCTAAAGTCATAGTGGTGCCAGTCATTTGATCTGCCGAGCCCGAGCATAAAAACACAGCAGCGCCCCCCAGTTGCTCTGGCATCACGAACTGCAAGGAAGGCTGTTTCTCAGCAAGCAATTCTTTAGCTGCTGTCTCAATATCGGTATTATTTACTTTGGCTAAGGCTTCAATTTGATCTTCTACTAAAGGGGTACGTACCCAGCCGGGGCAAATGGCATTGCAGGTAATACCCGTGCCTGCATTTTCTAAACCCGCTACCTTAGTAAATCCTACGACTCCATGCTTGGCGGCCACATACGCCGCTTTATGCTCAGATGCCACTAAACCATGCGTAGAAGCAATATTAATAATGCGACCCCAGCCTTTTTTCTGCATATGTGGCAAGACTTCAGCCGTAGTATGAAAAACAGCGGATAGATTTAATGCAATAATTTTATCCCAACTTGCGGTAGGAAAGTCTTCAATGCTATCGGTATGCTGCATGCCGGCATTATTCACCAATATGTCTACGCTACCAGCCAACTGCACGGCTTGGTCTATGAGTTGACGCGCACTTTCCGCTTGACTGAGATCGGCATTGATATAATACGCTTTCACATCATGCTGCAACTCTATGTTAATACGCACTTTTTCAATTTCATCGGCATCACCAAAACCATTGAGCACCACATTTGCTCCATGTGCCGCCAATTGCTGCGCAATTGCTAAACCTATACCGCTAGTAGAGCCCGTAATAACTGCTGTTTTATCAGTAAGCATAAATTTCTCCGTAATTCCATAAAACAAGATTCTTTAGTGTAGCGCGTTGCGCACTCAGCTCACACTGCTATATTTGTGATTTTTAACCGCTATTTTTAGTATTTTTTACGGGTTTTCTGCTAGAATACTACTTTTAGCGGGCAGGTGGCAGAGTGGTCGAATGCGCTGGACTCGAAATCCAGTTTACGTTTAGGCGTAACGTGAGTTCGAATCTCACCCTGCCCGCCATTTTTTATGTCTAAAAACAACTAAACAAACAATAAGCATAAAAAACCTATTTCCACCAGCATTTTTAGTCTCGCACACGGCCTTATCCGTATGAGAAACCCACTGACTGAGCGGCTATGCCTAGACGAAATAACAACGCCAATAAGCTAAGAAGCCGCTGCAAACAAATTCTGGTAAACACCCTCTTGCGAAGTCTAAAAACTCTACTTATATTAGATAAGACAACTAGCAGCGTCAGTTCGTGATTGTCACCCGTGCATTTTCGGCGGGTCTCTTGAGGAGTCCGTGATGCATTTTCAATCTTTACAGTGGGTTATAGACCTCAATGCCGATGGCCATATCTCTATGTTGGAGTTATGGGAAACGCTACGTTGGGTTTTCCGTATACCGGGCAGCTTAGTGGTTGAGCTTATAGGGCAATTTCCTGCTCTGGCTCAACTCTTAGGTATCCAAGCTTCAGCTGCCACAGGATACGCCAGCTTAAACGGTTTGCTTGCTAAGGTCTTATCCTTTTTCTTCTGGCTGCCCCTACTGGTTTGGGCTTTAAGTTTCTCAGCTAAACCCAAACGTCGTCATGCTTACCTAGACGAAAACTCCAATACTCAACCCTTACTATTACCTATGCCCAAAGGTTATATGCGGTTTCGTAATCATCAATAGGCTTTAACTCAACGCCCGCCCATCAGCGGGCTTAGTTTTTTATGAAAAAAAACACGTTTATTATTATAACTTTCTGTGTGGCTTTAGGTTTTGTCTCCTCTGGCCACACAGAAACCATTTATTTAGAAAACAAAAAAGGCTCTGACACAATGATATTGCGTACAAAGCCTTCTACTTCAAATTCTCAGTCTCGCCCTAGGCGAGAGTATAGCGATGAGCAAATCTTACACATTGCCCCGTCCATCCATTACGAAAGCACGGGCAGGCCTTACTTTCCTGAGCAACGGCCACCGCATCATGGCAAACCCCCGCACCACTCTAAGCCCCCTCATATAAAACCGCCGCACCCCAACCGCCCTGGACACAAAACGCCTAGAAGCTCATTGCAAAACAATTAAATCGGCCTGTGCTAATGCCGTTAATAGAACGGCAATATCTGTTTCTACCCTAGGGGCCGGCACTTCAAAGTGGGCTGCTAAAAGTTCACTTAGCTCATAACCTGATAACGGTTCTTGTTGTAGCAGCTGCCACACTGCTCTACCACTAGAATTCAATTTATGAATGGCACCGCTTAGCGTGTGAATTAAAAACAATTCTTCACCTAGCGGATAAACACTGACTGTAGTAGCGGGTGCACACACGCTTTGCAAATCAATTAAAGAGGTGAACTCAGTCTCAGCAGGAGCATAATTCAGTAGGCTAGCGCGTTGCACAGATCCCCGCTGTAACGATTCTATATTTTTCGCTAAATAGCGTGCACCAGCTAAAGGTTCAGTATAACGAAACAAAAAACAAGGTATGCGCTGCATTAGTGGTAATAATCGCTCGAGTAATTGTTCACTAGAGACATGATGCGAAAGATTTTGACTCAAAAGTTGTAGCAATCCCTCGCTAGGTGGCAAAGCAATGAGCTCAGGATCGGGGTCTTTATCATCGTCCGCATAGGTGTAGCGCTCTAATAAAACAATTGCCCCCACGCTACACGCATCGGTATAACTGGCTAAACCATTATCTGCGGGTAATACAAAACCATAGCGATCATCTTGGGGACCAGCGTGGCGTTGTATGTAATTCACAAACTCAGTTGAAAAACTGCTGGGCAGCGGCAAGCGTAACCGCGGTGCCACTCCCATTGCTACGCCCTCACCTTGGGCCGTTAAACCCAACACATCATCCCCAAAAACCTTATGACCCGCTGCGGCAAAAGCCGCTGCTAATGTGCTTTTACCCGCTTTGCTGTTTTCTGGAAAAATCACTAATTGCTTATTAATCTCTACACTAGCGCAATGCAGACCGAATAACTCGGGCTGCAAGGCTAAACGTTGAGCAATTAATGGCCCCAGCACACTACAAACAGCAGAAGTGGGAGACGGCACATAATATTCTTCATCCGAATCTGCCTCACCTTGCCATAAGCCTTCTGCATCTTGAGCTATATAAAGGGGTGGCATCTTTCCTTGAGCGGCATGTAGTTTTACAGGCCAGCCCGGTAGCGCCTTAACAAAAGTCTGCGCTACCTCTGGCGCATTTATTAGGCGCACACAGCGGCCAATCAGAGGCAGGCTTAAATCAAGAGCAGAAGAACTCACTAGCGACGCTGCGAGCCAATAATGGCATCTTCCAAAATAAGTAAGGGGTCTTCAGTGTAATCACGAATGCGGCTGCGGTTACGACTGCGCCCCCGCGGATAAGAATAAGAGTACGAATAGGACCCGCCCTGCCACTGAGGATAACGAGGCCCCGAATAGCTACCCCGGCGTTGCGCTTGGGCTTCCCCAACCGTAAATAAGGTGGGGGCCACGTAGGCTCCCAACACACCCAGCCCTAAGCTAGTTAATAAGCGTCTACGACGTTGCTGATCAATAGTGGCATTATTTTCATTTTCTTGATTTGTATTTGTATTTGTATTTGTATTTTTACTTTTGGACATTCTTTACCCCTAAAGACTTTTTCCCGCCCATATAAGGCTGTAACACCTCAGGAATAAGCACACTGCCATCAGCTTGCTGATAGTTTTCTAATACCGCTACTAGCGCACGGCCTACTGCTAGACCTGAGCCATTTAAGGTGTGCACAAACTCCGGGCGGCCTTTTTCTGGACGGTAACGTGCCTGCAAACGGCGTGCTTGGAAAGCTTCGCAATTAGAAACCGAAGAAATCTCCCGCCAGGTATTTTGTGCCGGTAACCACACTTCTAAATCATAGGTTTTAGCGGCAGAAAACCCCATATCACCCGTGCACAAGGCAACCACCCTATAAGGTAGCCCTAATCGTTGTAAAATAGTTTCAGCATGCGTAACCATTTGCTCTAAGGCGTCATAAGACTGCTCTGGGTGCACAATTTGCACCATCTCCACCTTATCAAACTGATGCTGGCGAATAATGCCGCGAGTATCGCGGCCCCCACTGCCGGCTTCAGAACGAAAACAAGGAGAATGGGCGGTTAAGCGAATGGGTAACTCAGCCGGGTTTAAAATTTCATCACGTACCGAGCCCGTTAAGGTAATTTCAGACGTGGAAATCAAATACAGATCTTCGGCCGGGCCCGCTTCTTCTTCGCTTTCATCTGTATGATCTTGCCCGCCTTTGGTTACCCAAAACATATCATCTTTAAACTTCGGTAACTGCCCGGTACCAAATAAGGTGGCGGCATTGGCCATATATGGCGTGTAGCACTCTTCGTACCCATGCTCTTCGGTTTGCACATCTAACATAAACTGCGCCAGCGCCCTATGCAGTTTGGCCATTTGACCACGCAGCATCATAAAGCGTGACCCAGCAATCTTACGCGCAGACTCAAAGTCCAAGCCCAAGCGCTCACCGATGGCCACGTGGTCTGCGGTTTCAAAATCAAAGGGGGTAGGAACAGCATCAGCGGCCTCATTACCGGGCACCCAACGGCGCACCTCCACGTTTTGCGCTTCATCTTCACCTACGGGTACGGATTCATGCGGGGTATTTGGTAAGCCACTGAGCCACTCATGCATCTCGGCTTGGATGGCTGCCAGCTGTTTTTCTAGCTCATGCAGCTGCTGCGGAATCTCTTTGGACTCTGCCATTTCCGCCGTGGCGTCTTCGCCTTTGGCCTTCATCTGACCAATCAGTTTAGACACTGTATTACGACGCGCTTGTAAGGCCTCAGTCTGCACCTGCACCTCTTTACGTTGTGCTTCCAGCTGATTAAAACGCTCAGTATCAAATTGCACACCGCGTTTTGCTAAACCAGCAACCACTTCGTCTAAGTTTCTACGCAACGTATTTATGTCTAACATATCAATATGGCCTTAAAAAATAATATATTTTGAACTTTAATGATTTTAATAGCTAACCGCGCTTATTTAGTACGCTTAGCTTGCTTATCTAGGTCTGCTAAAAACTGTAATTTTTCGGCAATTTTTTGCTCTAAACCGCGATTAGTGGGCTTATAAAATCTGGCTCTTAAACCATCTGGAAAATAGTTTTCACCGGCTGCATAACCGTGCGGCTCATCATGGGCATACCTATATGCTTCTCCATGGCCTAATTCTTTCATCAGCGCAGTGGGGGCATTACGTAAATGGGCGGGCACCGGCGCACTACCATGCTCGGCCGCATATTTTCGTGCTTGGTTATACGCCATATAACCCGCATTACTTTTAGCCGCTATGGCTAAATAAATAAGAGCTTGCGCCAAAGCCAGCTCACCTTCAGGCGAACCTAAGCGCTCAAAGGTAGCCGCCGCATCATTCACTATTTGCATAGCTCTAGGGTCCGCTAAACCAATATCTTCCCACGCAATACGTACAATGCGACGGGATAAATAGCTAGCATCAGCGCCCCCATCTATCATGCGGCAAAACCAATATAAAGCGGCATCAGGGTCTGAGCCGCGCACCGATTTGTGTAGGGCACTGATTTGATCGTAGAAGGCATCACCGCCCTTATCAAATCGGCGTAAATTTTGGGATAAGGACTGCTCTAAATAGCTCGCATCAACCTTTGTTACGCCTGCCGCTTGTGCGGACTCCGCCACCACTTCTACCGCATTAATCACCCGCCGCGCATCCCCATCAGCCCAAGTGGCTAGCTGGGTTTTGGCCTCATCACTAAATAACAATTCCACTTTTCTATCAGTGGTGAAAACGGTAATGGCCTTATCGACCAAGAGTAACAGCTCATCTACGCTTAACGGTTTCAACACATACACGCGTGCGCGAGACAGCAGTGCTGAGTTCACCTCAAAAGAGGGATTTTCTGTGGTGGCACCGATGAAAGTAAAGAGCCCGCTTTCTACATAAGGCAAAAAAGCGTCTTGCTGCGCTTTATTAAATCGATGCACCTCATCAACGAATAAAATAGTCCTACGCCCTTGGCCTTGGGCCACTTGGGCTTTGACCACGGCATCACGAATGTCTTTAACACCGCCTAATACAGCAGAGATCGCAATAAACTGCGCATCAAAACTCTGCGCCATCATGCGTGCTAAGGTGGTTTTACCTACACCAGGTGGCCCCCAGAAAATCATGGAGTGCGGCCTGCCTGACTCAAAAGCCACACGCAAAGGTTTACTCTCAGCCACCAAGTCCGTTTGCCCTACGATTTCATCTAAGGAGCGCGGGCGCATCTTTTCAGCTAAGGGCGCATAAGGTACGGTCTGGGTATTTTTAAATAAATCTTGGCTCATTAATAACTTTGCTTAACAACTCTTAAGGCAGCGTCACCACGTCCACATCAGCCGGTGGCGTAAAACTAAAATCGGCAGCCTGTAGTTTTACTGCGGTATTGATCTGGCTTAGTTCTATAAGCGTTTGCTGCCCAAACGCATCTAATAAAATCAATCGGGCCGGGGTGCCATCATCAAAAGCAATATCCACATACTCAAAACCGGCATCGCCGGCTTTGGGCTTGGCTCGTAACCACTGCAGGCCTTCCGCATCCGGTCTATCACTTAGGTCAAAATTTTGATCAAGCTGACCTGAACCAAACAAAATCGCTGCCGGCGAGGCCCCTATGGCCTCGTCCACTCCACGTTGGGTAAGCTGATTTAAGTCGGGATCGTATTGATAAAGCTGCTTACCGTCTGAGAGCACCAGCTGCTCATAAGGTTTAATTACTTGCCACTTAAACTGGCCAGGCCTTTTGAAAGCAAACTCACCCGTTTGCGCTGGGCGCTCTTTACCTTGTGCATCGACGGTACGCTGACTAAATTCGCCAGTGGCAGCCGCTACATGTTGCGCAAAATCACGCAACTGCTGTGCAGCACTTTGTGCATAAAGCACACTGCTACCCCCTAAAAGCCCAAATATTACGACGACTTTTTTCCATGCTTTCATCATTATTGACTTCCTCATGTAATAACGGGCTATTCATCGGCACCGGTGTTTTGGGGAACTAAAATCTCTCTTCTGCCATTACTGCCCATGGGCGATAAAATACCATTGCGTTCCATCTCTTCCACTAAACGAGCCGCCCGGTTATAGCCCACGGATAAATTGCGCTGTACCCATGAGGCTGATGAGCGTTGTGATTCCAACACCAGTGCTACGGCCTTATCATATAAAGGATCCGATTCGGTATCGGCCATGCCCGTCACGGGATTTAACCCTTCACCGGTTTCACCCGGTGTGCCCCCTTCTAAGATGCCTTCAATATAGTCTGGTTCACCTTGGGCTTTAAGGAAATCCACCACTCGGTGTACTTCATCGTCATCCACAAAAGCGCCATGCACTCGTATAGGCACGGAAGTGCCAGGTGGCAAGTAAAGCATATCGCCTTGCCCTAATAAGGTTTCGGCCCCCATTTGGTCTAATATAGTGCGCGAATCAACGCGTGAGGACACTTGAAAAGAAATACGCGTGGGAATATTGGCCTTAATAAGGCCGGTGATCACATCCACACTGGGGCGCTGTGTAGCTAGCACTAAATGTATGCCTGCCGCGCGGGCTTTTTGGGCTAAGCGTGCAATCAACTCTTCAATTTTCTTGCCAGCCACCATCATTAAATCGGCTAATTCATCAATGATAACCACGATAAAAGGCAGTCGCTCTAAAGGCTCAGGTGCATCGGGTGTAAGTGAAAAAGGATTGGGAATGTTTTCCCCCTTCGCCACGGCCTCATCGATTTTGCTATTAAAACCGGCCAGATTACGCACTCCCATTTTACTCATGAGTTTATAGCGGCGCTCCATTTCATTCACGCACCACGTCAATGCATTGGCGGCCTCGCGCATATCAGTGACCACGGGGGCTAATAAATGGGGGATGTCTTCATACACACTCATTTCTAGCATTTTAGGGTCAATGAGTATTAAACGCACCTCATCAGGCGTGGCCTTATAGAGCAACGATAAAATCATAGCGTTAATCCCCACAGACTTCCCTGAACCCGTGGTACCTGCTACTAATAAATGCGGCATACGAGCTAAATCCGCCACCACCGCCTCACCGGCGATATCTTTACCTAAGGCCACCGTTAATAGGGATTTGGCGTCCACAAAATCCACCGAGCCAATGATTTCTTCTAAACGCACCATTTGGCGTTTGGGATTAGGCAACTCTAAGCCCATGAGATTTTTACCCGGTATGGTTTCTACTACGCGAATATCCACCAAACTTAAAGAACGCGCCAAATCTTTGGAGAGATTAACAATCTGATTGCCTTTTACCCCGGTGGCGGGTTCTATTTCATAACGGGTGATAACCGGCCCGGATAACGCCTCTTCTACAGTCACATTGACGCCAAAGTCACTGAGTTTTTTCTCAATCAGTCTGGAGGTGAACTCTAGGGTTTCAGCAGAAATGGGTTCTCCCAACTCTTCGGCCTGCTCAAGTAAATCTAGGGTAGGTAACCCAACCGTAGTAGGTGCCTTGGCGGCCTTTTTTACCGTAGCTTGGGTTTGGGTTTGTATGGCATGGGTGGATAAGGCTTCTGCATCCGTAGCAGCTTCAGTTTCAGTTTCAACTTCAATCTTAGCTTCAGCCTCAAACTCCGGTTCAGCGTTCACCCACGGAGTCGTATCAGGCGCTGCGGCAGGTGTAGGCTCATCAAATATGGGGTTTTTATATTGGCGTGCTACCGTAATAATAGGTGGCTCTTCAGTAGATGCCTGCTCTGCCGTATTGAGCAACGATGCCGCTTGCGTATGCGCAAAGGTATTGCCCCCTCCTAAAGAAGGTTCTGTGCGTTCAGGCGCTTGCTGACGCTGCACTTGTTTAATGGCCACACTTTCTGAGCGCTGCGCAATACTAGCACGCCCCGCTTTACGATCATCCAGCTTGGCTTTAAGGCTAAGCAAATAAAAGAAAAGCGTCTCAACCCATTCCCCTATTTTTTCTGCCACATTAAGCCACGAAAAGGCAAAAAACCAGCTCGCTCCTACTGCCATGGCTAAGAGCAGTATAATAACCGCCCCGGCCATGCCTAAATAAGTAACTAGCAGCGTAGATAGCAAAAAGCCCACTTGCCCACCTGGGCCTGCCGGTAAATGGGTTCCATAAAGCAACTGTAGGGCTTCAAAGCCTATACACCCCATAAACAGCAAGCTAAAACCAATGCCTAACTCCCACGGTACACGAGGCAAGGGTTCTTGTATTTTCATACTAGGCACTATAATGGACGTAATATGAAAAAAGCCACGTGCTAAATGATAAAACAACAAGGCCACTAGCAGCCACGTGCTATAGCCAAACGCAAAATACAAAATATTCGCCACATAGGCGCCAATGCGGCCGCCTTGGTTATGAATAATATGCGTATCGGCTGATTGTGACCAGCCTGGATCGGAACTATTCCATGTAAATAGCACCAAAGTTAACCAGGCAGCTAAAAGAAAAAACACCACCCATCGCGCCTCGCGCACGAGTGTAGACAACCGTTGTTGCCATATAGATGGGCCATTACGGACGTTTTTTGCGGATCGATTTGAGGTTGCAGGTATTCTAGCCATGATTCATTATAATTGGCTGATCATTGATTTTAGAGAAATAATATTATGACTACGAGTAAACACGCTAACGTTTTAATCCTTGGTTCAGGGCCAGCTGGCTATACAGCAGCTATTTATGCTGCCCGCGCCAACTTAAACCCGGTATTAATTACAGGTATGGAGCAAGGTGGCCAGCTAACCACCACTACGGATGTAGATAACTGGCCAGCTGACGCCGATGGCGTACAAGGCCCGGCGCTCATGGAGCGTTTTAAAGCCCACGCCGAGCGCTTCGAGACCGAGCTGATCTTTGATCAGATTGTATCGGTAGACTTCTCTCAACGCCCCTACACCCTTAAAGGCGACGGTGGCACCACTTACACGTGCAATGCACTGATTATATGCACAGGTGCTTCCGCCATGTATCTGGGTTTACCCTCCGAGCAAGAATTTCTTGGTAGAGGGGTATCCGGTTGTGCCACCTGCGATGGTTTCTTCTATAAAAACCAAGACGTGATTGTAGTGGGCGGTGGTAATACAGCGGTTGAAGAGGCATTGTACCTGTCTAACATCTGTAAAACCGTAACATTAGTACACCGTCGTGACACCTTCCGTTCAGAGCCGATCTTAACCGACAAACTCATGGATAGCGTAGAAAATGGCAATATCAAGCTAAAACTGTTCAGTGAGTTAGAAGAAGTCTTAGGTGATGCCTCGGGTGTAACCGGCGCACGCATACGCAACAATCAAGACAACACCACCGAAGACATGGACGTCACCGGTGTGTTCATTGCGATTGGTCATCATCCTAATACTGAGCTCTTTGAAGGCCAATTAGAGATGAAAGATGGCTACATTATCACAAAAAGTGGCCTTGAGGGGATGGCTACCATGACATCGGTACCCGGTGTATTTGCAGCAGGTGATGTACAAGATACCATTTACCGTCAAGCAATCACGAGCGCCGGTACCGGTTGTATGGCTGCTTTAGACGCTCAGCGTTGGTTAGAGAGTGAAAACTCATAAATTCAGCAAAGCTCAGCTAAAAAAACAACTGCAGGCCGCTGTTAAGCCTGCAGTGCGCCCTGCTGCGCCTAAAAAACCCAGCCCCCCTTCAGATAAAGCGCTCTTTTTAGCGGCTATGCAAGATGTTCAACCCTTAAAAAACGGTAGAAATAGCCTGCGGCATCCTCATGCCACACTGCCTCCTAGGCAAGCTAAGGCCCAAAAAGAGCAGTTTCAACGTAAACAACAGCACGCTGTAGGCCAGAACCGGCTGCCTGCTTTACAGGGCATTTCTGACTATTACAGTGCCGATTACAGCGAAGGCCCGCGCGCTGAGTACCTCAATCCGCTGTGTGGTACGGATGTATTACGCAATCTAAAAAAAGACCGCTGGGGTGTTATGGCCAGCATCGATCTGCACGGCGCCACCTTAGAAAAAGCACGTTTACGCTTAGAGTACTTTTTACAACACTGTTTGGCGGAAGGCTATAAATGTGTGCGTATTGTGCATGGGGTGGGTTATGGCTCTAAAGATAGCGGCCCAGTATTGCCTACGGCGGTGCGGCGTTGGTTATGCCAGCTGGATTTTGTGCTCGCCTACACCGATTGCCCGCCGCGTGAGGGCGGCGCTGGCGCGGTTAAAGTGTTGTTGCGTCTATGACCCTAAGCTGGCTTTATTTATCTATTGCGATTTTTGCCGAGATTATTGCTACTACAGCATTAAAAAGCGCCGCCGGTTTTACACGCCTCTGGCCTTCTCTCATTACTATATTGGGCTATGGCATTGCTTTTTATTGTTTGTCGTTGTCTTTACGCTCTATACCGGTAGGGGTGGCGTATGCGGTGTGGTCTGGGGTGGGTATTGTGGCCATTTCTTTAATTGGCGTGGTAGCGTTTAAACAGCATTTAGATTTAGCCGCTCTTATAGGTATAGGCCTTATTATTGCTGGTGTTTTTATTTTGAATGTGTTTTCTAACACCGCCTAAAAAAACTGAAAGTCGAATGCAAAAAAGCCAATCTAAATAAATAGATTGGCTTTTTTGGGTTTTATTGTAATTAGAGTTACTGCAATATGCCTTTATGGCGTGTGCCCTATTAGTTGGGCTATGTCTCCTCACCAGCATGTAACCATTGTGCCTGATTTATTTTGCTTTCACACTTAGGGAATGCCCTATAAAAAATCAAAGGCCTTGGCTAATTCTTGTATTTTAGCTTCGCCCGTGGCTTTATCCTCTTGAGTTTTTGCTGTTGAAAGCCCTCCGACCGACTCAATCGACTCAACTGCTTCCAGCTGTAATTGTAGGTCTAATGCCTGTAGTAATTTTAAGGCTAAAGCCAACTCTGCTCGGGGTTTGCCTTTTTCTATGTCTATGATCCATTGTCGACTGACTCCCACTTGGGCGGCCAATTGAGCTTGGCTGCGTTTTAATTCTAAGCGGCGTTGCCGTACCCGCAGGGCAAAATCATCACTATTTGTTATGTTTTTCATGTTCTGTGTCTCATTACGTCAACTAAGTTACATATACATTTGATTACAGTCTGAATTAACGGTATCGTAATTATGCTGTTACAAAAATTACGATATTTAACATTTATTCACAGTATTTGATCCAGTTTTCTACTTAGCTCAAAACCCCGATATTGCCACCGCCTTGGAAGGTTCTGGTGTGAGTGCGTTTGATCACTTTGCCGCCTACGGTTTCAATGAGGCGCGTGCTATTCATCCTACCATTAATTTGGGTGATTACCTCAGTTCTAACCCGGATGTGGCGGCTGCAGTTGCTGCGGGTGAGGTGAGTGCGTTTGATCATTTGATGTCTTATGGTTTAGCTGAGCCGCGCGATTTAGGTAATGGTGTAAACCTAGGTGCTTTCGCTAATGACCCCGTCTACCAAGAAGCCGTCGCCTCCGGTGACCTCACTACCGTAGCCGCTCGCGTAGCCGACGTCTCCCCCTTCATCCCCACCTTCAAACCCGCCGCCGGCTGGAAAGCCCCCACCGACCTCCCCATCCCCACCGATTTCAAACCCGTTGACGGCGAAAAACTCGTCATCCCCGCTGGCGTAAAAGTCCCTGCAGGAACAGAGCTACCTGATTTTATTGAACCGGCGAAGCCTGTAGCACCAACACCGCCGGTGGGTTCGGGTGGTGATTCTAGTGGTGGCAATAAATCTGAACTTATTTTTTCAGGTACAGAGCTAGGTGCTTTCGTAGATAATTCAGCTGAAAATAAAGATAAAGTATTTAACGATCAAAAACGCAAAGTCATAGATCTTAACGAAGATAAAGATATAGACGAAGTTTGGACTAATTTTGTTGGCCTATCTTTTGAAGATGCTAAGAATTTAGACGGTAATGAGAAGTACAACACTCGCGGCGTAGGTATCGAATATAAAAATGCGGCGGAAGGTACCGTTTTTGGTATTTCGAATGTACAAGCACAAATTACAGTAAACAATAAAAAAGCTGGTCTTGCGGGCATTAGCCTTACCGGTGAAAGTTTAGGTAAAGAGTTAAACCTAGCCCTAAAAGACAATGCTGAAGGCAGTTATTACAAAGCCGGTGCTGCACAAAACTTCGACACTGTTAACATTAATATTACCGATAAAAATGACGGTGTAATTGCTGTCAGTGATGATGTGAAAAAAATAATAGTTCAGGGTGTTGAAGAGGGTAATCTCAGCTTTTTACAGCGTAAGTTTTCAAAGCTATCCGAGTTTGATGCTAGCGAAGCCAAAGGTAATATTACGTTTGGTGGTAAGACTGGTGCGGGTAGTGAAGTAGGTCTAGCTCTTGCCGAGGATGCAGAAATACTCACCGGCTCTGGTAATGATGTAATTGACTTATCAAGCGTAAGCGCAGATAAAAACATAACCATCAACACCGGCGCCGGTGACGATACAGTCATAGGCTCTCAAGGCAATGACACCATCATCGTAGGCGCAGGCACAAACACGCTAACTGGTGGCGAGGGCGATGACACCTTTGTCTTTACCAGCACTGAGGGTGAAAATACCATCACCGACTTCAGCACAGGCTCTAACACGATTAACCTAAGTCAGCTTATTACTACTGATGGTAACTTCAGTTTTAATACTGATAGTATTAGTAGTGTTGATGACATCAAAACTATTGGTCAATACTACTTCGTCCAAAAAGAGGGTGATGGCACTCTAACCGTTGGTGTTAATGGTGATGGTGATTCCATCAACAAAATCACAATTGAACTAACCGGCGTAACCTCTTTTAATCCTGGTTATCTTAGCGCCGCAGCTCTTGATATTGTCTAACTCTGACCTCTCTATCAAACCACCTATCACAAAATAGGTCCCATACCCCCGCCCCCGCGGGGGTTTTTATGCTTCAAAAACAGCAAAAACACCCACTTAAAACCGGGTGTTTTTTTACGTCTATGACTAACCCCTACGACCAAAGTCGTCTATTAGAAAAAGGGAAGTAAACGTATATTGTCTCCATAGAGCGTATCCACAAAACGCCGAAAGATAAATAAAAATCAACTAAGGAGACAATCATGAGTGAATCTCGCGATTTAATCGCCGAGGTGACTCGCAATCCTAAATACCAAGAGCTACTACGCAAACGAACCCGTATTAGCTTAACGTTTTTTGCGATCACCATCGTTATTTATGCCGGCTTTATCCTCACCCTCGCCTTCGACCCCGAACTCTTCGGACGGCCCATAGGTAATTTAACCATGAGTATAGGGGTACTCACCGCTACGCTTGTTTTAGTAAGTGCCAGTGTGCTGGTATCAGCTTACGTTTATATTTCTAATAAGATTTTCGACCCCTTATTAAAAGACATTATTGAGGAGTTAAAACTATGAAAAAGTGGCTATTAACTCTGTCTTTATTTGGGGCAAGCACCTCCATCGCGCAGGCGGCTGAGGGGCAAGCGAATGCTTCGGCGATTGTGATGTTCTTGGTGTTTATTGCGGGTACCATGGTGATTACCTGGTGGGCAGCGCGTAAAACGCAAACCACTTCGGACTTCTACACCGCAGGGGGTGGCATTACGGGTTTCCAAAACGGCTTAGCCATCGCGGGGGATTATCTCTCGGCGGCTTCCTTCTTGGGGATTGCCGGCATGGTGTACGTCAGTGGCTTTGACGGCATGATTTACGCCATTGGTTTCATGTTTGGCTGGCCCACGGTGATGTTCTTGATTGCTGAGCGCCTACGTAACCTAGGGCGCTATAACTTTGCAGACGTCACCTCTTTTCGTCTCAAACAAACCCCCATGCGCCTACTGGCCGCCAGTGCCTCCTTACTCATTATTGCACTCTACTTAATTGCACAAATGGTAGGTGCGGGTAAGCTGATTGTGCTGCTGTTTGGCATTGATTATAAACTCGCCGTGGTCATTGTGGGCTCTCTGATGATGATCTATGTGGCCTTTGGTGGCATGACGGCCACCACGTGGGTGCAAATCATTAAAGCGGTCCTCATGCTATTTGGCGCCACGCTCATGGTGTTTTTGGTCTTATTAGCATTTAGATTTAACATCGATGACATGCTCACTAAAGCCGTGGAGGTCCACCCGGATGGCCGCTCTATTTTAGCGCCAGGCTCCTCCGTCAGTGGTAATCCACTTAATGCCCTATCTTTAGGTTTAGCCCTGGCACTAGGTACCGCCGGCTTACCGCACATTCTCATGCGCTTCTTCACCGTCTCCAGCGCTAAAGAAGCCCGTAAATCGGTAATTTGGGCCAGCAGCTTCATTGGTTACTTCTACATACTGACCTTTATTATTGGTTTTGGGGCGATTTACCTCTTAGTGCAACACCCCGAATACTACATCACCGATGCCAACGGCAACTTTGACATGATCAAAAGCCTGATTGGCGGCACGAACATGGTAGCGGTGCACTTAGCTAACGCGGTAGGTGGTGAATTACTCCTGGGCTTCTTAGCAGCGGTGACCTTTGCCACCATTGTGGCAGTAGTGGCCGGTTTAGCCTTAGCGGGCGCCGCAGCCATCTCCCACGATATTTACGCTAACGTGATTGCCAAAGGCGAAGCCACTGAGCATAACCAAATGCGTATCTCTCGCCTTTCCACGGTGTTTTTAGGTATTTTATCTATTATTCTCGGGATTGTATTTGAAAACCAAAACGTGGCCTTTATGGTGGGCTTAGCTTTTGCCATTGCGGCCAGCTCTAATTTCCCTGTGTTAGTGTTATCCATTGCATGGCGTGGCTGTACAACGCGTGGTGCTGCAATAGGTGGTTTCCTAGGGTTAATTACGGCCACCATTTGGGTTATGTTGAGTACCACGGTTTGGGTAGACGTATTTGGCTTTGCTGAGCCCATTACCCCCTTCCCTAACCCCGGTATTCTCTCTATTCCGTTGGCTTTTGTTGCTATCTGGTTCTTTTCTATCACAGATAACAGTGCAGACTCAGTGCGTGAAAAACTGGCTTTTGATGCACTCACTGTACGTAGTCAAACGGGTTTAGGCGCTAGCCAAGCTTCAGCCCACTAAACCGTTTATATACCTCAAACGCAAAAAGGGAGCTTCGGCTCCTTTTTTGTTTTGTGGCATACTATAAATTATGAGTCTAAACGAATTACTTATTGCAGATGACCATCCTCTTTTTCGGGAGGCGCTACGGGGGCTGATAGCTAGGCTATACCCAAGTACTGCCATCTATGAAACAGACAATATTAGTTCGTTATATTTACTGGTTGAAGACAGACCGAATGCCGACTTATTACTTTTAGATTTAACTATGCCCGGCGCCGCGGGCTATAGTGCTTTAGTACACCTACGTGCCCAACACCCCTTATTACCTATAGTGATCGTCTCCGCGCACGAAGACCCTGTGCTGATGCGGCGCGCTATAGATCATGGTGCCATGGGCTTTATTCCAAAATCGGTAGATAGTAAAACTCTGAGTACCGCTTTACAAGAAATCTTACTGGGTAATACTTGGATTCCAGAAAGTGCAGCCGCCATCCCCCCTATTAGCCCGGAAGAAAAACAAGCAGCCAACCTACTACGCGACTTAACGCCTCAGCAATTTCGGGTATTACAAATGGTAAGCACGGGGCAGCTTAATAAACAAATAGCCTATGAGCTGGATGTTTCTGAAGCCACCGTTAAAACGCACATGACGGCCATCTTGCGTAAACTGGGTGCTACTAATCGTACTCAAGCCGTATTAATTGCCAACCAACTCCTCCTACACGACAAATCCGCTCCAGAAAATAATAATTATTAAGAATCAATCCCGTTTTTGTGCTGCTAAAAAGGAGCGTAAAGAGGCGGGTCTGACGGGTTTTGTTAACACTAAATAGCCGCGTTGACGCGCCTTTTGTTTTAGCTCCTCACTGCCATCGGCTGTTAATAGTGCCCCATGTAAATGGCGGGCATTTTCGCGTAGGGCATCTAAACTATCCAAACCATCTAAACGGTCATGCAAATGGTAATCCACTAATAAAACGTGTGGATTATGCTTCATGAGCATTAAGGCATCATCAATGGTAGTGGCTTTAATTACCTCCACCCCCCACTGCCCTAGCAGCGCCTCCATACCCATCAGTATTTCCACATCATTATCTAAGCACAACACACGTAAACCCGCTAAAGCCTGATTCGCCTGCTGCTTAGACGTTGCATTTTCTACCGCTTTAACCTCTGTATTCACAGCGCTAGGCTTCACTGCTAAGGGCACTTCTATGCTAAACATACTGCCATGCCCTACCTTAGACTCTGCCCATAAAGGATGCCCTAATAAAGTCGCTATACGCTGACAAATAGATAAGCCAATACCCATACCACGCTCGCCCCAATCAAAACTTTGTTCATAGCGGTGAAATTCGGCATAGATTTGCGCTAAGTGATGGGGTGGAATACCTTGGCCACTATCCCACACTTGAAAAACCACCTTATCTGCGCGTACTCGGCCAGCAACAATAATGCGCCCTTGACGCGTATAACGCAGGGCATTCGCAATAAAATTTTGTAATACCCTACGCAGTAACCGTTGATCGCTGCGCACATAAACCGAGCGCATATGTAAGCGTAAAATTAATCCCCTACGCTGTGCAGTAGGGGTGTATTGATCTATCAGCTCTTGTAAAAAGTCCTGAGCATTAAACACCGTAATTTCAGGCTTTAACGCCCCCGCATCTAATTGGGAAATATCTAAGAGCCCATCTAACAACTCTTCCGCGGCACGCAAGGAGGCATCCACCCGCTCGGCTAAGTGATGCATCTCTTTAGGCTCGTTGCTGTCATATAAAGCAGAAGCAAATAGCCGAGCTGCATTAATAGGCTGCAACACATCATGACTCACGGCCGTTAAAAAATGCGTGCGCGACTGCTGGGCTAACTCCGCTTCTTGGGTGCGCTCTGCCACGCGTTGCTCTAGGTTCTCATTGATTTCTAGTAATTCACGCTCTACGCGTTTATATTCGGTCACATCAGAATAACTGGTCACATAGCCCCCGCCCGGCAAAGGCCTACCGCGCAATTCAATCACCTGTTTATTATTTAAGGTACGTTGAAACACATGGGAGGTGCCAGCATGCATAAAAGCAATGCGTCTAGCGATGGCTTTTTCTATGTCTTGATTATTTCTATGTTCAATTTTGCCGCGTTTAGCATTAAAACGTATTAAATCCGCCACGGGCCGCCCCACATACAACATTCCAGCCGGATAATCAAAAAGCTGCTGATAACGCTGATTCCATGCCACTAAACACATATCAGCATCCACCACACTCACGCCTTGATCCAGGTTTTCTAAGGTAGCTAATAAAATATCACGCTTAAAACGCAACTCCTGACCGGCCTCATCTAACAAAGACACAATGGCCGCCACTTCCATACCCGAACCGCGTAATGCACTGGTTAATAATAAACGGGCTGAGGCCGCACCCACGGCCGCTGCTAATAACAGCTCAGTAAACTGTATCCATTCACCATCCGCTTGTAAGTCGGCACCTAATTGCAAATCTAAGGATTGCGCTTGATTCTCAAAAGCCCATTCCGCCTTTTTCTCCCCCACAATACGCCCCGCTAGGGCCATTAAATCCATAACTAACAAATTTCCATAACCCTGGCTAGGGGTTAAGGTTTTACGCTGCTGCGCATAGGGATAGAGAAAAGGCTCAGCTTGTAAACGTGCCCCCAAACTGGGTTTATGGCGCAAAGACACCAACAAAAAAGCGGTGATATTAAATAACAAAGACCAAAACGTACCGTGCGTTAATGAATCCCAACCACTCAAACCAAATAACTGATGTGGACTTAACCAATGCATACCCCACAAGCCGTGCTCTAACCACGTTGAACCAAACCACCCCGATTGCGCTAAGGTGGGTAAAAGCAGCGTATACGCCCATACACTAAAGCCCAACACTAAACCCGCCTCCACCCCTTGGCGGCTGGCCCCTTGCCAATACAAGCCCCCAATCAAGCCTGGAGCAAATTGTGCGACCGCAGCAAAAGTAATTAATCCATACGCCGATAAAGCGGTATCTCCGCCACTGCTCATGTAATACCCATACGCTGCGGCTGCCACCACAAAAATGGCTAATCGACGTACCCAAAGCACGGTGGCGGAGATATCGCCCTGTGTTTTTTGCGCCCAACCACGCCGTAAAAGTAAAGGCATAATCAGATCGTTACTCACCATCGTAGATAAGGCCACACTGGTTACAATCACCATGCCAGTGGCGGCTGAAAAGCCTCCTATATAAGCGGCTAAAGCCAAGGTGATTTTGTTTTGTGATAAAGGCAGTGCCAACACAAAGCTATCTGCAGCTACGGCTCCACTAGCCCCAAAAAGATGGACGCCCACGGCCGCAATGGGTAACACCATCAAACTAACAATGAGTAAATAAAAGCCAAAAATCCAACGTGCACGGCGTATATCACTGATATCACCACACTCGATGATGGCCACATGAAACTGCCTAGGTAAGCAAATAATAGCGGTAAAAGCTAATAAGGTTTGCCCTACAAAGCCCACGGGTGAGGAGTTTTGCACTAAGGTTTGCACTGCACCGTACACATCTAATTGATTTCTGCTAGACCAAATTAAAGCAAACACCCCTACCGCCACCAAAGCCAGCAATTTCACTAAAGACTCAAAGGCCACGGCCAGCATGAGACCAGGCCTGTGCTCAGTGGCATCAATTTGGCGTGTACCAAACAAAACCGAAAAAACCGCCATGGCAATGGCCACATATAAGGCCGGATCGCCCAAGATGGTGGCTTGTATATCTTTACCGGTTAACACCATCAAACTGAGGGTGACGGCTTTATATTGCAATGCAAGATAGGGCACGCCAGCAATCACCGCAATTAGTGCCACTAGGCCTGCTAAACGCTGCGAACGCCCATAGCGGCTGGCCATAAAATCTGCAATAGACACCGTGTTTTGTGACTGCGCAATTAAAGCCAAACGCTCAATTAAGCGCCAACCAAACATCAACATCAAAAAGGGCCCTAAGTAAATAGGTAAATAACCCCAGCCATAGCGCACGGCTGAACCCACCGCCCCATAAAACGTCCATGAGGAACAATACACGGCTAGCGCCATGCTATAGACCGTAGGCCGTAACCAAGGACGCTGCGTATACAACGGGTGCCTATCTCCTACCCAGGCAATAGCAAATAAAATAGCAGCATATAAAAAAGATGCCAAAACTACCCACACAGGCAGCATAGTGATCTCCTACTTTGGTCTAGCCTACTGACATTAGGCCTTTTTTATAGGTATATTAGAACTAACTAATCAAGGTCACCATTATTACAAACGCTTATATGCGCTCATTAAAGACCGAACAAACGGAGGAAACATGGAGCCAACCAAACTAAATTTTGATAATTACCCTCAGCAGCCCCACGGCGGCACGCTAACAAACCAAGTGGTGCCTGAGCACCTGCGCGAAGCAGAAATTGCCCGTGCGCGTGAATTACCTTCTATTCGCGTCGATCTAGAAGCCGTCATCACCATTGAGATGATCGCAACAGGTGTGCTATCACCCAATAAAGGGTTTATGAATGAAAAAGACTACCTTTCAGTACTAGAAAAAGGGCGCTTAGCGAATAACGTGGTGTGGCCAGTGCCACTTAGCTTTGCCCCCACAGGCCAACGTAATGCCGAAGTCATCAAAGGGTTAAAGGTGGGTGATCAAATCGCCCTTACCGATTCCAATAACGAACCGGTAGCTATTTTAGATATTGAAGATATTTTTGCTTACGATAAAGATCACCGTGCTAAAAACTTATTCGGCACTACTGATCATAATCACCCTGGTGTAGATTCTATTCATCGTCGTATGGGGGATACTTCTCTGGGCGGTACGCTGCACTTATTAAACCGCGTAGACTGGGGGCCGTTTGAAAAACTACGCCGTGAGCCTAAAGACACCTGGCACCTTTTCTATGAGAAACAAAAATTTAATTCCGTAGCGGGTTTTATTACCGGAGCTAACCCTTTACATCGTGGTCATGAATATATTCACCGTAATGCACTTGAGGAAATTGACGGCCTCTTTCTACAACCTTTGGTAGAGATGGCCAAGCGCGAATACGTGCGCCATGAGCATCGTATGCTGGCCTACCAAAACGTACTAGATACGTATTATCCTAAAGAGCGTGCGATATTATCGCCATTACGGGTGACGTATATTTTTGCCGGTCCGCGTGAAACGGTATTGCATGCATTGATCATGAAGAACTACGGCTGTACGCATGCACTAATTGGCCGTGATCATGCAGGTATTGGAGATTTCTACGATAAATACGCCAGCCACAGTATTTTTAATCAGTTCACGCCAGAAGAGCTAGGCATTGATATTCGTCTTTTCCATGAGGTGTTTTACTGCTCACGCTGCGCTTGCCACGCCACCACCCAAACCTGCTCGCACGATGAGCGTTTCCGCCTAAACATTTCCGGCACGGGTATTCGTGAAATGTTGCGTCATGGTATTTTGCCACCTAAAGAGGTGGTGCGTCCTGAGTCAGCGTTGGCCGGTATTCAAGGCATTCAGCCTAAAGGTGTGGATGAGAACCACGAGGCCACACTTCCAGTGGGTAAGGTGATTCGTAGTATGTACCCCTATTACATGAAATACAACCGTTTAGGTGGAGCCACACGTGGCTTTCCGCTCAAGGAAGAAACTCTCAACGTTAGTGACTTAGAAGCCGCCACCCTAGACGCGCGTTCACATGCCACCAATATTTATGCGGATGTGTACACCGAATACTGCTCCTTGCTGGATCACAACCGTAATCTTCAGCCCACCTGGCAAGAAGACGCCCGTATGGCACTACGTGCTCAGCAAGAGCGCTTGATTAGCGATTTAAAAGAAAAGCTCGCGCAGGCACCGGATACGGCGTCGGATGAGTTTATGTATCAAGATCGCGCTGAAGTGGAACGTGAACTCGCAGTGGCCTATCAGCTACTGGAAGAAATCCCCATCTCTTTATGCCCTGATGGGTTGAAAAAGCGCACTTGGAACGTCTTAGAATATAAGCGTTATAGAGGGGCTTCGAATGACTAAGTCTGGTTACTCGTTTTAACGACTTTATCTTCTCTTTATCTTCTCTTAACTACAATCCCAATCTAAACCCTCTTCGGAGGGTTTTTTGTGCTGAACTACAGACGCTCCATGGCTTCATGTAACCAATCCCCTTCCATATGCGCTTGGCAACTGTCTAGCCATGCCCTAGCCGCTTGCGACAAGTAACGACCATTCCATAGCAAAGCCACCTCCCAACGTAACGGCAGGGGCTCCTCTATGACCTTATAAACCAGATCAGAGGGCAGGCGGGTACAAAACGGCTCGGGTAATAATGCCACGCCTAAACCAGCCTGTGCCATGGAGATGACCCAATCCCATTGGCTGCTTTGTGCATAAATAGAGGGGTTTAACTGCGCTGTTGTAAATCTTTGACGCAAAAGACGAGTTAATCCGAAGTCATCATTCAATAATAAAAGGGGCTTTTTAGCTATGGAATGTAGACTTAAAGGCCCTTTGCTGCACGGCAGCAACTTAGGCGTAGCAATGGCATAAACGGCGTAACTGGCTACGATTTCATGGCTTAGCGCTAAACGCTGATCTACGGGCGCAATACTAAAACCCAGATCTAATTCATTTTTAGCTACCAGCTGCTCAATGGCCGGGCCGGGTGGCTCCGATATTTCTAAAAGAATGCTGGGATAACGCTCTCTGAAATCTTTAACTACCTCTGTAAAAAGCAAGTTAACCATAGGGGGAATGCCGATCTTTAAATACCCCTTCTTTAAGGCTTGCACGGCATGCACCTCTTGTTCTAGACGCCGTAATGCCTCTAAAACCTCACCGCCCTTAGCATAAAGCACACGACCCGCATCGCTTAAAAGCAAGGGTTTACCACTACGCACAATCAAGGTTTCTCCTAGATCTGTCTCTAGGCTTTTCACCATTTTACTGACGGTAGACTGACTCACTCCTAAATATTGTGCAGCTGCAGTAAAACTGCTTAATCGCACGGTTTCCACGAAGTATTCCAAGGCCGTAACATTAATCATTGCCATTCCATTTGAGCATAATAATTATATATTTAATTCATATTCTCAATGATATGCTGAAATCATAGAAGAAGAAAAGTACAAAAATTACTACATAAATACATCAATACAGTATTAAGAGAAAACAAGGAGCAATTATGTGGCAACAACGCATTCGTCATTCTGACTTACACCTTAAAGTGATGCCCGCTGAAGAGGCAGTGCAATTCATTGAGCCCAATATGATCATTGGCATGAGTGGTTTCACTCGAGCAGGGGACAGCAAAGCCATCCCTATTGCTTTAGCGGCAAAGTCTGCTACTCAAGGCCCCTTGAACCTCACCTTATTTACTGGCGCCTCCTTAGGCAATGATAGCGATGGCCTTATGGCCAATTCCGGCGTGATTGCTAGACGCGCTCCTTTCCAAGTCGATGCCGATATGCGTCGCAATATTAATAACGGCAAACTAAAATTTTTTGACCAACACCTTTCACAAATGGCAGAAAATTTACGCGCTGAACCCGGTTACCCTATTGATGTAGCCGTCATTGAAGCGGTGGCCATCACAGAAGAAGGCTATATTGTACCCAGTACTTCCGTTGGCAACTCGGCCAGCTTTGTGCAGCAAGCTAAAAAAGTCATTATTGAGCTCAATACCGCTATGCCGGCTGAATTAGAGGGGTTTCATGATGTATATTTACCCGAAGTGCGCCCTGGGCGTCAGCCTATACCCCTTACCGAGGTAGATCAACGCATAGGCAGTCAAGCGATTGCCGTTGATCCGCAGCGCATTGCTGCCATTGTGTTAACTGACACCTTAGATAGCCCTTCTGCGGTGACGCCCCCGGATGCAGAAACTAAAGCCATTGCCCAACACATTGTAGAGTTTTTAGAAAATGAAGTGGCTTTAGGGCGCTTAAGTCATTCACTGTTACCTTTACAAGTCGGTATTGGCAGTATTGCTAATGCCGTCACTCAAGGTTTATTAGAATCGAATTTTAAAGATCTAAGCATGTATTCAGAAGTGCTACAAGACAGCGCTTTTCATCTGTTAGAGTCTGGGCAATTACGGTTTGCTTCGGCCTCTTCCATTACAGTTACCGCTCCCATGATGGAGTACTTCTTTAAGAATTTAGATAGCTTCAGAGATAAAGTGGTGTTACGCCCCCAAGAGATCAGTAATCACCCAGAATTAGTACGCCGTTTAGGGATTATTGCCATTAATACCGCCTTAGAATTTGATATTTACGGTAATGTAAACTCCACGCATGTGAGCGGCACGAGAATGATGAATGGCATTGGTGGCTCAGGTGATTTTGCGCGTAATGCACATCTTTCTATTTTCGTGACGAAGTCTTTGGCTAAGGGCAATGCCATTAGTCGGGTGGTCCCTATGGTGTCGCATGTAGATCATTGTGAGCATGATGTAGACGTTTTAGTCACCGACCAAGGTTTAGCCGATTTGCGCGGTTTAGCGCCCACTGAGCGGGCTGAATTGATTATTAAAAACTGCGTGCACCCAGACTACCAAGCAGAACTGTCTAGCTACTTTGAGCGTGCCTGCGAGCGTGGCGGTCAAACTCCGCATATACTCGAAGAGGCACTCTCTTGGCATCAACGCTTTGATGAAACGGGTGATATGCGAGTCACCGCTTTCTCTGCAAACTAAGCACAAAAAATCCCGTACAAAATATTTTCTGTACGGGATTTTTTAGTAATAACAATAATAATACAAAAACCTAATAGGTTTTAGATGTTAGGTGTTAGGTTTAAGTATTAGGTATACGATGTATTACATACGTTTAATCATCTCTTCACCAAAAGCCGAACACGCCACTTGGTTGGCACCGGTCATTTGACGGGCGAAGTCATACGTCACGTTTTTAGACTTAATGGCTTTACCCATGCTGCTAATGATGAGGTCAGCGGCTTCTACCCAGCCCATGTGACGTAACATCATTTCAGCAGACAAAATTAAAGAACCGGGATTGACGTAATCCTTACCCGCATATTTAGGTGCTGTACCATGCGTGGCCTCAAACATCGCAACGGTATCAGACATATTGGCACCAGGGGCAATACCAATACCACCTACCTGAGCGGCTAGAGCATCAGAAACATAATCACCGTTGAGGTTTAGGGTAGCAATCACGCTGTACTCGGCAGGACGTAATAAAATTTGCTGTAAGAAGGCATCTGCGATGGCGTCTTTAACAACAATGTCTTTACCTGTTTTAGGGTTTTTAAACTTACACCATGGGCCACCATCGATAAGCTCAGCGCCAAACTCTTTTAATGCAACCTCATAACCCCAATCACGGAAACCACCCTCGGTGTATTTCATGATGTTGCCTTTGTGCACAATAGTCACAGAAGACTGGTCATTGTCTATGGCGTACTGAATGGCTTTACGTACTAAGCGCTGCGTACCTTCTATAGAAACGGGCTTAATACCAATACCGGAGGTTTCTGGGAAACGGATGTTTTTAACCGCTAATTCGTTTTGTAAGAATTCAATCAGTTTTTTGGCATCAGCAGATTGGGCTTCAAACTCAATACCGGCGTAAATATCTTCTGAGTTTTCACGGAAAATAGCCATGTTTGTTTTCTCTGGCTCTTTTACGGGTGAAGGTACACCATCAAAGTAACGTACAGGGCGTAAACAAACGTATAAATCTAGCTGCTGACGTAAAGCTACGTTTAAAGAACGAATACCACCACCTACTGGTGTGGTGAGTGGGCCTTTAATAGAAACCACGTAATCTTTTACAGCTTCTAGCGTTTCTTCAGGTAACCAAACATCGGGGCCATAAATTTGTGTAGATTTTTCACCGGCATAAATCTCCATCCAGTGAATTTTTTTCTCGCCACCATAGGCTTTTTCAACGGCGGCATCCACCACATTAATCATGGCAGGCGTAATGTCTACACCAATACCATCACCTTCAATAAAGGGAATAATAGGCTGGTTGGGGACATTTAGCGTGTGATCGGCATTTACCGTAATTTTTTCGCCCTGAGCAGGGACTTTAATATGCTGAAAAGACATGTATGCTCCAGTAATATGAACAGAGGAAGGCAAAAGCGCAAAGAGCGTTTGCCTGTGTCGTTAGTCTTATATAAGAGTTTAGCCTAAATCACGTCAAAATACGAAACAAAACCACAGATAATGCAGACAATACCTCCCCTACCATCTACCATATACACTATATAGTGTATTTACTGTGGAAAAAACTATGTTTAACCCTTCTAGAGATCAAGTACGCCAATTTTTCATTGAAGCATGGCAAAAGTATCGCCATAAGCAATTACTTAGCCCCTTAGAAAACATGGCGGTAAACTTGGTTCAACAACACCCGGAATACCATCAGTTATTAGAAAACCCGGATGCCATTGAGCAAGACTTTACCGTAGAAAAAGGGCAAACCAATCCTTTTTTACATCTCTCTATGCACCTAGCCATTCAAGAACAGTTATCCATAGATCAACCTCCTGGCATCAAAGCAGCCCATGACCGTCTAGTGGCCACTTTAGACCCCCATGAAGCCTCACACCGCATTATGGAAGCTCTAGGAGAGGTGATCTGGGAAGCTCAGCGCCTTAACAAGCCCTTAGATAATGAGCGCTACATAGAGTTAATCCATAAACACGCCCATTAATAAGTTTTAAACAGAATTATCAATTTTTAACAATGAATCACCACACTGAAAACACCCATCGCTTTAGCGGCACAGATCGTTATGTAGCTACAGAAGACCTTAAAACAGCCGTTAATGCTGCCCTCATATTACAACGCCCATTATTAATCAAAGGGGAACCCGGCACAGGTAAAACCCTACTTGCTGAAGAAGTGGCTGCCGCTCTAGGCCGTGAGCTATTACAGTGGCATATTAAATCCACCACCAAGGCTCAACAAGGCTTGTATGAATACGACGCTGTTTCTAGGCTGCGCGACTCTCAATTAGGGGATGAGCGCGTGCATAACATTGGTAATTACATTGTTAAAGGCGCTCTTTGGGAAGCCTTTGCGTCTCCCGAGCCTACGGTGGTACTCATTGATGAAATCGATAAAGCCGATATTGAATTCCCCAATGATTTACTACGTGAAATCGATAAGATGGAATTTCACGTGTATGAAACGCAGCAAACCATTTCCGCTACGCATAGACCTTTAATTATTATTACCTCTAATAATGAAAAAGAGCTGCCTGATGCCTTTTTACGCCGCTGCTTTTTTCATTACATACGCTTTCCCGACATAGAAACCCTAGCGGATATTGTGCAAGTTCACTATCCTCAACTCGCTAGCGATTTACTGGATGCGGCCTTAACGCGTTTTTATGAATTACGCCAAGCACCCAGTCTTAAGAAAAAACCCTCTACCTCAGAGCTTTTAGACTGGTTGCACTTATTAATGAGTGAAGACATGACGGCTCAAGATATCGCTTCTGCCGATACAGCCCATACTCCGCTTATTGGTGCTTTAATTAAAAATGAACAAGACCTGTCACTTTTAGCGCGTATCGCAAAATATGGCCGTTAATACCGACTTATGCTGATTCGTTTCTTTTATTTTTTACGTGCTAAGCAACTCAAGGTCTCTATACAGGAATTCATGCTACTCATAGAGAGTTTGCGTAGCCCCGCTGCACCTATTTCCATCGATGAGTTTTACTATTTAGCTCGTTTAATTCTCATTAAAGATGAAGGACTGTTTGATAAATACGATCAAGCCTTCAGTCAATTTTATAATTTATTGAGTCAACAGCTGGCCGAAAGTGGTGCTATCCCGGAAGATTGGCTGGTTAAAACCTTAGAGCGTCATTTGTCCGATGAGGAAAAAGCCGCTCTCAAAAAGCACGACCTTAATGAGCTGCTAGACCTATTCAAAAAAACCTTAGCTGAGCAAACAGAGCGCCATGCTGGGGGTAATAAATGGGTGGGTACAGGAGGCAGCTCACCATTTGGGCATGGAGGCTATCACCCGCAAGGTATTCGGGTAGGCGGCCCTTCGGCTGGTAATATGACGGCTACCAAGGTGTGGGAAAAGCGCGAGTACCAAGATTATGACGACCAAGTGGAGCTGGGTACCCGTAACTTCAAAGTGGCGCTACGCCGTTTGCGTCGTTTTGCTAGACAAGGCAGCGCCACAGAGCTTGACCTGCCCGGCACCATTCGTCACACCGCCCAACAGGGGGGCTTACTCGATATTCAAATGCAGGCAGAGCGCAAAAATACGGTAAAAGTCCTTATGTTACTCGATGTGGGTGGTAGTATGGAGGCACACATAGAGCAAATTGAAGCGCTATTTTCTGCCGCACGCAGTGAATTTAAACATCTAGAGGTGTATTATTTTCATAACTGCCCTTATGAATCGCTTTGGCGCAATAATCAACGGCGTTTTGACGAAGCCACCCCTACTACCGAAGTGCTTAGACTATACAATGAGGACTGGCATGTGGTCATAGTGGGTGATGCCACCATGAATCCTTACGAAATCACTCATATTGGTGGTGCCATTGAACATCACAATACCGAAGCCGGCCATGTGTGGCTTTCTAGAATTATCTCGCAATGGCCTAAAACGGTGTGGCTTAACCCCACGCCTACACGCTTCTGGCAATATCACCGCTCGCTGTATTTAATTCGTCAAATTATGCAAGACCATATGTACCCCGTGACCATGCAAGGGCTAGAATCAGCCATGCAGTTTCTAACTAAATAACGCATACATATAATACATACAGCACATACAGGAACTCTTATGTTTAATGCTCTACATAATGCTTTACATAAAAAAACCAAATACGTAGTACTGCTTGGGATTTTTCTCAGCCCTCAGCTGGTTTATGCTTTGCCCCAAGGCGTACAAGAAATCACTAGTGTTGAAGGGGTTACCGAATATAAGCTTAATAATGGTTTAACCGTATTATTAGCCCCCGACGACTCCCGACCCAATACCACCGTGAATATGACGTATTTGGTGGGTTCCAGACATGAAAACTATGGCCAAACGGGCATGGCGCATTTACTTGAGCATATGTTGTTTAGAGGCACGCCTACTATGCCGAATGCGTTGGGTGAGTTTTCTAAGCGTGGTTTAGCCGCTAACGGCACCACTTCAGTAGACCGTACTAATTATTACGCTACCTTTGCGGCTAACCCTGAAACCTTAGACTGGTATTTAGACTGGCAAGCCGATGTGATGATAAATGCCAGTATTGCTCAAGCTGACCTAGACGCGGAAATGACGGTGGTACGCAATGAAATGGAACGTGGTGAAAACAGCCCCTTCCGAGTCCTTATGCAAAGCACACAAAGCGCGGCTTTCCAATGGCATAACTATGGCAAAAGCACCATCGGTGCACGTAGCGATGTAGAGCAGGTAGATATAGAGCAATTACGTAATTTCTATAAATTGTATTATCAACCCGATAACGCCGTACTCATTGTAAGTGGGCAGTTTGATGTGGATGAAACGCTAGAATATATCCATCAGCAATTTAGTACCATCCCTAAGCCTAAGCGCACGCTTCCCCCTGAATACACTGAAGAGCCGGTACAACATGGTCCGCGTAGCGTTACCATACGGCGCCAAGGTGGCTCTCCCCTCATCGCAGCGCTCTACCACACTCCCGCTGAAGCCGACCCACAATTTATGCCTTTAAGCTTAGGGGTCAGTATTTTAGCTGACACCCCTTCTGGGCTTTTATATAAAAATTTGGTAGAAAAAAATCTTGCCACTTCCGTATTTGGTTATGCTGCCGGTTTAAAACAACCCGGTTATGCTCTATTTATGGCTGAGCTTAATGATGAGATGAATCAAGAAAAAGCCCTAGAAAATCTCAATCAAAGCTTAGAAACGCAACCTATCACTATTGAAACTACCGATGTGGACCGCGTACGTAACCAGTGGCTTAACGGTTGGTCTCAAACCTATGCCGACTCGGGCAGTTTGGCGGCTGCGCTTTCGGAAGGCGCTTCTTCGGGTGATTGGCGCTTGTTTTTCTGGCAGCGCGATCAGGTAGAAAGTATTCAGCCTACCCAAATACAAGAAGCCCTTAAAACTTGGCTAGTAGCAGATAACCGTACGAATGGTTTATATGTGCCTACTGAGCAAACCGCACGGGCGCCTCTGGCACAAAGCCCTGATGCAGCAGCATTACTAGCAGACTATGAAGGCAAGGTCCTCGCCGAACAACAACAAAGCTTCGACCCCACTCCTGAAAATATTAATGCACACACACAACGCTATATTTTAGACTTGGGTGAAAATTTAGGTGAGGTGCAACTGGCATTATTACCTAAACCTACCCGCGGTAATCGCGTAGAAGCACAGCTTTCTATACGATTTGGCGATCCGGACAGTCTCAAAGGTAGCTCTACTATTGGCAGTGCTACGGCAAATTTACTCACTTATGGTAGTAAAAATCGTACACGTCAAGAAATAGAAGATGCCTTCACTGCTTTACAATCATCGGTGAGTTTTGGGGGCGGTTCGAATGGTTTACAGGTGGACATTTCTACTACAGGTGAAAATCTAGCAGAAACCATAGACTTAGCCCTAGAAGTAATACGTGAGGCGAATTTTCCAGAAACCGAGCTAGAAAAATACAAAACCCGTCGTCTCACCAGTATTAATAATGCAAAAAACGAACCTTCTGCGGTAGCTAACCAAGCCTTAGCCCGTCATATGAACGCATGGCCTAAGGGCGATATACGCTATGTGCCTACTTTTGAAGAGGCCATTGAAGACATCAACACCTTAAGTCAAGCAGACGTGCTGGCGTTTCACGAGCGATTTTATGGCACCGGTGATATTCGTTTCAGTGCTACCGGTACCTTTGATGCCGATGCCATTAAAACCAGTCTACAAAAAGGCCTTAAAGACTGGAAACGTGCTCCGGCCTACCAACGCGCCGCAGACCCCTATACAGAAGTGATTGCCAAACATTTCAGTATAAATACGCCCGATAAAGCCAATGCCTTTTTTATAGAGAGCTTGCCTTTGGCCTTACAAGATACAGATGAAGACTTTGTGGCACTTTATTTAGCCAACTATATGTTGGGGCAATCAGAAACGTCTAGGCTATGGAACCGGGTACGCGTGGGGGAAGGCTTGTCTTATGATGTGCGTAGCCGTTTAAATGTCTCTTCGTATGAGCCTTCAGCCAGCTGGACGATTTACGCCATTCACGCGCCCGAAAACTCCGCCAAGCTCAATGAGGTAATACGTGAAGAACTAGATAAGGTCTTAAAAGATGGTTTTACACAAGCAGAAGTGGATGAAGCCATTCACGCCTTATTGCGCTATAGACAACTAGCACGCAGTAATGATTCTGTGTTGACCAATACTTGGCAAAGCTATATGGATTTAGACCGTGATTTTTCTTGGTCGCAACAAATGGATGAAAAGCTACAAGAACTGGATGCCAAACAAGTTAATGCTGTACTCCAACAATACCTCAAACCCGACGCCTTTAGCTCCGCTTTAGGTGCGGATCAAAGCAAACAACAATAAGTATCTACACAAAAAACCCGTCTACAAATACGTTTGCAGACGGGTTTTAAACTCAAGAGCCTGTGGCTTTTCAAGGCCGTTTATCACGCCACCTAGCGCGCTTTCTCGGCTTTAAGAAAAAAAACTTTTCACCTTATCTGTCCAGGATTTACTTTTGGGTGAGTGTTTATCACCCCCACCGGATAGGGACTCTTCAAATTGACGCAAAATACTTTTCTGCTCATCTGACAAGCGCACCGGTATTTCTACCTGCACATGACAGTAGAGATCACCAGGATAACTAGAGCGCACGCCTTTAATCCCTTTACCACGTAAACGAAATACTTTGCCTGTTTGCGTGCCTTCAGGAATAGAAATCTCACCACGACCGGTTAAAGTGGGCACTTCTACATCACCACCTAAAGCAGCCGTAGTAAACGGAATGGTGAGCTCACAGTGCAGGTCATCGTCTTCACGCTCAAAAATACCGTGGCGTTTCAAGTGCACTTCTACATATAGATCACCTGGAGGGCCACCATTGGCACCCGGCTCCCCATTACCGGTGGAGCGAATGCGCATACCATCATCAATCCCAGCGGGGATGCTGACTTGTAAGGTTTTATTTTTACGTACACGACCTACGCCATCACACACCGTACACGGATCGGTAATTTCCTGTCCCGTGCCGTGACAAGTGGGACACGATTGCTGTACGCTGAAAAACCCTTGCTGCATACGTACTGCACCCGCACCATTACAAGTACTACACGTGCGTGGCGACGTGCCCGGCTTAGCGCCTGAGCCAGAACACGTATCACAGTTTTCCCAACTAGGGATACGAATTTCAGTATCAAAACCGGTAGCCGCCTGCTCTAGACTTATTTCTAAGGAGTAACGTAAATCTGCGCCACGTTGTACACGAGGCCCACCACCGCCACCACCACGTCGGCCACCACCAAAGATATCGCCAAAAATATCACCAAAGGCATCGGCAAAGTCGGCTCCGCCCATACCGCCTCCCATACCGGCGCCCATATTCGGGTCTACGCCTGCATGACCATAACGATCATAAGCAGCGCGCTTATCATCATCATAGAGGGTTTCGTAGGCTTCTTTGGCTTCTTTAAATTTGTCTTCGGCCTCTTTACTATCCGGATTACGGTCCGGATGATATTTCATTGCCTTTTTTCTATAGGCTTTACGAATATCGTCTTTAGACGCATTTTTCGCCAGGCCTAACACTTCATAAAAATCACGTTTTGCCATATTAACTGTAGCGTTAAGACGCTATCCTCGTAAACAAGAACGCCCGATCTCTGGCATGACCAGAAACCGGGCATAAGCATATTAAACCTGCTGTAGATTATTGATCGCGCTTCACTTCTTTGAAGTCAGCGTCGACCACATTCTCATCTTCAGGTTTTGCCTCGGCTTCAGCACCACCTTGGGCTTGCTGCTCAGCTTGCATATCGGCATAGATTTTTTCACCTAGCTTCTGAGCGGCTGTGGTTAAAGCTTCAGTTTTACTATCAATGGCGTCTTTATCGTCACCTTTGAGGGCTTCTTCTAGCTCAGTAATAGCGGTTTCTATGGCTTCTTTTTCGGAAGCTTCTAGCTTATCGCCATACTCTTCTAAGGATTTCTGCGTAGAGTGTACTAAGGCTTCACCTTGGTTACGGGCATTGGCTAAGGCAGCAATACGACGGTCATCTTCAGCGTGCATCTCTGCATCGGCCACCATTTTCTCGACTTCTTCCTCAGTTAAACCTGAGCTGGCTTTAATGGTAATTTTGTTTTCTTTACCAGTGCCTTTGTCTTTGGCAGACACATTCAAGATACCGTTGGCATCAATGTCAAAGGTCACTTCAATTTGTGGCTCACCACGACGTGCTGGTGGAATACCCTCTAAGTTAAACTCACCTAGAGCTTTGTTACCTGCAGCAATCTCACGCTCACCTTGGAACACTTTAATGGTTACCGCAGGCTGGTTGTCATCAGCGGTGGAGTAAACCTGTGAGTGACGTGTAGGAATAGTGGTGTTTTTAGGGATCATTTTCGTCATCACCCCACCTAAGGTTTCAATACCCAAGGAAAGTGGTGTTACGTCTAGTAAAAGCACGTCTGAGCGATCACCCGCTAACACGGATCCCTGAATAGCAGCGCCGGTGGCTACCGCTTCGTCTGGGTTTACATCACGACGTGGGTCACGGCCAAAGAACTCTTTAACCTTTTCCTGCACCTTAGGCATACGTGTCATGCCACCCACTAAAATCACATCGTTAATCTCTGAAACCTTCACGCCCGCGTCTTTAATAGCAACACGACAAGGCTCTAACGAGCGCTCGATGAGATCTTCAACTAAAGATTCCAACTTAGCACGAGAGATTTTTAAGCTCAGGTGCTTAGGACCGGAGGCATCTGCCGTAATATAAGGTAAGTTAACTTCAGTCTGTGTAGTAGAAGATAGCTCAATTTTTGCTTTTTCAGCGGCTTCTTTCAAACGCTGTAGTGCCAATACATCCTTGGATAAATCTGCACCACTTTCTTTTTTGAACTCGTCAATAATGTAATCAATGATACGCTGATCAAAGTCTTCCCCACCAAGGAAAGTATCACCATTAGTGGAAAGCACTTCAAACTGCTTATCACCATCCATATCCGCGATTTCAATGATGGATACATCAAACGTACCACCACCCAAGTCATAAACAGCGATTTTGCTATCACCTTTAGCCGCTTTATCAAGACCAAAGGCTAATGCTGCTGCGGTAGGCTCGTTAATGATGCGTTTAACATCTAAACCAGCAATACGACCGGCATCTTTGGTGGCCTGACGCTGACTATCGTTAAAGTAAGCAGGTACGGTAATAACCGCTTCTGTGACTTCTTCGCCTAAGTAATCTTCGGCGGTGGTTTTCATTTTACGCAAGATATCGGCAGACACTTGCTGAGGGGCCAAGGCTTTACCCTGCGCTTCTACCCAGGCGTCGTTATTATCAGCCTTAACAATTTTATAAGGCATTTTATCGATATCTTGTTGCACGGTTTTTTCATCAAACCGACGACCAATTAAACGCTTAACGGCGTAAATGGTATTTGTAGGGTTGGTTACTGCTTGGCGCTTAGCAGGCGCACCCACTAATACTTCGCCGTCTTCCATATATGCCACGATGGAAGGTGTCGTACGTGTACCTTCGGCGTTTTCGATAATACGAATTTGATCGCCTTCTTGTACGGACACACAACTATTTGTGGTACCTAAGTCAATTCCAATGATTTTGCTCATTATTTTTTCCTAGCCTGTATATTTAATATTGATATTTGATATTTGATATTTGATGCTTAAGTTTTAAATGCTTTATTAAGTAGTTACTACCTATATGGGGGATACTTTTTGTTTTTCAAGCCCCATTCTTAACAAAACACTTAACCAGCAGACACCATCACTAAAGCAGGGCGTAATACACGATCAGCTAAGGCATAACCTTTTTGTAAAACTTGGGCTACCGTATCTTTGGGATGCTCTGAAGGAATCGCAGAAATAGATTGATGCACATGGGGATCAAACTTATCACCGGCCACAGGAGCAATTTCTGTTAACTTATTACGCTCAAAAGCACTATTTAATTGTTTTAATGTGGTCTCTACCCCTTCAGAGAAACTTTCTACACTTTGATTCTCTTGGGCTAAAGCGGCTTCCAGACTATCGCGCACAGGCAATAAACTTTCAGCAAAGCCTTCAACGGCAAACTTACGTGCTTTGGTCACTTCTTCATTAGCACGTCTACGTATGTTTTCTACCTCGGCCTTAGCACGTAAAAGCTGATCATGGTATTCAGCTACCTTAGCCTGCGCTTCGCTAAGCTCTGTTTCCAGATTGGATTCTTGCGGAAACTGGATAGTTTCATTCTCAAAAAGCTCATCCTCTTCGATTTCGGACTGCTCTTGCTCTACTACTTGATCTACGTTTGCTACAGAATCTTTTTCTGTTTCTTTAGGGTGCTTAGGGGCTGACATAAAGGTCTCCACAATAAATATTCAATAATGACTGATACAAATATGGGGGCTTTCGCCCCCATTTCAAGTGTCATCGTGGACATGGCCCACTTTCTACTGAAAAATCTCTCAAAACTGGTTTTGGATACGGCGATAAGCTTGCGCTAAAGAGACATTAGTGTGCATTACGGATTCGGAAAAATCGGTGGCGGCTTGAGGTACGGTATCTAAGGCGCTGAGCTCGGTAGCACTACTAACTACCGTGGCAGAGGGCAAGTAGAAACGTTTAGGAATATCGTGACCATCTACTACACAGTTATGACGAATAACCGCTGACTCGCCCACTATGCAATTAAATAACACAGAATTAAAGCCTATAAACACATGGCTTTCCACCACACAAGGCCCATGCACAATGGAGCGATGGGCAATAGAGGTATGCTCACCAATAGTCACCGCAGCACCATCTTTAGAATGAATAACCACGCCATCTTGAATGTTTGAGTTTGCGCCAATCACAATGGGTTCTAAATGGCCATTTTCATCTACCTCATCAGCACGAATCACCGCGTAAGGGCCAATAAAAACATGGGCCCCTACCTCAATACGCCCACACAAAATGGCAGTAGGGTCTACAAAAGCAGTTTCGTGAACAACGGGATAATCACCCCGAGGATTTTTTCTAAGCATTAGGTTATTCCTATTATCAGTGCAAATATACCCGAGTATTTTAGTCTACTTATCTAAAGCTGGTAAATCCCAACCCTGCAAATTTTGCAACACAATGTCACAAAGACCGCTTATCCAAGCCGGATCATCATTCAAACAAGGTATGTAAGAAAAGCTTTTACCGCCATCTTCTAAGAAAGCATCACGGCATTCCATTTGAATCTCTTCTAAGGTCTCTAAGCAATCCGCTAAAAAACCCGGACACGCCACATGCACCGACTCCACCCCTTCTTTAGCCCATTGGCGTAAGGTGGGTTCAGTGTAAGGTTCTACCCATTTCTCTGCACCAAAACGACTTTGAAAGGTAGCGAAAATAGGTACGTTTTGATCCGCCAAGGCTTCACGTATAGCAGCAGTGGTGAGCATACAATCTCTATAATAAGGGTCACCTTTATCTATGCAACGACGTGGCAAGCCGTGAAAACTTAGCAAGAGCCGTTGTGGTTTTTCATGCGTTTCCCAGTGGCGCAATACACTTTGTACAAAAGGCTGTATGTAGCCCTCATGTTGCTCATAGCTTTTTACACTACGTGTTTCAGGTTGATTTCTGCGTTTAGCCAAATAGCGATTGAGTTCATCTACCGCTGTGGCTGTAGTGCTAGCCGCGTATTGGGGATATAAAGGCACCATTAAAATGCGTTCACAGCCTAGTGTGGTGAGCTCATGCAACACATCGTGCATAGCGGGCTCCCCGTAACGCATGGCTAAACGTACAGGAATGTCATAACCTTTATCATGCAATTTTTTTTGGACACCATCAGCTTGAGCTTGGCTATACACTAAAAGGGGTGAGCCGCCTTCCATCCAAATGGATTCATATTTAGGCGATAATTTTCGTGGCCTAAAAGGTAGAATCGCACCCCGCAAAATAATTTGCCATAAGAAAGGCGGTAACTCAACCACCCGTTGATCAGATAAAAACTGGCCTAAATAACGGCTAATATCCTTAGGCGCTGTGGTGGCCGGTGTACCTAAATTGACCACTAGCACGCCGACCTTAGGGATAGCTCGGGTGCGAACCTGAGGGTCAAACAGTGAGGCATCAGGCAGCTCTTCGTAGATTTTTTTGGCACTCATAATAATCCGTAGTTGAGTAGGTCTTCAAACAATGTAACTAAAGGTATTAGACAGTATACCTATAGATCATCCACTTTAGGATGGCGCTTCACAACACACAAGCTTTGCAGAAAAGTATAGAATCAGGTTAATTTCACAAATTAAAATTATAAGGTTTGTTAGCTCATGCATTTTAAGTCCGTGGCAATTATAGGGCGCTACCAAGATAGCGGCCTAGATATGCCTTTACGCGCCCTCGCACAAACACTACAGCAAGCAGGCTGTAATGTGATGATCGAAGCTGATACCGCTCATTACGCGGGCATTACCGAGCTGCCTATAGGCAACTACGATGACATAGGCACGCAGGCAGACTTGGCTGTCATTATGGGAGGTGATGGCACGATGATTGGCGCAGCGCGTGAGTTAGCTAATTACCACGTGCCATTAATTGGTGTAAATCATGGCCGTTTAGGCTTTATTACTGACATCTCCCTAGATAATGCACACGAAGCCGTTTTAAGCGTGATTGCTGGGCATTATGATTCCGAAGAACGCAGCTTATTAGAAGGCAGCATTGTGCGCGATGGTGAGGTGCTGCATTCAGGCATAGCTTTAAATGATATTGTCATCAATAGAGCCGGACGCGGTGGCATGATAGAACTACGCGTTGAACTAGATGGCATTTTTATGCATAGACAACGTGCTGATGGGGTGATTATTTCCACCCCTACGGGCTCTACTGCCTATGCAATGTCAGCTAATGGCCCTATATTACACCCTAGTCTTAAGGCTATTTTACTGGTGCCTGTAGCCCCACAGACTCTGTCTAATCGACCTGTTGTTGTGCCTGACAGCAGTACATTAAGCCTTACTATTACCACCTTAGGGCGTGTAGAAACCGGCGCTAGCGTGCATTTTGACATGCAGGCTTGGTCTGACTGTCAGGCAGGAGACCGTATCGATATACAACGCTCTAAAAACACTGTCTGTTTTATTCATCCTAAAGGCTATAGCTTCTTTTCCACCTTAAGACAGAAATTAGATTGGAACCGTATGCCCGCAGACGAAAACGAACCACACTGAGTAACCTCCCTATGCTACGTTCATTACATCTTCGTGATTTTGTTATTGTGGATCACAGCCACATTGAGTTTGAGGCTGGCTTTACGGTTTTTTCTGGAGAAACCGGTGCCGGTAAATCCATATTAATTGATGCTCTCTCTTTAGCTTTAGGCGCTAGAGGCGATGCCGCTGTAGTGCGTCAACACGCCGAACGTGCCGAAATCACGGCTACCTTTGAGCCCGATGCCAGCACGTTAGTCTGGTTGCAAGAGCACGATTTCAACATGGATAACAAAGAAGAGTTGATTTTACGTCGAGTCATTGATGCTCAAGGACGTAGCCGTGCTTATATTAATGGCACCCCCACTACCGTCTCTTTACTGCGTGAACTAGGCGCTTTGCTGGTAGACATTCATGGCCAGCACGCCCATCAAAGCCTGCTGAATCCACAAAGTCATTACGCCATCCTAGACACCCAGGGTCAACATCTGCGCTTGAGTCAACAAGTGGCCCACGCTTGGCAGGCATGGCTACAAGCGCAAAACGCTTACGAAAAGGCGCTGCAAAGCGCTCAGGTGAACGCGCAAGAACTAGAATTATTAGATTGGCAGGTTCAACAACTAACAGATCTCAATCTCGCCGAAGGCGATTGGGAAGCGCTCACTCAAGAGCATCAACGCTTGGCGCATGCGCAAACGTTACTAGACAATGCAGGCCGTAGTCTTACGCTTTTAGAAAATGAGGATGGCGGAGCGTTTAAGGCGATTAATACCGCTTTGCAAAGCTTACAATCCGTATTGAACCACGATACTAATTTGACAGAAATCTGCCAGACTTTAGAGTCAGCCCAAATAGCTTGTGCAGAAACTATCTCTGATCTCAACAGCTATGTGAGTAATGTAGAGCTTGACCCAGAACGTCTAGCTCACATAGATCAAATCATGTCTGAAGCGTTTAACTTAAGCCGCAAGCATAAGTGTGAGCCAGAAGAGCTACCAAAAAAACTCGAACAACTATTACAACGTCAACACGCACTCCAAGAGTCTGTAGATACTGAGGCTTTATTAAAAAACACGCAAAAAGCAGAAAAACGCTATACAGAATTAGCTGAAGAACTCACCCAAGCCCGTGAGCGTACTAGCTCTACCCTTAGCCAACAAGTGACGGACGCCATGCAACAACTCTCTATGAAAGGGGGGCAATTTGTGGCGCAACTGAGCCCCAGTGCCCCAAGCGCACATGGCAATGAAAAAGTAGAATTTTTAGTAGCAGGCCATAGTGGTGTACCGCCTGCCGCTTTAGCTAAAGTGGCCTCAGGCGGCGAATTAGCACGTATCTCTTTAGCGCTTTCAGTGATAGCTAGCCAAGCGGCTCGCGTACCCACTCTGATTTTTGATGAAGTAGATAGCGGGATTGGCGGTGCCGTTGCGCAAGTAGTGGGCAAACTACTACATGAATTAGGTCAACGCCATCAAGTACTGTGTGTTACCCACTTACCTCAAGTGGCAGCTTGTGGTGACTCGCATTTTGAGGTCAGCAAAGCCACCCAAAACAGCCAAACCGTTTCGAAAATACAACAACTCAATACTCACCAACGCATTGAAGAAATATCTCGCATGCTAGGCGGTATAGAAATTACCGCCACCACACGCAAACATGCCCAAGAAATGCTGGGTATTAATGAGTGAGCAGGGCTAAGAGCTATGAAAGCACGTACAGCTGCTTTTAACGGGATTTACTTCTGGGGCCGGGTTTGGTGTTTTCCAAGCACTCATTACAAATGCCATACAATACAAAGGTATGGCTTTCTAACTCAAAACCCAGTCTTTCTGCTATGTCAAACTGACGTTTTTCAATTTCAGGGTCTGAAAACTCCACCACTTTGGTGCAATTGGTACAAATAAAATGATCATGATGATCACCATCGTTAAGCTCAAAAACCGCTTTACCACCATCAAATTGACTACGCATTAAGATGCCCGCTTGCTCAAATTGAGTCAGTACGCGGTACACTGTAGCGAGGCCTATGTCGACATCTTCAGCGATTAATAAACGATAGACGTCTTCAGCGCTTAGGTGGCGCATTTCTTTGGTATCGTCATGACGACGGAACACATCGAGAATCTTAAGGCGCGGGAAAGTCGCCTTAAGCCCCATACTTTTCAATTCATTTTGGTCTTTCATAAGCTAAATTATATATCTATATATCTGATTGGAGGGGGTAAGGCTCGTAGCCCGCACTGCATAATACAAGCGGATTTCGAGATGAAGTGATAATGCACATTTCTCTAAACATTTATATGATAACGACTTTATCCTAACAGGGGCATGCTAAAGCAATGATGACAAAAAAACATTCTAACTTACTCCGATTATGCTTGATTACAGGTATAACTGCTTTAACCTTAAGCGCGTGTAGTGGTACTAAATGGGGCTTTCCTTATAAAGCGCCTGTACAGCAAGGTAACTGGCTTACCGCTTCACAGATTGAACGCCTAGAAGTGGGAATGAGCCGTGAGCAAGTACGCTTTTTACTGGGCTCCCCTACCTTACAAGATATATTTCACAGCGACCGCTGGGATTATCCTTATTTTTACAAACCCGGTACTGGCAAATCAGAGCAACGCTTGTTTACCGTTTGGTTTGATGGAGATTACTTAGTACGCTGGGAAGGCGATGCTATGCCTGATCGTCAGCCCTACGAGCAGTTTGATGCCGGTACCTTTAAAGGTGAAAAAATACAATCTCCTGAAGAAGGTGCCTTTCCTCAGTCTATACAGATCCCAGACGGGCAAATCCTACCTGCTGAGCCGCTGCTTTAATACGACTAAGGCATATACATAATACCATTACAGTTTTAGTACTGATTTATTAGCTACTTATAGCTACTTACACTTATTATTTACTCTTAGGATTTACTATGCGTATTGCAATTGCAGGCGCCGATGGCCGTATGGGTCGTATGCTCATCGAAGCCGTACTTAATAGCGACGATATGAAATTAGCCGTTGCCCTTGATCACTCTGGTGCAGACTCTATAGGTAAAGATGCAGGCGCTTTCTTAGGAAAAGACACAGGCGTGATTATCAGTGATGATTTGACCCAGCTTGCTAATGCAGACTGCCTAATTGATTTTACGCGTCCTGCTGGCACCATGGCTCATGTAGAGGCGTGCTTAATACACAACTGCAAACTCATTATTGGCACCACGGGGTTAAACGCCGAAGAAAAAACAAAAATTGATGCCGCTGCTGAAAAAATCGCTATTGTGTTTGCCCCGAATATGAGTGTAGGCGTGAATGTTACGTTACGCTTAGTGGAAATTGCCGCTCAGCTCATGGAGCAAGGCTTTGATGCTGAAATCTATGAAGCTCACCACCGTAATAAAGTGGATGCTCCTTCTGGTACAGCTTTGGCCATGGGCGAGGCTGTGGCTAAATCTTGGGGTGTAGAGTTAAATGACGTGGCCGACTGGGCTCGCCATGGTGAAACGGGCATACGCAAAGACGGTAATATTGGTTTCTCTGTAGTGCGTGGCGGCGATATTATTGGAGACCATACCGTACTTTTTTGCGGTGAAGGTGAGCGCATTGAAATTACACACCGCTCTAGCAATCGCACCACCTATGCGCAGGGAAGTTTACGCGCTGCTCGCTTCTTAAAAGATAAAAACCAAGGCATTTATAGCATGCAAGACGTGCTAAACATTAACTAATAGTTATAGGCTCTTGCTCTAAGACCACATTGAACAGCTGTTTGATGTGGTCTTTTATTTGCTCTACTAATACCCGTACCTCAGCCGCGGTGGCGCCACCGTAATTCACCAAAACCAGAGCTTGATTTTTATGCATACCTACAGGGCCCACTTGCTTACCCTTCCAGCCCGCCTTATCTATGAGCCACCCCGCCGCCAGTTTAAAATGCTTAGGACCATGTTCATAAGCCACTAAATCAGGATAATCTTGTTTAAGTTGTGCATACTGAGCTGCCGTTACGATGGGGTTTTTAAAAAAGCTGCCAGCATTCGCTAACTCGCGGGGGTGGGGTAATTTTTGTTGACGTACTTGCACCACGGCATCAAAAATACCCTGAGGGGTGAGTTCACCCTGTAAGTCTGGGTGATTTTTTAAATCTGGGTAATGAGTAGTGGGCTGCCATTTTTGTGCTGTATTTAACATAAGCCAAACAGCAGTAATTAAGTAACGCCCGGGTGCACTGCGTTTGAAATAGCTATCGCGATAAGCGAATTCACACTCATCTGTGTGAAAATCACACATTTCTCCACGCTCAAAATCCCAAGCTTGCACTTTGTATATGTGCTGTTCTAGTTCTACGCCGTAAGCCCCTATATTTTGTACTGGAGCCGCCCCCACCGTACCAGGTATTAAGGCAAGATTTTCTAGACCATACCAGCCTTTTTTTAAACAATGCTGTACAAACTGATGCCAGTTCTCGCCTGCTTGAGCTTCTATAATCACTTCCCCTGCTCGTTGCTTTATTAAACGTATGCCTTTATTTTGCGCTTTAATAACTAAGGCATCAATGTTTTCAGCCATCACCACATTACTACCACCTCCTAATATCCAACGCCTTTTATGAGGCTGTTTTCGTACTAAGGTTTGTAAAGCAGGTAATTGATTAGGATCATCAAACACCACCACTCTAGCGCCACGTGCAGGCAGCGCTAAGGTATTAAAGAGGCTTAAATCATAATCACGGTAAAGCAGCATGATAGTAATAGGTATAAAGATAAAAATAACGCTAAAAACAATACATCTATTTTACCTCGTCTGAAAAAAGATGTTGACAAAGATTTGAAACAAGACTATATTTAAATCTTTGGTGCTAGCGGCATACCAGCCAAAGCCATCAAAAGCAGTAAAAAATTTATTTAAAATAAAGCTTGCAATTAATAAAAGATTAGCTTATAATTTTAAATTGTTGGGAAACAAACCCACTAAAAAATAACAATGCGGGAATAGCTCAGCTGGTAGAGCGCAACCTTGCCAAGGTTGAAGTCGCGAGTTCGAGTCTCGTTTCCCGCTCCAAATTTTTAAAAAAGCACTTGTTAATTCAAGTGCTTTTTTTGTTTGTAAGTACTGGGGGCCCGGTCATGTCCCCTTTGCCCAATGGCGACAAGCTAAACTCGTGCTTTTCTCCTTGTTGGTATAGTCTTATGATACAACTCTAAGAACATAAAACCTCAAGGAGACACCAGTATGTCTAAAAAGCTCATTCAGCTCAGCGCTGCCAGCACGGTTATTGCCTTACTTACAGTCGGCTGTGCCCATCAATCTTCTCACCCTGAATTCACCCAAACCGCCTCCACTCAAGCCGTTTCTGCGGCTTATGATCATACGCTTTCTGTTTTTCACCCAGTAACAGCAGAAAATGGCATGGTGGCTACCGAACATGAACTCGCCTCTAACATTGGATTGCAGATATTAGAACAAGGGGGCAATGCCGTTGATGCTGCCGCTGCAGTCGGATTTGCGCTAGCCGTAGTACTGCCTAATGCTGGCAATATTGGTGGCGGTGGCTTTATGATGTATCACGATGCGGCTAGCCAAGGCCAAGTGGCACTGGATTTTCGTGAAATGGCCCCAGCGGGCGCTCATCGCGATGTGTATTTAGACGAAGCCGGCAATGTGATTGACGGTAAATCACTCTTCACCCATTATGCCGTAGGCGTGCCGGGTACAGTCGCTGGCTTAGAACATGCTCTTAATAAATGGGGCAGCATGTCTTTGTCCCAAGTGATTCAACCCGCAATTGATTTAGCAGAAAACGGTTTTGAAGTTAGTGAAACCCTAGCCAAGGTATTAGAACGCTCAGCCAACAACATGGGTCAATGGCCAGCCACTACCGCTATTTTTTGGCGCAATGGCGCCCCCCTCAAAGCAGGTGATTTATTAGTACAAAAAGATTTGGCTAAATCGTTACGACTGATTGCCAATCAAGGCAGCTATGCCTTTTACAAAGGCGACATTGCTAAACGCATTGCGGCTGAAATGCAAGCTTACCCAGGCGCCATCACCATGGCAGATTTAGCGAATTACCAAGCCATTGAACGTCAACCTACACGCGGCACCTATCGGGGCTATGATATAGCCACCATGCCGCCGCCATCTTCTGGCGGACCACATTTAGTGCAAATATTAAATATTGCTGAGCGCTGGCCTCTAGGTGAATGGGGCCATAATAGTGCCAAATCGGTGCACTACATGACAGAAGCCATGAAATTAGCTTATGCCGATCGTGCTGAATACTTAGGGGATCCAGACTTTGTAGATGTACCCGTTTCAGGCTTAGTCTCTAAACACTATGCCGACAACTTAGCACAACGCATCAATGATAAAGCCACACCATCTGCCAAGATCAAGCCCGGTAATCCTTTGCCTTATGAAAGTGATCAAACCACGCACTATTCCATTATGGATAAAAACGGCAATGCCGTGGCAGTTACTTACACGCTCAATACAAACTTTGGTTCCGGTATTGTGGCAGAAGGTACAGGTATCTTATTGAATAATGAAATGGATGACTTCTCTGCCAAACCAGGGGTAGCAAATGCCTACGGCTTAGTAGGCGGGGAAGCCAATTCTGTAGCTCCCGGTAAGCGCCCACTGTCATCTATGACACCCACCATAGTACTTAAAGATAACGAGCCCTTTTTAGTCACAGGTAGTCCTGGTGGCGCCCGTATTATTACTACCGTCTTGCAAACGGTAATGAATGCTATTGATCACAACATGAATCCCGCCGAGTCTGCCGCCGCTTTGCGCGTACACCATCAGTGGACTCCTGATGAGCTGCGTGTAGAACAGGGTTTTAATAGTGATACAGCTCGTATCTTAGAGGCGCAAGGCCATGACGTTAAGGTTAAGGCATCTATGGGCCGCACCCAAACCATTCAGCGCGATGGCACCAGCCTGTGGGGCGCCTCAGACCCTCGTAATCCAGATGGACTAACATTAGGATATTAATACCCCTCACTAATAACCCCACGTCATTTTTAGCTTTACAAATCTTAGCAATCGAGTGAGGTCACTCCTGCAACAATAGCTATAGCTTTGTATCAAGGCAGCGCCCAATAATATTTTCTTTAGATTATAATTATTGCTGTTTTTTTATAAGGATTTTTATGCGTTTACTATTAGCTATATTCTTGCCTTTTGCGGCGTTCTTTACTATAGGACGTCCTTTAGCTGGCATTATTTGTTTAATTTTACAAATCACGTTAATTGGTTGGATTCCAGCGGCTATTTGGGCCACTTATGCACTTAGCCAATACCAAACAGATCAGAAAATTAAAAACTCCATGATGGGACGTTAATTACATGCCAATTATTGCCGCCGTTATTATCGCTTTCGCTGCCTTAGTTTATGCGGGCTATTTAATTTACACTTTCGTTGCCGCTCAGTTTGGCCCAGCCATGGGTGGTGGCGCAGTGGTAATAACGGCGGCGATTCTTATTACGCTAATAGTTATAGCCGTAAATCGCTACTATCGCTTACACGGCAAAACAATTAACAAACAGCGAATTTTAGAAGATGCCTTAAGTGATGGTTCTATTCAAATAGAACCCAATGATAAAAGCGGGGTTATTAAACGTACTTCTCTGCCTGATCTGCCTTTTATTTTTGCGGATATACAGCAAGTACAATCTCAAGGCGATAACACTATAGAATTACAGCTGCGCGGCACTACCGAACCCACTCAACTACGTTTTACCGAAGCCGCTACGGCTACGCTTTGGGTCAAGCGCTTACAAATGGCGGCCGAACAAAAGCTTTGAAGTTAAATTTGCCTTATTTACGAGATATATAAGCGCTGTTTCCGTCATAAAATCGTAAGGGCTTGAGTGCCCACTCCCCTGCATAGTCCACACCTACTCGTGGCTTTGCTATGATGTGCTCCGATTTTACTGAAGGGCTATCTAGTAAATAAATACGCTCGGGCACACAAAGATCCGTACCATAATCACTGCGATCTATGCCCATGGCCTTGCACAACCGCCCCGGCCCATTAGTATTGGTGCCTACGTTTAATACGGGTTCAATGGCTCGCAGTAATACGCCTGAACCACTACCTACCGGCCCAGTCACCGTATTCATGCAATGATGTATACCGTAAATCAAATAAACATACGCATGCCCCGGCTCACCAAACATGGCTTGATTACGGGGAGTAAGACCTCTAGAAGTATGGGCGGCTAAATCGTGTGGGCCTAAATAGGCTTCTGTTTCTACTATACGACCTGCACGCAGCTCACCTTCTTTATGAACAACTATGATCTTTCCTAATAACTGCTGAGCCACCGCTGCACAGTCTTCATTAGCGTAGAAGTCCCGGCTTAAAAGAGGATAATCGGGTATTTTATTCATAACTTGTAAAAAAACCTTATTTTAGCTATAATCATTTATTGCTTAAAGGCGCAATGGCAGATAGGTTATGCACCGGATTGCAAATCCGTGTAGGTCGGTTCGATTCCGGCTTGCGCCTCCATAGATTTTAAAGGCTCACGTTTTTACGTGGGCTTTTTTTATGGCTCGCTACCTAGGCGCAAACATATGTTCTACAATCACTCTATTAACACCTATATAGATGATTATGACTACGCCTTCTGAATTTTACTTCCCTAATCCTCGCACCCTGCACTACTGCACTCAGTGCGCCAATCCTTTAGCAAAAATCATCCCTCCTGATGACACCATAGTACGCGAAGTCTGCCTGCAGTGCGGCTCCGTGCATTATCAAAACCCACGTAATGTGGTGGGCGTGGTGCCTATTTGGGAAGACAAGATCCTACTTTGTAAGCGCGCCATTGAGCCGCGTTATGATACGTGGACCTTACCTGCAGGTTTTATGGAACTCAAAGAAACCACCGCTGAAGGCGCCATGCGTGAGGCTGATGAAGAGGCCGGTGCTAATCTAGAGCTAGGACAATTATTTACCCTCATCGATGTACCCAGTGCCGGCCAAGTACATGTGTATTACTTAGCCAAGGTACTCAGTCCAGAGCTTGATCCCGGTCCCGAGTCTTTAGAAGCCAGATTTTTTGAGTTTGATGAAATCCCTTGGGATAATCTTTCTTTCCGTACAGTTAGTACAACTATAGAACATTACTTAGCCGACAGGGCCAAAGGTGTTTTTTCCATACGCAACTACACGCTTAGTGAAAAAGTTTAAACCAATACTTATACCTGAATGACAGCGATTACTATCCCCTGGCTAGCTACTGAAGACCCTTTTCCCCCAGTAAGCCACGCTTTAGATCAAGGCTTACTAGCAGCGGGAGCAGATCTGAGTGTGCCTCGCCTACTCGATGCATATAGCAAAGGAATATTCCCTTGGTTTAATGAAGGGGAGCCTATACTTTGGTGGTCCCCTAACCCCCGTGCTGTACTGCAATGTAAGCAATTTAAGCTGTCTAAATCGTTAGCAAAAAAATGCAGACAAATAACACGCAAGGATTCCATCATAAAAGTCACCACAAACACCGCTTTTTTACAAGTAATTAGCCAATGCTCAACTACGCGTAAACAGCAAGAAGGCACGTGGATTTCAAATGAAATTATAGAAGCGTATTACCACTTGCATCGCTGTCAGCATGCGCACAGTGTTGAAGTCTGGCAAGGCCAGCAGCTGGTAGGTGGGCTTTATGGCGTGCAACTGGGGCAGTTTTTCTTTGGTGAGTCGATGTTTAGCTTAATGAATGACGCCAGTAAAATCGCTTTATATTATTTAACGCTTTACTTACAAAAGCATCTGAACATTCAATACATAGATTGCCAGCAAGAAACGGCTCATTTAACCATTCTAGGAGCCCAAAGCATACCCCGAAATCATTTTGAAGAACTGCTGCAGCAATACACGTCTCTAGAGACCGCTAACTGGGGTAGAGGCCAGCTGAGCGCGGATGGTGTTTTATTGCCGTGCTAAAAAACATACAATTTTATGCCACATCTACGTATAACTGCAGTTATTTGCCGCCTAAAAAAGCACGTTCTTTGGTGGCGGCACCATCGTATTTAATTGATCGCCCTGCCTATGACGCTCTTATTAACTTAGGCTTTAGGCGCAGTGGCACCTTTACGTATAGACCTCATTGTGATCACTGCAAAGCATGTACTCCTATACGAATTAATACGCAGCAATTTCAACCCAGTCGTAACCATCGTCGCACACTAAAACAATTTCAGTATTTACGTGTCATTCATAAACCCTTAGTCTGGGAAGAAGAGCACTACGCGCTGTATAGAGAGTACCAAGCGATACGCCATAGTGGTTCAGAGATGGATAATGACGATAAGTCACAATATATTGAATTTTTACTCTCTAGCAATGTGAACTCTCATCTCATTGAGTTTAGAGACGGCGAACAACTCAAAATGGTGGCTTTAGTAGATAAAGTCGCCCAAGGTTTATCTGCGGTTTATACTTTTTTTGATCCTTACACCTCAGGCTTAGGCACGTATGGTATTTTATGGCAGCTTAATTACTGTAAAGCAGCAAGCTTACCGTGGCTATACTTAGGTTATTGGATAGAGCAAAATCCTAAAATGTCATATAAAACTCGCTTTACTCCTTATCAATTATTTCTAAATAACGAATGGGTCTATCCCACTGTGGACAAATAACATGTCATTACTGCTCCATACCTACGGCTTGATGCGCCCTTTTTTATTTTATTTAGAGGCTGAAAAAGCCCATGAACTCACGTTAAAGGGCTTAGATAAAGCACACCAAATTGCCGCAACTCTTATACGTCAAGAGCTCTATTTGCCTACCACTTTAATGGGATTACATCTTAAAAACCCCGTGGGTTTAGCGGCAGGCTTGGATAAAAATGGCGCACATATTGACGCCTTAGGCGCTTTAGGTTTTGGTTTTGTAGAAGTGGGCACTGTCACTCCAGAGCCACAAGTTGGAAATCCCAAACCCCGTCTGTTTAGAATCCCTGCCAAAGAAAGTCTGATCAATAGATTTGGCTTTAATAATGACGGCTTAGGGCAGTTTATAAAAAATGTACAACAAAGTCAGTGGCGTAACGATGGCGGCATCTTAGGTTTAAATATTGGTAAAAATGCCAATACGCCCATGGAGCAAGCCACAGACGATTACCTAAAAGGTTTGGATGGCGTTTACGCACATGCGGATTACATCACCGTTAATATTTCTTCCCCCAACACGCAAAATTTGCGTGAGCTACAAGCCGAAAATGAACTATTACAACTACTAGGCGCTCTTAATACACGCCGGCAAGAACTACAGGTAGAGCACGGGCGTTATGTGCCTATAGCGGTTAAAATCGCCCCAGACATGGATGAAGCACAAATAGACAGTATTGCCACCGCTGTGCAGCAATGCAAAATTGATGGCATTATTGCCACCAACACTACCCTTAGCCGCGATTACGTGTCCATGCAGCCACACGCAAATGAACAAGGCGGCTTATCAGGCCCAGCAGTGCATGCGCTTTCTCTACGGGTCATTGAGCGTTTACGTCAGCGATTAGGGCCCGACTATCCCATTATAGGTGTAGGTGGTATTAACTCAGGCGTAGAAGCGGTAGAAAAAGTACAAGCCGGCGCCAATGCTATCCAGCTCTATACCGGTCTTATCTATCAAGGGCCATTATTAATTCGAGATTGTGTAGACGCCCTACGTAATCACCAGCAAAAATAAAAAAAGCCCTTGGATTAAATCTCCAAGGGCTTTGAATACTGTGAGCTACTTTTTAGTAGCTGCAGCTATTACTTAGCTTTACGAGCTTGAGCCATGTTTTTCTCTACAACTTCAGCAGCTTGCTCAGCTGTTTTCATTGCAGCACCACTAGCAGCGGCCATATTGGCTTCACTTAACTCAGCGGCTTGACGGCTAGCTTTTAATACCGTGTCTGTGGCGTTGCTAGCAGCAACTAAACCGGACTTAACTAACGCAACGGCGCTTTCGCTACCAGCAGGTGCGTTTTTAGCAAAGCTTTCTACAAACTCAGCGGCTTGCTGCTGATTATCAGCGATTTGTTTTTCTGTTAGCTGAGTAATTTCTTTTTGTACTTGGCTAACGATTTCAAATACGTCTTTACCGTAGTTTAATACTTGCTCAGCGGAAGGCTTGGATAAATCAGTAGCAAAATTAGCGGCTTGTTGTACGTCTTGTAGACCAGCAACTTGCTGAGACTTAGCAGCGATTTCATCTAAGGAAGATTTGAAAAGCTTAACGTTTAAGTTAATTAACTGCTCGAAACCGTTAAAAATGTGGTTTTGAGCGGCTACTAGGTTGTTAAAGCTACGCTGTTGATTAGCAACTAATTGTTTTTGAGTTTCTGTGTTCATGGTGTTGTCCTTTAAGGGTTTGATTCGAAATAAATTAATTAGCAATTACCGAAAATTACCGAAGGCCTAAACCGCTAGAACACAACGGAAAAACCTTCTATTGGTGCACTGCAACAATACATTCATTGTACCTAGTTATAGACCGGCGTCAAGTGGCGTCTATACATTTATTTGTAAGTTGTTGTTTTTTATTTTTACTTCCTATCCCGCATGGACTCAAAGCCTAGGGCGGTTGAAATCGATTTAGCCGTCTCTCGTAGTACAGGTATCCAGCTATCTTGTAATCGTTCTGCTGGGGCAGATAACGATAAACCAGCCACTAAAGTACCCGTATCATCATAGATACTTGCGGCAATGCAACGCACGCCTAGCTCTAACTCTTCATTATCACGCGCATAACCATGTCTACGCACCAAACTCAATTCATTTTCTAAACTTGCAATTTGTGTAATGCTATTACGCGTGTTCCCTGTTAAACCAGTGCGCATCACATAAGCTCGAACTTGGCGCGCATCCCATTGCGATAAAAACAGCTTACCGCTAGAGGTTAAATGCAAAGGTGCATGGCCACCTATAGCCCGTACCACTTGCATGCCTGAGTTTTCACTCCAAGAGCGCTCCACATACACAATCTCATCACCTTGTTGCAAAGCAAGGTTTACAGTTTGACCGGTAATTTTGTGCAATTCACGCATCGGCTCTACCGCTACTGTGCGTACATTTAAACGCCCTTTAACTAAGGAGCCCAGCTCTAAAAAACGCATACCTAGACTATACAAGCCGTTATCCACACGCTCCACATATCGCCCCACCACTAGATCATTTAAAATACGATGAGCCGTGGAAGTGTGCAGACCCGTAGCTTTCGCCAAGTCTTTAAGAGCCACGGGCTCGGTTTGATGTGCCAACTCATCTAATAAAATCATGGCACGTTCTAGAACTTGTATGGTGACTAAACCGGAGTTGATGCCTGGAGTTGGCATAGTTTTAGCAGCAAGCATAATAATTCGCCTAAATAGTCTTTTTCTGTGTAATAGATGTATATATTAAGTTATTGCATTGCAGCAATTCCATATTATGAAAGTATATACCACAGGGAGCACTTATTTGCGATTTTTTCTACTTCGCTAAGGGGCTTAAAGTCGCGCCTAGGGCCAATGCCTGTTGTTGCAAATACGCAATGGCTTCAGCGCATGCCGTGGGCTCACCCTTAACACCTAACTCTATATGCGGATTATGACCTGTTTCCCCCATGCTGGGTAAGCTAAAAGCTTGTACAGCAGGCCAACGCTGCTCCACCGCCAATAAAGCAGGCACAATGCGTGACTCCGGTATAGAAAAAACCACAAAGGAGTGCTCAGTGTGTTGTTCTTTATGCTGAAATTGCCGGTATTTATTATCCAGCACCCATTCAATCATGGGCCAAGCCATAACAGGAAACCCAGGCGTAAAGGTATGATTATTAATAAAAAAACCTGGGATCTTATTATAAGGATTGGGTACAATTTCAGCACCTACCGGGAATACGCCCATTTCTAAACGTTGTTGATTTTCTGGTGTAGACATATCGACTTTGTCATTGGGCCCAGCTTGATCTTGGGTGCGCTCTGTAATGAGGGCTTTCGCCTCCGGGTGTAAGGCCAACTCCACACCTAAAGCAGCTGCAGCCGCTTGACGAGTGCGGTCATCTGGCGTGGCGCCTATGCCGCCACAGCTAAATACAATATCGTTCGTAGCAAAACTTGCGGCTAAAGTACGCTCAATATCTGCCGGAGCATCAGAAATAATTTGTGCACTCTTTAATTTAAGGCCGCGCACTTTTAAAAGTTCAACCACACGTGAAAAGTGTTTATCTTGGCGACGCCCAGATAAAATCTCATCACCAATAATAATTAGCCGTATAGCAGGTTTTTGCATCGTCATCTCTCAGTCTTCAAAGTGTGAGCTCATTAGCATTTAAAGTAGTTTCTGCCCGCAGCTCAGCTAAAGCAGCTAAATTAAAATGCGCAAAAGCCAGGGCTGAAAAAACGGGTAAAATAAACCAAGCAGGTGGTAATAAATTAAGTAAAGCCATACATAAACCTAGGAGCCAATACGCTTTATTGTAGCGTTTTAATAAAATACTACGCTCTGCTTTGCTGGCATGCTCAACCATAGAGTCCACCCGTAGCAAGCGGGTAAAAGCAAAGGTCCACCAAAACACGGGCAAAATTAAAGCTAGCGGCGCAATAAGCCAAAACGGTAAGGTTAAAAACCAGCCTAAAATAAATAATAACCCCACCCACAGCGCATTGCCTACACTATAGCTAAATGCATTCGTACCCTGTTTTTTTAATTGTGGGTAATGTTTAACTTGCACAAAAGATAAAGCCAAAGGCATCACCATCACAGCAGACACAATTAAACCTGCAATACCGGCCAAAGGTAATAATGCCCCCGCTGCTAACAATGGCACCACAAACACTTTTAAAGCAAATAAACCCGCTCCCACTAGCCAAAGATCTGACTGTGCATTTAATACTCCCCACTGCTCTAGCCATAAGGCAATATGTTCCTTAAGAGGCGTCCAAAACAGCCATAGCAGCACCACGGCCCCCACTAAAGCCACCATAAAAGGTAATAGCAACGCTCCTAACATTTTAGGGCTAAACTGTGAAACAACAGCTTGGCTTAACGCTTGCTGAATTCGTTTTATAGAGCTTTGAGAGCTAAAATAAACGGTAGATTCATTAGGAAGTTGATTCATAAATTCATAGATTTCATAAATTAAATCATTAGGAGTGGACGATGTTTTATCCAGAAAAAAAACTAGAACAATTACAACACAAACTGTCTACGCTTAGCGATGATGAGTATGTAATTGTATGCTTTTGCGCTGCTTGGTGCAGAACCTGCAATGGCTTCAAAGCACAATTCGAAGCCTTAGCGCCTAAACACCCTCAACATGCTTTTGTATGGGTAGATGTAGAGGAGCACGAAGACTTACTTATAGACGAAGACATAGAAGACTTCCCTACTATTTTGATTCAAAATAAAAAAGGGACCTTATTTTATGGTCCCTTATTGCCATTTGCTGAACACATTGAACGTTTATTACAACAAGCTCAAACTAAGGCACAATACATAGATCCGGTGACAAGTTTTGAACAACTGTTAATTACCGCCGCCCAATAACACCCCTACATCACGTTTTTTATTCGTATTGCCATTACCGTTTTTATTGCTCTTTTCTGTAGCAGCTTGTTTTTGAGCGCTAGGAGCAGTAGTTGGCTGATAGGGTTTATAAAAAATCTCATCTTGCGGCTTGTTATGTCGATGACGGCCGCGAGCAGGTCTGGCTACAGATGGCTTAGGTGCTGCAGTATTAGGTAAATCTAATTTTTGTAAGCTCAGTTTGGTACCAATAAGCTTTTGAATATCTACCCACAGATGATTTTCTTCTGCACTCACCAAAGCAATGGCTTCACCCTTGGCTCCAGCACGGCCGGTACGTCCAATGCGGTGTACGTAGTCTTCCGCATTAAAGGGTAAATCATAATTAATTACGCAAGGTACTCCTGCCACATCTAAACCACGTGCCGCTACGTCCGTGGCCACTAAGATTTCAAGCTCATCAGCTTTAAAGGCCTCTAACACCTTCATACGTTCTAGCTGACTTTTATCCCCATGTATGGACTCAGCTTTAAGGCCTTCACGCTCTAATTGGCGCGCTAAGCGTGCAGCTGTCAACTTCCTATTGGTAAATACAATCACTTGGCTGAGTTTTTTACTGCGTACTATGTGGGCTACCGCAATACGTTTTTCATCCCCTTCCGCCGCGTAAGCACTTTGGGCTACGGTGTCTGCCGTGGTGTTACGGCCAGCCACTTCAATACTAACGGGATTATTTAGGAAATTATTGCCTAGTTTACGAATCTCTGGACTAAAGGTGGCAGAAAACAGCAAGCTTTGACGCTGCTTTGGTAGCTGGCGCACAATACGGTCTAAGTCTGGTAAAAAGCCCATATCAAGCATACGGTCTGCCTCATCTAGCACCAAAATACCCACTTGACTTAGATTCACATTTTTTTGCTCTATGTGATCAAGCAAACGGCCAGGGGTGGCAATAAGAATTTCGCATCCTTGGCGTAGTTCATCACGTTGCACTCGTATATCCACCCCACCAAACACAATGGCTGAACGCAGTGGGGTATTTTTACAATAGAGCTTAACGCTCTCACCCACTTGATTCGCTAGCTCACGTGTGGGCGTTAAGATTAACGCCCGCACAGGGTGACGTGCAGGCGAAGCACTGGTAGTAGCAAACGCCATTAATCGATGCAAAATGGGTAATGAAAAAGCAGCTGTTTTACCCGTACCCGTTTGTGCAGCACCCATCACATCTCGGCCTTCCATCACTACAGGTAAGGCTTGCGCTTGAATGGGAGTGGGGGTGGTGTAGCCCGTAGCTACAATGGATGAGAGTAAATCAGGGTGTAATCCAAAACTAGAAAAGCTAAGATCTGTATTTGTATCTGTATTTTTTTCTTTCATTGATGAATTTATATTGCGTTGCGGCGCGAGTCTAGTGGTTAAAACAAGGCTCTAGACAGCCAATACGCCATCATGCCAGCCACCATTAACCACACAGAACTGCCTGTGCGCAGGTAAACCAGCACGGCAACCAAGGCCGCAACCAGTTTATGAGGGTCTAAGCGCGGCATTTCCTGCGCTGACCACGGGAGAATTTCGGGCAATATAATAGCAGTTAGTGCTGCTACCGGTGCATAGCGTAAGGCGCGTCGTACGCTATCAGGTAAAGGTAAATAATCACCAAAGAGAAAATAGCCCGCCCTAGTTAAAAAACTCACTAAAGTTAAACACGCCACTACCCCTAGGATATACCAATCATACTGTGTAAAGGACATTTAGGTGCTCCTTTTGTGCTGTAGTTGCTCAGTCACCACGCCTGCCGCCACGCCTGCTAGTACCGCGGCCACTAAACCTAGACGTAAGGGCAGCAACTGCCCTACCCATGCCACCACGCCAGCAACCACAAGGCACATCAAAAAAGGACGTGTTTTTAGTAAAGGCATTACCACTGCCATCAAAGCTAAAATAGCCGCGTACTCAATTCCCCAGGACTCAGGAATAAATCCGCCTAAAAAAATGCCGCTAAAAGAAGAAAGCTGCCACACAATCCAATTGGGAATAATTAAGCCTAAAAAGTACCAAAGGTGTTGTGTTCTACCTACAGGTTTTTTCTCTTCTTTATGATTACCAAATCGCGACATAAACAACACAAAAGCGATATCTGTAGTGAAGTAACCTAGGAAAAAGCGTTTGCCCCATGAATAATGACGAAAATAAGGCTGCAAAGCGGCCCCAAAAATAATAAAACGTATATTCACCACCAGAGCCGCCGCGGAAATAAGCCATAGTGGTGCCCCGGACTCAATTAAAGGTAAAGCAGTAAGCTGAGCCGACCCGGCATACACAAAAAAAGTCATTAACCCCGCGTAGGTTTCAGACAAGCCCGACTTCAGCATAGCAATACCCGTCACAAAACCCCAAATGCCAGTGGCTATTAATGTGGGTGCAGCATCACGTAATGCCAAGCTAAAATAATGCCGTTGTCGATTAGACAATGCTTTTAAGCGTAGTTTATTTTGTAAAGACACCTTCTACCTTTGTGTTTTGAGATCAATCACGCCAAGTACAGCCTGAGCTTGCTACAATTATGATCTTAGTTACTTATTTGCTCAATAAGGAGTCACCATGAGTGCAACGTCTAGCCACAGTCAAAATATTGAAACCATTACGGTTACCGAAGCCGATTTACCCGTCTATTGTCCAGGACCTAAAGCACCTCTATGGAGCATGCACCCTCGAGTTTACATAGAAATCGAGAAAGAAGGTGTAGCTATCTGTCCTTATTGTAGCGCCACCTATGAGTTGAAAAAGTCCGCCGCCCCCGAATAATTAATTAACTCTACCTACGGCTTTTTTTGTGACCGCTACCATCGATCTTTCTGACTGCCCCACCCCGTTTTGGTTACCGGGTGGTCACCTACAAACCATTTACAGTGCTTACTTGGCCAAAAAGCAGCCTATTGCCTTTGTACGTCAACGCATTGATACCCCTGATGGTGACTTTTTAGATCTGGATTTCAGTGGCCCAGGTTTATTTGCTGATACCTTTGCTTCGGGTACCAAGGCTGCTCGTGAGCCAAAGCTCTCTAAAACCGCAGCTAGGCGCTGGATGCAAGACGAAGATTTAAAAAATCTAACTCAACTACCGCCTCTTAAAGCCATGGTACTTTTTCACGGCCTAGAAGGCAGTAGTTATAGCCATTACGCCCAAGCCACAGCCCAATATTTTCGGGCTCGCGGCTGGCTAGTGGTTATTGCTCACTTTAGAGGCTGCTCGGGTTTTTCTAACCGCATGGCGCGTGCTTACTATTCAGGTGATAGTGAAGAAATTGCTTTCATTTTAAACTGGTTGCATACCTGCTTACCTCAAGCCAATTGGCACGCCGTAGGCGTATCATTAGGAGGCAATGCGCTTTTAAAGTATTTAGGTGAAGCGGCTGAAAAAGCCAATTGGCTTGAGGCGGCAGCGGCCATTTCTGTGCCTATGGATTTAGTGAGCTGTGGTGAGCACTTATCCGACAGTTTGGCGGGTAAGTATATATATAGTCCGCATTTTCTTAAAAGCATGAAACGTAAGACTTTCGAAAAGTCACGACGTTTTCCTGGCATGATTGATACCCTAGGTCTAGGACGAGTAAAGACCTTACGTGACTTTGATGATATATATACCGCCCCCATGCATGGTTACCGTGATGCGCTGGACTACTGGACCAAAGCCTCTAGCCGGCCATTATTAAAACACATCACACTGCCCACCCTCATTTTGAACGCTAAAAATGACCCCTTTGTACCGACTTACTCGCTGCCACAACCTCAGCATGTTTCAGAGAGTGTATTATTACACCAACCTAAAAAAGGCGGTCACGTAGGGTTTACCACCGGTACTTTCCCTGGTAATTTAGAATGGCTACCTAGCCGTATTAATACTTTTTTCAAAACCAAAAAGTAATTTAAAACCTTAAGCCGTTTTTTAACTTTTGAAGCGTTCTAATAATAATCGGTCGCGTTCTAAGCGCTCGCGTAAATCGCGTATTTGCACATCTAAAGTAGATTGCTGGTAAAAATCGGTACTTTGGCTGCGAGCTTGCTGTAATTGATCCACGGCACTCGGCAAAGCTCCCACTAATATATAATATTGCGCCATGGCTTCACGGGCTTCTATAGGCTTATTCGTTTTTTCTAAGCCCTGTGCTAAGAGTTGAAAAAACCGTGGTTCTTTAGGCCATTTTTTAACTAACTGTTCTAATAGCGGAATAGCTTGGTTAGTTTGATTTTGCTTATTGAATGCCTCCACTAAGGCCAAAGCTACTGCCTGATTTTGTGGCCACCTCTGCCATGCAGCTTGTGCTTTTTGTAAAGCTTGGGCATTTTGATTTTGTGACCATAAATTTTCTACTTGCAACACATCCAAGGCCGCTGAGGGCACCCCTACTTGTAAGGCTTTTTGCAAATAATCCTGTGCGATCTTATTATCACGGCGCTTTTGTGCCGCATATGCCAAACCATAATAGGCGGCAGCCTGGGCCACGCCCGTACGACTATGGGCACGACTTTGCAAACGTTGCTGTACCGTTTCTGCCGCTGCTCCGCCTTGCGCCTGCAGCACCATCACTGCGGCTTGCACAAACCAAAACTCATCATTTTCAGTAAATTGGACATTTTTATTGGAATAAGCCCGATTTTCAGCGTCTGCTAAACGCTGCGCTGACAAAGGGTGAGTGGTGGCATAAGAATCCGACGACTCGTTAAGACGGGATTTTTTTTGTAAGAGCCTAAACATCTGTGACATACCCGCCGGATCAAACTTCGCTCCTTGCAGCATCTGATACCCCACCCTATCTGCCTCTTGCTCTGCTTGACGTGAAAACCCCAACTGTCTATCTACGGCAGCGGCTTGCCCAAAAGCAGCCACTCCCATTGCTAAGTCTGCACTGCCTGCTAAACCAGCCAATAAAGAACCCACCAGAGAAGCAATCATTAAGTGGTTTGATTGTGAACCTTGCGTCATCCCTCGTGCCACATGACGCAGAGCCACGTGAGCAATTTCATGCGCTACCACCGACGCCAACTCAGCCTCAGTATCTGCCTCAGCAATTAAGCCCGTATGAATACCTATATAGCCACCTGGCAAAGCAAATGCATTAATACTACGATCTTGTAATGCAAATACCGAAATATCATAATTTAACGGCACAGGGGAATGCTTAGCCAACTGCTCTCCAAGCTGTGTTAAGTACTGAGTCACTACCGCCTCTGAAACATATTGGGGATCTCTACGCCCTTGCTCCATAATGGCATCACCCAAAGTACGCTCTAGATTAGGCGTCAACTCCGCCCCCGAGGCCGCCCCCATGCTGGGTATACCCGTGGGCTGCGCTACTACCGCGGGTAACATCGCGATCTGCAAACTTAATGCCACCGCTATAACGGTGGTTAATCGACGTTTTTTCATAACACTAAGCCCCGTATTTTATGCAAGCGCTCAGAGCGCAGACGCCCTTTAGCCGATAAACGTACAACAGTGGCTAAGGCATAAACTACGCCAAAAGTTTCTACTAAGCCTGCCGCTACCCACATGACTAAGCCCCCTACCGCCTGATCTTTAAGTGCGTCAAAACTCGGTAAAGCACGGCCACACAAATCAAAAATGGGATAGAGGTCTATGCTTGCAAAAGTAATGTAAGCCCCTGCAGCGATTTGTGGTGCCATAGTAATTAATGGGGAAATCACCCGTGCCCAAGGTCGCATAGCAGCAGGCGGTGCCGGGCGGCGATCTACAATTAAATTCCAATACATAAAACCACTAATAACCACCGACCAATTCATCAACCGATAAAGGCGCCAGTCAATCATGGAGTAAAACTGGGGAATAGGTAACAACCAAATCAACACAAAGAAAACAAACAAAAACGGCACAAAGATACGATGCGTAAATACAGATTGAATAGCGTGCCCTGTGCGTGTCTTTAGCGCATCACGCCATTTACGCCGCCATTTTAATGGTAATCCCGCCCGCATCACCTGGCCCGGATAGGACAGCATAATTATGAGGGGTAATAAATGGTGTAAAAACAAATGCTGTATACGGTGGATAAAGAACATCCGTTCTGAATAGTAATCCACCATAGTGTGTAGATTTAAATACAACGCCACCACACCTATCCAAAACAACCACTGCCTATGTTTTTGCACCGCATGCACACGCGTTCCGCGCCAAAACAACACGCTACAAATAAAAAACGCGAGTAATAATGTAGGAGACAACTCCCAAGGCCTCAGCCATTCCAACCAAGTCATAAAATTAAAGTAGCTAAATTAATTAAAAACAAAATAAAAACAAAAAGCAAAAGGAGGGGATAGAAAGAGGATATCTATTACAATAGTCTTATTTGATTCATTTCGCACCTCTTGCTGCTTGATCTCTCTATGACGCGTCTCAATTTTGATATAGCCATCTGTGGCGCCGGCCCAGTGGGCTGTGTATTGGCTTTACAATTACAACAGCAAAGCCCTTCTGCTCGCATTGCTTTATTTGGCCAAAAGCCGCCACCTCAAGGAGCTGCCCTAGATCCCCGTACGCTTGCCATGAATTACGGCAGCCGGCAGCTGTTACAGCAATTAGGCGTGTGGCCGCAAAAGCATGCGCCCATGAGTACAGTGCATGTTTCGCAACAGGGTCGTTTAGGGCGCACGCTTATTACCCCTACTGAACTAGATGTAGATGTATTAGGTAGCGTGGTAAATTACGATGACCTAGTGCAAGGTTTACGCCATACCGTACAAAACCGTAATATTCATTATATAGAAGTTGAGCAGCCCGTCACCGCCTTATCCAGAGAAAGTGCACAAATAAAAACCTCTGAAAAAACGTATACAGCAGCTATGGCCGTGTTATCCGATGGCACTCGTCCCAGTCAGTTACAGCGCACCTATAATCAATATGCTCTTTTAGCCACCGTACAAAGCAGTCATCCGAAAAAAGACTGGGCTTTTGAGCGTTTTACTCCTCATGGTCCTTTGGCGTTATTACCCCATCCAAACCAACCCGATTGTTATGCCCTAGTTTGGTGTAATTCGCCCGCTCGCACCGCGCACTTAGAAGAACTTAGCACCACTGATTTTGAAGCAGAGTTAATGCAAGCTTTTGGCGCGCGTTTGGGGCAATTGCGTTTAGTAAGCCAGCGATTTAGCTTTGAACTGAGCTTATCGGCGGGCAGCTCTTTACCTTCACCTCAGGTAGTGGCTATTGGCAATGCAGCTCAAACCTTACACCCTGTAGCTGGCCAAGGGTTAAACTTAGGCTTAAGAGATACGGCACAGTTGGTGCTATCTTTGCGTCCCTGGCTGGCAGATACCAGCTTATCGCCTACACCTTATCTACAGCACTATGCTCAGCAGCGTAAACCTGATCGTTGGTTAACGGGTATGGTTACCGATTTTTTACCGCGTGTTTTTGCGACTAAAAACCCTCTGGTAGAGCACGCATGTGGACTGGGGCTACTTACTATGGATTTATTGGCACCAGCCCGTATGCCGTTAGCTAGACAGTTGCTGCAAGGGTTACGGGTGTAATCATGATGCGTATTGGTTCTTGGCAATTTAACAGCCCGGCTTTTGTGGCTCCTATGGCAGGGGTTACAGACCGCCCTTACAGGCGGCTTTGTAAAGCGTTGGGCGCAGAATATGCCGTCACTGAAATGGCCGCAAGCAATCCGCGTCTTTGGAATAGCGTCAAGACCGCGCGCCGCTTAGATCACACGGGTGAACCGAACCCCATTGCCGTACAAATTACGGGCTCTGACCCCGACATGATGGCGGAAGCCGCTTTGTTTAATATAGATAAAGGCGCGCACATTATTGACATCAATATGGGCTGCCCTGTAAAAAAAGTGTGTAATGTGCTGTCAGGCTCTGCTTTACTAAAAGATGAAGACTTAGTGGCACGCATTGTAGAAAAAGTGGTGGAAGCTTGCCTCCCCCATAATATTCCCGTCACACTTAAAACCCGCACGGGCTGGGATCACAGCTGTAAAAACGCCTTACAAGTAGCCAAACGAGCCGAAGATGCTGGTATTGCTGCCTTTACCCTGCATGGACGTACGCGTTGTGACCTGTACCGAGGTCAAGCTGAATACGATACAATCCGAGAGGTTAAAGCCGCCCTACGTATACCCGTTATCGCGAATGGTGATGTGGACTCGCCCGAAAAGGCCAAATTTGTCTTGGACTATACCGGTGCTGATGCCGTAATGGTGGGCCGCGCTGCTCAAGGGCGCCCGTGGATCTTTAGAGAAATAAATTACTTTTTGCAGCACCAGCGCTTCATGGATCCACCCACTTATGGCGAAATGAAACAAGTATTACTAGAACACCTTGAAGATCATTATGACTTTTATGGTGAATTTATTGGGGTACGTTCAGCACGTAAACATATTGGCTGGTACTTGGCTAACACACCCAATGCAGAAAACTGGCTTGCTTCAATTAATAAAATTGAATGCACCACCCAACAACTTCAAGCGGTAGCACTCTGGTTTGACCAGCACGACCCACAAGACTTTCTTGTACCAGTCGCCTCCGCAGCTACAACAAATTAAAAACATCATGTCTAATTCCAATCCTCTAGAGCAATCAGTACGAGACAGTCTTGAGCGTTACTTTGCCGACTTGGGTGACTCTCCCCCTCGTAATATTTTAGCGATGGTCATTAATTATGTAGAACGTCCTGTTTTAGAAATCGCTCTAGAAAAAACCAATGGAAATCAATCTAAAGCCGCAGAAATGTTAGGCATTACGCGTAGTACTTTGCGTAAAAAACTGCTAGCCCATCATATACAACCTTAATTTTTTACCTTTTATACGGTTCATTACATTATGAAGATACAAACCGCCCTTTTATCAGTGTCTGATAAAACAGGAATTGTTGAATTTGCTCAAGCTCTCGCCAAACGTGGCGTACGTTTATTATCCACTGGCGGCACGGCTAAGCTGCTGCAAGAGTCAGGGTTAGAAGTCACGGAAGTGGCTGAGCATACAGGCTCACCTGAAATATTAGATGGCCGAGTTAAAACACTACACCCTAAAATTCATGGTGGTTTGTTAGCGCGCCGTGATGACGCCAAACATCTCAATACCTTAGAAGAACACGGCATTGACCGTATTGATATGTTGGTAGTGAACCTCTATCCTTTTCGCGAAGCCATTGCTAAAGAGGATTGCAGCTTTGCCAATGCCATAGAAAATATTGATATTGGTGGCCCCGCCATGCTGCGCGCTGCCGCAAAAAACCACGGCACGCAAGCTGGTGGGGTAACCGTGGTGATAGATCCTAGCGATTACGAACAGGTGCTCAGTGAGATAGATGCTAAAGGTAATACCTCTTATGGTTTACGTTTGGCTCTGGCCACTAAGGTATATGCTCATACGGCAGCTTACGATGGTGCTATTGCCAATTACCTCAGCAGCTTAAATACGGCCGAACCGGCGCAAACCGAAACACCTGCACAGGCTGAGTGGCCTCAAACTCTCACCCTACAAGTGCAACAGCAACAAATCATGCGTTATGGTGAAAACCCCCATCAAAGTGCGGCTTTTTATCGTGATGCGCATGTAGGGACTGGCCTACTTGCCAATTACGAGCAGCTGCAAGGCAAAGAATTATCCTATAACAATATTGCCGATGCCGATGCGGCCTGGGAGTGCGTACGTAGCTTTGAGTCGGGCGCCTGTGTCATTGTAAAACATGCTAATCCTTGCGGTGTGGCGCTAGGTGAAACAGCCGCATTGGCTTACGACAAAGCGTTTAAAACCGACCCCACCTCCGCTTTTGGGGGCATTATTGCCTTTAACCAAATTGTAGATGCCGCCGCAGCCAATGCGGTGTCTGCTCAATTTGTAGAAGTGCTCTTGGCGCCTGACTATACCGAAGAGGCTTTAGCTATTTTTGCCGCCAAGAAAAATGTACGGGTATTGAAGATCGCCACGGACTCCGAGAAATCCCATAACCCCTTCGACATGAAACGCGTAGGGGGTGGCTGGTTAGTACAAACTCCCGACACGTATAGCGATAATAGCGATAACTTTACCGTGGTAAGTAAAAAACAACCCACCCCTGAGCAAATGCAAGACCTACTCTTTGCGTGGAATGTGGCTAAATACGTGAAATCAAACGCTATTGTTTTTTGCGCAGACGGTATGACCATGGGTGTGGGTGCTGGCCAAATGAGCCGAGTGGACTCCGCTCGCATTGCCTCCATTAAAGCGGAAAATGCCGGCTTAAGCTTAAACAACTCCGCGGTAGCCTCCGATGCTTTCTTTCCTTTCCGAGACGGGCTAGATGTGGTCGCTGAAGCGGGTGCCACCTGTGTAATTCAACCTGGTGGTAGCATTCGGGATGATGAAGTGATTGCTGCAGCTGATGAGCGTGGCATAGTGATGGTATTTACCGGCACGCGCCATTTCCGTCACTAAACGCATGCGCATCTTAGGCATAGACCCCGGCCTGCGTAAAACGGGCTTTGGGGTCATTGATGTACGCGGGCAGCATTTTGACTATGTGGCTAGTGGCACCATTGTGGTGCCTACTGAGCAACCTTTAGCGGCACGTTTAAAAGTAATTTTAACGCACATCCGAGAAATTGCTGCGCTACACCAACCGACTCACAGTGCCGTAGAGCAGGTTTTTGTCAGCAGTAACCCGCATACTACATTGCTTTTAGGTCAAGCTCGGGGTGCGGCCTTATGCGCCTTAGCCGATAGTAATTTAGACGTATATGAATACACGGCGCTGCAAATTAAAAAAACCGTGACCGGCCAAGGTCATGCTCAAAAAGAGCAAGTACAACTTATGGTACAGCATTTGTTACGCTTAAACGGTACTCCCGCCCCCGATGCGGCGGATGCCCTAGCATGCGCTATTTGCCATGCGCATCATGCCCCGCTGCAGCAGCAATTAGAAAACAACAGCAGCTTAAGCGCCCACACTTTACGCTCACGCGGTGGTCGTTATCTAGGAAAATAATCATGATTGGACGTATTACCGGCACCTTACTGGAAAAAAACCCGCCTACTATTTGTGTGGATGTACAAGGCATAGGCTATGAAATTGATGTGCCTATGAGCACGCTCTACGACTTACCCGACGTAGGCGGAACCGTTACGCTACACACGCATTTAAGTATTCGTGATGATGCCCATGTGTTATTTGGTTTTGGCAAAGCTTCTGAACGAGTGGCCTTTCGCACCCTGATTAAAGTGAGTGGCATTGGGCCTAAAACGGCATTAGGAATTTTATCGGGATTATCAGTCGATGATTTAGCCTCAGCTATACAAGCACAAGATATTGCCCTCTTAACCCGAGCCCCAGGTATAGGTAAAAAAACCGCTGAACGTATGATCTTAGAGCTACGTGATAAATTTGATGAGGTAATAAGCACCAGCACCACCACCCCTACCTCAGACCGCAGTGATATCTTAAATGCCTTACTGGCACTAGGTTACAACAATAACGAAGCCAATAAAGCAGTAAAAAAAGTGCCTACAGAGGTCTCTGTATCGGAAGGCATCAGACAGGCACTACAGATTTTATCTGGCAGATAATAACTGGCCATATTGCTGAATATCTACATTGCCTCCGCTAATAATCACACCCACTCGCCGCCCCCGCACGGGTAAAACCGCTTGCATAGCGGCGGCGGCCCCTAAACAGCCTGTGGGCTCCACCACAAGTTTCATGCGCTCAGCCAAAAAATGCAGTGCCGTTATTAAAGCGCTATCGGGTACTGTCACTATGCCGGCCACATATTGCTGAATTAATGCGAAAGTAATAGGCGCTAAAGCCGGAGTCAACGCCCCATCGGCTATAGATTGTGGATAGTCCAGCCGCATAATTTCTCCTCTGGCTAGTGATTGTTGTGCATCATTGCCTCCTTCAGGTTCCACCCCGTATACCTCACAATTTGGACTCAAGGCATTTGCTGCTAATAAAGAGCCCGATAGCAGCCCCCCACCCCCTAAAGGTACAAGCAATACATCTAATGTCCCCACCTCTTCAAATAACTCCTTAGCTGCTGTACCTTGCCCCGCTATTACCTCTGCATTCGCAAAAGGAGGAATTAGCCTCATACCATGATTCGTCACAAAGTCTTGTGCCATCTGTTCTCGGTCCTGAGTGAGGCGGTCATATTCAATAATGGTGGCCCCATAAGCTAAAGCGGCGGCTTTTTTTGCTGCAGGAGCCGTATTAGGCATGATCACGGTGGCCCTAGTATTAAAAAGCCGTGCGGCTAAAGCCACCGCTTGCGCATGATTACCGGATGAAAACGCCACTACGCCACGCTGTAATTCAACAGCACTCATCTGAGCTAAGGCGTTGTATGCGCCTCTAAACTTAAAGGCGCCCATACGCTGTAAATTTTCACATTTAAAGAATATTTCTGCCCCCAGCTGTTGATTCAGCGTGCGAGAGTGCAGCACCGGTGTTTTATGGGCGATGCCTTCTAAATTTTGCGCGGCTTGTACTACGTTTTCATAGGTGGGTAATTTCACATGCATCTCCTTTGTCTACATTACAATGTATATATACACGTAATGGTGTATTATTAATGTTCACCACTTATTACTGGATAAAAAAACAGTTTAATTCATGGCCATTCAATCCGATTCACTTAGCTCTTCCCCTTTGCCAGAACGCGTTATTACCTCCGCGCCTCTATCACCTAATGAGGAATCTGTAGAACGTGCTTTACGCCCTAAAAGTCTTAAAGACTATGTAGGGCAGCCACGAGTGTGTGAGCAACTTGATATTTTTATCACAGCCGCTACGCGCCGTGATGAATCATTAGATCATGTATTACTTTTTGGCCCACCCGGCTTAGGAAAAACCACCCTCGCGCATATTGTGGCCCAAGAAATGGGCGTGCAATTACGACAAACCTCAGGCCCTGTATTAGAACGTCCCGGTGATTTAGCCGCCATTTTAACCAGTCTTGAGCCAAACGATGTGTTGTTTATTGATGAAATTCATCGTTTATCCCCTATAGTAGAAGAGATTTTATATCCGGCTTTGGAGGATTTTCAGATTGATATTCTCATAGGTGAAGGCCCTGCTGCACGCAGTGTGAAAATTGATTTACAGCCCTTCACCCTAATAGGTGCCACAACTCGCGCCGGTATGCTGAGTAACCCCTTACGTGATCGCTTTGGTATTGTGTCGCGTTTGGAGTTTTACAGCATTGCCGATTTACAGCATATTGTGCACCGTAGTGCGGGGTTGTTAAAAGTAGACTGTGTAGACGAAGGCGCCTTAGAAATTGCTCGTCGTGCCCGCGGCACGCCCCGTATTGCCAACCGTTTGCTCAGGCGCGTACGTGATTATGCTGATGTGAAAAATAATGGTGTGATTGATGCCACCTGCGCCACGCAGGCCTTATCTATGCTAGAGGTAGACCCTTTGGGCTTAGACTTAATGGATAGAAAGCTGTTGGAGACCATTGTGCATAAGTTTAATGGCGGCCCCGTGGGCGTAGATAGCTTAGCGGCTGCCATCAGCGAAGAGCGCGATACCATCGAAGATGTAATCGAGCCTTATCTTATACAGCATGGCTTCTTACACCGTACCCCTAGGGGGCGGGTGGCTATGCCATTGACGTGGACGCATTTGGGATTGGCGGCGCCAAAGACTACGCCAGATTTGTTTGATTGATGGCCGTGGATGCTGGGCCATGCCCAATATCACTCCCCTTCATATTCATATAAACACGCCAACACCTCCGTCCCATACGCCGCTAATTTGTGTGCGCCTATGCCGGAGATATGGCTTAGTTCATCTAAGCTGCTAGGGCGCTGCAAGGCAATTTCTCTGAGGGTGGCGTTGTTAAAGATGATGTAAGGAGGAACCTCATGCGCTTTGGCCACTTCGGCGCGCCATAGACGTAAATGCTCAAAGCAGGCTTGTGCCTCAGCAGGAAGCTGCTCTTCTTGGGGTCTGGCTCGAGTTTTAGGCGTCGTAGATTTAGCAGACTCTTTACGCAGCATCACGGTGCGTTCACCCTTCAATACCTCGCGGCTATTTTCCGTTAATGCTAAGGTGCCATAGTTCTCATGCTGCACTGCAATAATCTTATAAGCAATAAGCTGGCGTAAAATACTACGCCATTCTTTAATTGTTAAATCCGCCCCCACGCCAAACACCGAAAGCGCTTGATGGTTATTACTCAGCACTCTATCGGTTTGGGTACCGCGTAAAATATCAATAATATGAGCAGCACCGTAAGCTTGAGCGCACTCTCGCCATAAGCGATAAATAGCCGATAAAAACTTTTGTGCTGGCACGGTACCGTCCCAGGTTTCTGGTGGCTCTAAACACGTATCACAATTACCGCAAGGTGGTATGAATTGACCAAAATAATCCAGTAGCAACTGTCTTCTACACGCCACCGTTTCACACAAACCCAACATGGCATCAATTTTACGTGTTTGATTACGTTGATGGGCGAGATCGCCACTGGAGTCATTTACCATGCGATTAAGCTGAACCACATCTTGTAACCCATACGCCAACCAAGCCGTGGCAGGTTCTCCGTCACGCCCCGCTCGGCCTGTTTCTTGGTAATAGCCTTCAATGGATTTGGGCAAATCTATATGCGCCACAAAACGCACATCTGGCTTATCTATGCCCATACCAAAGGCAATGGTAGCTACCATCACTACCCCTTCTTCTCGCAAGAAACGTTTTTGATTTTGCATGCGAATTTCTGCTGACAAACCGGCATGATAAGGCAAAGCATGAACTCCATGACTTTGTAAAAAAGCTGCAGTATCTTCCACACGTTTACGCGATAAACAATACACAATGCCACTATCACCCTGATGGTACAGCTGTATAAACTGCAACAGCTGTTTACGCACCTCAGTCTTAGTAACTATGTGATAACTAATGTTTGGCCTATCAAAACTGGCCACAAAATGCGGGGCATTTTCAAGACTCAAGCGCTGCGCGATTTCTACTTGCGTTTCTGCCGTAGCCGTAGCCGTTAAGGCAATGCGCGGAATATCTGGCCAACGCTGGGCTAAAAAAGACAAACCTAAATACTCAGGCCTAAAATCATGCCCCCACTGCGATACACAATGTGCCTCATCTATAGCAAACAGCGCAATGCGCCCCCTCGCCAGCATATCTAAGCAATTATCGGTTAATAGCCGTTCAGGCGCCACATATAATAAATCCAGCTCCCCTGCTATAAAAGCACGTTCTACCTCACGTGCCGTCTGCCAATCTTGGGAAGAGTTTAAGTAAGCCGCTTTTACGCCTAATTCAGTCAGTGCAGCTACCTGATCTTGCATGAGGGCAATTAGCGGCGACACCACAATACCGGTGCCCTCACGCACTAAAGAAGGTATCTGATAACAGAGCGATTTGCCGCCGCCGGTGGGCATCAACACCAGTGCATCGCCCCCGTCTATGAGAGTTTGAATCACAGTATGTTGGTCACCACGAAAGGCCTCGTAACCAAAGACCTTTTGTAGTATGGAGAGAGCTGATGAAGACATAATCAAAACACAGGTAGGGAAAAGCGTAATCCCATATTATAGTCACCGCTATGAGTTTGACGTTGCGCTTCTACATCAATGCGTAAGTTGGGGCTGTACCAAAACTGTTGATTGAAACCAAAGGTGTGCTGTTTTTGTCCTTGATCTGGTTGTTTACCCACATAATTAGCCCCTAATAATCCCCATCGACCTAAATCCCAATGCATATCCATACTGTGCGTAGAAGGCGTTAAATTAACGCTAACATCAACTAAGGAATTAAAGTCATAACGGCCACCTATACCCACCTGCTCATAACCTTCGGCGTGTTGATATAAACCTTCTAAAGCTAAAGAAGGAGATAGTTGAGTGCTAATCCACGCATTGGCCGCATCGGGTCCATAATGCAAATCTGTAATAGTGGTATTTTTATTTATTTTGCCCACGGCAGCGCCATAACGCCAACTACTCGACTCATCAGCCAAACTTAAACCACCTAAAGGTACCGTACTCAGACCAGAAACCAGCTTAGGCGTCTGGCTACTACCCAGCACAAAACGTACATGACTTTGTTTAAGCTCTAACTGTAAAGGGGCTTCTGCTTGATTAGAAGCAGATATAGCCATACCTAAAAGTAAAAGACAATATCTAAGGTATTTCAACGATGTAAACTCACCAAAGCTTCACTACTCACATCTAGAGAGCGCTTCAGAGCAGAATACTTTTCCAATAGAGCGGATTTATACACCACTCCAATTAAGCGTGGCTCAAGCTTGCTGCGAATCACTGGTAAGCGTTCGCCTTCAAAATCCACAAACTGCTCTTGAGCATGATCTAAACTCATATTAGGCGTCAAGGTTTTCACGTAATCCAGCTTTAACACCTCACCAATAGGTTGCTCTTGGGCATCATTATGATTGATTAATAAGCGCATCAATTCGGGCTGCGCAATAACGCCTAAATAATTATTATCTTCATCCACCACATAAATAAATCGTACTGGATAATCTAAGAACATATTTAAGGCGTCTCCTACAGTGGCATCCGTAGTGAGTACGGTATCTGTAGGACGCACCAGCTCACTAAGCCGGGTATTACGTAAAGTAAAGCGTAATAGCTGATCGCGCTCCCGCACTAAGGTGACGTCATACATAGCCACCTCAGCCAAGGTACGGGAAAAGAAATACGCAATCACACTTGCAATAATCAGCGGTAAAACCAGCTGATAGCTTAGTGTCATTTCAAACAACATGAGAATGGCCATCAGGGGTGCACTAGTGGCAGCACCTAAAAATGCTCCCATGCCCACTAAAGTATAAATATAGGTTTCCACGCCATGAGCAGGTAATATCATGTGCACCACCTGCCCAAACAAGGTGCCAAAGGCTGCCCCCACAAATAAGGCGGGGGTAAACACCCCGCCTACAGCACCAGAGCCTACGGTAATACTCACCGCTAACACCTTAGCAAAAAGAATAGCGACTACAGCATACCAAGCCCAGTATTCATGCAAAAACGAATACACCACACTATATCCATTACCTGCCACCTCAGGCACCATAATCAACAAAATACCAAGGATAAAACCCCCTACAGCTAAACGGGCGATTAAGGGCAAGCCACTGCGTACAAACAGTTGTTTTACTTGGCTAAGCAATTTTAAAAAACCCGGTGCCACCACGCCTATTAATAAGCCTAATAATACAAAACTGATAAGATCTAGGCCTTCTACTGCTGGTAAGTCCAACATTTCATACGGCGCTTGATAGTGCCCCGTCATCCGCATAGTGATGTTCGATGTGGCGGCTGCTACCAATAAAGGGCCTAAAGTTTGAATACTCATTACTCCTAAAACAATTTCTGCCACAAAGATGGCCCCCGCTAAGGGCGCACCATACGCCGCCGCCACACCGGCGGCTGCACCACAGGCCACTAATAAACGAAGTCGCTCAGGTTTAACGTATATAAAACGTCCGAATAAAGAGGCGGCTAATGAGGAAATATGGATCATGGCCCCTTCTCGCCCTATGGCTCCGCCTGAGGCCACGGTAAATAAAGAAGAGGTAGAACGCAGTAACCCTTGCCGTAATGACATACGACCATCACCAATGGCCACCGCCTCCATGTAATCCGACGCGGTAGAGGCTTTTTTGCGCCCAGCTAGCCACAGTAGTAAGCCTGCGACTAAGCCGCCTACGGTAGGAAATAGCAGGCGCATAGGCCAAGATAAAGAACGGGTTACTTCCGTAATACTGCCGGAATGCCCGGTAATAGTGCGCTGTATTAAATGAATGCTTTCATAAAACAGCATCACTACCACCGCCCCCAATACCCCCATCACTACCGCCCAACATAGCATGGCAGGCGTATCAGATAGCCAATGCCATTTACGTATGCGTTGACGGGTAAAGCGGAGGTATTTTTTATACGACATGCTTTAAACTTTAAAATTCGGTGGAGTGGGTGGACGAGATAAACCAAACATACGCCAATACACCCAAAAAGTAAAAATCACTAAAACAGGTAAGCTAAATAAGCTGATTTTCCAAAGCAGCTGTAAGGTTTCTTTATCTGCAGCAGCATCCCAAATTGTCATGTAATCAAGAATAAGAAAAGGGAAAAAACTAAATGCTAACCCCACCAACACAGCCACAAAAATAGCTAAGGTTAGTATAAAAGGCAGCACCGTACCACGTACACTACTATTTACTAAGCGCTGCAAATTCATTTCAATCAGTACAAAACCAAGCAGTATTAACACCCATAGGCTTAAAACCGCCAAACGCGGTGTGCCGTCACTCCATTTCAAAAGTACGCCAGGATTTGCTAAAGCTAAAACGACTGAGGCAGCAACAGCCCCGGCAGCAAACCAGCGCACAGCCCTACGCCCCCAAATAACTGCCCGTATACGTAACTCACCCTCCTCACGCATGACTAGCCAAGCGGCGCCTAACAATACATACGCTGCCACCGCACAAAAGCCCATAAACCAAAAAAACCAGCTGTACCCCGTGCCGGTTTCATAATTCACAATCACTTTTGCCAAGAGATATCCATGGGCAAAGGCCGTCATCACTGAACCAATAGCAAAACCTAATTGCCACCAAGGTTGCGCTTCGGCAGCCGCTCGTAACCGTAGTTCGAAACAAATAGAACGTGTCATTACCCCTAAAGCTAAAAGCATGAGTGGGAAATAGAGCTTACCCATGACCTCACCCCAGCCGGATGGGAATGCCACAGCAAATACCGCTATGCCTAAAAACAACCAGAACTCATTAGCATCACGCCAAGGACTTAGTAAAGACATCATGCGAGGACGTAAGGCTTCGGGAGCCACTAATGACAAACAACCTACCCCTAAATCAAATCCATCTAAAATGGTGCCTGCTAAAAGGGTAATAAAAAGAAGGCCTAAAAAAACCAAGGGCAACCAAAAAATAGGATCTGTAGGTATAAAGCCCAGCGCAGCTGCTAAGGATTGAATCATGCCTTCCCCCTACGTCTGGCTACAGACACCACACCATAGCGAGCCACTTGACGCACCAATGCAATAAAGCCAAAAATAAAAGCGGTGTAAATCATGCCATAGGCAAAAAAACTAAAAATGCTAAATAAAAATGGCGTGGGAGCATATACTTCACTCAAGGTAATAGTTTGATTCACTACAAAAGGTAAACTGCCAAAAAGCTGGTAGGCTACACCACTTATCAGTAAGACGGGCCCTAGAAAACCCGCTACAATAAATAAACGCCGATTAACTAAAGCCAAGGCACTGGGATCGTAGTGCCGTAATAAGCCCACACGCCAGCCTTGGAGCAAAATAAAAAACACCAAAACACCACTGAGCATGGCCGTGCGTAATGACCAATACACTAATGTTAATGGTGGACTCATACCCGCCACTAAATCTATACCCATCGCCGCTGCCGCCTTAGCTGGCTGATGGCTCTCAATCATATGACCATTTCCCACAAACGCCATAAGCAAGAGCACCCAAGCCACACTACCCACATAAACGGCCAAAGCAAATACACGGCGCTCTCCTTCGCCTAAAGGACGGCGTATGGCTTGTAAAGCTAAAATCGCCATCATCAATAAGGCAGCGAGCACAAAACTCACACTAAAAAATAAAGCCACATACCAAACCACACTGGGATTAGAAAATAACGCGCTCCAGCTTTGCACCACATACTGCCCTTCTACCCATTCAGTACCACTAGGTGTATGCATCCACGACACTAAAACCAAGAGAAAAAACGCCACTAAGCTATTACCTAAGGCCACAAAAAATACAATAACCGCATGCACCCACTCCACCATCTGCCGCTGACCATACAGCATCAGCCCCATAAAAGCTGCCTTAAACACCACGGCACTTAAGATAGTGACGGTTAATAAGGGACTACTGACAGCTTGTATTTTTGGTAATAATTGCGGCCAAAGGCTGCCAAGCTGCAGTAAGACTGGCATACTAGAAGCAAAGCTGAGTACAAAGCTAAGCGCAAATATGCGCACCCAAAAACGGTACACTGGCAGCCATAGTAAATGCTGCTCACCTAAAGACCGTAACCGAAGGTAAAAGAGCAGCCAAGATAATGCTAAACTCAAGGCAAAAAACACAGCCATAAAACTCAAGCTGCCAAAAAACTGCATTTGTGAAAACCAAAGTGCGGAATAGGTCATAATGTGTTCTAGTTAATATACCTTTTATTTTTATTGCTATAACAACTGTTATTACTCTTAAGTCTACCCACATTACGTGGCAAAATAGACTTTTCTCTAATTATTTATTCAATTTTTGTGTATGAGCACTGCATCGACTCCGACCCCTGTATCTAATTTCTTGCGCAATATCATTGACCAAGACTTAAAAAACCAACGCCATGCGTCTAAATTGTGGGCGGGTCGTCCCGGTCCTGCTGCTATTCAAGCCACGGGTGAGGTTGACCCAGCACGTATACGTACGCGCTTTCCACCAGAGCCAAACGGCTATTTACACATAGGGCATGCTAAAAGCATCTGTTTAAACTTTGGTTTAGCCAATGATTACAATGGCGCTTGCCACCTCCGCTTTGATGATACGAATCCTGAAAAAGAAGAACAAGAGTACGTAGATGCCATTATTGATATGGTGCAATGGTTAGGATTTGATTGGAAGTTTCAAAACGAAGACAATCTCTATTTTGCCAGTGATTACTTTGGCTTTATGTATGAATTTGCTGAAGCCCTTGTACAAGCGGGCTTTGCGTATGTGGATGAACAGTCCCCCGAGGAAATACGGGAAAACCGTGGCACCTTAACAGAAAAAGGCAAAAACTCACCGTGGCGTGATCGACCCGTAGAGGAATCTTTGCGTCTATTACGTGAAATGCGTGACGGTAAACACCCGGATGGCAGTATCTGCTTACGAGCTAAAATTGATATGAGCTCACCGAATATCAATATGCGTGATCCCGTTATGTATAGAATTCGTCACGCAGAACATCACCGCACAGGTAATGACTGGTGCATTTACCCCATGTATAGTTGGGCGCACCCGGTTGAAGATGCCTTAGAAATGATCACGCATAGTATTTGCACACTAGAGTTTGAGGACCAACGTCCTTATTATAATTGGATACTCGAGCATTTACGTGACCTAGGCTTCTTTACTGATCCATTGCCACAACAATACGAATTTGCCCGCCTGTACTTGAGTTATGTGGTCACCAGTAAGCGTAAGCTACGGGAACTGGTAGAAGGTAATTACGTAGAAGGCTGGGATGACCCACGTTTACCCACTCTGGCCGGTTTACGCAGACGGGGTTATACACCGGAAGCCATTCGTTTATTTTGTGACCGTATTGGTGTCTCTAAAGCGGATTCCCGTATTGATTACAGCACCTTAGAGCAAGCACTACGTGACGATTTAGACCCTAAAGCCCCACGCAGTGTAGCGGTACTTGATCCTATTAAGCTGGTCTTAACGAATTACCCTGAAGATCAAGAAGAGCTGTGTAGTGCACCTGTGCATCCGCATCAGCCCGAAGCCGGCAGACGTGAATTCCCGCTGACCCGTGAGCTGTGGATAGAGCGCGATGATTTCCGAGCTGAACCCATTAAAAAATACTTCCGCCTGTTTCCAGGTAATACCGTACGTTTAAAGTATGGTTATATTATTACCTGTACCGGCTTTGATGCGGATGAAAACGGCAAAGTGACTACTGTGTATGCTGAATATTTACCCGATACTAAAAGTGGTACGCCTGGCGCTGATTCGGTACGCGTACGTGGCAATATCACCTGGGTAAGCGTGAAACACGCTATTTCTGCAAAGGTACGTCTCTATGACCGCCTGTTTACTGACCCGCACCCCGATGTAGGCGATAAAGATTTTTTACAGCTGATTAACCCTAACTCCATGCAAACGGTACAAGCTTGGGTAGAGCCTGGTTTAGTAGCCGCCCCAGAGGCTGCATGGCAGTTTGAACGTTTAGGTTATTTTGTAGCAGATCGTGAGCTATCAACCCCAGAAAAACCCGTATTAAATCGTACTGCTACACTTAGAGATAACTGGAGCTAAACCATGACTCGTAAGGGCCCCCAAGCCTTAGACATCAAAAGTGCCACTATTCATACCGTACGATTAGTTTTGCATAGCCCTGATATGACTGAGCTACTAGCTGCTTTAGATCTTCGTATGCAAGAGGCGGGTTCTTTTTTTCAAGATGAACCCGTTGTGATTGATAGTAGTGCGGTTTTTTATCCCATAGACTGGGAAGCATTGATTACGGCTTTAGCACAGCATCAGTTACACCCTATTGGCATGATGGGGTCAGCTGAGCACGAAGCAGAAGCTGCGCAATATAAACTGCCGGCAGTGGAGCTGTCTAATTCCAAAGTCATCATAGATATACCTGAAGCACCTGAGCCCACTCCAGAAGCGGCGATGGCCGCTATCACCGCCCCTCCTCAAATCTTAAATCAACCTTTACGATCGGGGCAGCGTTGTTTTGCTCCCGAGGGTGATCTAATTGTGATGGGCATGGTGGCACATGGTGCGGAGATTATTGCAGCAGGTAATATTTATGTGCATGGGCCTTTACGAGGCAAAGCCATTGCCGGCGCTAAAGGCAATACCAACGCTTTTATACTGGCTACGGAATTTGATGCTGAGCTCATTGCTATTGCAGGGGTTTATAGTGTTATAGAAGATCCAACTGCTAGCCCTCATCACAAACAAAGTGTGCTGATACAACTCGAAGGCGATTCTTTAAAGTTTGATCCATTGAGTTAGTAAGTGTTAATAGCACTTGCGTTGCTTTTTACTTCATGCGACGGTTATAACTGCTTTATACTTTATCTTTTATACTTTATATACTTTTATACTTTATATAATTAAATAAAATAATTAGCTTAATTTTAATTAACTGAACGAATTAACGAATAAGGACATTACCCATCATGGCACGAATTATTGTGGTGACATCTGGCAAAGGTGGCGTGGGGAAAACCACAACCAGTGCAAGCTTTGCTTCTGGCCTCGCTTTACGAGGCCACAAAACTGTGGTCATCGATTTTGACGTAGGGCTACGAAACTTAGATTTAATTATGGGTTGTGAACGCCGAGTGGTTTACGACTTCGTTAATGTAATTAATGAAGAAGCTTCTCTAAACCAAGCGTTAATTCGTGACAAGCAACTTGAGAATCTGTTTATTTTACCCGCATCCCAAACTAGAGATAAAGACGCGCTCACCAAAGAGGGGGTGAGTAAGGTGTTTGATGACCTCAAAGATATGGGCTTTGAGTATATTGTTTGTGACTCACCTGCAGGCATAGAAACGGGCGCTTTAATGGCCTCTTACTTTGCAGATGACGCCATTGTGGTCACCAACCCTGAAGTCTCCTCGGTACGTGACTCAGATCGTATTTTGGGTATTTTATCTGCCAAATCCCAACGTGCAGAAAACTCAGACACTCCCATTAAAGAATATTTACTAATTAGTCGCTATAGCGCAAAACGTGTGGCAGATGGGGAAATGCTTTCTTTGCAAGACATAGAAGATATTTTGCGCATCCCTCTTATTGGCGTCGTTCCTGAGTCTGAAGATGTGCTGCACGCCTCTAACCAAGGCTCCCCTGTTATTCATCTCTCAGAAAGTCCCGCTGCTCAAGCTTACGATGATGTGGTGGCTAGATATTTAGGTGAAGAGTTACCTTTACGTTTTGTTGATTATGAAAAGCCTAGCTTTTTGAAACGCCTCTTCGGAGGTAAATAATTATGTCTTTTTTCTCTTTTCTTACCGGTAATAAGAAAACCAAAAACCCACCCGCTCCCACGGCAAACGTAGCCAAAGATAGACTGCAGCTTATACTGATTAATGAGCGCGGAATAGATGGTGTAAGTCCGGACTATTTACCACGCTTACAAAAAGAATTGATTGAGGTTATTTCACGTTATGTGCAAATCGATGCGGATGATATTCAAGTTAATTTAGATCGCCAAGATGCTTTGGAAGTTTTAGAAGTAAAAATTGAATTACCGCATTTGGAAAAATAAATGTTGAAAGCCAAACAAAAAGTCAGCGTATAACGAGTTATACGCTGACTTTTTTGTTTTCTATTTTCTAGATAAAACTAACTTAGATCGAACTAAGTGATAATAGCTTATTGACGCTTACCAATTTGATCACCTACTACACCACCTATAGCTGCTCCACCTACAGTTCCTAAAACACTACCACCGGTAACTGCAGCACCAGCCACACCGCCAACACCTGCCCCTGCTACCCCGCCTTTTTGGCGAGAACTCATGCCATCCCAAGTTGAACAACCGGCAAGTAAAGTAATTAAGGCAGCCGCTGCCGCTGTTTTCATCATTGTTGTGCGTTTCATAGTTAACTCCTTGGGTTATTTTGTATACCCTTAACGTTAACCCTAGCCCAATAATTACTCAAGACGACAGACACACTATTCTGTTAGTAAGGGCAAGAATTGTAACAGCGCTATTATTTCAAGGCTTTATAGCGAATACGTTTAGGTTTAGCCCCTTCCTCACCTAAACGGCGGCGTTTATCTTCCTCGTACTCTTGGTAGTTACCGCTGAAGAACTCCACGTGAGAATCGCCTTCAAAAGCTAATATATGCGTGGCTATACGGTCCAAGAACCATCTGTCATGGCTAATTACCATCACCGAACCGGCGTACTCTAACAGGGCGTCTTCTAAAGCTCGTAACGTTTCTACGTCTAAATCGTTTGAGGGTTCATCAAGTAGCAATACATTACCACCCGTTACCAAAGTTTTAGCCAAGTGTAAGCGGCCACGCTCTCCACCCGATAAATCACCTACAATTTTATTTTGATCTGAACCGCGGAAATTGAAGCGACCAATATAAGCCCTAGCGGGTAATTCAAAACGCCCCACTTGTAAAATATCAGAGCCATCAGCTATGGCTTCAAATACCGTTTTCTCATCGGGTAGTGACGATCTAGACTGATCCACATACGCTAATTGTACGGTTTGGCCTAATTTGATTTCACCGCTATCGGGCTGTTCTTGGCCTGCGATCATCCGAAACAAGGTGGATTTACCGGCACCGTTAGGTCCAATAATCCCTACAATCGCGCCTGGAGGCATAATAAAACTAAGATCATCAATCAGCAGACGATCGCCATAGGCTTTAGAGACATTTTTAAACTCAATCACGTCATTACCTAAACGTTCGGCCACCGGAATAAAAATCTCTTGCGTTTCATTACGGCGCTGGTACTCGTGAGAAGACAGCTCCTCAAAACGATTCAAACGCGCTTTGGATTTAGCTTGACGGCCCTTGGCATTTTGGCGTACCCATTCTAATTCTTTAGCTATGGTGCGTTGACGGGCTGATTCAGAAGCTTCTTCTTGTTTTAAACGATTCTCTTTTTGTTCTAACCAAGAAGAGTAATTGCCTTTCCATGGAATACCATGACCTCGGTCTAATTCTAAGATCCAATCTGCGGCATTATCTAAAAAATACCTATCGTGAGTAACGGCGACCACCGTACCGGGAAATTTACTCAGAAATTGCTCTAACCAATCCACACTTTCCGCATCCAAGTGGTTCGTGGGCTCATCGAGCAGTAGCATATCGGGTTTAGCCAGCAATAATTGACACAAAGCCACACGGCGCTTTTCACCCCCAGATAAATTACCAATTACGGCATCCCAGGGCGGTAAGCGCAGCGCATCAGCAGCAATTTCCATCTGCGTTTCAGTATCATCACTACCGCTGGTTGCCGCAGCCGCTATAATGGCTTCTAATTCGCCTTGTTCGGCAGCTAAGGCATCAAAATCGGCATCGGGGTCGGCATAGGCTGCGTAAACCTCATCTAAGCGCTGGCGCGCCTCAAACACTTCCCCTAAGCCAGCTTCTACTGCTTCACGTACGGTTTGTGTAGCATCTAACTCTGGCTCTTGGGCTAAATAACCAATATTTAATCCAGGCATAGGAATGGCTTCGCCCTCGATCTCTTTATCTATCCCTGCCATAATACGTAGCAAGGTAGACTTACCGGAGCCATTAAGACCAAGCACCCCAATTTTGGCACCTGGAAAGAAAGAAAGAGAAATATCGCGTAGAATTTGACGCTTGGGTGGCACTATTTTGCCTACCCTATTCATTGTAAAAACGTATTGGGCCATAGAAACCTATAAAAGACTTATTAAAATGACAGACACCTCTGCACTTATATTTAGCACAGAAGATATCGAATTATTAGCACGCACCTCAGACGCGCTCAGCGCCTACTTGGGTAAACCGGTTTTGGTTGAAGTGATCCCTGCGGGCGAAACCGGCTTTGAGTGGGCTGTATTTGCTATCCCCCTTGATCTTAACGAAGATGATAGCGATATTCCAGTAGTACAAATAGGGGGGCCTAATGCGCGTATCCTGGGCAGCCAAGGCGGAGTGCAGTTAAAAGAAAATGAAAGCTACACGTGCAGGCTAATGTGGGCCGTACAACGCGCTGATGAAGATGAGGTTAAATACATAAAAGTAAACCACGAAGGCGATGAAAACGCCTGGGGTGAGCATTTACAAGATATCTTGCCCTTCAACTTGGCTACTGACCCCCTCGCTGACGAATAAGCTGGCTCGTATTTTGTCGCGTAAAAACAGCACCAACCCCATTGGGGCCATACTGTACACCAAGGCCACAGCGGTGGCACCATGGAGGGTATAACCCACAGGCCTTTTGATGGCCTGTTGACGCATATGAAGCCCAAACCGAGTGTATCGTGCCGCGGCTTTGAAAAACTCACTAGGCTTGTAATGCAGCCATGGTATACAGTTTACCACGGTGTCATGAGCCAACAACCAAAGCCCCAATGCATGCTGAGCGGCGTTGCTGCGACCCTGCTCAGAAAGCGAGTCAGCGCTCTCATAATACACTCTATAGACCTGATTCACGAAACGTGTTTTATAACCAGCCCGAGCGATGCTACGCCACACCAAACTCTCAGGCACAAAACCTGGTATATTTTCTGGAAAAGGGAAACGCTGCATTACTGCGGTACTTAAGCAACCAAACTTTTCACCTTTAATGGCGAATTTAAACTGTAAATCTAACGGATTGGCATCAAACTGATCATAGGGATAGATATCCCCCACCACCGCACCACCCGGGGTTTTACATAAACCGGTAATAGCGGCGTATTGATCACGTTCTGACACAGGAATATCACGCCAAGTACGGGCCATATCATTTAAGGCATTCGGCTCTAGAGCATCATCACTGTCTAAGGCTACAATCAATTCACCCTGTGCTATGCGGACTCCTTGATTAAAGGCTGTTTTTTTATGTTGATTGGGCTGCCAGATATAACGAATGGGAAAATCTGCTTCTTGTTGCCACTGCGCTACTACGGTTTTGGTATTATCAGTAGAGCCATCATCAATGATGATCCATTCAAAATCTTGTAAATCTTGCTCAGACAATGATTCATAAACTCGGTTTAACGTGTGGGCTCGATTATATGTAGGGGTAAGTACCGTAAACTGATAGCGCCACTCCGGCTGCAGTGAGGCTGTTTTTATAGGCATGGCACGTCTCCTGATTAGTCTTTTGGCTTTGTGGCTAATGATACTTCATAGTAGACGAAAAAAAACCACAGATCATAAATCTGTGGTTTTACTTGCTTTAATTACAATTAGATATCCTGCTTGTAATAGGAATTAAGCACGTTTTACTTTTTCTAGCATTTTAAAAACACTTCTGGGCGAACGTGCATATAGACGTTTAGAAGCCTTACCCAAGCAACGACGCTCTAGGGTGTTACGTCTGGTGCGTTTAATTTCCGCCATAATTTTCTCCGATACACTTACATAAACAAAGCTAAGAATTATACAAGCATACTTAGCCATAGATACAGTAGATTTTAACGCATTGCGCCCCCATATACAAAATACACCTCAACTAAACCTCTTTTATTGCACTTTCACTGCTTTATGACCTCTCAAATTCGCATTTTTGGTGCTAGACAAAACAATCTAAAAAATCTTGATGTTAGTTTTGACACAGAAAAAATCACCGTGCTTACAGGCGTCTCAGGTTCAGGCAAATCCTCTTTAGCCTTTGATACCTTATATGCAGAAGGCCAGCGCCGTTATGTAGAAACCTTTTCCCCTTATGCTCGCCAGTTTTTAGACCGTATGGATAAGCCACAGGTAGATAAGATTGAGGGCATATTACCGGCTATTGCCATTGATCAAGTGAATCCAGTGCGTAACTCTCGTAGCTCAGTGGGCACCATGACAGAGCTTAATGATTACTTAAAACTGTTGTATGCACGCTTAAGTCATTTGCATTGCAGACAATGCGGTCAAATAGTACATCATGAAGATGCACAACGTATTGCCGCAACCTTGCAAGAACGTTGTGCCGAGGATGATCCTCGCTTAGTGATTACGTTTGCGGTGGATATCCCCCAAAACTTTAGTGCTGAAGAGGTACAGCAGTTTTTGGAGCAACAAGGCTATACGCGCCTGCACGAACCGCAAGAAAAAACAACCCGTCTGTATGTGATTCAAGACCGCTTTCGTCTTAGCCGTGCCGAGCCAGCCCGTCTCATGGAAGCCCTAGATGCTGCGTTGCAATATGGCAATGGGCATATCTCCGTCTTTGCCATAGATGAAGAAAAAAATCAAACACAATGGGATTTCAGTGCAGGCTTGCATTGTGCCACCTGTGATATTGATTACAGTGCACCACAACCCAGTACCTTTTCCTTTAATTCGCCCTTAGGCGCATGTGAAAGCTGCAAAGGTTTTGGGCGGGTGATGGGGATTGATTACGGTTTAGTGATTCCGGATGAAAGTAAAAGCCTACAAGAAGGCGCCATACGTCCTTGGCAAACCAAATCCAATGAAATTCATCAAAAAGAGCTAGAACGCTATGCCAAAGCTGAAGGCATACGTTTAGCGGCACCATGGAACACATTAACCAAAGCAGAAAAAGAGTGGGTCATCTATGGCGCTCCTGATTTCAAAGGCGGCGCACGCGCTTGGAAATCACAATGGTATGGGGTGCAACGGTATTTTGATTGGCAAGAGAGCCGGGCTTACCGCATGCATGTGCGGGTGATGTTAGCTAAATATCGCAGCTATACCACTTGCCCTACCTGCAAAGGTTCTAGGCTAAAAGCAGATGCTTTACTGTGGCGTTTAAATAACTATCACATCCACGATTTAATGCTCATGCCCATTACTGAAGTACGTGATTTTTTTACCACACTACAGTTTGAGGGCGAACTAAATACTGCCACGCAGTTATTACGCGATGAGGTGAACACCCGTTTACACTTCTTATGTGAAGTGGGTTTAGGTTATTTATCCTTAGACAGACAAAGCCGTACTTTATCCGGTGGGGAAGTACAACGCATTAACCTCACTACGGCTTTAGGTACCTCTTTGGTAAATACTTTATTTGTATTAGATGAGCCTTCCATAGGCCTGCACCCGCATGATATGCATCGTATTGTGCATATTATGCAACGTTTACGTCGCAATGGTAATACGCTGGTGGTGGTTGAACACGACCCATTAGTAATGCTGGCGGCTGACCGTATTTTAGATATAGGTCCAGGACCGGGTGAACGCGGCGGTCAAATCATGTTTGACGGTGCACCGCAGCAATTGCGTGACGCTCCCACATTAACAGGTGATTACCTTAGTGGTCGTAAAACCATTGCGGCGCCTATGCCCCAAGCGGTAACTCAGGATACCCCTACGCTGCAGCTGCAAGGAGTACGTGCTAACAATCTGAAGAACATTGATGTGACTTTCCCGTTGCAGCGACTCGTTTGCGTCACCGGTGTGTCCGGCTCAGGAAAATCCACGCTTATACAAGATGTGCTCTACCCCGCTCTACTCAAACACTTTGGTCAAGCCACTGAGGCGCCAGGTGAGTTTGACAATCTCATAGGTGCTGAACAACTTGCTGAAGTGGTAATGGTAGATCAATCGCCCATAGGTCGCACTGCACGCTCAAATCCGGCCAGTTATGTAGGGGCGTTTGATGCCATTCGTAAATTATTTGCTCGTGCTCCCTTAGCCGTAGAGCGTGGATATAAGCCGGGCACCTTTAGTTTTAATAGTGGTGATGGCCGTTGTCCTACCTGCGGAGGCACCGGTTTTGAACACATAGAAATGCAGTTTTTATCTGATGTGTATTTACGTTGTCCTGATTGCGAGGGTAAACGTTTCAGACCAGAAATCTTAGAAATACGCGTAGAACACTTGGGCCGTAGCGCTTCTATAGATGAAGTTTTAGCCATGACGGTGAATGAAGCTTTGACATTCTTTACTGGCTTAAACGACGTGCAACGTGTCTTAGCTCCCTTAGCCGATGTGGGCTTAGATTATTTAGCCTTAGGCCAGCCAGTGCCAACCTTATCGGGTGGAGAAGCTCAACGACTTAAATTAGCTGGTTATTTAGCAGAGAGTGCTAAAAGTCGTTTATCAATGGCTAAAGTGGCTAAAAAAGGTCGATTGTTCTTATTTGACGAGCCCACCACTGGGTTGCACTTCGATGATATTGCTAAGCTCATGCAAGCCTTCAGAAAGCTACTAGCTGCAGGCCACTCTCTCATCGTGATCGAACATAATGTGGATGTGGTGCGTACGGCAGACTGGGTGATTGATTTAGGCCCAGCAGGAGGCAATGCGGGCGGAGAACTCATTGCAGCCGGCAGTCCCACTGAGCTCATGGAGCACAGTAACTCTTTAACGGGCCAAGCCCTAGTGGAATACGAGCAGCACATAGTGGGTGATACCGCCACCTTATTGTTAGCGGCTGAACCTACAGCTAAATATACAACACAGGCTGAGCCAGCACCCGATAATGCTATTCACATATTAAATGCCCGTGAAAATAACCTGAAAAATATCCAAGTAACTATTCCACGTAACATTTTTACTGTAATTACCGGCGTCTCAGGCTCAGGAAAGTCTACTTTAGCCTTTGATATATTATTTAATGAAGGCCAGCGCCGCTATCTAGAATCTCTGAATGCCTATGCGCGATCTATAGTACAGCCTGCAGGTCAACCGGATGTAGATGCCATTTATGGTATACCTCCTACCGTAGCTATTGAACAGCGTACTAGTCGTGGCGGCTATAAATCCACCGTGGCCACCATGACAGAAATCCATCACTTCTTACGGCTACTGTATGTGAAACTAGGCACGCAAATGTGCCCAGAATGTGAGGTACCAGTAAAACCACAAAGTGCTGAGCAGATTACGGCACAATTATTACGTGATTATAAAGATCAACGCATACAAATCTTGGCACCTCTGATTGTAGGACGTAAAGGTTATTACACCGATTTAGCTAAATGGGCCCACGCTCGTAGCCATTCTCACTTGCGGGTAGATGGTAAGCTGATTCCTACCGATAACTGGCCACGTTTAAATCGATACCAAGAACACAATATTGAACTGCCTATAGCTGATATTACCGTTTCCGCGAATGCGAATTCCCCCGTACGAGCAGCGGTAGAAGAGGCCTTAGCCCAGGGACAGCAAACCTTGCTGCTGGTGGCTGATGAAAAGGAAATACGCCTCTCTACGGCACGGGCTTGTCCTTGTTGTGGCAGCAGCTTTCCAGAACCTGATCCACGTCTGTTTTCTTATAATTCCAAACATGGTTGGTGCACCACATGTTTTGGTACCGGTGCAGTCATTCCCGGTTTTGATGCGGAGCAAAGTGGTGAAGAAAGTAAATGGTTAAACCAGGAAGAAGAACGCCAAGAAAAAGAACAACTGCCTATTACTTGCCCTAGCTGTGAAGGCCAGCGTTTAAACCCAGTAGCTTTAGCTTTCAGGTGGCATGAAATAGGCATCGCGCAGCTGTCGGCTTTATCGATTAATGATGCCAAAGACTTTTTCCTAGAACTCACTCCTAACCAACGTGAAAAAGACATAGGGCGCGATATTTTTTCAGAACTGCATAATCGTCTCAATTTTATGCAAGAAGTGGGCTTAGGCTATTTAGGTTTAGACCGTGCGGCCCCTACGCTTTCAGGGGGTGAGGCGCAACGCATTCGTTTAGCCGCACAGTTAGGGTCAAACTTACAAGGGGTGTGTTATATACTTGATGAACCCACCATTGGGCTGCACCCGCGTGACAATCAAATATTGCTACGTGCTTTGCAACGCTTAGAAGAAAATGGCAACACCTTAGTCGTGGTAGAACACGATGAAGACACCATACGCCAAGCCAAACACATTATTGATATAGGCCCTGGTGCGGGTACTCGGGGCGGTCAAGTAGTGGCTAAGGGAACAGTAAAAGAGGTGATGGCAAACCCAGACTCCTTAACGGGGTATTACTTAAAAAATCCCATTTCCCATCCTATGCAACCTTATAGAGCCATCGATAAAAACACGCAACAACTGCACATTAAAAACGCCAAACTGCATAATTTACAAGGTGTAGATGCCCATATACCGCTGCAACGTTTTAGTGTGGTTACTGGTGTATCTGGCTCAGGAAAATCCACCTTAGCGCGTGACGTATTACTCGCAAATCTCAAGAAAAAAATCAATGAACCAGATAGCTATCAATGGCAACATTGTGATGACATTCTAGGTTGGGAACAGGTAGAACGAGTCTTAGAAGTAGACCAAACCCCTATTGGTAAAACACCGCGCTCTTGCCCTGCCACCTATGTGGGTTTTTGGGATGATATACGTAAATTATTTGCCCAAACTCGAGATGCGAAGATACGTGGCTGGAATGCTTCACGTTTTTCCTTTAACACAGGTGATGGACGCTGTGCTGAATGTGGTGGTCAAGGTATGGTTACTTTTGAGATGAGTTTTTTACCTGATATTAAAATCCCCTGTGAGGTTTGTAATGGTCAACGGTTTAATAACGACACCTTATCTTTATATTGGCAAGGCAAAAACATCGGTGATGTATTACAAATGGAAGTCGATGAAGCGGTAGAATACTTCACCTCACATCCTCGTATTTTACGTCCTTTAAAATTGCTTCAAGATGTGGGTTTAGGCTACTTAACCTTAGGGCAGCCTTCACCCACCCTATCTGGTGGCGAAGCGCAACGCATTAAACTGGTCTCTGAACTTAGCAAAGTACGCTTAGATGAAGGCGTTATCAGCACGGGACGCGCCTCTAGGCAACCCCATACGTTATACGTTTTAGACGAACCCACAGTAGGTTTAGCCATTGCTGACGTAGAAAAATTACTACGGGTATTACATAGGCTTACCGATGTGGGGCAAAGTGTGATGGTAATTGAACACAACTTAGATTTAATTGCGGAGGCCGATTGGGTGGTGGATTTAGGTCCCGAAGGTGGCATAGATGGTGGCCGGTTGGTAGTAGAAGGCGATGTTCATACCGTTAAAAACACCGCTGCCTCACACACTGGGCAAGCCTTAAAGCATTTTTTAGATAGCTCTATAAGGTCATAAGTTACATGTATTGTCGATTTGAAAACCGTATCACCCAGCAGGCTTTAGTGCTAGAAGAGTTAGTAGAAAAAATCATTGTTTATGATGCTTCTCAACTAACTGCAGCCTGGGCGCGTATTGAAGCGGCCCAAACCCAAGGCTATTGGGTGGCTTTAGTTTTAAACTATGAATTAGGAGCCCATTTATTAGACCTGTCTTTTGCTACACGTGATAGTAATCACCCCTTATTGAGCGCCTATATTATGCGTCAAGCTAGGCACTCAACGCCTTGGGAAACGCCTATCCACCAACCCACTTTAAAGGCCAAAGCTTTAGTATCACGTCAGCAATATTTACAAGATATAGCGCATATACAACAAGGCATAAAAAATGGCGAGTATTACCAAATCAATTACTCTATTCCCTTAGAAATAAGCTCCTCTGCTACGCCGCAGCATCTTTATCAATACTTAGCGCATGCGCATCCCGTGCCGTATGGAGCGTATATTTCTGATGCAGAAAATCAGCGTCATCTATTATCTTTTTCACCGGAACTGTTTGTAAGGAAAAAGGGCAATAACGTCACGGTAAAACCCATGAAAGGCACCACTGCGCGCCACACTGACCCCACTGCAGATCAGGCCGCCGCTCAAGCACTTAGAAAAAGTGAAAAAGATGTAGCAGAAAATATTATGATTGTGGATTTACTGCGTAATGATTTGGGACGCATAGCCACCACCGGCTCAGTTCAGGTGAATCGTCTTTTGGAGGTGGAAGCCTATCCGTCGGTTTGGACCATGACCTCCACCATAGAAGCAGAAGTCAAAGAAAAAGAACTGGCCACGTTAATGCAAGCACTCTTTCCCTGTGGCTCTATTACAGGTACTCCTAAAATTGCTGCTATGCGCTGCATACAAGCTTTAGAGCAACGTCAGCGAGGGGTTTATTGCGGTAGCATAGGCTGGCTAGCCCCGAATGGCGACTTACAACTCAACGTGGCAATTCGTACCATTGAATATAATAAAAATACGGCACAGTTTGGTGTAGGCGGTGCAATTGTTATTGACTCTGAACCAGAAAAAGAATGGCAAGAATGCCTTTGGAAAGCTCGGGTACTAGGAGTGGAAATTGAAACTCATTGAAACCATGCGGTTAAATCGCTGTGGTGAAGTGTTATTACTGCCTTGGCATTTAAAACGTTTACGCAGCTCGGCACGGCAATGTGATTTTTTTTATGATGAAAACGCCTTGCTACAGCAGTTGGCCATTTATCTACATAAAAATTATTCACAGACTCAGCGTCTACGGCTCACCTTAGCGCAAAATGGCCATCTAGAAATTACCTGTACTCCTTTAGCCCACACGGTAACACCGGTATGGTTAAAACTACAGTCAAAAACAATCGATCTGCCTGCAGACTCCTCTTTACTACTTCATAAAACTACCCAACGCCAGCATTGGTCTGCCGGTGAACAATGGTTACAGCAACATCCGGCATTTTTTGATGTTATTTATGCCTCCACTGAGGGCTTCATTACCGAAGGCGGGCGCAGCAATATCTATATTTGGCAACAAAATCGCTGGATTACACCACCCACCCAGCTAGGATTGCTCAATGGAGTATTACGCCGCTCTTTGCTGCATAGAGGTGAGGTGCATGAGCAGCCTTTCACTATCTCTGAGCTGCTCACTGCTCCCAAAGTGCGGGTATCTAATGCTTTACGTGGCTGGATGGATGCCAAGATTATGCCAACACATAATCAATAGCCGCTTGCGCTGCCGCAAAACCCATAGGGGCTGTTACCGTAACACTAGAACCATAACCCGCGCAGGATAAACCTTGAGGGGCATCAATACTCACCGTACCAGCGGCAGCTTGATTTTGCCAAGCGGATGGCATCACCGCTTGCTCTTGCACCCAAAACACTTCCACCCCCATACGAGGAATACGGGGATTTTTCCTATCGGTTTGCGGACGTGGAAAAGTATGCTCTTTACGTAAACGGGCCCGTAGCCGACTAAGCATAGCATCATGAGTACTTTGGGATAAATCCCCGCGCTTTAATGCCAAAGGATTACGTTTACCACCTGCAGCTCCGCAAACATATAATTTAATTTTGGCGCGCTTGGTGGCCAGTATCATCGCAATTTTGGCATCCGCTTGATCGGTACAATCAATTAATACATCAGGCTTATAAGTTAATATTGTTTGTATATTATCAGCACTGATAAAATCATCTATGGTATGTACTTTACAATAAGGATTAATATCTAAGATGCGTTGTCGCATGGCTTCAATCTTTGCTTGCCCTAATGTGGAACCCAAAGCCGGCAGCTGTCTATTGATATTGGATTCACTTATATGGTCCATATCAATCAATGTGATATGGCCTATGCCACTACGAGCCAACGCTTCTGTACACCAGCTACCAACGCCGCCAATACCGGCCACCATAATGTGCGCAGCCTGTAATGTACTGACACTATTATCACCATATAATCGATTAAGCCCACCAAAACGGCGTTCGGCATTTATTTGCTGCTCAACCATGAATATCCTTGTTTCTATACTGTTTATCTATTAATGTCATTATGAATGCTTTTATTCCTACTCCAGCTGCCCAACAATTTAAAACGCTGAGCGCCTCTGAGCTGGAGCAATCCATGCTAAGTAGTTTAAACCACTGGGATCAACAAAGTGATCTTTGGCTTTTCGCTTATGGGTCATTAATTTGGCGTCCCGAGTTTGATTTTATAGAACAACGCCCTGCCACCTTACACGGCTACCATCGCTCTTTATGTTTATGGTCACGCATTAACCGTGGCACGCCGGAAACCCCCGGTGTGGTTTTTGCCCTAGATCAAGGCGGAAAATGTGAAGGCGTTGCTTATAAAGTTGCGGCAGATCAGGTAAAGCGTATATTCCCCCCTTTATGGCAACGAGAAATGCCTAGTGGGGCGTACAATCCAGAATGGGTAGAATGCCATAGCAGCGCCAGCTCTATTTCTGCTTTAACTTTCGTTATTAACCCCAACACCGATGCCTATGTACCTACCATGCCTATAGAGCAACTGCGTCAAGTAATACACAGCGCACATGGCATTAATGGGCCTTGCATTGATTATGTACTGCAAACGGCTTCTGCCTTAAAGCAAGCCAAAATTGCCGATCCTAAACTCGAATTTTTAGTGCAACATTTATAATTATGAGCCTAGCTGATTTTCGTAATGAATACGATAAGTTTGACCTTCCTGAGCACCAGCTCACCACTAACCCACGTGATATGTTCGAACGCTGGCTAGATGAAGCCATTCGTTTAGAAGCACCTGAACCTACGGCTATGAGTTTATCTACCGTAAACGCTGAAGGCATGCCCAGCTCACGCATTGTATTGTTAAAGGGCTTTGATGAGAAGGGAGTGCAATTCTACACCAACTACGAATCACATAAAGGGCAGGATCTGGCGCAGAATCCAAAAGCCTGCTTATTGTTTTTCTGGCCTACCTTACAGCGTCAAATTCGTATTGAAGGCGTTGTAACAAAAATGAGTGCAGAAAAATCAGCTCAATATTTTCATAGCCGCCCTCTACCTTCAAGAATTAGCGCTCTTGCTTCACCCCAAAGTCAACCCACCACTCGCGCAGAACTAGAACAGCGCAGTGATGAGCTCACAGAAAAATTTGGTAATCATCCGCCTTACCCAGATTTCTGGGGTGGCTATTATTTGCAACCTGAGCGTATAGAGTTTTGGCAAGGACGCACATGCCGATTACATGATCGTTATCTTTATAAAATACAAGATGGCGTGTGGCATATACAACGTCTAGCACCCTAATAAACTGCCCTTAGGTATTAGGCTTTAAAATAGCTTCATGAACGATTATATTCTTACCCTTTCTTGCCCGGATACCACGGGCATTGTACATACTGTTTCTGGTTGGCTCTTAAATCAGCAAGGTAATATTGTAGAAGCCGAACAATTTGGTGATGCTCAAACTAATACCTTCTTTTTGCGTATTCATTTTAGCCTGCCAACAGCAAGTGATCCCGAAACGCTAAGCGCTAACTTTGCACCTATTGCGGATAAATACCATATGGATGCTCATATTTTTGATCCGCAGAAAAAAGCGCGTGTTTTATTATTAGTGAGTCGCCAAGGGCATTGCTTAAACGATTTACTTTTTCGTACTCGGGCTGGTCAGTTGCCTATAGAAATAGTAGGCGTGATTTCTAATCATACTGATCATGCTGCTTTAACGGCGTCTTACCATACGCCTTTCCATCATTTACCTGTAACACCAGCAACCAAGGCTGAACAAGAAAAACAAATTCTCAAATTTGTTGATGATCTAGATGTAGACCTAGTGGTCTTAGCTCGCTATATGCAGATTTTATCGCCTGAGCTGTGCAAAGCTCTTTCAGGGCGAGCTATTAATATTCATCATAGCTTCTTACCTAGCTTTAAAGGCGCACGCCCCTATCATCAAGCTCATGAGCGTGGGGTAAAAATTATTGGTGCCACTGCACATTATGTAACCGAAGATTTAGATGAAGGCCCAATCATTGAACAAGATATTGAACGTGTAAGCCACGATATGAGCCCAAATGAATTAACTCAAGTGGGCAGCGACGTAGAATCCTTAGTGTTATCTAGAGCTGTTAAAGCGCACGTAGAACACCGTATCTTTTTAAATGGTCAACGCACTGTGGTTTTTAAATAATTTTTAAATAATTATGTAATTATAAAAAAAAGGCATCGTTATCAGTACGATGCCTTTTTATTTAATCTAGGGTTGGTTGTTGATTCTCAAACAAAGCAAACCAACCTTTAGCCACACGATAAATAAGCCATACAAAAGCCACTATCCCTGTTAGCCAACCTATAAAAATTAATGACAGCAGTGCACTTAACCCCATCCACAACACACCCCACCAAAACGTTTTGATGATCCAATCAAAGTGGCTTGCATACACAGTGCCAGCTACATCGCTACGCTTATAATAAGCGATGATTACAGCAGCAAGTGTAGCAGCTCCTAAGATAGGGGCCGCAATTAAACCTACTAAAAACAGCGCATATAAACCATGGGTTAACTGACGCACAGATAAACCTGACTGCGGTTCAGGCATTGTCGGTTGAGACATGCAATCCTCCAAATATTAGTTTAGCTACTTATTTTACCTTGTTTGCGATTATTAAGCATAAAAAAACCCCCGTTAGATCACTAACGGGGGTTTTTGGTATAAGAGCTTGACAATGACCTACTTTCACAGGCGTTCGCCCACTATCATCGGCGCTAAGGCGTTTCACTGTCCTGTTCGGAATGGAAAAGGAGTGGTGCCACCTTGCT